>CAKMKG010000009.1 GCA_927441425.1 uncultured Bacillota bacterium | reverse complement strand
TTCTTCCGGTGCCTTGTCGATCTGATCGAAGGCTACCATCTGGCCGAGTCCGAATCTCTTAAATAATGTCTTTGTGATTGCGGCTGTCAATGTTGTCTTGCCGTGGTCTACATGACCGATTGTCCCGATGTTAACATGGGGCTTATTTCGTTCAAATTTAGCTTTTCCCATTTTCGTTATCCTCCATTTTATTATTTTCGTTTATAACGCTTTAGTAGAAAATTTTCGGCTGTAGAAAATTTTCTTACGTCTGTGCGTTTCAACGAGGCGAGAAATTTCGCCTCGTTATTTATTAATTTTTTCCAATAAGCTCTCCGGCAGCTTTTCAAAATGATCAAACTGCATAACGTACACGCCTCGGCCTTGGGTTTTTGATCTCAAGTCTGTCGCGTATCCGAACATTTCAGAAAGAGGAACAAATCCTCTTACCGCAACTGCTCCGGAACGGATATCCGTACCTTCGATTTTACCTCTCCTTGAACTGATATCACCGATTACATCTCCCATATAGTTTTCAGGAACTGTAACCTCGATCTTAAAGATCGGTTCAAGTAAAACAGGCTTTGCTTTTTTCGCTGCTTCTCTGAATGCCATGGATGCTGCAATTTTGAAAGCCATTTCAGAGGAGTCAACTTCATGGTATGAACCGTCATACAGTTCAACGCCTACGTCTACAACCTGATAGCCCGCCAAAGGTCCGTTCATCATAGCTTCTCGAATACCCTCTTCGATTTTACCGATGTATTCTCTAGGAATCGAACCGCCGACAATTGCATTCTTGAATTCAAATCCAGCACCAGGCTCTCTCGGAGAAACTCTGATTTTAACATGACCGTATTGTCCACGTCCTCCGGATTGTTTCGCATACTTATGATCCACATCCGCATGACCGGAAAGGGTTTCTTTATAGGATACCTGTGGTTTTCCAACATTTGCTTCTACCTTGAATTCACGCAGAAGTCTGTCTACGATAATTTCCAGATGAAGTTCTCCCATACCTGCAATAATGGTCTGCCCGGTTTCTTCGTTGGTATAGGTTTTGAATGTTGGATCTTCTTCTGCAAGCTTCGCTAATCCGAGGCCCATTTTTTGCTGACCTGCTTTGGTCTTAGGCTCAATGGCGATTTCAATAACCGGATCAGGAAATTGCATGGATTCCAGTATGATTGCATGCTTTTCATCACATAAAGTGTCCCCAGTTGTTGTATCCTTTAAGCCTACTGCTGCTGCAATATCACCAGAGTAGACTTCTTCGATATCTTCTCTCCTGTTTGCATGCATCTGAAGAATTCTTCCAATACGTTCCTTCTTATCCTTCGTTGAGTTATGGACATATGAACCTGATTTCAGTGTTCCTGAGTATACTCTGAAGAATGCAAGCTTGCCTACAAACGGGTCAGCCATAATCTTGAATGCAAGGGCTGAAAACGGTCCTTTATCATCAGCGGGTCTTGTTTCCTCTATTTCCGTATCAGGGAGAATTCCCTTAATTGCAGGAATGTCTAAAGGAGAAGGCATATACGCAACAACTGCATCCAAAAGCATTTGAACACCTTTGTTTTTATAGGATGATCCGCAGATCACCGGTATCAATTTACCGGCAATGGTCATCTTTCTAATTGCACCTCTGATTTCATCATTTGTAAGCTCTTCGCCATCCAGATATTTCATCAGTAATTCTTCATCAGAATCTGCAATCGCTTCAACAAGGTTGTGTCTTGCTTCATCAGCTATATCCTTAAGGTTTGCAGGGATTTCAACTACTTCAATTTCTTTCCCCAGATCGTCCTTATAGATTTCAGCCTTTAGTTCAACTAAATCTACAATACCGACAAAGCTGTCCTCAGCACCAATCGGAAGCTGAATCGGAACAGCGTTTGCTTTCAGTCTGTCTTTTACCATACCGACAACACGGAAAAAGTCTGCTCCCATGATATCCATCTTATTGACAAAGATCATTCTCGGAACGCCATACTTTTCTGCCTGCCTCCAAACCGTTTCAGACTGGGGCTCAACTCCACCCTTTGCACAAAGAACTGTAACCGCTCCATCCAGAACTCTCAGTGATCGTTCTACCTCAACGGTAAAGTCAACGTGGCCGGGTGTGTCTATAATATTGATTCTAGTATCATTCCATTGGGCAGTCGTCGCAGCAGAGGTAATAGTGATCCCTC
This sequence comes from uncultured Bacillota bacterium, assembly GCA_927441425.1. GTDB lineage: Bacteria > Bacillota > Clostridia > Peptostreptococcales > Anaerovoracaceae > Anoxybacterium. Next base: position 22,576 of record CAKMKG010000009.1, on the reverse strand, counting down.
TCTCCTGCTCCTGTTCCATCCAGTCCATCGTGGCCGCCCCTTCGTGAACTTCGCCAAGCTTATGGGTTTTACCTGTGTAAAACAGTATTCTTTCTGTAGTTGTGGTCTTTCCAGCATCTATATGTGCCATAATACCAATATTTCTTGTTTTCTCAAGCGGGAATTGTCTAGGCATACTAGAAACCTCCTTTCTGCTTCTTTCTAAAAATCTTAATTAACATTAATTTCAATTACCATCTGTAATGTGCAAACGCTCTGTTGGCATCTGCCATCTTGTGGGTATCTTCCTTCTTCTTTACAGATGCTCCGGTACTGTTTGCCGCATCCATCAATTCCTTAGCAAGTCTTTCATACATTGTCTTTTCGCCTCTGGCCTTTGTGTACTTTGTAAGCCATCTGATTGCCAGCGTCTGACGTCTGTCTGTTCTAACTTCGATCGGTACCTGGTAGTTCGCACCACCGACACGTCTTGCTTTTACTTCTAGAACAGGCATAATATTGCTCATCGCCTTATCGAAGATAACAAGGGGCTCTTCCCCTGTGTTCTTCTTTATCATGTCAAATGCATCATAAACGATTGCTTGAGCGACTCCCTTTTTTCCGTCCAGCATGATGCTGTTGATCAGCTTTGCTACAACAACACTTCCGTAAACCGGATCAGGAAGTACATCTCTTTTTGGTATATTTCCTTTTCTTGGCACTTCTCTTCCCTCCTTGCTTGCTAATTCCGCGTAATGCTTATTTCCGGCGACTTCAGCCGCCTTGTCTGCCTTCCGCAAAATTATCAGCGCAATTAAATAATAACTGATTTTGCGCTTTTGCTCGGTACTCGACACCGTTTTCGATGCCGCGGTGCACATGATACTATTATTTATATATCAAGGGCACTTCTTACTTGCCAATTTTGTGCAATACTTTGTTGTCGGCTTCTTCATGCTTGATTAGCCACACTTCGTCTTGCGCAAAATTATCTGTGCAATTTTTTCCCGATTATTTTGCTGCTTTTGGTCTCTTTGCTCCGTATTTTGAGCGAGCTTGATTTCTCTTAGCTACGCCTGCAGTATCAAGAGTTCCTCTGATGATGTGGTATCTTACACCCGGAAGATCTTTGACTCTTCCGCCTCTGATCAGCACAACACTATGCTCCTGAAGGTTATGACCAATACCAGGAATATAAGCTGTTACTTCAATACCATTTGACAGACGTACTCTCGCTACTTTTCTAAGAGCAGAGTTTGGTTTCTTAGGAGTCACTGTTTTTACGGAAGTGCATACGCCTCTCTTCTGAGGTGCTTCTGTGTCTGTAGGCTTTCTTCTGATTGTGTTCATACCTTTTAGCAGAGCTGGGGACGTTGACTTCTTGATCGCACGAGTTCTTCCTTCACGAACCAACTGATTAATTGTAGGCATTCTTTGTTCTCCTTTCCTTGTCTTGTGCAAGGCACAATAACTAGTAGCGCACCCATAGAAAATTTTCGATTGTAGAAATTTTCTTACATCGGCGCGTTTCAACGAGGCAGGGGACATCCCCGCCTCGTTATATTTTAAGTCAAATAGACTCAAAACCAACGCATAGTATATCACAGATAGATTCGACATGTCAATTGATTATTGTGTGGTTCAAATGGACACACAAGTCGATGGCGATGCTGTCATTCAATCTCAATGATATCTGAAATTTCAACCTTTTCCGACATGTTTGCTACTGCTTCGACATCGGCTGCCCTTACGGCTTCCCCGCTAAAATCGTCATAATCTTCCTCTTCAATCGGCGGTTTAAACGAATCCATCAGTTCGGTATTGATACCATAGTCAACGCTGATGTTCTTATATCGTTTCATACCGGTTCCGGCAGGAATCAATTTTCCGATAATAACATTTTCTTTTAGTCCAAGGAGTTTGTCATTCTTTCCTTTGATCGCTGCATCCGTCAGAACACGTGTCGTTTCCTGGAAGGATGCTGCAGACAGGAAGGAATTGGTCGCCAGGGATGCTTTTGTGATCCCAAGCAGAATCCTCTTGCCAATCGCAGCTTCCTCGCCTGCTTTTTCTGCAGCTTCGTTGGCTTCATCCAACTCAAACTTGCTGTACAAGCCTCCCGGTAGAAGCGCGGTGTCTCCTGCCTCTTCGATCTTATACTTGGAAAGCATCTGGCTTACGATTACTTCGACGTGCTTGTCGTTGATGTCTACACCCTGTTGTTTGTATACCCTCTGCACTTCCTTGAGAAGATACTGGTATACACCTTCCACGCCGTTTAATCTTAGTATATCATGAGGATTGAGAGGTCCCTTTGTGATCTGGTCTCCGGCGAGAAGATAATCGCCTTCCTTCACGTTCAGTCTTGCACCATAAGGTATGATGTAATCTCTAACCTCTTCGCCTCTGACTTTTATTTCTGTCTTGTTGTCTTTCCTTGTCTCGATGGAAACAACGGTTCCGTCGGCTTCGCAGATTTCTGCAAGTCCTTTCGGCTTTCGTGCTTCAAATAATTCTTCAACTCGAGGAAGACCGTGGGTAATGTCACTTCCTGCTACACCTCCGGTATGGAAGGTACGCATTGTCAACTGGGTACCCGGTTCTCCGATGGACTGGGCTGCTGTGATACCAACCGCTTCGCCGATATTTACGCCCTCGCCCGTGGCAAGGTTTCTGCCGTAACACTTTGCACAAATTCCGTAGACGCTATGGCAGGTCATAACCGATCTGATTGCAACGGCTTCGACGCCGCTTGTTTCAATCTCTTCCGCAGCAGCTTCAAGAATTTCTTCTCCCTGCTCCACAATCAGTTTCCCGGTCTTTGGATTGACAATGTCAGTTAATGAAATACGTCCAACGATACGAAGCTTGAGCGGTTCGATGATTTCCTTGCCGTCTGCAAATGCTCTTACTTCGATTCCTTCATCGGTGCCGCAGTCAAATTCTCTCACGATCACGTTATGGCTGACATCAACCAGTCGTCTGGTCAGATATCCGGAGTCGGCTGTTCTCAGCGCCGTATCGGCAAGACCCTTTCTTGCACCGTTGGTGGAAATAAAGTATTCCAAAACGGACAGGCCTTCACGGAAGTTGGATTTGATCGGAATCTCGATGGTCTGCCCTGAAGCATTTGCCATCAGTCCACGCATTCCGCCGATCTGCTTGATCTGGCTTTTGCTTCCTCTCGCTCCCGAATGTGCCATGATGAACAGGTTGTTTAAGGTCCCCAGTGACTTCATCAATGCGTTCGCTACATCATCCGTTGCATCGTTCCAGGTGTCAATGACTCTCTCATATCGCTCGGAATCGGACATGAGTCCTCTTCGATAAGCGGATTCATATTTTTCAACCTTCTTTTCTGCTTCTGATAGGATAGCTGTCTTTGCTTCCGGTATTTCCATATCAGAGACGCTGATTGTAATCGCGCCTATTGTGGAGTAATGGAAGCCTGTTTCCTTAATATAGTCAAGCAGGATTGCAGTTCTTGTATTTCCATGGGTACGATAGCACTTGTCAATGATCTGTGTCAGTTTTTTCTTGTCACAGAGGAAGTCAACCTCAAGAGAGTATTTATCAACTTCTCTGTCAACATATCCCATGTCCTGAGGAATCTTTTCATTGAAAATGAATCTGCCAACGGTTGACTCGACTAATTTTCCTCTTCCATCCCCTTCTATAAACATTCTTACCTTGACTTTTGCATGAAGCCCCACAATTCCATTTCTGTAAGCCATAAGCATTTCATCATAATCTGTGAAGATCTTTCCATCGCCTTTCTCGGCTTTTGTATTTCTCTCTTCAACACCCGGATGAGTCAGATAGTAGCTCCCTAAGATCATATCCTGTGTAGGCGTGGTGATCGGGGATCCATCCTTCGGCGCAAGAATATTGTTTACGGAAAGCATGAGGAATCTTGCTTCAGCCTGCGCTTCCACGGACAGAGGAACGTGAACGGCCATCTGGTCTCCGTCGAAGTCGGCATTATATGCAGTACATACCAGTGGATGCAGCTTAATGGCCTTTCCTTCTACCAGAACCGGCTCAAAGGCCTGAATGCCGAGTCTGTGAAGGGTAGGGGCACGGTTCAGCAGCACAGGATGTTCCTTGATTACCTCGTCAAGTACGTCCCAAACCTCTGGTCTTACCTTCTCTACCATTCTCTTTGCACTTTTAATGTTATGGGAATGACCCTTCTGAACCAGCTTTTTCATAATGAAAGGCTTGAACAGTTCCAATGCCATCTTCTTAGGAAGTCCGCACTGATAGAACTTCAGTTCCGGTCCAACAACGATTACGGAACGGCCTGAATAGTCAACTCGCTTTCCTAACAGATTCTGTCGGAATCTTCCCTGTTTTCCCTTTAACATGTCGGACAAGGATTTCAGTGGTCTGCTTCCGGGACCGGTTACCGGTCTTCCTCTTCTGCCATTGTCGATCAGTGCATCAACCGCTTCCTGCAGCATTCTCTTTTCATTTCTTACGATAATGTCAGGAGCGCCCAGATCCAGCAGTCTCTTCAATCGATTGTTTCTATTGATTACTCTTCTGTATAAGTCATTCAGGTCGGAGGTCGCAAAGCGTCCACCGTCCAGCTGTACCATGGGTCTTAAATCCGGCGGAATTACCGGGATCACCTCTAGAACCATCCATTCAGGATGGTTTCCGGATAATCTCAGTGCTTCAATCACTTCAAGCCTTCTTACGATTCTAATCTTCTTTTGTCCAGAGGCCTCTTTCAGCTTTTTTCTCATGTCATCCGAAAGTGCGACCAAATCAATCTGTGCCAGCAAGTCACGGATTGCTTCTGCTCCCATAGCTGCCTTGAATCCGTTTCCAAACTTTTCCTTTGATTCTCTATACTGCTGCTCGGTCAGGATTTCCTTGTATCCAAGTCCGGAATTACCCGGGTCCGTTACGATATATGCAGCAAAATATAGAACCTTTTCCAAATTTCGTGGGGAGATGTCAAGGACCAATCCCATTCTGCTTGGAATTCCCTTGAAATACCAGATATGAGAAACGGGTGCCGCAAGTTCAATGTGGCCCATCCTCTCTCTTCTGACCTTTGCTTTCGTAACCTCTACTCCGCATCGGTCGCAAACGATTCCTTTATACCGGATCCTTTTATATTTACCGCAGTGACATTCCCAATCCTTGGTCGGTCCAAATATCTTTTCACAAAACAGACCTTCTTTTTCGGGTTTTAGTGTCCTGTAATTAATCGTTTCGGGTTTTTTAACCTCTCCTTTTGACCAGCTTCTTATTTTTTCTGTTGATGCAAGACTGATTTGCAGTGCTTCAAAATTGTTTAATTCGTACAAGGAGCTTCTCCCCCTTTCATAAATAAGGCATTTAAATTGATGCGTTATAACGCATTCGAAGAAAATTTTCGAGTGTAGAAAATTTTCTTATATCCGAGCGTTTCAACGAGGCGTGTTAGGTTCAATTTTCGACTCGTTATAATTCATCATTGAAATCTTCGTCTATCAAATCCATTTCCAAGTCTTCATCTTCGATCTCTTCATCCACGATCTCTTCCGTGAAGCCACCTTCTTCAAAGAATTCGCCTTCGTCCGCAATCGCCTCAATATCGATGATGCTTTCCAAACCGGAAATGCCGTCTAACTCAGCAGATTCCTTAATCTCTATTTCCTCATTTGAGTCTGTCAGCACTTTTACGTCCAAGCCAAGACTCTGCATTTCTTTGATCAGAACCTTGAAGGATTCAGGGATTCCCGGTTCAGGAATGTTCTCACCCTTGACGATGGCTTCGTAGGTCTTGACCCGTCCTACCACGTCGTCGGATTTCACGGTGAGGATTTCCTGTAGTGTATAGGCGGCTCCATAGGCTTCCAATGCCCATACTTCCATTTCTCCGAATCTCTGTCCTCCGAACTGTGCCTTACCGCCCAAAGGCTGCTGCGTTACTAAGGAATAAGGTCCTGTGCTTCTTGCATGAATCTTGTCATCAACAAGGTGATGCAACTTCAGCATATACATATATCCGACGGTAACCGAGTTGTCAAACGCTTCTCCGGTTCTTCCGTCTCGTAACACCAGCTTTCCGCTCTCCGGATATCCACACTCTTTTAGCAAATCTATGATATCCAGCTCGCTTGCTCCATCGAATACCGGTGTTGCTATATACCAGTCTTTATATTTCGCTGCCAGACCAAGATGGGTTTCCAGTACCTGCCCGACGTTCATACGGGAAGGAACACCCAGAGGGTTCAGCATGACCTCAAGGGGTACTCCGTTCTCCATGAACGGCATATCTTCTTCCGGCAGAATTCTGGAAATAACACCCTTGTTTCCGTGACGTCCGGCCATCTTATCCCCGACGCTGATCTTTCTCTTGGTTGCGATATAGCATCTTACCAGCTTGTTTACGCCAGGAGGTAGCTCGTCGCCGTTTTCTCTTGAGAAAACCTTGACGTCTACCACGATACCCGCTTCTCCGTGAGGAACACGCAGGGAGGTATCTCTGACTTCCCTCGCTTTTTCTCCGAAGATTGCTCTCAGCAAACGTTCTTCTGCTGTCAGTTCCGTTTCTCCCTTCGGAGTAACCTTACCGACCAGAATGTCAGACGCGCTTACTTCTGCGCCGATTCGAACGATCCCTTCCTCATCCAGATCTCTCAATGCGTCTTCTCCGACGTTTGGAATATCTCTGGTGATTTCTTCAGGTCCCAGCTTTGTATCTCTGGCTTCCGCCTCATACTCCTCTATATGCAGAGAGGTAAGCGCGTCTTCCATGATCAATTTTTCATTTAATATGATCGCGTCCTCGTAGTTGTAGCCTTCCCAAGTCATAAAGCCAATGAGCAGGTTCTTGCCCAGCGCGACTTCACCCATTTGGGTGGAAGGTCCATCTGCGATGACCTCTCCCTGTTCTATATGTTCATTCCTGCTGACGATCGGCTTTTGGTTGATGCAAGTTCCCTGATTGGAACGCTTGAACTTCAGCATCTTATATTCGTCAATCCCATTGCCGTCGGCTCTTCTTATTTTAATCTTTGTTGCATCAACATATTCAACGGTACCTTCATTTCTTGCCAGCAGTACGACGCCGGAGTCTCTGGCTGCCGTATATTCCATACCGGTTCCGATGATCGGTGCGTCTGTGATCAGAAGCGGAACTGCCTGACGCTGCATGTTGGATCCCATGAGGGCTCGGTTTGCGTCGTCATTTTCTAGGAATGGAATCATTGCCGTAGCAACGGATACGACTTGCTTTGGTGATACGTCCATATAGTCAATTAAATCTCTTGGCACCAGGTCGATATCTCCGCCTGCGCCTCGGGATGCAACTCTGTGATTGACAAATCTCCCTTCGGAATCAAGGGGCTCGTTGGCCTGTGCGATAATGAGCATTTCTTCTTCATCCGCAGTTAAATAATCAATGGTTTTCGTAACAATACCCTTGCTCTTATCCACACGTCGATATGGAGCTTCGATAAAGCCGTACTCATTGATTTTTCCGTAGGTCGTCAGGGAGCCAATCAAGCCGATGTTCGGACCTTCAGGCGTCTCAATGGGGCACATTCTTCCGTAGTGGGAGTGATGTACATCCCGGACTTCGAATCCGGCCCTTTCTCGGGACAGACCACCTGGACCCAACGCAGACAGTCTTCTCTTGTGAGTCAGCTCCGCCAGCGGATTGGTCTGATCCATAAACTGCGACAGCTGAGAGCTTCCGAAGAACTCCTTAATAGCAGCCGTAACCGGTCGGATGTTCATCAATGCCTGAGGAGTCGTTACCTCGATATCCTGAATCGTCATTCTTTCCTTGACGACTCTTTCCATACGGGCAAGTCCGATACGGAACTGGTTCTGTAAAAGCTCTCCAACCGTTCTCAGTCGTCTGTTTCCCAGATGGTCGATGTCGTCAACGTTTCCGATGCCGTGGTTCAGATTTAGAATGTAGCTCACGGAAGCGATAATATCATCAATTATAATATGTTTGGGGGACAGGTTCGCTTTGTTCTGCAGCAATGCTTCCTTGATCGCCGCCTCTCCCTCGTGGTTTTCCAATAATTCCTTTAAAACAGGGAAGTAAACTCTGTCGGTAATTTTAACGCCTTCCAGACTGAAGGGGATATAATCCGCAAGGCTGACAAAGTTGTTTCCGATAATTTTCACAACATGTCCGTCTTCCGTCTTGCTGTATGCATAGACTTGCTTCACCCCAGCATTTTCGATTCGGAAGCCGGCTTCCCTCGAAATCTTAGCATCCTTTTCCACCAAAATTTCTCCGGTGTTCGGGTCGATGATATGTTCCGCTGCAACGCATCCGATGATTCGGTTGGATAAGCCCAGCTTCTTATTATATTTATATCTTCCTACCTTCGCTAAATCATATCGCTTCGGATCAAAAAACAGGGAATCAAGAAGAGACTTGGCACTTTCCACTGTTGGAGGTTCTCCCGGTCTCAACTTTTTGTATATTTCCTTTAATCCTTCTTCATAATTCTTTGTAGGGTCTTTTTCGATGGTTCTTCGCAACCTTTCATCTTCACCAAAGATGTCGACGATTTCCTGGTCTGTTGCAAATCCCAATGCACGAAGCAAAGTGGTTACCGGCTGCTTTCTGGTACGGTCCACACGAACGGAAATGATTTCGTTGGAGTCCGTCTCGTACTCAAGCCATGCGCCTCGGTTCGGGATGATCGTGGTTGAGAATAGTTTGTTATTTGATTTATCCACAGTAACATTATAATAAGGGCCCGGGGAACGGACCAGTTGAGTTACGACAACTCGTTCGGCACCGTTGTAGATAAAGGTTCCTTTTTCCGTCATCAACGGAAAATCTCCCATGAATACTTCCTGCTCTTTTACTTCGCCGGTTTCTTTATTCACGAGTCTAACTTTCACCTTTAATGGAGCTGCATATGTTACGTCACGTTCTTTACATTCTTCCTGATCATATTTGGGGGAGTCCTTCAGAGAATAATCTATAAATTCTAAAACTAAATTCCCTGCATAATCTTTAATAGGAGATATGTCTTCAAAGACCTCCCTAAGGCCTTCTTCGATGAACCAGTCATATGATTCGGTTTGTATCTGGATCAGATTTGGCATTGCCGCTACTTCATTTATCTTCGAGTAGCTCATTCGTGTTTTTTTACCTATTTTAACGGGATTTGGCATATTCATCACTCCTTGCATAGAAAACAAAATACTTCGCGTGGCAATGTACTATAATATCATAAGAGCATCAAGTAGTCAAGCAATATTTCAAGAACATCAAGCAATACTTCGAGAAATAGAAAAAGGCGATTATTCTTAAGAATCGCCTTTTTTGTGATTTGTTATACATCCTTACACGAAATAGTTTCATGCAAAATGTAAGCAGTTATGGCTGTGCGATGTTATTCTTTTACGCTATAATTTGTTCTGTAATGGTAACGGGCTATTCTCATTCGTCAAATCACAACGCTCCTTACGGAGCGTTGTAAATTTTGATTACTTATTTCATTTCTACGGTAGCGCCAACTTCAGTAAGCTTCGCTTTTACTTCTTCAGCTTCAGACTTGGATACGCCTTCCTTAACATTTGCAGGAGCGCCGTCTACTAAGTCTTTCGCTTCCTTCAGTCCAAGTCCTGTCAACTCTCTGACAACCTTGATAACCTTGATCTTTTCTGCGCCGGCACTTACAAGAACAACTGTAAATTCAGTCTGCTCTTCAACCTCAACTGCTGCTACTGCACCTGCTGCTGCTACTGGAGCCGCAGCGGATACGCCGAATTCTTCTTCACAAGCCTTAACAAGCTCATTTACTTCTAAAACTGTCATCGCTTTTATCGCTTCGATAATTTGATCTTTATTCATTTTAATTTTCTCCTTTATAAATTTCTAATTTGAGATTTTTAATTTAATTCTATTATTTGTTTCGATTGATTACTCAGCCTTCGCGTCAGCAATCGCCTGCAAAGTACGAGCAAATTTGGAAATCGGTGACTGAATGCTGCCCATGAATTTGGCGATGAGTTCTTCTCTTGACGGAAGTGATGCGATTGTTTTTACGCCATCTGCATCGTAGAAGGTGCCTTCAATCACACCTGCTTTAAAATCCATCTTCTTATATTCCTTCATGATTCCACTGATCACTCTAGCCGGTGCGATTGCATCGTCATAGCTGATGGCGAAAGCACTTGGTCCGGAAAGCACGTCCTTCAAGGATTCATATTTCGTTCCCTCAATTGCTCTGTTTACAAGTTTGTTCTTATATACGGTATAGTCTACGTTGGCATCACGTAATTTTTTTCTCATGGCATCTGCCTGAGCTACTGTGATTCCAAGATAATCGATGACAACTGCAGACTGGGCTCTTTCAAGCTTTTCCTTGATTTCATCAATTACCGCCTGTTTTTCTTTAAGATGTTCAACTGACATTTTCTGTTCTCCTCTCCCGCCTTACTACCATAAGGCGATTTTGCAAATTAAAAGGGCCTTCCCCGCCATAGACAGAAAAGGCCATCATAATATCGTAATATTACATATGAGAAACCTTGGCAGGACATTAAGCTTTCGCACCTGCTGTCTACGGCTGGTATTCAATTTTTAGTTTGTTGATTAGAATGTTATTTTAATCGGGTTAACCTTGACTCCAGGTCCCATGGTTGAAGCTACTGTAACACTCTTCAGATACTGTCCCTTTGCTGCTGCCGGCTTTGCCTTAACAACTGCTTCCAGTAAAGCATTGAAATTATCAGCAAGCTTTTCTGTTCCAAAAGAAACCTTTCCGATTGGTGTATGGATGATGTTTGTCTTGTCCAGTCGATACTCAACCTTACCGGCTTTGATCTCCTGAAGAGCTCTTTCAACATCCATGGTTACAGTTCCTGATTTAGGGTTTGGCATCAGACCCTTCGGTCCTAAGATCTTACCGAGTCTGCCTACTACACCCATCATATCCGGTGTAGCTACCACTACATCAAAGTCAAACCAGTTTTCTGTCTGAATCTTTGTGGCCAGCTCTTCTGCGCCTACATAATCTGCTCCGCCTGCTTCTGCTTCTGCTGCTTTTGGTCCCTTTGCGAATACTAATACTCTCTTCGTTTTACCGGTACCATGTGGCAGTACGATTGCGCCTCTAACCTGCTGGTCTGCATGTCTTCCGTCTACGCCAAGCTTGATATGAACTTCAACTGTTTCGTCAAATTTCGCTTTTGCAGTCTGAACTGCTAATCCTAATGCATCGTTTACATCGTATAATGTGCTTCTGTCAACTAATTTTGCTGACTCTTTGTACGTTTTACCTCTTTTAGGCATTTTCATTTACCTCCTTGTGGTGCGAACGGCATTGCCTCCCACGTTACTAATCCTTAATAACAATTCCCATGCTTCTTGCGGTGCCCTTGATCATTTCAGTTGCACTGTCAAGATTTGCAGCATTTAAGTCCGGCATTTTGATCTTTGCAATTTCTCTTGCCTCATCAACACTCAGTGTTGCAACCTTTTTCTTGTTCGGTTCTCCGGAAGCAGACTTTAGGTTTGCTGCTTTTTTCAGCAGCACTGCTGCCGGCGGTGTCTTCGTAACAAATGTGAATGATCTATCGGCATAAACTGTAATTACTACAGGGATGATCATTCCTGGCTGGTCGGCAGTCTTTGCATTAAACTGTTTACAAAAATCCATAATGTTAACGCCCTTTTGTCCTAGCGCCGGTCCAACCGGTGGTGCCGGAGTAGCGTTCCCTGCGGGAATCTGCAGTTTAATCAATCCTTCAACTTTTTTTGCCATATCAATCGGTCTCCTTTCTCTGCGCTGTGCAGTGATTCTTGCTCTATCAGCATACCGTATGGTTACGGCGTGGAACACTCACTGTCTGTTGGCTGGTTCATTTTTAAATCTTATCTACCTGACCGAATTCCAATTCTACAGGGGTATCTCTTCCAAACATGGAGATCCTTACCTTCAGGGTCTGCTTATCCATATTGACTTCTTCGACAACACCCATAAAGCTTTCGAATGGTCCGTTGATTACCTTGACGCTGTCACCATGTTCGATATCCATCTGAATATATACTTTCTCGATTCCCATTCTTCTTACTTCTTCATTGGTAAGAGGAATCGGCTCGGACCCATGGCCCACGAAACCTGTAACACCCTGTGTGTTTCTGACCAGATACCACGATTCGTTGGTAACAATCATCTTTACAAGTACATACCCGGGGAACATTTTTCGTGTCTTGACTTTTCTTTGGCCGTTTTTTATTTCAACATGATCTTCGGTAGGCACTATAATGCTGAGAACCAATTCCTGCATCCCTCTGTTCTCAACGATCTTCTCAATATTGACTTTTACTTTATTTTCATGACCGGAATAGGTATGGACGACATACCATTTTGCTTTTTTCGATTTGTCGCCAACGATGTCTTCTTCCACAGTTCTATGATCCGGTTCCGCTTCGATCAGCACCTCCGATTGGAGATCTTCTGTTTTCGCCTCAGCTTCCTCATCATCCTCCGGATCTTCATCTATTTCAGATTCTTCCTCTTCCTCTTCAAAGTCTTCGACTTCTTCTTCGACTTCAAGATCAAGATCGTCAAGTTCTACGAATTCTTCGAATTCATCACTCTTTTTACTTTTGGCCATTTGTGCCTTCCTTTTTTTTCTTTAGAAACTAATGTTTAATACAAATTTCAGGGATGCTAGGAAAGCGGAGTCTACAAGCCATATTCCCAGACTTAACATAACACAGGCAAACAGTACAACGCCAGTAAAGGAAACGAGTTCTTTTCTGGTTGGCCATACCACTTTCTTAACCTCTGTCTTTATCCCTTTGAAATAATCTCTCATGCTGGCTCTTTGTTTTTTAGGAGCCACCGGAACGGGCTTTTTTACTTTTTCCTTTTCCATAGTATCACTTCCCTTATTTTGTTTCTTTGTGAGCGGTATTCTTTTTGCAGAATTTGCAATACTTTGAGAACTCTAAACGATCAGGATCGTTTTTCTTGTTCTTTGTAGTATTGTAGTTTCGTTGCTTGCAGTCTGCGCAGGCTAATGTTACTCTTACTCTCATGATTGTCCTCCATTTAATCTAAAATCCAGAGCCATGTTTCAAGCTCCGTCTTCTATATTGCTTATTCATTGTTTATGACATAAATTACACTATTATATCATGTTCTTACCATAAAGTCGCTTAATTAAGTTACCATATATTCAGGTGACTGTCAAGCCTATTTTATGAATCGAGGCCGTCGAATAAGCATTTTAACAATCTCATTTGGTATATTATGTTCATCAAAATATTGTTTTACTCTTTCGCGGCTCATGATGTCCTCTTTCATGAGGTTTTTACCACTTTTTATATGACTAAACATACCAGAAAAATACAGAAAAGTCCAGTGTTTCGCCAATTTATCATCGTGTTCTAGGATAAAACGAGAGACAGATGAATGAATCTGTCTCTCGAAAAGTCAATGCTTTTGAATAGTATTGAACTTAATTATTTGTCCTTGTTTCTTCTTCTGAGTGCGAAACCACTTCCTGCAAGCAATGCTCCCAATCCGTACAGCATCAATGCATCGAGTCCGCCGGTCTTAGGCAGCGGTGCTGCCGGGATCGGATCATCCGCAATAATTTCATCAGGGGTTGGTCCTGCAGGAGTATCTTCTTCCTCAATGATCACTGGTGGATCTTCCGGATCTTCAGGATCATTCGGAGGATTAGATCTTCTTGTTACCGTTACCGATTCCTGATCGAAGTCGGAACGTGTTCCGCTTCCCAATTCATTTTCATAAACACCGTTTACAGTAGCCGTATTGTCATAGGTTCCCGTTCCCGACACGGTCACGGTGTATGTGAATACCACGTCACCCGAACCGGCTGTCAATTCACCAATCACAAATCTGTGCTCATCCGGCAGATACACCAACGGCCCGTCATAACTGTAGCTCATGGTTGCATTGGAGTTGGTCGGTATCATCTCATCCTGAACGTTAACATCGTAAAAATCAAATTCGCTTGCATTTCTGACTGTGATCTGATAGAGGAAGCTTCCTCCGTTGCCTCTTATATTCTTTTCGCTAAGCACCAGCTTTTCAATGACCAGATCAAGATCCTTGACAATGGCATTTTTCACAGCAGGCGCCGACGTATATGTGGTATTTCCGTAATCGCCCTTGGCTGTGGCTGTATTAATGTATTCGCCTGCCTGATCAACGATCACCGTATACACTGCGGTAGTGCTCGCTCCAGGTGCCAGAGTCGTTGCAAGAGGTGTAATTGTAGCACCATTCGATCCTGACAGACCAAGGGAAGCTGAAGTGACATACTGGATATTGGCAGCCACTGCCGTGCCGGAAGCTATCATCTGATCGTCCACATTGATATTGGTCAGTGTACGATTGCCTCTGTTCTCAATGGTCAATGTGTACGTAAACTCTGCTTTTCCCTCTGCACTGAGGATAACGGCTTTCTTGTCAACCGCCTTTGCCAGTACGATCAGAGGAGTATTTTCGGTTCGCGTATTTGTAATGGTTATCGAGCCTGTCTGATTATTTTCATCAAAGACTGCTATACCATCCGCGTTGACTCTTTCATCAATATGGTATGAAACATCGTATTCCTCAGGTACGTTTATCTCTTCCACGTAATAGGACTTGGTTACATCCAAATCGGTCAGAGTTTCCGTCCAGGTTGGTGCGGATAAGGTTCTGTAGCCCTCCTGGGGAGCACCATTTACGTACAACTTATAGTTGATTGAGTCCGGAGTGCCATTTGCATTGGGCCATGCCTTCGTGATGGTCAAGGAACCTCGCGTTGGAGTATAAACGTTGGTAATGATCAAATCAGTCTGTACATTTGAAACCATCTGCTTGTCCTGGATTACCTTTGGGGTGTACATCCAGAGATCTGCTCCGCTTTCCACTACACGATAGTCGTACTTCACTCCACCCGGTCCATACACATCCTGAGATCCAAAACTATTCGTCCAGCCGTTTCCGTTTTCAAGCACTACGGATATCGCCTTAGCATTAAATTCAGTGTCTGCGATCTGTCCCTCAGTTCCCTGATAATAACGGGTCAACGTAGCAGTAATAGCACTTCCGGTATTGCCTTCCCATTTCTTCATGACCTGCAGACTTCCCTTTTCAGGAATGTAGGTGTTGGTAATGGTTATGCTGTCGGAATCCACTGTTTCCGTTTCGTAATTCTTTTCGGGAGCATAATAATCATCTGTGCTGTAATCGGTGCTGTACTTATCAACTGCCACTTCTTTTGCTGTGTAAACTGCTCCAAGAGTAAGTCCTGTAAAGGTATGGCTTTCCGAGAAGGTTTTATCGGTTATATAAACCAGCGTGCTGTTGTCAACCACCTCATATAGCTCAACCGTAACCTCTGTCTGAGGTGCCGGATTGTTGCCGTGTCTCCAGGTCTTGAAAACCGTCAACTCTCCTCTTGGATCGGTATACTCATTTGTTATTGTAATGATTCCATTGTCGCCGTCGTCTTCATCTGTCAGTATGACAGATACCTCTTCGGGTACCTTCGACACTTTCTGCTCATTGGAATAGGTTGTTTTATAGAATGGAATCTTTCCCTCAACTGCATAGTAGGAAATATTCTCTCCTAGCTCCAGATCGTAGAAGACTACGGAATAGCTTGCAGGGGTTGTGGATCTATCTATTTCCTTTGTATCAACTATGCCGATCGTTGTGGCTGATCGGGTGGTTGTTCCAATGACTCCGGAGCCTGTAATTCCATCTCCCAGATCAACATCACCGATAACATCCACTGTTTCTTCATACTCAGTTACTTTATAAAGAGTTACCTCTGCCTTTTTCGGCATTTCTCCGAGAGGATTATTGCCATCCTGCCAGATCTTGTTCACCGTTACGGTTCCTCTGGCATAGGTATTGGTAAGCGTCGCGTTTCCCGAACGAACGATAGGACTCAACGTGATGCCACTGTTATTTCCGCCGTATGAAACGGACCTCTCGTAAACATTCAGCTTAGCAGCATCGTCTCCCGATGCACTTTCGGAAACGGTGTAGGTTCCGCTCAAATCAAGACCTTCAAAGATATGGCTTGAGGTATTATTGATTCCGGAGAAGGTGACACTATCTACCGTAATACCATCACGCTTCAAAGTTATCGTAATCTCCGATGGTCTGTCTGTAGCTTCCAGTCCACTCTCGACCCAATTCTTCTCCACGGTGATTTGACCTTTCGGGTTAGCAAAGATATTTATGATATCAATTTTCTTTTCTCGAGGCCCGATATCATTCCTTGTTCCCTTTGCCAGTACCACACTAAATGCGGAGTATGTAGTCGTATAGTCAGCCACATTTGTAATCTCTTCTACTCGATATTGCCCCCATGCAAGATTGTCATAGGTTTTAATCCAGTTGTTTGCGGCTGATAGCGTAACATCATCGCCGTATTTTGTTTCAGTTGTTTCTCCTGCAAGTGTCTGGAACAGTCTTACTAAGATTCCGTCCGCTGGGCGGAAGCGAGTATCCCCGTTTTCTTGTTCCCACTTTTTCTCAACGACCAGTTTTCCCGAAGGAGTGACATAATTATTATCAAATGTCACAATTCCACTTCTGCTTGACACAGGCTCTTGCATTATTGTTACAGACTGTGTTGCCGCAGCAGCCGTATAATCCTGAACCATCTGTTCAGTGAATGTGTAGGTTCCAAATCCTAATCCTGAAGTTTTCAGTTCCCATGTCATCCCCTCGCTATTTGCCATAGCCTGTGAGGCGGTCAGATTGATCGCTCCGGTCGTTACTTCAGTCCCGTTGTCATATTCGTAGTTGAACGTTACGTGGTCCGGCAGATCCTCGGAAGTACCACCGTTCCAATTCTTCACGATAGTGATATCTCCCGTAGGAGTAATATACTGGTTTGAAATGGTTATATTTTTGTCTAAATCAGATGCGCTAAAGATTATGGATCCCGGAGATGATGTTGCATAATAGTCCTGTGTCAAGGATCCAGGCAGTTCGCTCACCCTATACTCTGTACCCATCTGAAGGCCGGGAATTTCGAGAGTCCACTCCTTTGAAGCTTCTAATGTGTAAGGCGCACTCGAGTTGATTCTATTCCAAGCATTGTCCCCCACTCTTTTCTCCAGATAGACTGCAACACTTGTTACGTCGCCAGGGCCATCCTGCGGCCAGGCTTTGTTTACAATCAGAGTTCCCTCGGGATTGTAGCTGTTTGTAAAGCTTGCTTTTCCGGACGGATTGCTTCTGGTAATATCAACCGTCTTCATCGTCTTATCGTAAGTCCAAAATTCCGGTTCGTCTCCAAGCTCTTCAACGAAAACTGTCGAAGTAGCGCCGTTAATGAATTTTTGTCCCGGTATCGTCAGATTCACAGAAGTTGATACAGTTCCTGCTCCATTTATCGTAATCGACGTGGAGGTCAGCAGCTCCGTACGATTTGCGTCACCATATACGTTGAAGCTAAATTCATTTGGTCCGATCGCAGCGCCCGTCACAGTTTTTTCGATCGTGATCGTGGCATTGACCGGAGTATACTCTAGAGTCAGGAAACCTTTCGTTGGAAGACTCTGGTTGTAAGTATTTGTACTATAGGCAGGATTCTCCGCCGCTACTGCAGCGATTGCACTGGCAGTTGCATTTGTATAGTAAGTTCCTGATCCTACAAGATCATTTATTTTGACCTTAAATGAAATATTCCTTAACTTACTTGCATCGAATGAAGTACTGCCCGCATTCATCGTGTTAAGGCTGCT
Source organism: uncultured Bacillota bacterium (assembly GCA_927441425.1). Classification (GTDB taxonomy): domain Bacteria; phylum Bacillota; class Clostridia; order Peptostreptococcales; family Anaerovoracaceae; genus Anoxybacterium. The sequence continues at coordinate 4,878 of CAKMKG010000009.1, read as the reverse complement.
GAAGGAGTTTCCGTCAATGGTCCATGTTATAGCACCTGTAGTGGAATTGTACGTCAATCCCGCCGGCAAAGGTGTAACAAGCTCAAATCCGGCTCCGATAACATCCGTAATTGTGACATTATTATAAATTGCCGGACCGGTAGCAACAGTCTGTGTTGGTCCAAATGTCGTCAGCTGGTTGGCCAAGTCCGCGAATGCCTGCAGAATGGATGCCAGGTTGGCGTCTGCAAGGGTACTCTTAGTCCAGTATTTGTGGTTGAATGCAACCTGCCCTCCGGTAATATTCTGATATTCCGTTCGGGTTTGAGTAGCATTGAAAAAGCCTGCCCTTGTTCTATAATAGCCACCATTAGCACTTGTATAATTTGACTCGACTGCAGCGGGACTAGTAAGTGGTGTTGCTGATGCGAAATAGGTAGTAGGCATCCATGCGGAGCCCCAATTTTGAGTAATTGGGGCCGTTATACCATAACCAGCAGCACTAAAAGTGGTCCATGCCCCAGCAGTTATTTCATTATTTCGGGGAGGTAGATAAGTTAAGCCCACTACTGCAGTAGGAGATGTAGACTGATTCCATACAGACCAGCCATTGTTCGCCCCGCTCTTGCTGGTTCTAGTACCATAGTACTGAACTATTGCTGATTGTGTTGCCGTACGGGTCTGCCCCGTAAACTCCATCGGCCTCACAGAATCCGTGTTACCAGCTTCAGGAGCCAAGGTCGTTATCGCATTTGTATTATTATCGATATCAAATCCGATGGTGTAAATGTCAATATCATCTGCCGTAGACGCGGTATCACCATTGGTCTTCGTATACATACCTTGTTTGATCGTCCGCCATACTGCATCGTTGGTGGTGGGATAAGCTGTGCTTCCAGCTGTACCGGCACTGCTGTTTATCGCAGCATTATAACGGGTAGGAGCCCCATCGCTCATCAGGATAATAACAGGCTTTCTGAATTGACCATTCAGCTTTTCTGAATCCTCTCTGTCGTTTATTACTTCTCGCGCTCTGCGGAAAGCATCCTGAATATTGGTATAGGCCGTATCACTCTCTCTTCCAGTTGTTGATGTTGTTCGCAAAGCTGTAATTCCTTGCTTTAGATCACCACTTGCGGTACGATCAGAGCTAAAGCTTACTGTTTTCAAAGCCGTATTGTTGAATTTTACTATTGAAACACGATTACCTGTAACACCAAGCAAGATATCAACAGCACTGTTTGCTGCATTCCTCATACTTGAAATCTTCGTAGGGCTTCCCTCATCCATTGAGTCTGAACAGTCCAAAACCAAGACGATATCCAATGGATTAGGATTCTGTATCGGCGAAAGCGCATAATTCTGTCCGATTGCGCTTAAGGTGACTTGGAATTCCCCATTACCTAGATGTGATACACTTTTATTTGTCCATATCGCTCCATTTGTAAGGCTTGCAGGCTGTACAACTGTGTTTTGAATGCCCGAATTGGTAATATTCAATCCCTCTCCCGGTCCCGGCGCTGCCAGAGATATCGGTGCAGGAATCAAGCCGATCACCAGCATGAGCACCAATATGAACGAAAAGGCTTTCTTTAAATTTCTTTTCATTATGTATTTCTCCTCCCTTTTGTTGTGCACAAAACCATTTTCTGCACAAATCTTTACATCATTTTTATAATGATCTATAAACGATATCTTGTATTTTCTTTGATAAGTCCATCTAGGAAAACCAAGGTTATGGTTTCTTTTTCCCATTAAAAAAAGCCATCATCTTTCATTTCTCCTAACCTCTAATAAGTTTCGAATGAAATATGTGGCAGTCGGACTACCTTGACAGAAAAAACTGTTTTAGGTTCCTGACTTTGCGTCCTTATCTTTCGATAAGTTTGCCTTTTCAATACTTTCACGTTTTTTAAGTTTTTATATTAAAACCATTCTTGTATTCTGACGTCACAAAATGGTCATAGCCTTTATTAATCGTTTTTTATTTTCATGTCGTTATTAGCTTCATTACTGATTTTATATGCTTCTATGTCATTATCACATGAAACAGTCACAAAACAGTCATAAATATAAATATTTTACATGTTAGGGCAAAATTATTTTAACTTTTACAAATTATAATAATTTCAGCCTATCATTCTTTAATAAAATTTACTGGAAGGGCTTAAATTTAAGCCCTTCCAGTTTTTAAGCTAGGGATCTTGGGCTATTCTATTTCTCTCCTTGATCCTTTTTATTTCTCGTTTTAAGTGCAAATCCGCTACCAGCCAATAGTGCACCTAAGCCATAGAGGAGTAAGGAAGGTACTCCCCCGGTCTGAGGCAATGGGCCTGCAGGAACACTCTCATCTAGGATCACCTGATCCTCTGTCGGTTCAATCGGGGCTGCTGGAGTTTCTTCATCAGCAATTGCAACAGTACTTCCGCCGCCGCCTCTACGAGGTGTTGGGGTTGGATCTGAAGTCGGAGCCTCATACCAGACTGTTACGGTATGCACTTGGGTTTCAGAATTATAGCTAATTATTACATAACCCTCGTCATCTAAAGATGCACTATCAATTCCAACCACATTGTATCCTGCAAAGTCCACCGATAAAGCAGGAGGAGTGATTTTCACATTGCTTTCAGCAGAGTTGCCTGTAACCGGTGATGCAACTTGAACAGCACTTCCGCTGACCAAATACTGAACGGTATAAGATCCAACCGACATAGGTGGTTTTTGATCTAATACTATATCTCCATCAATATGCCATCCATCACCTTCCCATTTGAAATCGTACCAGTCGATGTGCCAAGGGCCGCTCACTGGTAAATAGTTTGAATTGCTGCTGATCATTTTTGCTTCAATCAAATCCATTAACGTATCATATGCGTCATGGCTACTTAATTCGATTGCTTTGGCCTCAACCGCAAGGGCTGACGCTGTAGGTGCGAATTCATTTACTAAGCTTCGCCCATTTGAAAGTGAAACTTCAGGATTTGTGATCGTTAACGTTCCAAGATTGACTGTGAATTGAGCTACCGGCTGAGACCCCTCAGTACTAGGTCGCGCATAATCACCATGCCGCACAAAGAATTTTACATCCTGTGTCTTTGGAATGGTCTTGTCTATCGTGTATGAGTCATCAGCTGTGGCTTTGGTTTTCCAAGCCCCGCCTATAAGACCCTCCCAAATTTGGCCTTTTGCGCTGGCATTGTTCACATATGGAAAGATTGTACCTTCCGGGATTGTATACTCCTTGCTAAAAGTCGTATTTTCCCCGTTTTCAAGATATATGAACTTCACATCAGAATATCCAATCTGTGCGTCTGTGAGAACAATTTTCCCGAATGGAAGGTATCCTGTGTTCTTAACGCTAAAGGTATAAGTGACTTTATCTCCGGGTAATGCTGTTTCTGCTGAAGCTGTTTTCTCCAATTCAATGGCAAACCATGGCAAAGAGTTAATCTGAACCGTTGCTTTGTCAGTAGCAGAGATTGTCTTGGTGTCCAAATATGGTCCAAAGATTCCCTTTTTCCAATAGGTAAAATCTCCCGTTGCCGACGCAGTATTCTTTAAATTATAGGACATGTTATATGCATCGGGCACAGTGTAGGCTGCTGTTGTAGTATATTCTGCTCCGCCAGCCAAATTACCGATTGTCCATTGTTTGTTTAGCTTGTCATCATACAATTTAACATTTGTAAGGTCGCCGGTTCCCGAGTTCGTCACAACAAAGGTATAGATGATTTCGTCACCCATGGAAGCCTCTGTAACCGACGCCGTTTTCTCAATAGAAATACCATACTTTGCTTTTACTGAGACTGTTGCAGATGCGGTATCTTCAACTTTCCCTTTTTTACCATAATCGCCTGTTGCTTTCGCGGTATTCTTTAAATCATAGCCCTCAAAGCCTTCATCAGGTATTGTAAAGGCCGCTGTTGTTGTATATACCGCTCCACTGGCTAAGTCACCAATAATCCATTGTTTATCAAGCTTGTTGTCAGACAATTTAACATTTTTTAGCTCTTTGGTACCTGTATTTTTTACAACAAAGGTATAAATGATTTCATCTCCTCTGACAGCCTCTGCAACGGATGCTGTTTTTTCCAGAGAAATATCATATGGTTTCTCATAGTAGAACGTAACATGATTTATTCTTGAAAAATCATTTTGATGAAGCGGAGCCATTAAACCCGTGTCACTATTGTCATTATCATAGGTATACAAGTTGAGATGGGCACTCCCCTGGCCTTTCATAATCACATATTTAACCGGGGTATTTGAATTCCAATTTACCTGCTGCTTACTTCTATTAAAGTCGAGTTCAACAGAAAAACCATCATTACTATTATAAGTTCCATCATTTTGCGAGCCTACTTTATAGCTTGCAAAATTACTTAAATCGCTTGGCAATCCACTTTGTGAGAAAACCACAGGAGCGATTCCATCACCAGTATTTGGTATTGTGGGAGCTACAAGCGGTGCCATCATCATGGTCATCATGCCGGGTGCGAGTCCGTCGCCTTCAGGTGTTCCGTCGCCTTCAGGTGTTCCATCGCCCTCAGGAGTTCCATCGCCCTCAGGAGTTCCGTCGCCCTCAGGTGTTCCGTCGCCCTCAGGAGTTCCGTCGCCCTCAGGTGTTCCGTCGCCCTCAGGAGTTCCATCGCCCTCAGGTGTTCCGTCGCCCTCAGGGGTTCCATCGCCCTCAGGTGTTCCGTCGCCCTCAGGGGTTCCGCCGCCCTCACCAACGAACTCAGTGCCTCCACCAAGTTCGGTTTCTGCAAATACCGTCATCGGTACTGCATAGGTTGCCACCAGAGTGATAACCATTATGGCTACTAATAGAAATTTTGATCGTTTTGATCCTTTAAAGAAAGCCATCATTTTTCATTTCTCCTCTCACATAATAAGTTT
>CAKMKG010000008.1 GCA_927441425.1 uncultured Bacillota bacterium | reverse complement strand
GTATGCTGGCAGGCGAAGTTGATTTCGGATTTATGGGACCTGCACCGGCTTTGATCGGTATCGATAACGGTATGAAGTGGAAATACGCAACCGGTATCTCTTTTAATCAGGTTGCTCTCGTTACGGATCGTCCGGAAATCCATTCACTCAGAGATTTTTCTGCTACAGATAGAATTGCGATCCTCTCGCCGGGCTCCACACAGCATATCTTGCTTTGTATCGCCAGCAACCAGGAGTTTGGAGATCCAAATCAGTTTGATCATCAAATTGTTTCCCTCTCTCACCCCGATGCTATGGACGCGCTCATCGCCGAGACTGAAATAACAGCACATTTTTCAACCCCTCCCTATCTTGACAAAGAGCTTGCACATGGCATGAAGATTATCATGACAGGGGAAGAAATCATGGGGCAGCCCTTTACCTTTATCACCGGTGTATCCATGGAACGCTTTTATGAGGAGAATCCAGACGAATACGACGCCATACTCCTTGCGTTGAATACTGCCATCGATTACATCAACAACAATATAGATGAAGCGGTAGCTGTACTAGCCCCGATTTATGATGTGGAGGAAGAAACGCTAAAGAAGCAAATGACTTATAACGGTACGATCTATTCCAATGAACTTACCGGAATCGATAAGCTGGCAGAAGAAATGTACCGCATTGGTGTGCTGAAGAATAAAATCAACTATCCAGATGTGGTTTTCCCTGAATCAAGAGGTTCTGATGAAAATTCTGAAAAAGAATAAAGAACAATACATTATTTTGTTTTGGATCATCGTTCTTCTGACGATGTGGCAGCTTGCTGCTACCGTTGGCGGAGTGTCTGGTCTTCTGCTGCCCAGCATCGGAGAAGTGGCTTCAACTTTGCTCGATTCCATGCTTCATGGAGATCTGCCGTATCAAATTTATTATTCGCTAAAGGTGATCCTTATGGGTATTTTGATTGCAGTTTTTGCTGCAATTTTCTTAGCACTGGCTTCGCAAAAATATATCATGATCGCAGGACTTGCTAAGGTGCTTTCCGCCATTGGCCATCCCCTGCCTGCACTGGCTCTGCTTCCGCTGATCATCATCTGGTTCGGGACCGGGGATGCCAGCATCATTGCCATTATCGTTCATTCGGCTTTGTGGCCAATCCTGATCAATCTGAATGCAGGCTTTCAGGCAGTTCCTCAAATCTATCTGGACATCGGGCGAAACCTGGAGCTATCTCCCTGGGAGATCGCCTTTGAAATCAAGTTGAAGGCATCTTTGCCCTATTTGATTTCCGGGGTCAAAATTGCTTTTGCAAGAAGCTGGAGAGCACTGATCGGCGCGGAAATGGTCTTTGGAGCCATCGGTCTGAAAGGCGGCATCGGCTGGTACATTTTCAAACAAAGAACCTTCATGAACACGCCGGGTTTATTTGCCGGAATTATTGTTGTAGTATTGATCGGACTTTTTATCGAACGATTCTTATTTAACTTTATTGAGAAAAAAACCGTACAAAAGTGGGGCCAGAATTAGATGGATATCAAATTAAACGGAGTCACAAAAGAATATCATCATGAAGATGGAAAGGTTAGGGTTCTTGACAATCTATCACTGGAAGTGCCCAGCGGCCATTTCGTATCGGTCATAGGCCCTTCCGGCTGCGGTAAAACAACCCTGCTTAAATTGATCGCCGGCTTTGATCACGATGCGAAACCGTCAAAGGACATCTTTATGATCTTCCAGGATTCCAACCAGCTCTTTCCGTGGAGAACGCTGGGGAGCAATCTTTCCTATGCCATCATGAAAACCAACAAGGGAATCGGGAAGGAAAAGGCTGCGGAAAAGGCGAAAACCGCCCTTGAGGATGTCGGGCTCCTTGATTTCTATGACTATTACCCCCATCAGCTTTCAGGAGGAATGAAGCAAAGAGGTGCTCTGGCCAGAGCTTTGGCGGTTGAAAGCAAAGTCCTTCTCATGGATGAGCCTTTTTCCAGTCTGGACAGAGATAACAAGGAAATTGCATATGCGCTTCTGCTTAAAATCTGGCGGGAGAAAAAGCTGACCATCATTTTCGTAACCCATGATTTGGAGGAGGCAAAGAAATTGTCAGGACAAATCCTTTACTTTGAAGATCTGAACGGTAAAATCCCGGTCTGAATTCATATACTGCACAATCCTTATCCCATAGGTATTATTCTGAAAACGATGGACCAATATGCCGTTTTCATCCAGAAATTGATGGAGCTCATCCATATATCGAAGATTCCCGTAAATCATATTCCAGACAGGTCTTTGCGAGTAGATCAGGTCCATTTCATCGGACAGCAGGATATACTCGATTTTATTTTTTCTGATATAATCCTCAACGGACATGCCCTTCTCTTTTAGGTATGACAGATTGCGATAATCAAGCAGTTTGCCGTTTTCAAAAAAGTATTCACTGTTCAAGTTTGCCAAAACTGTGTTCTGGGGTTTCACCGCCTTGGAAACTTCATTGACGTAGTCTTCATAACTGTAGTTCAGCCAAGGGGCAATGTTGATGCCGCTTGTTGCAGCAGCAATCATAATGAACAGGATGACAATTGCATGTTTTGCGTATGATCTAGCCTTGTTTAAGCCCACTGTTAAATTATCCACAGCCAATAAGACCAATATAAAAAAAAGCGGGAATAAAAAGACAATGCTTGTCTGATTATATCTCCCGATTATCACCATTCCGGCCAGCATACCTATGATGCCCTTTCCAATTAAAGCAGCCTCTTTTCCCTTATTCAATTTTCCCGATAACACCAGAATCAATATCGCAGCTGCAGACAGCGCAAATAAAATAAGTTCAAACCGAATATCCGGAACGTAATAGGTACCGCTCACTCCATACCAGATCTTTTTGAAAAAATAAGGCAGCTCCATAAGCTTGCTTGTAACCGGTGCGCCGATATCAAATTCACTGTTGCCATATTCAAAATAATGCTTGAAAAATTGCCGGTCAAAAGCTAGGCTGATCGAAAGAAAGAGCGCTGCAAAAACAGAAGTGATCCCGGCATATCCCAGCAAAGGCTTCCACGCCTTCCGCTGTTTCATCTGCTTTGAACCAATTGGTAACAGCATCGCCCCGCACATCATTCCAATCAGAAAACTGTTCGGATGGAGCCCGATGGATAATCCAGTCATCAAGCCTGCCATCAGATAATGTTTTTTGAAAAGCGCAAGTATACTTGCTACGATGCAACATACTAGAAGGATTTCCTGCCTGGCAAAATGGCTGGCATAGATAAACTGAATGTCGACAGATAAGAGGATGGTTCCCACGATAGGATATCCCCAAAGACGAGTCGAATCCGATCCGTTAAAAATAGATTTCAGCAGCAGATAAAAAAGAACAAGCGTGATGCAACCAAAGGTAAGAGACAGGAGCCTGAATGCAAAAACATGATACTGAAACAATGCCAGCATGGGCATTTGCAATAGATGAAATATGGTTTTTATTGCGTGGGGATACCTTGGTTTGAGGTCATAGAAGGTTTCCGTGACCCCCAGGTCCCCTTTCTCCATCATATTTCGCGTGAGTCCTGACAGCCAAGCTTCATCCGAATGAACAAATGGGAATTCGGTCAGGAAAGATAAACTGATAAGAAAGTAACATAAAATATAGATTCCCAGGATCAAATTCTGCCCTATATGGACCTGATGCCTTGGAGTATCATGTAATCGATCGATGATATTTTTTGTTTGTTTCATAGCACCACCGTTGTAATTATCCGTTTTTCTCACTATCTCATACTGTGCCTGTTATTTCAACCATAAAATAATAGCATGTTGTATAATAGATATTTATATCACAATGTTTCCATTATGGTATATGATTGTTTCAATGACAGTTTACAAATCGGTTATTACACGTAATGAAGGAGGAGGCAAGTTTGTGCGATTGATTGCTAAAAATTTAACATTCTTCCTAATGGTCGTAATGTTAGCGATCGTTATTTCTGCTTGTAACCCATCCGTATATGAGGAAACTGCCCCTCAAATCATCAGTGCCGCTTCCCTTTCCGAGCTCATATCAAATAATGACAATCTCGTCATCGTTGATATGCAGAGTCCGGAAGATTACGCTGCAGGTCATGTTGAAGGCGCAGTAAATATTGTCAAGGATGACATTGTAATCAATGTTCCTGTCGACAATATGCTCACCTCAAAATCAAAATTTGAGAGGCTGATGAGTGAAAAAGGCATTGATAATGATGCAACAGTTTTAATTTATGATACTGACAAAATGAGCGCCGCACGTTTATGGTGGTCCTTCCTAGTGTTCGGAAATGATAATGCCCGTGTTCTCGACGGAGGTCTGGATGCTTTAAAAAATGCCGGCATCGAGCTGACGAAGGAGACTCCGGACATCAAAAAAACAACCTATACTGCAGGTGACAAAAACAAATTGTATCTGGCAGATATGAGTGAAGTAATGGATCAATTAAATGAGCCGGACCCCAACGTCGTTTTGCTGGATGTCAGAACAGATCAGGAATACACCGAAACAGGCAAGGTTCCATCATCCATCCTGTGGGATTACAAAAATAATTTTTACACGGACAATACATTTAAAGATGTACAGGCAACAAGAATCAACTTCATCGATCTTGGAGTGAGACCGGAAAAGGAAATCATCGTGTATTGTCAGACCTCAATGAGAGCAGCTCCTGTTTTCTTATCCCTTTATAACGCGGGATATCGGAATATAAAAATCTATGACGGCGCTTATCTTGAATGGTCGTCAAATCCTAATAACCCAATTGAATTGCCTGACGGAGCCAGCGCTCTGCCAAGCAAAAAAGATGCATCCTGAGGAGGAAGTAAATTATGAAGCTGAAAAAATTATTGGTTATTTTACTATGCATACTCATGACAGCAATGTCATTTGTCGCTTGCGGCGGCAATGAAGAAGTTGCTGCACCTGTTGAAGAAACTCCTGTAGTAGTAGAAGAAGTTAACGTAGTTGAAGAAGCCGCTCTTGCTTATTTTGCAAATTTCCCTGCTGACAAACATATGATCGCTCCTGCAGATTTCTTAGAGAAAATTGATGCAGGCGAAGAAATGTTTATCATCGACGTCAGAACCGGCGAAGATTATGGAAAAGGCCATATCAAGGGTGCTGTCAATCTTCCCTTCGGAAATGGATCGATTGCTGAAAATCTTGAAATGATTCCGGATGACGTTCCGGTATATGTCTACTGCTATACCGGTCAGACTGCATCCCAAGCTACCGCTGTATTAAACGTAGCAGGGAAGCCTGCCACGAATGTTCAAAGCGGTTTTGTAAGAGGTATCTCTGTTGAACCGAATTTTGAAAACTATTTAAGCACCGAAGCAACAGCTCTACCAACCGATGCATATGAAGTAGACAGCGCGCTCAAGGCTGCTGTTGAAGAATACTTCACAACTTTAGCCACTTACGCCGGCACTCCGACAGAAGCTCAGAATATGAAAGTTGAGACCGTAAAAGAAATCGTAGATTCTGAATCGGATGAGTACGTGATCGTCTCCGTTAGAAAAGCAGAAGATTATGCTCTGGGCCATGTCAAGGGTGCAATCAATATTCCTTTCGGAGCAGGTATGCAGGACGCATTGACAGAACTGCCGAAGGACAAGAAAATCATCGTTTACTGCTATACCGGCCAGACGGCATCCCAGACTGTCGGCATCCTTAGATTATTAGGATACGAAGCATATAACATGCAGTTTGGAATGGGCAGCGCAGAATCTGAAAAAGGCTGGCTTGGCGCAGGCTACGAAACTGTAATAGAGTAATACACATGAAATAAAAATCACTCTCCTTAATCCAATATATGTCAGATATAAAAGTACACCGGAACGATCTCCGATCTCCTCCGGTGTACTTTTCATATGCATTGATTGATTGAGCCATTGACATCTATTATTTCTATCTATAAACTAATACTATACAAAAAGTGGCTGACGCCACTTTCGCTACGAAACGTTGCAAAATATGAATAATGGAGTTGATACCTTTGGCACGACCAACAAAATGGAGAAAAATTGAACATATTCCTGCAGTACCTTACTTTGTTCCTTCCGATAAAGATATTCCGGAGATCGATAAAAATATATTGAAGCTTGAGGAATTGGAGGCCATACGCCTCAAAGATCTTGAGGGGCTGGAACAAGAAGAATGTGCTGCAAAAATGCAGGTCTCCAGACCGACTTTTCAGCGTATCCTGATCTCTGCAAGAGAAAAGGTTGCCGACAGCTTGATCAATGGCAAAATCATATTAATTGAAGGCGGTAATTTCACTTTGCATATATGCCCCGTTAAGTGCTCTCATTGTGGTAAGGAATGGATGGAGAGCTACGAAAATCTTGAAGCCATTAAAAGCGGTGAGTATATTTGTCCAAGCTGTGGTTCCCATAAGGTCTTTTGCGGACAAAATTGCAAGGGAAGATTATGCTGCAGGAACTGCAAGCGCCAAAACGGAATAGAATAATAAAATATCGCAAGGAATATTGCGGCAGCAACAGCAGTTTCTATTTGACTGATCTATTTGTATAATCTCTTTTTATAATAACCATCTGACAAATACAGCGCACCCATAGGGTTATGTGCCAGAACCCTGTCCTTAACAGCAAAAACAGTGACAGGGGCCTCGGCGTATTTAATGAATAAAGAATCATGTCCGACACACAGGCCCAAAATAATATTAAAGTCCGTTTGCGATTTATTTAGAAAAAGCGCCTGTCCGATGGGATTGCACATTGGTTCAAAGGAACCGGGATTTATTTTCTGGTCATCGCCGATTTTTAAAATCTCCTTCGGGATGCTTCCGTTTTTACAGATTACCGAATTCACCTCAAAACCATGATGTCTCAATATTCTGCAAAGGATCTTCGCTTCTTTGCTTAAACCCATACAAAATGCCACACCCAGCTTTTTATAGCCGCTTCTCCGCGCAAAATCTATGATTTCCTCCAGTCTGGTTTTATCACAATAACCATCAGCCTCAACCCCTGCGGAATGATACGCAATATTATAATTTTCTTCTTCAAAATAGATCTCTTTCATAATATCCTTATCCGTTTCCTTGCTCGGGCAATTACCCGGAAGCTTGTCAAGTTCACCGGATCTGCAGAAATGCTCTTTGCACACATCACACGTATACATCATCTTCCCTCTCTTTCTTACTGCCATTTAATCATGGTACGCGATACATTTTTTATATTCTTCTGTCTTTTCATAATAATTTTTAATTGCTCTTTTTAGCGCTGTATGCCCGAGCAATGAGCAATGAATTTTATTTTTAAAATGACACGAAGATAATTCTCTTTCGATTGAGTCATCTTCTTCCTCCCCATTTTTTACTTCCAAATATTCTTTGCTTTATATATATACTAAATCTATTATGAGCATATGTCAATTAATAAGTTTGCATAATCACAATTATATCCATTCATTTTTTTATAGATAATCCTCCGAATCATTATTGACATATGTCCAATATGGTTTATACTGTATTTATAATGAGCGTATGCCAATAAGCGGAAATCCAATATTGAAATTAAGGAGAAAAATAAATGAAAATAGCAATCCCTGTGAACGAAGATTCCATGAAAACTACCATATGCGTCTCTTTTGGGCGAACACCTTATTTCCTGATTTATGACACGGAAACGAAGGAAGCGCAATTTCTATGCAATCATGCTGCATCCAGTCAGGGCGGAGCCGGAATCAAGGCTGCTCAAATGATCATAGACAACTATGCCGAAGCCTTATTGACACCACGGTGTGGAGAAAATGCAGCAGAAGTTTTCAAAGCCGCAGATATTAAGATCTACCAAACCAAGGAGGATCGATTACATGATAACATCCAGGCTTTTGAAAAAGGAGAATTGTCTTTGCTCAATGAGATTCATCCCGGCTTTCATAATCACGGAGGGAACTAAGTGTGAAAATATTTTCACACTTTCCGCTAGGGAACCCTCTGGTTCCCTTCGGCGCTCGCTTACGCACCTAACCACATTTGCTGAGCAAATGTCTGGTAGGTGCCATACGAAAATTCCCCGGCTTCAGCCGCAAGGAATTTTTCCGTTCGCGAGCTGAGCACCCTCCTTTATCGGCGAGGTGTATCCCCCTCTGCACTCCCCGCCTCCATCATAATTTAATTTATGATTGGTAGACGAGGGGTTTCATTAATTATTTGTGTCGGCGCAAAGCGCCGTGATGGAGGCAAACATGAAAATAGCTGTACTAAGCGGTAAAGGCGGTACAGGAAAAACCTTGGTATCGGTAAATCTGGCCTTTGTCGCCGAGCATTCGATTTATATTGACTGTGATGTGGAGGAACCAAATGGTCATCTATTTTTCAAACCAAAAGAAATAAAAAATGAGAATGTTTCCGTTTGGATTCCTTTTGTAGATGGAAAACGATGCAATGGCTGCCGAACCTGTGTAGATTTTTGCAAATTTAATGCACTCGCATATATTAAGGACCATCTGTTTGTTTTTGACGAGATATGTCATTCCTGCGGAGGCTGTGTGCTGCTGTGCCCACAAGATGCATTGTCCGAAACACCGAAAAAAATCGGTGAAATCAAAAAAGGCAGCTCAGATCATGTTACTGTGATTTCCGGTATTCTGAATCCCGGCGAGGCCTCAGGCGTTCCAATTATTCAATCATTATTAAGCAGTTCCGGTGAAGATAGCTTATATACCATCATCGATTGCCCCCCTGGGAGCGCCTGTGTCGTAATGGAAAGCATCAAGAATACAGATTACTGTGTGTTGGTTGCCGAACCTACGATTTTCGGAGTGCATAACCTAGCTATGGTAAATGAGCTTGTGCAGCTATTTAACAAGCCTTACGGGGTGGTCTTGAATAAATGCTTTGAAGGGTTCAATCCGGCTGAGCAATTCTGTTTGGAAAATAAAATCAAGATTTTAGGCAGAATCCCTTTTGATCATCAGCTTGGAACGGTCAATTCTGATGGGCGGATCGCATCCAAAGAAATAAAACGATACAAAGACCTGTTCACCGATTTGCTATTAACAATTTCAGAGGAGGCATAAAATGAAACAACTTTTAATCCTCAGCGGCAAGGGCGGAACGGGCAAGACTACCATAGCAAGTGCTTTCATTAAGCTTGCAAACGCAAAAGCTTACGCCGACTGTGATGTAGATGCGCCAAATCTTCACTTGATTATGAACCAAAAATCCAATGCAAGGATCACCGATTATTTCGGGATGCCGAAAGCAGCCATTGATCCCTGCGCATGCCGCCACTGCGGCTTATGTCAATCGAACTGTCGTTTCGATGCGATTAAATTCAACAAGGAAAACGGTTATTTCGTTGATGCATACGCCTGCGAAGGCTGCGGCGTTTGTGAGGCACTCTGCCCATCCCATGCCATCTCGTTAAATCCTTCCATTGCGGGAGAGCTAAAATTATATTTGAATGACAACGTCTTTTCAACTGCACAGTTGAAGATGGGAAGCGGAACCTCCGGAAAGCTTGTTACAGAAGTGAAAAACCAGTTAAAAGCGTCTGCTTCAAATGTTGATCTGGCAATCATCGATGGGTCTCCCGGAATCGGCTGCCCCGTCATCGCGTCCTTAAGCGGAATAGATATGGTGCTCATCGTTGCCGAGCCCTCCATTTCCGGAATCAGTGATATGGAACGGATCATCAGCACTGCCGATAAATTTAAGATACAGACGGCAGTTTGTATCAATAAATTTAATACGAATCTGCAAAATACCGAACACATCATAAAGTATTGTCATAAGTACCACATCCCCTATACCGGTAGAATTCCTTATGATACAAAGGCAGTCGAAGCAATCAATGGGGGGTACAATATTGTCGATATTGATTGCTCGTCTGGCGAGGCGGCAAAGAGTGTTTACAAAAAAACCATATCGTTGTTGTTTGGTGGTTTGGGAGAAAAAAATGTTAATTAAGACGTTGGTTGAGGATACTTCCATTTCTCCTGAACTTTGCAGCGAGCATGGTCTTAGCCTTTATATAGAAGCAAATCATAGGAAAATATTGTTCGATACAGGCGCAAGCAATCTATTTCTGCAAAATGCAAATAAACTGGGTGTTACGATAAAAGATGTAGGGATCGCGATCATCTCTCATGGCCACTATGATCACGGAGGTGGCTTAAGAACATTTCTGGAAGAAAATGAAAAGGCATGTGTCTATCTCCACAAAGAAGCCTTTGATCCCTACTATTCAATCTTATGTGGTAAAGATCCGGACAATGCCGGTATTGACCCATCATTAAAAATTCATGGACGGGTGCAGTTAACAGATGGGAATTTACTGATTGGAAGTGAGATAGAGCTTTTTTCCGGGGTAATCGGAAGAGAATTTTTTTCATCCTGCAATGATTCTCTCTATATGGAGCTTGCTGATGGCTCCATTGTAAAGGATGACTTCCGGCATGAGCAGAATTTATTGATCAGAGAAGCCGGAAAAACTGTTCTCATAGCCGGCTGCGCGCATAACGGAATTGTAAATATCATGAAGCACGTTTACGACAAACATGGCAGTTATCCCGATTATGTCATCAGCGGGTTTCATCTCATGAGAACCAGCACGAAAAGAAGCGAAGCGCCTGTCGTAATAGAAGGGATCGCACAATTTCTTAAAAGTACAGAATCAAAATACTATACGGGCCATTGTACGGGATTAGATGCCTATCACCTTTTAAAAGAAGTGTTGGGTGATCAAATCCAGTATTTAGCTACAGGCACTATCGTTGAAATTTAAAATATTAAAATGATATGGAACTCATAATCCGTATTTAAAACAACCAAGAAGGAGAACAAAAATGAGTGAAAGTTGTGACAAAAGCTGCTCATCCTGCAGTGAAGAATGCAGTGATAGAGAAGCACAACCGAAAAGTTTATTGGAAAAACCCCATGAGTACAGTGATATTAAGAAGGTGATCGCTGTCGTCAGTGGCAAAGGCGGTGTTGGAAAATCATTGATCACCTCCATGCTGGCGGTGTCGATGAACCGAATGGGCTACCAGACAGCGGTCCTGGATGCAGATGTAACCGGCCCTTCCGTACCAAAGGAATTTGGCATCCGCAGTAAAGCAGAAACCTCCGAATTGGGTATTATGCCGATCAAAACAAAAACCGGAATTGATATTATGTCGGTGAATCTTATTTTGGAAAATGACACCGATCCTGTGATCTGGAGAGGACCTCTTGTATCCGGTATGGTAAAGCAATTCTGGACAGACGTGATATGGGGTGATGTAGACTTCATGTTCATTGATATGCCTCCCGGAACCGGTGATGTTCCCCTTACAGTATTCCAGTCTCTCCCTGTGGATGGAATCGTTATCGTAACCTCCCCCCAGGAGCTGGTTTCTATGATTGTATCAAAAGCAGTGAAGATGGCGAAAATGATGAATATTCCAGTGATTGGGATTGTTGAGAATATGTCCTACCTGGAATGTCCTGACTGCCACAGCCGGATCAGCGTATTCGGCAACAGTAACATTGAACAGGTCGCAAAACAGCATCAGATCAAAACGATCGCAAAGCTGCCTTTGAATCCTGCCATTGCAGAATTATGTGATAAAGGTATGATTGAACTGTTTGATGGAGATCATTTAAAAGATATTGTTTGTCAAATAGAAAAAATGGAGGTGTCAAAATGAAAATAGCAGTAGCAAGTGAAGGGAAAATGGTTACGGAGCATTTCGGCCATTGTGAAGGCTTTCTTATTTTTGAAACAGAAAACGACAAGATCATGCAAAGTGAAATGGTAGAAAATCCGGGCCACAGACCTGGATTCCTTCCTAATTTCTTAAATGATTTAGGGATAAACGCTATCATCTCCGGCGGTATGGGTGGAGGCGCCATCGATATCTTCAATGAGAAAAACATTGAAGTGATTGTCGGTGCGTCCGGCGATGCCCAGGCGGCTGTAGAAGCATATTTGAAAGGCGAACTGAAATCCAGCGGGTCAGTATGCCATGAACATCAGCACAGTGACGCGTGCGGCGCCCACTAGCAGAGGCATTTTATTGACATATGCCAATTATCTGCGATATAATAGTGGTTAATATTAAAAACATGCGAACAAGTATCGGAGGGATATTTTATGAAAATTGCATTACCGTCGAGACAGGATTTCATTGATGATCATTTTGGTCATTGTGAGTATTTTACTGTTTTCACAATCGATAATAATAAGGCAATCATTGCCCAGGAAACGATTGCTTCTCCTGCAGGCTGCGGCTGCAAGTCAAATATTGCCAGCATTCTTTCGGAAATGGGCGTTACGGTTATGCTTGCCGGTAACATGGGTGATGGTGCCGTGAGTGTTTTAAGCAGCTGCGGAATCGACGTTTATCGTGGTTGCAGCGGCCAAGTGAAAGAGGTAGCGCAAAAGTGGCTGTCCGGAGCAGTTGTTGACTCCGGGGACTCCTGTCATGCCCATGAGCATGGCTGCCATAATTAAGGAGCCTCATTGTAATCTGAATCCTGATTATTTTATTTTAAATCCAAATAGAAAGCCTTGACGTTTTAGTCAGTACTGAATACGAATTATTCAGCACTGACTATTTTTTGTAAGGCATTATCCATACCACAATATAATATCTCTTTTGCCTTCTGCAGGTAGCAAATGTTATAAGTGACTCATATCTTATAAATTAGTTAAGAGAAATTAATTTTCCCTTGACTAATTTAAAAAATAATAAGAGGAGTTTTAATATGAGTACAACTTTTATCCCATTGAATCAATTACCCGTAGGTTCTATTGGAAAAGTAAGAGCACTCGCAGCAGACGGGATTGAACGAAGAAGAATGCTGGATCTGGGACTGATCAGGGATACAACGGTGGAATCCTTGAGAAGAAGTCCGGCCGGAGATCCTGTTGCCTATGGAATCAGGGGTGCCGTAATTGCTTTACGGTCTGAAGAATCATCAAAAATTTTTGTTGAGTCAATTTAACGCTAAATCGCAGGAGGCATGAAATGGGTTTGACAATACAATCTACCAGCATCGGTGTATTAAAGGAAAATTTTAAACTTGATACGGAATCACCGGATGAGATCGTAATCGCGCTGGCAGGGAATCCCAATACGGGAAAGAGTACCGTGTTCAACAGGCTTACAGGTCTGAATCAACATACAGGGAATTGGCCCGGTAAAACGGTAACCAACGCGCAAGGGAGTTTTCAGCATCATGAAAAAAACTATATTCTGGTTGATCTGCCCGGAACCTATTCTCTATTTGCCAATTCTATGGAAGAGCAAATAGCCAGAGACTTTATCTGTTTTGGCAGCCCCAAGGTTACAGTCATTGTTGCTGATGCGACCTGCCTAGAAAGAAATTTAAATTTGGTACTTCAAATTTTGGAAATTACCGACAAAGTAGTTGTCTGTGTCAATTTGCTGGATGAAGCAAAAAGAAAGAAGATAACGATTGATCTGGAAAAATTATCAGATCAGATCGGCGTGCCTGTGGTTGGAACCGCTGCAAGAAGCGGAAAAGGCTTACAGGAGTTAAAGGACACGGTGGAGAAGATGGCGGTTGGCGGAATCATTACAAACCCATTTAAGATTCATTATGATACAGTCATTGAAAATGCGATAGAAAAAATCGAGCCCGAAATTGAAGATTTTATAAAGAATCGGTTTCATAAAAGGTGGATGGCACTTCGTCTCATTGATGGGGATAAAGCCTTTCAAGACTCCATGAAAGCTTACTTAGATATGGATTTCTCAGAAAATGCTACATTGCAGATAAAACTGAAGGAAGCGCGTGCAATGATATGCAAGGAGCTCAATGATTTGGAGGAACTGCAGGATAGAATCGTCTCCAATATTGTATCAATAGCTGAAGACATCAGCAATGAGGTTGTTTCTTTCAATAAAACAGTTCGCTGTAAAAAGGAACGTGATATCGATGGCATTCTTACCTCTCGATTATATGGCATTCCCATCATGATTGCACTGCTCGGTCTGATTTTCTGGATCACGATCGTCGGCGCGAATGTTCCCTCCGCGCTTTTGGCCGATGGTCTATTCTGGGTGGAAGGACAGCTTTCTGCCTTTTTCTTATGGCTTAGCGTACCTGTTTGGGTTCATGATATGATTGTGTACGGTGTTTACCGCACGTTGGCGTGGGTCGTCTCCGTGATGCTCCCGCCAATGGCGATCTTTTTTCCACTCTTCACATTGTTGGAAGATTTAGGCTATCTCCCTCGTGTTGCTTTCAAT
Organism: uncultured Bacillota bacterium; assembly: GCA_927441425.1. Lineage (GTDB taxonomy): Bacteria > Bacillota > Clostridia > Peptostreptococcales > Anaerovoracaceae > Anoxybacterium. The sequence goes on along the minus strand of CAKMKG010000008.1, from coordinate 53,916 downwards.
TTGGACTATTATTTTAAGAAAGCATGTGCCCATGGAAAGCAGGCATTAACCATGTGTATGGGCTTTGGTTGTAATGCTGCAGGGATTATTTCTTGCAGGATTATTGATTCTCCGAGAGAGCGGCTCATTGCGATACTAACGAATAATTTCGTACCATGTAACGGTAGATTCCCTACCTTAATCGCCCTATCAAGTCTATTCATCGCAGGCGGTTTTTCCGCTGCATTTCAGTCTTTCGCGGCTGCTATAGCAATTCTTGCGGTGATTGTCTTGGGTGTTATGATCACGCTCCTGATCTCTCGTATTCTTTCCAAAACCGTGCTAAAGGGATTGCCTTCTTCCTTTGCGCTGGAGCTCCCCCCCTATCGAAGACCACAAATCGGAAGAGTCATCGTACGTTCCCTGATTGACCGAACCTTATTCGTATTAGGCCGTGCCGTTGCGGTCGCAGCTCCGGCCGGTTTGGTCATCTGGGTGATGGCGAACATTTCTATAGGGAATGACAGCTTGCTGACTCACTGTGCAGAGTTTCTGGATCCATTCGCAAAATTACTGGGGTTGGATGGGTACATTCTAATGGCCTTCATACTAGGTCTTCCGGCAAACGAAATCGTTATACCGATTCTGATTATGAGCTATCTATCGGGAGGTTCCATGTTGGAGCTGGATAGCTTATCCGAGTTGAGACAGTTGTTTTTGGATCACGGCTGGACCCAGCTTACCGCCGTATGTATGATGTTGTTTTCTTTGAACCACTGGCCCTGTGGCACCACGTTATGGACGATCCGCAAGGAAACACAAAGCTGGAAATGGACCGGCGCAGCGTTACTGATCCCTACCGTTACCGGGATCGTCTTATGCTTTATTGTTGCCCAGGGGGCAGCTCTGCTTCATCTTGTATAACAGATGTGGAAAACAAATGTGCAGAAGAGTAGAGGCTGTTTGACAGCCCCTACTCTTCTGCTTGCGTATCGCTCAAACCTGATTTTTTCCTATTATATAAGATACCACAACTGATGGAGGTTAGCGGTATGGTAAACAGAATCCCGATGCTTCCTGCTAATGCTTGAAGAATTTCCACAATGATCAGCTCACTGTTCAGCAGATCCTGCGGCGATCCGGTATGCACGAGCAGCAGTAGAATCATAGCCAGCGTGCTTCCGATATAAGCAAGGATGAGGGTGTTCGCCATACTTCCCACGATATCCTGCCCAATCGTAATTCCTGATTTTATGGTCTGTTGGAGGGTTATCTTGCAAGCGTGGCGGTGCACCTCGCTCAGTGCTGCTGCAATATCAACAGCTATGTCAAGAATCGCCCCGGTAGCACCAATCGTAATCGCAGCGAATACAATCGCTTTTAGATTGATCGGATTTGCCGTATCCAGATAAAGCAGAAAATAGGAGTCGTCGTCAACCAATCCCGAAATTTTTAAGATTTCACTCATTCCAAGTGTAATCAAGCTCACAACCAATAAACCGCCAATACAGCCGAGCCCGGCAGCCAAAGTTTTCGAATTGGGCCCCTGTACGATCAGCAATGCCATAAACGTGATAAAGATACAAACAAGAATTGCACTCACGTATATATTGTATCCTGAGATAATGGCCGGGATAAATACAAAGAAAATCGTAGCACAGGTAAAGGTCAGTGAGATGATGGTTCTTAAGCCTTTACTCCTACCAAAGAGCAGCAGCAGAATCCCGAAAGCAACACCAAGCCAGACAATTCCGTTAAAGCGCTCGTATTCATACAAGAACCAATCCGCACCGATTTCATATTCCGTCGCATCACCTAAAAAGATAACATCCCCTTTTTCAACAATTCTGATGCTGGCCTGTGTATCAGCATCTATGGTCTGACCTGCGGTAATGATTTGTCCCGCATTATCTCCTTCCAGGATTTCGCATTCAAATAAAATTGTGCCGTACTCATTGACAGTTTCAGTCAATACCTTCGTTACCTCCGCCTTCGCGACGATAAGATCATTTGTTTGGTTGAAAAAGTCCATGTCCTTCATAGCAATTTTGTTTCCCGCATAGATCATCAGGAATGAAATAAGGACAACGAATACGATGATATTATTTTCTTTTTTCCTCGATGTTTTCATTTACTTAAACAGCTCCTTAATCATTTAATTACAATCATAAACTTCCTGTTCTATAAACCACTCAGGCTCGGCTCTTCGTGTGTACCCTTCTTCTAATTCGTTCTGGTGGTACAGAAATGCTTCGTCTTCATAATATTTTACAAGTAACGGGCAGCTTTTAATACAGGCCCCACATTTAATACAGATACCGACAAACGCTCTTACATCATCATGACTGATGGAGCCCATGGGACAAACATCGGCACAGATCATGCAGTTGTTACAGTTCTCCTTCGTCAAAGGCTTCACCTTTCGGATGTCAACAGGATTTCCTTCGCGATCCCGTGGCTGGTAATAGCCTCTGTATGGGGCCGGTATGCCTTTCACAGGAATTGGCTCCATTCCAACCAAATTAGCGATCCCTTTGACTTTTTCGGCAACTTTACAGGCAAAATCATATACTTCCAGCATATCCGATTCATCCGGTCTGTCCTTTGCCAGAATATAAGAAAAGGAATGTTCCCCGATGCAAGCAGCTGCTGCGATTGTATGTAAATTTCTTTTTTCCAATATGTCTCTCAATTCAATCAAGGCGTCATCATAATCCCGGTTTCCGTACAGGACCACCGGAACTGCAGAAGCACCATTTCCTTCGATTGTTTCTAAATAATTCAGCAAAACATTCGGCACACGACCGGCATATACCGGTGTACCAAATACGACCAGTTCATCAGCACGAAAGGTTACCGCTTCCTTTCGTGCGGTGGGCAGCGTAAAATCAAACACTTCATACTCCGCTCCCAGCTTTTCAACAAGAACCCTTACCATTCCCTCTACTACTTTCTTTGTGGTCCCCGTCGCGCTGAAATAAACAGCCCAAACCTTTTTTATATTCATTATGATCCCTCGTTCATGTGTATAATCAAAACTTATTTGATTAATTCTTTCTCATTGAGAAACTCCATTAGCATCTTACTGGTATTTCCGGTGATTTTGAGGCAGTTGGTCAAATGCTCCCTAGTCTCAAAGGGGTGCGGATTAAGGGCCCGGCAGCACGTTACACCATATTTCTCTGTGAATTTCTCAGAGAATTCCTTTGCTAATTGATAAGCTTCATCACGGGGCACCTGATTTGTTGTCCTCCCCTTGATCATATTCAATGAGGCGATTGAACCGGTCAACGCACCGCACATACAGCCAGCCTCTCCTACTCCTCCGCCAAATCCGGTCATAAGTCTTACCATGGCAGGATCCATCTCGGGTGCAAGCAATTCTCGAAAGGTTAAAAATACTGCCTCAGCGCAGTTGTATCCTTCTTTAAAATAATTACCGGCTTTGTTTCTCGCTTCAATAGACATTTCTTCGCTCATGCTTTGATCTCCTTTCCTATCAAACGATTCCTGTTTATAAACCGAATACCCGGCACCATTGTATCTTGTTATGCATGTATCTGCAATAAAATTAAAATACTATTGAAATTTCTGTCGTACGCAGTAATTCCCATCTACATTCTTACCTACGGTTATTTCCTTATAAAAAGTTTACTTTGGAATATTCAACATTACCGTCTTTATCAACGATTCGAGCCTCTGCATGTACGTGTTCAATCTTTCCTATAAACAATTCATGTGAGCCGGTGACAATAGAGTCTACAACGCTGCACTCTATATTGACCGGGCAATCTATTAAAATAGGCGCTTTGACCTTCTTGCCCTCCGCTAATTTAATGTTCATTTTTGCAAGCTTGTCTTCATCCCTTTTACTATGGCTTCCCAAATAGTCGAAAGCATCCTTGTAATCTGTCTCAACAAGGTTTACGACGAAAACACCGGATTCTTTAATCATTTTATAGGAATATCTGGTCGGAACAATTCCAACCATGACCATTGGTGGATCATAGCTGCAGTTCGCACAATACCCCACAGCAAGTACGTTGTTTTCTCCGTCCAAACCCCGACATGAGACAAGGACCTTTGGCATTGGCTGGAGGCAAGATCTCATATTTGCTTGTCTTTTTTCTGCCTTTTCATTCATACCCATAACACACTCCATTTCTCATATGATTATTACCCTTTGGCAACTTTTTTTGTTAGTCTTATTTTAGCTTAATTATGAACATACGTCAATTTACTCCTGCTAAGGATTACGTGTCTTATTTCCGGCTCCTGTATCACGCTCATTAAAATAATAAGTAACAGGGTTTCCCCTGTTACTTATTATTCGTTTCCTTTGTTTTGTTCAAATGCTTGTTGATCGTGTTCAGCCTTGCTTCAAGCAGATCTTTTTGCGCTGAAAGCAATTCTCTCTCCGTCATTTCCGTTGGTACAATATCATTAAATCTTCTTCTGCATCCATAACCCAATCCAATCCCCAACCCGCTTCCGGTCAAAGGGCCAAATCCAAATGGACCGGTTCCATCTTTTCCTGGCATTTTTTTCACCTCCTTTATATTTTGAGCATATGCTATTTATGGCTTTATTATATTCTATTATGATCATATGTCAATAATTTTTTATTTATATTTATCCTTTTTTATGACTCGATATATGTTGCTGCTATTTTTTCATCTCATTCATCTTGATCGCTCTATCATAGATATCTTGCCTTTCGTCTTGTGACAGAATTCTTTCTGTAAAATATGCAATCCCAGCGATTCCGATAACGTCCAGCAGAAGGCGTATCACTGTAAACTTAATTCCAAGTGCGGATGCTTCGAACAGAAGCAGGGGCACCTTCGTAGTAGACCAAGCCCCTATCATGATGAAAACGTTCGAGAGCTTGCTGCCTTTTCTCAAGAGTACTCCAGCAACCGGAAATGCTCCGTAAAGAGGACCGGCGGCGGCAGAACCGATAAAAAAAGCCAGCAAAACACCGATGATTCCGGAGCCTTGCCCCATAAATCTGACCATCGTTTCCCTCTTGACCCAGACATCCAGGAGTCCAAGCAGAATAAAGATAGGAGGGATTACGGCGAGCATATCGATCAAGTTTACCCTTGTCAGCTCCAGTGATTTCATGCCAATTTCCGGCCAGATAAAAACAACGGCAATATTCACTGCTACGAGCAATAAAAATACCCGATATCTTTTTAAAAATCCTCTCATAACGCAACCCCCATTACCAATGCGACGATCAGCGAAAAGACAAGGGCTGCGGCATTTCGGGCTATCGTAGCCTTTATTCCAAAAAACTGTTTTTCAAGGGGTATCGTGACGATACCCACCATCATCAGCGTTGATACAAATGCTGCAATCTGCATATATCCCGCTCCATTATGAAGCAGGGCGGCGGCCAATGGAAAGGCAACAAAGCCCGGAATCAAAGTAATCGATCCAATGGCTGCTGCGATCAGAACACCGATCCAACCCGATTCGCTTCCTAAAACCGCAGAGATCTGTCCCGGAGTCAGAATGGCCAGCATGATTCCAATGATGACCAGGATCGCGAGAAGCTGCGGTAAAATATTCTCAAAGGACTTCCATGCCTTCTTTAATGCAAGCCCTGTCTTTTCCTTGCTTTTCCAAACTGACACGATAAGTCCCAGCATTGAAAGTGCATAAAATGTAACGGTCATACACAAATCTCCTTTATCCTTAAATATCAATTAAATATAATAATACCCTGCCCTCCAATGAATCACAGTAACATTATCACAAAGCGATCATCGCATTTCTTTTAATTATTGGCGCTGTGTACCCGTAAAAAAACACGAGGTGCGGGAGGCACCTCGTGTCAAATATCAATTCGCTGGTCTCATATTGTTATTGATCCAATCAAGCAATTGTTCTTCTGTAATAATGCTAACGCCCAGCTCCTTGGCCTTTTTATTTTTTGTTGAACCGGATAGATTGTCGTTGTTGATTAGATAATTGGTTTTGGAGGTAACGGAGTCGGTAGTTTTTCCTCCCAATGATTCTATGGTTTCCTTCATCTCATTTCTGTTTTTGAACCGTTCTACAGCACCGGTTATAACAAAGGTTAAGCCTTCAAAGATCTGCACAGAAGCGGAAACAGAGGCCGCCTGTTCTTCAAACTCTAATTCCTGAAGCAGATCACCAACGATGAATTGATTACGCTCCTCTCGGAAGTAATTCACATAGGCCTTTGCCATCACATCACCGATACCGTTTATTTGAATCAATTGATCATAATCAGCATTTTGGATTTCCGCCCAGTCGTAGTTAAAATTTTTGCAGATATTTTTGGCATTGGAAAGCCCCACATTTGGAATTCCAAGGCTGTAAAGCAGTCTAATCGGATTCGTTTTTCTTGCTTTGTTCACGGAATCGACAAGATTCCGAAAGGATTTCTCCCCGAAACCTTCCATTGCGGTAATATCCTGTTGATAACGATCGACATGGAAAATATCGGCATACTCTCTGACCAAGCCCTTATCGATCAGCTTCTCCACAGTAGCCTCGGATAGGCCGTCAATGCCCATGGCATCCCTGCTGACAAAGTGGGCGAAGGATTTGATATGCTTTGCCGGGCATTCGTCATTGGGGCAATATAGTGTTTTCACTCCGCTTTCCTGCATGATGACCGTATCGTGTTCACATGCGGGGCAATGCTCCGGAATTGCGACCTTGCCGCTCCTCGTAAGATTACCGGAAACCTGCGGGATGATCATATTTGCCTTGTATACTTCTATGGTGTCGCCGATACCCAGCTCCAGCCCTTCCAGAATGCTTAAATTATGAACGCTGGCGCGGCTTACGGTTGTCCCCTCCAATTCAACGGGTTCGAAAATTGCGATGGGGTTGATCAATCCTGTTCTGGATGCGCTCCACTCAATCTCCAGCAGCTGGGTTTCCTTGATTTCATCGCGCCATTTAAATGCGATGGAGTCTCGGGGGAATTTCGCCGTCGCCCCTAAGGATTCACCGTACGCGACGTCATCCAATGTCAGCACCAGCCCGTCGGATGGTAGATCACTCTCTGTGATATGGTCAGCAAACCAGGCAACCGCTTCTTCCAGGCTCGCAGAATCTACCTTTTTATAGTCCACAATCTCAAAGCCCTGACTTCTCAGCCACTCCATCTGGGTTTGCCTTGAATTATGAAAGTCAAGACCATCCGCTCTCAATACAGAAAAGGCAAAATAATTAACATTTCTCTCTGCCGTAATTCTGTTGTTCAGCTGTCTGACAGAGCCGCTGCACAAATTTCTCGGATTCTTGTATTTTGCGCCCACATCTTCAATTTCCTGATTGATTTTATAGAAATCCGAATAGCGGATCACCGCCTCCCCTCTCAATACCAGATCGCCCTGAAAAGAGACCGTCAACGGAAGGTTGGCAAAAACCCTAGCATTGTTTGTGATGACTTCACCGACTTCACCGTTTCCTCTGGTTACTGCCTTTATCAGCTTACCGTCGGAATAGGTCAATACGATGGTAAGGCCGTCCAGCTTCCAGGAAAGCAGCCCGGTCTGATTCCCGAGCCAATCCTTCAATGCTCCCACATCCTTGGTTTTATCAAGGGAAAGCATGGTCCGCTCATGGACCTCTTTCGGCAAATCGCTTACCAGCTCATAGCCGACGTGAATCGTCGGGCTGTTTGACAAAACGATCCCCGTTTCCTTTTCCAGCTCCAGTAGTTCATCATATAGCCTGTCATACTCTATGTTAGGCATGACTTCCCGGTTTTCCTGATAATACGCTTTCGCCGCTTCATTGAGGATCTTGACCTTTTCTTTCATTATCCTGAGCTTGTCACTCATCTCCGCACTCCTTGGCAATTATTTATTTTATTCGGCCAATTTTGGACCATTAAATTTTCTTGATTGGGGCGATATCCTTTGCAAGCTTCTTCACGCCCACCGAATCAAACGCGATGGTCACCGTGCTCCCTTCCATCGAAAGCACCAACCCTTCCCCAAATTTATTATGGCTGACCTTATCCCCTTCTTTCAGATCAGATCCGCCAGCCTTGCTTCCTGATGCTCCCGTCCCCTGGCCTTGTTTGATATATTTCAACTGATCAAAGGGCCGAAATATTTCCGAACCGGAATACCCGTCGTTTCCTCCGCCTTGACTCCAGCCCGGATTTCGCCCCATATCGGTACCGGAATAGCCTCCGGTTGAGCTCTTTTTTTCATAAATCGCATCTCCGTCAATTAAGGACTTGTCCAGTTCCCTTAAAAACATTGACTCCTTTGTATAGTCGGTTTTTCCGTATAAGGTACGCACATCTGCGCTGGTCAGATAAAGCCTCTGCATTGCCCGGGTCATCCCGACATAGCAAAGCCTTCTTTCCTCTTCAATCCCGTCCGCCTTCTCAAAGGCACGCCAGCCGGGGAATAAACCGTCTTCCATTCCCGGAATAAATACTACAGGAAACTCCAGCCCCTTGGCGCTGTGCAGCGTCATCAGCACAACGGCGTTTTCTTCGGCATCGTGGTTATCGATTTCCGACATCAGGGCGACCTTTTCCATAAACTCGGATAAGGTAAGCTGCAAGTTGTCTTTTTCATAATCATAGATTACAGATTTGAATTCCAGGAGATTTTCGATTCTTCCTTCGGCCTCCACCGTATTCTGAAGCTCCAAATTTTTCAAATAGCCCGTACGGACCAAAAGTCCGTCGTAAATATCCGAAACCTTGAGGTTGTCCTTTTCCTGACTATACTGGCTGAGGACAGTGATCATTTCTTTGATACTATCCACCGCCTTGGAGGGCAGTCCCTCTACGATTTCATCGTCTGTCAGCGATTCAAACAGGCTCTCATTGCGGACAGAAGCCAGCGCTTTCAACTTTTCCAGGGTCTTATCTCCAATGCCACGCTTCGGCTCATTGATAATTCTGGTCAGACTCAGGTCATCGGCGGTATTTTGCACCAGTCTCATGTACGCCATAATATCCTTGATTTCTTTTCGATCGTAATATCTGTTTCCGCCAAGCACGCGATAAGGGACCTCTCGTACGGAAAGTGCCTCTTCAAAGGTTCTCGACTGCGCATTGGTACGGTACAAAACGGCGAAATCGCTGTATTTCAGTTCTTTCGAATGAAGCCGGTCGATTTCCTGCGCAATATATCTGGCTTCATCTTTTTCGTTATCTGCACGATAGTACTTGATCTTTTCACCCTTTTCCTTGTCGGTCCAGAGCTTCTTGTGCTTTCTGCCCTTGTTTTTTTCTATGACGGAATGGGCAGCATCCAGTATGTTTGCATGGGAACGGTAATTCTGCTCCAGCTTGATCACCTTCGTGTTTTTGAAATCCTTCTCAAAGTCGAGGATATTCTTGATATCCGCACCACGCCACTGATAAATGCACTGATCATCATCCCCTACAACACAGATGTTATTATGTGCTTCCGCCAGCAGCTTTATGAACCGGTACTGTATAAAGTTGGTATCCTGATATTCGTCTACCATGATATATTTGAATTTATCCTGGTAATATGCCAGCACGTCCTCATTTTTTTCAAGGAGCTGTACCGTTCTCAAAATCAGATCATCGAAATCCATGGCATTATTTTTCTTTAATACAGCTTCATAAGCGGTATAAAGATCCAAAATTATTTTGCTCTTGAAGTCGACGCCGTTGATCTGGGCATATTTTGCCGGGCTGATTGCTTTTTCCTTGCAGTCGCTGATGATGCTGAGAACATAGTTCGGAGGATACTTTTTTTCGTCTACGTTCTGTTCTTTGATGCAGTTTTTAATAACCACCTTCTGATCGGTAGGGTCATAGACGACAAAATCCTTGTTATAGCCAGCAAATTCTGCGTTCTTCCGGAGTATGCGCAGGCAGGCAGAGTGAAAGGTAAGAATCCACATGTTGGTTCCTTCCCCAATCAGGTCCTCCACCCTGTCTCTCATTTCCTTTGCAGCCTTATTGGTAAAGGTAACAGCAAGAATATGATAAGGGGCAATGCCCTCTTCTTTTATCAAATAGGCAATTCTATGAGTCATGGTGCTGGTCTTACCACTGCCAGCACCGGCCAGAATCAGCAAGGGTCCTTCTTTATGTACGGCTGCGTCTCTCTGCTGTGGGTTTAGCTTTTCTAAATAGTCCATATTACTCTCCATAAAGTCTTTTTTTCTTTCTTATTTTAACATAAAAAGTCGCCTTTGAGAACTGATGTGTTACAGAAAGAAAATAAAGAAACATGGTTTCCTATATAAAAAGAAGCTGGAATAAACCAGCTTCCTCTTGCTTCTTATAATATAGTTTGAATGGGAATTGAACTCCTAATAATTTCTGCACTTCACTTCAAAGTATGCTTTCGGATGATCGCAAACCGGACATTTCTCAAAGGCCTTCTGTCCGGTGTAGGTATAGCCGCAGTTTGCGCACTTCCACTCTACCACATCGTCCTTCTCAAAGACTTTGCCTTCTTCAATATTCTTCTTCAGTTTTCTGTATCTTTCTTCGTGTTCTTTTTCTACCTTTGCTACGCCCTCCATCTGGGCAGCGATCTCAGGGAAGCCTTCTTCTCTGGCAACCTTTGCCATATTGGCGTACATATCGGTCCACTCATAGTTTTCCCCATTGGCTGCATCTTCCAGGTTTTCTGAGGTTGTACCGATACCATGGGCCAGCTTGAACCACAGTTCCGCATGCTCTTTTTCATTAGCTGCTGTTTCTGTAAAGATTGCAGAGATTTGCTCATAGCCTTCTTTCTTGGCTTTTGAAGCATAATAAGTATACTTGTTTCTTGCCATCGATTCACCGGCAAACGCCTCAAGTAGGTTTTCCATTGTTTTTGTGCCTTTTAAATCTTTCATTCTTCATACCTCCATTTTCAAATATTACTTTAGCTAAGACAGAAAACCCCTCAAATAGTCGTATCGGGCAATCGTCCTAGCGTTTTAACTTCCAGCCTGAATAATCCTATTTAGAATTTCAGGATTATTCACTACCCCCTAATTATACCATATTTGTGAATTTTAAAACAGGATAATCAAAAGCTTTTCCATTTTAAAGTACCTGCAGATTGCTTTGACTTCTCAAATTTTCAACGCTGCCGCAATTCTGGCGCCGATGTCTGCATTGTTTAAAACTAACTTGATATTGGCCTCCAAACTGCTGCCTGCGGTCAGGGTCTTGACTTCATCTAGAAGGAACGGGGTGATACGCTTCCCGGTTATATTCGACGATTCACACTTTTGGAGTGCCTCTTGGATCACACGCTCCATTTTATCAAATGGGATTTCATCCTGCTCCGGAATCGGGCATCCGATCAGTACGCCACCTTTCAGTCCCAATGAATATTTCAGGGAAATAAGCTCTGCAATTTCTTTCGGCGAGTCGATTCTGCAGTCAGATTTAAAGCCGCTTTTTCTGCTGTAAAAGGCGGGGAAATCGTCCGAGCCGACGGTAATGACCGGCACGCCTGCGGTTTCCAGATATTCCAGCGTAGCACCGATATCGAGAATCGACTTCACACCGGCACAGACCACAGCCACATCCGTCATTTTCAGTTCCTCCAGATCTGCAGAGATGTCAAAGCTATCTCCTGCGCCCCGGTGGACGCCGCCGATCCCACCTGTCACAAAGACTCTGATTCCGGCCATGTGGGCTATAATCATGGTCCCCGCAACCGTAGTTGCTCCGTCCAGTTTGTTGGAGAGCACATAAGGCAGGTCTCTTCTGCTCACCTTTAAAACATCCTTGGCCTTTGCAAGATATTCAATCTCTTCCGTCGTAAGACCAACCTTCATTCTGCCATTGATAATTCCTATGGTAGCAGGTACGGCTCCGTTCCTTCGAATCATCTCGTTGACAGCAAGGGCCGTTTCCACATTTTTGGGATAGGGCATGCCGTGGGCGATGATGGTAGATTCCAGCGCTACCACAGGCTGTCCCGCTTCCATGGCAGCAAGAACCTCAGGACTCCTGTCTAAATATTTTTCCATCTCAATTCTCTCCTTATCATGTTTGGCTTACAGATCAGTACCAAGCACCTGCTGTAGCAATTCCATAGACATATGACTGTTCACAGCTGTTTTGGAGCCCATGGCAATGGCGGCGGCGGCCGTTCCCACCTTCGCAGTTTTCTCGATATCAAAGCCCTTTAAATGTGAATAGAGGATCGCTGCGGAAAATGCATCTCCAGCGCCCGTCGCGCTGACGATTTCAACGGGGTTCGATCTGATTATCCCCGATTCCCTCTCATCCCGGTAAAAAACACCGCCGGGTCCAAGGGTGATAAATACACTCTTCACGCCTTGGTCGATAAACCATTGTCCGGCCTTTTCCAGTTCTTCCTCACTCATGATGGTCATGCCTGAAAGAATTTCCGCCTCCATTCTGTTTGGTTTGATGGTGTGGAACCGACCGATGATCTTCTTTGCTCGTTCCGCCTTTGTAACGGAGACAGGATCAAGAAAGATAGGAAGGTCTTTTAATTTTCCGGTGGCATATTCCAGCGTATCTTCCGTAAGATTCGTATCAATGCCGACTATTTTCGAGTTTTTGATGCTTTCATAAGCTGAATCAATGAACTCGACTGATATTCTCTCAAGCACGTCCATATTGCAGAGAGCAAGCTCCATATCACCCATCAGATTCAGGATAGACATATAAACCGCCGTATTTTCCTCTCTCAGAAGGTTCACATTGTCCACATTTACACCGAGATTCTCCAGTTCCCTGACAGCGCCTCTGCCTGCAAAATCGTCGCCTGCTACGGAAACGAAGCGAACGGAAGCACCTAGCCTACCTAAATTCTCCGCGATGTTTCTTCCCACACCTCCGTAGGACATTACTATTTTACCCGGATTGGAATCACCCATAATCAGCTGATAATAGGGATTCCCCTCAATATCGGCCGTAATTCCACCGATGATACTGACCTCACTCATACAAATATACTCCCTCCGATGAATTCTCTGATGATGGAATTGTTAACAATCATGGAATCGTTTTCGATGGTTTTAAAATATTGAAGAAACTTCAGCATTCTTACCGCCTCGCTGTACTCCTGTTCCTCGCGGGTGATCTTGCGTAACAACGGCTCCGCATACTTCTTTAGTACAGCCAGCTCGTAAACATGCACTGAGTTGAAAAATACATCCGCCTCCCCGTTAAATGGGAAGATGTTTTTATCCTCACCCTTTCTGACCTTCGGCCAGGATCGGATGGTGCTTTGTGCGGAATGACCTCTAAACTGGTAATCTCTTACCATTCTACGGAGCATCCTTGCATCTGTGGTCGGAATTCTGTTATGCTCGTCGACATTCAGCTGCGTCAGAGGACTGATATAAATCTTAAACTTTTCCTCATCTGCAATCTCTTTGGTCAGCTGTTTGTTCAGTCCATGAATCCCCTCGATGACGATGGGTTGCCCCTTCTTCGCCCTTGTAATCCGCTTTCCGAACACCTTAGTGCCATTGAGGAAATCGAAGGTTGGGATGTCGACCTCGTCACCCTTCAGGAGTTTATTCATGTCCCGATTGAACAGGTCCACATCCAGTGCGGTGATATCTTCAAAATTCGGTTCTCCGTACTCATCCTTTGGGGTTTGCCCCCGTTCCACGAAATAATCGTCGGTACCCAGATAAAGAGGCTCCAGGCCGTTGACTTTCAGCTGGATAATGAGCCTTCGTGCAAAGGTGGTTTTCCCGGATGAGGATGGCCCGGAGATTAAAACGATTCTTTTCTTTTGTTCATTTATCATATCGGCGATCTGGGCAATCTTCTTTTCATGGAGGGCTTCGGATATCTGGATGATTTCCTTATACTCGCCGTTTTCTATCTTTTCGTTCAAGTCGCCCACATAGGAGATTCCCATGAGTCGATCCCAATTTTTTGTCTCACCGAAGACATGATAAAGCAGAACCTCATCCACAAAGGGAGGAAGCTTATCCGGCTCCGATGGATGTGGAAATCGGAGCAAAACACCTCTTCGATATTTTCTAAGTTCAAAATACTTCACATATCTGGTGGAGGGTACCATCAGCCCATAGAAAAAATTCCGAAACCCTTCCAGAGAATAGAATGGAAATTGATCCACTTCAGATTTTTGAAGCATTCTCTCCTTTTCCATATGGCCGTCAGCAAGGAGCACCTTCAACGTGTCCTCTCTGTTTAGAACCTCCTTCACAAAAGGAATATCCGCTTTGACTAGCTCGTGCATTCGTTTCTCAATTTGCTGAACCTCTTCCTGTGTGATGGGGCTTGGTGTCCTGATTTCAGTGTAAAGTCCTTTATTTAATGAGTTTTCGATGCCGACTGAAACCTTACCCAAAACATCACGGGTTGCCTTCAGGTATAAGAGTGATATGCTGCTCTGATAGATCAGATTTGCGGATTGGCTCCGCATATCAAGAAACTCTATGGTGCAAGGCCTCTCTATCTTTTTCGTCAGTTCTCTGATCTTGTTGTCCACACTGGCAGCCAGAATCATATAGGGCAGTTCCTTGTATTCTGCCGCCAGACTCTCCAGTGTTGCCCCCTGTTCTACCGTTCTATCAATGGGCAGCTCCCTTGGACCGGTTATCAATTTAATTTTAATCTCCATAGCCATCATACACTCCTCTCTTATCACTTATCAGCAAAGCTTCTAAAATCGATTGCGATCATTTTATCACCGTCATGTCTCAAGGGTGATGCAATGATCGCTTCCTTGCGGCGGAGCCGAATCTCAGTAATTGCGTTCATTATATCACCATCATGTCCGTAAGGGTGATGCAATGATCGCTTCCGCTCAGCGAAGCTGCGGAAATCGATTTAAATCGATTGCGATCATTTTAACATGCAAAATTGTCAAAAGCATGTTTCAATGAACGCTTCCTTGCGGCGGAGCCGAATCTCAGTAATTGCGTTCATTATATCACCATCATGTCCGTAAGGGTGATGCAATGGTTCCTTCCTTGCGGTGAAACCGTTATAATTAATGGAACCATTATAACATAATAATTTACAAAAGTGGGCATAATCCTAACTGAAAGGAGTGATATCTTTGAGAAATTTAGCTCTTATTTTGGTAATCATAGGTGCGATCAATTGGGGCCTCATCGGTTTTTTTAGATATGACCTGGTCTCAAGCATATTTGGCGGAAGTTACGAAATTGTGAGCAGAGTTATCTTTGCCATTGTGGGTTTGGCGGGAATCTATGCGATTTCCTTCTTTTTTCGAAAAACGCAAACCACACAATCTTAGACCTGCTTAGCCGCAGGGTTTCCATTAGGAATCCTGCCATTGGGTAACGCACAAAAATCAGGGGGCAAATGGGATGATACTGTAATCCATTTGTCCTCGTTTTTATGCATCCATTTCCGGTTTTTCCGACTTGTTTGTGTTGACAAACCACAATTCTTTCTGTAATATAGTATCAAAATACAAATATATGATTGTAAGAAAGCGATGATAGGGTAAAGTAAGCTATTTATTTCGTTGACAGAGAGTCGGATTAGATGAGAGCCGATGACGAAACAATAACCGAAGTTCCCCCTTGAGCTTGCTCGTTGAACAAAGAAGTAGGTGAGCACGGTTCCTCCGTTACCAGGATAAGGATAGCATGTCCTGAGTGGCTGTAAAGCAAGAAGAGTGGTACCGCGGGTTTCCCGTCTCTTACGAGACGGAAAACCCTTTTTTATTTGGACTATGTCCCATGTAGCTGTGATTTAAATTCTCTAACATCTGTGGCAGTCATCACCGATACCGCCAACTAAACCATTTCCGAAGCCGCAGAAAAGAACCACTAGCAACAGAAAGAAGAACAGAAGGCTGTCATCCAAGCCTCCAATGCCTCCACTACAACCCTTATAACCCATATGGTAATACCTCCTTATAATTGGTTAATTTAGTATTACTATATGCGAAAAAGGAAAATTGGTTACATCACTGTACGGAAACAAAATAATATAGAGGAGATGAGTAAGATATGATTTGGAATGAACCAATGGAATGCATGAGCAGAGATCAAATGCACGAGCTACAAAGCCGTAGGCTGAAGGACATGATCGTCCGTGTCTATCATAATGTGGAGTTCTATCGGAGAAAAATGCAGGAATTAGGCTTGGAACCCGGCGATATTCAAACGATAGACGACTTGGTGAAGCTGCCCTTTACGACAAAGCAGGATCTGCGGGACAACTATCCTTTCGGCCTTTTTGCTGTACCGAAGAGCGAGGTTGTCCGTGTCCATGCTTCCTCGGGTACGACAGGGAAATCCACCGTTGTTGCTTACACAAGAAAAGATGTAGATATTTTTTCAGAAGTGGTAGCCCGCTGTCTTTGCTGTTCCGGTGTTACAAAGCATGATACCGTTCAGGTTGCCTATGGCTATGGTCTGTTTACAGGAGGGCTGGGCCTCCATTACGGTGCGGAAAAGCTGGGAGCTGCCGTCGTTCCCATCTCCGGTGGCAATACAGAAAAACAGATTACTCTGCTGCAGGATTTCGGCAGTACGGTTCTAGCCTGTACCCCATCCTATGCCGCTTATCTGGCGGAAGCGATCGCCGAAGCGGGGATCGATGCAGCAGAATTGCCTCTGAGGGTCGGCGTATTTGGGGCAGAGCCATGGAGCGTGGAAATGCGCGCAAAAATTGAAGAGGGTTTGAAGATCAAAGCCTTTGATATCTATGGCTTAAGCGAGATCATAGGACCTGGTGTTTCCAACAGCTGCGAGCAGCAGAATGGGCTCCATGTCGCCGAGGATCATTTCGTACCTGAAATTCTGGATCCCAATACCTTAAAGCAGGTAGCTCCAGGGGTCACCGGTGAGCTTGTATTTACAACAATAACAAAAGAAGCGATGCCGTTACTGCGCTACCGTACCCGTGATCTCTCCAGTCTGGATTACAGCCCTTGCGAATGCGGAAGAACCAACGTGAGAATGGCAAAAATCTTCGGAAGATCTGATGACATGCTCATCATCAGAGGTGTCAATGTATTCCCATCCCAGGTGGAAAGCGTGCTCCTTGAAATTCCGGAGGCGAAGCCGATTTATATGCTCATCGTCGATCGAAAAGGAACCATGGACACCCTTGAGATTCAAGTGGAATTGGATGAAAAATACTATTCCGACGAAATTGCAGAGTTGAATAATATTCGCAACAAAATCAAGCATAAAGTTGAGAGTGTCTTGGGAGTTAGTGTTATAATAAGCTTAGTGGAACATAAGACAATCAAGCGCAGCGAAGGAAAAGCGCAAAGGGTCATTGACAAGCGTAAAATATGAAGGATTTGAAAGTGAAAGGAAGGTGTCCTGCATGGTAATTAAACAGTTATCTGTTTTTCTTCAGAACGAACTGGGTAGACTGGAGGAGGTAACAGACATCCTCTATAAGCATAACATCAATATTTCCGCCTGTAGTATTGCCGAAACCGCAGAGTACGGCGTACTGAGAATGATCGTCAGTGATGCCGACAAGGCTGCCGCTGCTCTGAAAGAGAACGATTTTTCGGTAAAAACGTCCGATGTGATCTGCGTTGAAACCCCCGATGTGCCCGGTGAACTTCACAAAAGCCTTCAGCTACTAACCGGAGCCGGAATCAATCTGTCCTACATGTACGGATATTCAAATGGCGGAACGGCGAGGCTGATCATGAAGGTCAGCGATCCGGCGAAGGCGATTCAACTGTTGAAATAGAAAAATTAATCATACGCCTGCCAGGGGATATTCTCTTGTAATCCGCTCACTTCGTTCGGACGGATTACCGTGAGAATACCCACGGCACGGCGTTTTTATTTTCGTAGCTGAATCAGACAATGCATCGCCGTCGGATCGCTGCGCCCGTGGCAAAATCATCATGACAATACGTCTAAAGAGAATCGATCTGAATCGTCTGGGCGCCCTCCCATAGAACTTTTTCTCCCAATTTGTCCAAATTCTCAAGCCCTTCGGTTATGGTTAAAAAGTGATTGCCTGCAAGTTGTCCGACCTGACTTGAAAACATGCATCTTCCATAGGCCACGATGATCTCCATCTCGCTAACGCCGCCGGGATAGAGTAAAAATTCTCCCTTTGCCGGATGACTGGTATGGTTTTCATAATCCACTCCCAGCCTCAAGTCTCCGTACGGGATCCACATGCCCTGTCCACTCCAGCGTACATGGATTAGTTTATTCTCCAATGGCAACAGCTTCTTAAAAACTTCACAGGTCTTCGGTGCCTGTTCTTCTTCCAGCTTCCCGATAAACTCATAGCCCCCGGCAGTGATTTTCAGTTTTGTCATTCTATTTTCCTCCCATTTCAATCCTTTATTTCAGCAATCTTTTTTTATCAATTTAATATACAACGTTGCTTTGCTACCATACCATAATATATCATATGAGAATAAAAACAGCTACCCATTTCCCGTTCAAAACAACGCCGGCTGGAATCACTCCGGCCGGCATTCTTGCCTTATTATTCAGTTTTCCTCGCTTTACTGCAGCTGCAACCCGTTCAGGATCTCGGACAAGGATTTGATCTCGTCCTTATTCATGGTAATTCCCCTGCTCATATGGGTATGGTCCTCATCCCACTCTCGCAGGTCAAATTTGGCAGGAGTTCCGTTCCAGGCAACCATATTAAGCTCTTTTTTCCAGCCGGTAGGCGAAATCCCGATGATTCCGACATGCTCCTCGACTTCAAAGGTGATTTCTCTGTCCTTCTCTTTTTCTTTTTCTTTTCCTGACATCGTTTCTATTCCTTTCTGATTTCTATTCAAAACACCCCTTCTAACTTCCACTGCCATCCTTCGGCACATGTTTTGTAGGTTTATATTACTATTTTTGTTATTATTTGTCAATTGTTAATATGCAGAAATCCTCTCTTTTTTTCAATCCCTTTAAAGCAGCTGATACAGAATCACGCCATAGATCGGAATTGTAATCAATGAGCACATAGTCGTAATAAAGACTGCCTGCGCGGCCAGCTTTGCATTGGCACCATGGATTTCCGCGAGCATCGGGATAATGGCCGCTGATGGCATGGCCATGGCGAATATGATAATGCAAAACGCCAAGGAATCAATCGGAAGCCATATGAAAAGGAAGAACAGAAGTATAGGGAAAACAGCCAGCTTGAGAATCAGTGTTTCAAATATATGCCTGTTTTTCATAATCTCTTTGGCTTTACTTTCCGCCAATTGGATTCCGATGATGATCATAGAAAGCGGAATGGTGATTCCCCCCACCGTGTCAAGAAAATGTTCAAGGAGGAATGGTAATTGGATCCCAAAGGCAAAGAGCAGTAGTCCGGCGATGGTTGCAACGACGGGAATTGAAACCATTGATTTCAAGGTTTCCTTAGCGCTCAGCTTTTCATCCTTGCCCGATACAAGCATGATGACACCGACAGAAAATGTATATAACATAAAAATCGCATTGGCAATAATCATCAGGAAAAGGCCTTTTTCACCAAATACGGCCAGCGACAACGGATATCCCATAAATCCACAATTGGTCAGAACCAGCAATGTCCGATAAACACCTCTATCCAAGACAGGCACCTTCATGATTCTGACAGCAATAATGGACAGAAGTGTAGCGGTGATCAAGGCAAGAAGCATGAAGCCTGCAGTTTGAACCACAGATAGTAACGTATCCTCGGTAAGCTCCTGCTGACTCATGGAATACAGCACTAGGCAGGGGCTGGCAATATTGATCAGAAGCATGGAAAGATATTTAGTTGATTCGATGGGGAGCCATTTCATCTTATTCGCTATATATCCAATGAAAGAAATGCTGAATACGCTGAAAATTTTTGCAAAAATTAATATCAAGACGTTGCCTCACTTCCTGTTTCCTATAACATTTTATAGAATATGGCAGTCGTTCTATAAAGTCAAGCATATATTTGAAATCCTGCGCTTCTTCCATTGACAGACTACTCATTAATCGATAGAATAATGAAGTGTTTCGTTTTAAGAGTCTAAAGAGCTATTATCAGGAGAAAAAAATGAGTTTATTAACAGTAGAAAATGTAACCCACGGATTTGGTGGGAGAAGAATATTAGAGGACGCCTCCTTCCGCCTGCTGAAGGGGGAGCATATCGGTCTGATCGGCGCCAACGGCGAAGGGAAATCCACCTTTATTAATATCATTACCGGCCAGCTTGCTCCCGATGAAGGCAGGATTGAATGGTCCAAGCGAGTGACCGTCGGTTATCTGGATCAACATTCCACTCTGAAAAAGGGAATGACAATCCGTGATGCGCTGCGAGAGGCTTTTCAGCATATGCTCGATCTGGAAAAGGAGATGCTTTCTCTTTATGATGCGATGGCTACAGCGGAGGATCAACTGGAAGAAATGATGGAGGATGCGGGTGAGATTCAGCATATCCTTGAGCACAGCGGCTTCTATACCCTCGACGCTAAGATCGAAGAAATTGCCAACGGATTGGGTTTGGGGAGCATCGGCCTGGACAAGGATGTATCTGATTTAAGTGGAGGTCAGCGAACCAAGGTACTCCTCACAAAGCTGCTGCTGCAGGACCCTTCCATCCTAATTCTGGATGAACCGACCAATTATCTTGATGCAGAGCATATTGAATGGCTGAAGAAGTATCTGCAGGATTACGAGAACAGCTTTATTCTGGTATCCCATGATATGGAATTTCTCAATTCTGTCATCAATGTAATCTACCATGTCAATGATGGGGAGCTAACCCGATATACCGGAGACTATGAAAAATTCCAGCAGATGTTTGCTGTCAAGAAAAACCAGGAAATGAAAGCCTATGAAAGACAACAGCAGGAAATTGATCGCATGGAGGACTTCATTGCCAGGAACAAAGCTAGAGTCGCAACCCGCGGCATGGCAAACAGCAGGCAGAAAATGCTCGATAAAATGGAGGTTCTGGAAAAACCGAGAGATAAGCCAAAACCAACCTTTGGTTTTAAGGAGGCAAGAACCCCCAGCCGGTTTATCGTTGAGGGAAAGGATCTGATTCTGGGCTACGACGAAGCTTTAACAAGACCGGTGAGCTTTGCCCTGGAACGAGGGCAGAAGATTGCAGTCATCGGGACCAACGGCCTTGGGAAAACCACCTTACTGAAAACCATCCTGGGTAAAATCAAGCCCATCGCTGGCACGCTGGAGCTGGGGGATTTTCTTCAGCCCGGCTATTTCGAGCAGGAGGCGGACCGTGATAGTTCGGAAACCGCTTTGGAATCTCTTTGGCGAGAGTTCCCATCCTATACCAATGCAGAGGTGCGGGCCGCTCTTGCCAAATGCGGCTTGACCAATGAGCATATCACCAGCCAGATGAAGGTCCTGAGCGGTGGAGAAAATGCCAAGGTAAGGCTGTGCAAGCTGATGCAAAGGGAAGCAAACTGGCTGATTCTCGATGAACCCACAAACCATCTGGATGTGGAGGCGAAAGCAGAATTGAAAAAGGCAATCAAGGAATTTAAGGGAACGATTTTGCTGGTTTGCCACGAGCCGGAATTCTACCAGGACTGGATCACCGATATCTGGAATATTGAGGACTGGACACTCAAGATTATTTAATTTAATAAATAAGAAAGAGCCGCAATTGCAGGACATTCCGTTAACGGAGAATCCCTATATTGCGGCTCTTATTATTCATATCATTTTAGCGGCTTAGTTTATATCTTTGACACGCGTAGCTTTTTCAATTTTTCCAACTCGGCATTCGCTTCTAAGCGATATTTCTGCAAGCCCTTCACTTGATCCATGGCCTTCTGTGCTTTATAATCCATGCCTTCTACCATGGCTTCGATTTCCGTAGAGATGTCTCGTGACTGTTCTGCCAAGTTTTTAATCTGCTTCGCTACGACGGAAAATCCTTCTGCCGTGCTCTCTCCATACATTTTCGATATTTTACCGATCTGCACAAATCCGGGCTTACCTCTTCTTCCAACGCCAACATATTTCAGTATTTTTCCATCCAAGGCACGGGGCTCCGGAGGAGCAGTTACAACAAGGTCGGGATTCGCTAGGAGCCGCATATATGGTGCAGTCTGACCTTCGTTGACATACTGGAATCCCTTGCCTCCCGGGACATTCGTCAGCTCTACCACAGCATCCCCGTCAGGGATCCAGATTTCGTCAAGGCCGATTGCATTTGCAAAAGGAGGCATCTCTTCGCAGGTAATGTCGGGCCTTCGTTCTAGTAGTATGGCAATGAGCTTTGCTTCCGCAGTCATGTGACGATCCAGCAGGGCATCAAAATCCTGCTTATCATTTGTGGAATGTGCTGCTTCGATTGCTGCACGAACACCCAGCAGATTCGTTTGCCTTGCAATATTAATCAGCTCAGTCAACGGGGATAGAATATCTTTAAAATATTTCCTGGAGTCTTGTAGACTAACCTCAAATCCTACCAGCTTGCTCTTCATCTCCTGCATGGCTTCCTCTTGCCCGCTGATATCGTTTTCCTCCGAAAGCGTATCCGTTGTCTCTATGCTTTTCAAAATACTTTCTCGCGCGTTGATAAAGTCTTGATTCAGTTCTCTAAGCTTATCGCCCAGGTCATTTGTCTTCGCTGTAATTTTCGATGAAATTTCCTTGGATACATCTGCAAGTCTTTTTGCTTCCTGCGCGACAACACCAAACCCGTTGATTGCCAGTTGTCCTTTCGGTCTTGTAAAATGTGCTCCGATTTGGATAATACCTGTCTTATCAGTTCTTGATATACCTACCACTTTATACTGCTCCTCGTCGAGACCATTGCTCGTGGCAGGCAATGCGATTTCCAGTTCAGAATTCTTGAGAATTTTCAGTACACTGGAGGAGCTTAACGAAGCATTCTTCCATGCAGACATATTCGTAAACTGAATAATCCCCTCGTCATCCGTAATAAAGAATTCCTCCATGCCGCACTCTCTTGCAAGCCTAGCTCCGTCCTGACATAGAAAATCAGGATCATATTCCAGAATCTGCGCCAGAATCTTAGCTTGGATAATCAGATTTTTCGCTACGATCTCTTCAAAACTAGCCAGCAGATCCGAAGCATGTATCGTTTCAATAGATGCGTTGATTGCTAAAAGATTGGTTTTATTTGCAATACCCTGTACCGATTTAATTTTTTGGAACACCTGATTGATTAAATCACCATACTCTACAATGATCTCATGAATTCCCGCAGTGTTTTGTTCCAACCCCTGCAATTTTAATTTCAGATCGTCTAATTCCGATCCTTGCTCCTTCATATATGTTAAATCTTTCGGCACCACCTATCCCACCTTCCGTATCAAATAAGTTTGTCAATTTCTCGTCTAGTAATTTATCGACATAATTGCACAATACTTGAGAGAGAATGTCCTTAAAACGAATAAAAATAAGGCTTTACTTTATAAAAGCAAAGCCTTATTTTTACATTTCATCTTAAACGGTTCAACCAGTGGATCGGATTAATACTTATCGTATTCTTCATCTCCCAGAAGAATTTTCGGTGATGAATTATCCTTCATTGAGACGGTTGGTGCCGGACCGCTTCCTAGGAGTCCTGCCATGCCCGGCAGTGCTTTCATTCCTTTGTTCAGCTTAAATCTAGCTACCATTTCTTTCAGCAACTCTGCCTGGCTGGACAGCTGCTCACTAGCTGCCGCACTTTCTTCCGCCGTAGCCGAGTTATTCTGTACCACCATAGATACCTGCTCGATCCCCTTGTTGACCTGAGCGATTCCGGAGGCCTGTTCATTAGATGCTTCCGCAATGCCCCCTACCAGGGTCGCCGCTTTTTCGATGCCGGATACGATCTCAATGAGGGCAGATGCCGTTTCGTTGGCAATCTTTGTTCCTGCCTGCACCTTGGTGATAGAGCCTTCGATGAGGTCTGTGGTTTCTCTGGCTGCATTCGCACTTCTGGCAGCCAGGTTTCTTACCTCTTCTGCAACCACCGCAAAGCCTTTGCCATGCTGACCGGCTCTTGCCGCTTCCACCGCTGCATTCAATGCCAGGATGTTGGTCTGGAAGGCGATATCGTCGATGACCTTAATGATCTTGGAGATGTTGGCGGAGGAATCATTGATGTCCGTCATGGAATTGAGCATCTCCTTCATCTGATCGTTGCCCTTCTCCGCATTGTCTTTCGCCGCTCCAGCCAGATCGCTGGCCTGATTGGCATTAACCGCATTTTGCTTGGTCTGGGATGCGATCTCTGTGATGGATGCGGTAAGCTCTTGAATGGAGCTTGCCTGCTCTGTAGAGCCCTGAGACAGTGCCTGGCTACCGTCGGACACCTGCCTTGAGCCTGATGCTACTTGATCTGCCGCTTCGCTGATATCTCCCATCACCTGGCTCAATGAAGTGATGATGTTGTTCATGGAGTTTTTGATCTCCACGAAATCTCCTTTGTAGTCCGCTGTGATGGCAAGGTTCAGATTTCCGTCGCCGATTTCGGCAAGTACCTCTGAAATCTCGCTGACATAGCTTCTGATATTATGGATCGTCTCGTTCATTGCAGTCTTAATGGCAGCATGATCACCCCGGTAGTTGCCTTCCATGGTCACCTGGAGATTTCCACGCGCCATTTCCTGCAGCACTGCGGAAGCTTCGTCGATCGGTTCAATAACTGCATCCAGCGTTTCGTTGATTCCTCCGATAACCTTCGCATATTCTCCCTTAAACTTGCTCGCTTCTCCTCTTGTTGACAGTTTTCCTTCTACTGCCGCCTTGGACAGCATGCTTGTTTCATCAACCAAACTCTTGATATTTTCTATCAAGGTAATATTTGCCGGAACCAGCTTATCGTTCTCACTTAATTTTCCTATTTTTTTAAGCATTTCTAAATCCTGAAGGTTCCCTTCGGATACATTGCTTAAGGCGCTGATTGTGGAGTTTATACTATCGCAAACCTGATTGATGGAAACGGCGATCTCATTGAATATACCAAGATAGTTTCCTTCCACCTTGCTGTCGAAGTCATTCACTGCCATTTTCCCAAGTACTGTACCGCCTTCCACGAGTCCGCCAAGACCTTCGATGCAGGAATTGATGCTATTCTTGATGTCGTCGAAATCTCCCTTGTATTCATCGGTGATCTTCAGTGGGATCTCTCCTTTTCCTATTTGTTCAATATAGCTTGCTGCAACATTCAATGGATTGATGAGTGAATCTAAGGTCTCATTGATTCCACCGACTATTTGCGCATATCCGCCTTTAAGCTTGCTCGTATCCGCTCGGTAAGAAAGCTCTCCCTGCGCCGCTGCCTCGGTCAATTTTCCTGATTCGCCAAGTAGTGTATAGAGTGATTCTCTTACCATCAGGAGATTTGAAATCAATGCTGCATACTCGCCTTTGAAGTTGTTTTCAAGCTCTTCCAAATCATCCCCATTCGCTATTTTTTCTATGTAAGTCAATGCAATGCTCAATGGATTTACAATTGCATTCAGTGTATTGTTAAATCCTTCTATGACCTGCTTGTATCCGCCCTGGAATTTTTCCGTATCGCCCCTTGTTTCCAGTTGGCCTTCCACTGCAGCTTCCGTCAGCAACTCTGCCTCGGATACCAAATCACGCAGTGTCGCAACGACTGAAATCATGCTGAGGGAAAGCACATCTTTCTCCGATCTCGATTTTATCTCAATCGCCAGATCCCCCTCTGCAATTCTTCGTGCTGCATCTGCCTGGGATTTAATGTTATCGACCATATCACCGAAGGCAACGACGAGGTCTCCCACTTCATCCTTCAGATTGGTTTTCGTATTCACTTCAACATCACCAAGGGCGACCTGATTGGCCAGCTCTCTTAGCTTTCGGATCGGCTTGCTGATTCGGTTTCCAAGGAATAGCGCAATAAGGATCCCTATGATCACGACTGCTATGGATATGATTATCATCGAATTACGCAAGGTATGAACTCCGGCCAATACATCCTCTTCGTAATTGCCGATACCAATGACCCAATTCGTATTGGGAATCGGTGCCATGGCGGTCAGTCTTTTGCTGCCTTCCAATTCATAGTTGGCCATACCGCGGTTGCCCATACCCAGTTCTTGTAACGCAATTCCATATGATTTCAAGGCACCGTCTGTCTCAATTTCAGAAAATATATTTCTTTGCTCCAAAACCATATCCTTATTTAGATGGGCATAGATCGTACTGTCCTCTCCCAGAATAAAGGCATAGCCACGTTCTCCCAAGCCCTGTGAATCTGTGATGGAGCTTAAAAAGTTTCCGTCTCTTCTGCCCAACAGTACGCCGATGACAGTATTTCCTGACTTAATCGGCGCAGCCTCCATGACAACCGGCTCTCCGGTGACCTTGCTGATCAATACATTGGAAACATTCGCTGTTCCTTCCAATGCCTTGGAGATGTATGCACGGTCTGCCAAATCAGCAGTTTCTCCGCTGATCACGTAAGTTGCTTTTCCGTCCGGTGTTACCACCGCCATATCGAGATAACCAAGCCGTTCAACATCGGGAGTCAGAGACTCTCTTTGGGTAGGCCAGTCCATGGTTTTTGTTCTTGCTCTATCTGCGACTTCATATAAGACAGCAAGATTTCTGTCCATTGTTGCAGCAACGTAATTCGCAGATCCTTCTGCATAATTCAGCATCATTTCCTCTTGCTGTTCAAGCAATGCACTGGAACTAAGCTGAATTGCAACAACACCCAGTACAGATGAAACAATGATAATCAGAATTCCAAAAAATAATGCTATCTTCTTTGCTAATGTTAATTTCATGATTTACTCCTCCTTTTTATCTTTTGTATAAATATATTAAAAGCCTATATTGTACCTATCTAATAACTACCCCTTCACTAATGCCAACTGCCTGATTCGGTTCCCTCCTTTTTTATTCAGTCACTCGTCTGGTTTCTAACTTCTTCAAATGATACCCGCTCGTTACGAATAGTAACGAGGTCGATTGTTATTTCTTTGTTGAAATTGAAGTAGTTTCTGTTGAATTCTATATCGACAGTTTTTAACATATCTTTAATGGTTCGATACATTGTTTCCATATGTTCAAAACGTCGATCAATATTTCGATAATTTATCGCTTTTTTGGTGGTACTTATACTATTATATCCTATAATTTACCATAATTTACATTAACGCGTGTGCCCTCCCCTTTACAGGATCCAATAGAAAACTCCGGCTTCCAAGAAGGCCGGAGTTTTCTATTTTCTGATTTGATTATCGAATATGCTATAAAGTGAGATGCTTGCAGATCTCCTCTGCGATGTTATTAAGGGGAAGCTGTTTGGCCACTCCTCCGATGTTATATGCGACCATCGGCATTCCATAAACGACTGAGGACTTTTCATCCTGTCCGATGGTATAGGCACCTTGTTTTCTCATGTTCAGCAGTCCCTTGGCTCCATCAGCGCCCATACCCGTCAATATAACACCGATGGCTTTGTTCTTCGCAATCGCTGCAACCGAGTCAAAAAGTACATCCACGGAAGGGCAGTGACCATTGACTCTTTCTCCTTGGGCACATTTCACATAAAAGCCAGAGGAACCCTTTGCCAGCCTCATATGAAAATCCCCTGCTGCCACCAAGACTCTTCCCGGCTTGACAAAATCCCCATCCTCGGCTTCTTTTACTTCAAGCTTACAGGAATTATTCAGCCGATCCGCATAAAGCTTTGTAAAAACAGGAGGCATATGCTGTACAATCAAAATGCCGGGCATATCTCTGGGCAGTGCGGTAATTATGCTGTAAATAGCCTCTGTTCCTCCGGTAGAGGCTCCAATTGCCAGTATGGTATTTGATATATCAACGCCATGGTTTGATACCATCTTCACGGCCTGGTAGTCTTTTTTATAGCTTCCGACTTTGGCGGTAGAAGCAATTTTTATTTTTACAATCAGTTCATTGATAAAGGAATTCATTCCGCCGGCCTTGCCTATTTCCGGCTTCGTTACAAAATCCACTGCCCCAGCGTCCAATGCTTCGAATACATTTGTGCCAACAGAACTTACCACGATAACAGGCAATGGATATTGGGGCATTAGTTTCTTTAAAAATTCAATCCCATCCATCTTAGGCATTTGTACATCCAACGTAACAACATCGGGTTTCAATTCTAAAATCTTATCTCTTGCAACGAAAGGATCTTCGGCGGTTCCGATCACCTCTATCCCAAAATCCTTGGCTATTTCTTTCGCCAGAGTTTCTCTAAATAAAAGTGAATCATCTACTATCAGCACCTTTATCTTACGCGACACTTTCACTCAATCCACTCCCTTCTTCTCTTGTTTTCTAATTTGCCTAACCTACTTTCAGGCGCTAATACCAGATAGTCTGCCATTTGATTCATGTGATGGCAGACTATCTTATTTTTATTATGTATTTAATACCCTTAGTTTACTCAGTCAAAACTACCCCGCCGGGAAAGAATTCTGCCTGCGCATCAATTGCTTTATTTGATACTTTCTATAATTTCTATTTCCTCATTCTTCAAAAGTCTTTCACAGTCGAGGAGAAGCTGTACTCTGTCTCCGGATTTTCCGATTCCCTTGATGTATTTGTTTTCAAATCCCGTCTTGTTTGCAGGCGGAGCAGCGATATCCTGATCATCAATGGTTAGAACTTCATCTACATTGTCAACAATCAAGCCCACAGAAACTTCGGTGATATCGATTACGACAATGCAAGTTCTATCATCGTATTCCATTGACGGTTTTCCGAATTTCAGCCGAACATCAATAACGGGTATGATTTTACCTCTTAGATTAATGATTCCTTTCACATAGTCAGGCACTTCAGGAACCTTAGTAATTGACTGAATTCCAATAATTTCTGTAACATACTTGATTTCGATGCCATATACTTCATCTTCTAATGTAAACGTTAAAAATCTTCCGTGCTGGGTATCTTCCTCTAATATTTTGTTTTCATCATAAAGTTCAGACATTATGTTCTCTCTCCTTTCAATTTACATGGATGTCGGTTTCCGTAGTAATTATATCGACCATTGGAATTAAAACTTAAGACCACTTCCACTCAAAATTCGCGGATACTTCTGCTGAGGGACTGCACCTTCATGATTCCGGTTTCCAGATCAAAATAAACAGTCCTGCCATAGTTTAATCCGGTATCCTCGGCAAGAATTGGTATTTTCAACCCATGTAACGTATTTTTGACGCTGACGATATTCCTGTCACCAATCGTACCGACCATGCTGCCCTGCTGAACTTCAAACATTTGAGCGCCCCCGGCAATCTTTGCGGTCAGTTTCCGACTGTCTGCGCCCAGCCTAACCAAATTCTGCACCAGATCTACGATGGCGGTGTCTGCAAATTTCATTCGATTGATTTCATTATTCTTGAACATGCTGCTTTCGGGCAACATGATATGGGATAATCCTCCAACCTTTGTCTGCTTATCATAGAGACATATTCCAACACACGATCCGAGCGCATATGTAACAAACACATTTGGACATCTGTCCATTTTATAATCAGATATTCCAACGACCAGTAAATCGCTCATATTTCAAGTCCTAATCTTTCCATAATTATTTTTAGTGTTTCGATTTCTGTGAACATGATGATATTGCTCGATAAATTATTCTCTTCCGCAGAGAAACACTCTTCAATAAACATTACCTTATCGCCAACAGATCCAAATTCTATAATCGGCACACTCATCAATGCGCCTGCCATATCGATGGCAATATAGGGAATTGAGATATGGATCCTGAGTCCCGTTAATGTGGATATGGAATTGATATAGGAAGATCCCAAGATATTGCCGATCTCCTTGATCGCTGAAAGCTTTAATTCACTCAGCGTGCCGTCAAGACCTTCCTCATCCTCCTGAACAAGAATGCTCATAATCGCCTTCGCATCATCCATATTGAGCAAAAACATGATCATTCCATGTGCTTCCCCATCAAAATTAACCAGGACTCCAACCGTCATGGTTTCGGCACCTCCCAGCGCATTCACTGCGGTGTCAAAGTCGGTGATCCTGACCTTCGGCAAGCTGATCTCGACCTTTTCATCCAGAATGGTCGCAAGGGCGGTGGCAGCATTGCCGGCGCCGATATTGCCTATTTCCCTAAGAACGTCAATTTGTAAATCACTCAATTCATCATAATTATTTAACAAATCTTCACCTCATTTTATTGGTTCGCCCAATTTGCGCACCTGCTGACATTTGCCATGCAAATATCCGGCAGGTGTAGCTAATGTCTTGGGGCTGCCTTAACCCGCACGCAGGCTTTTGTAAGCGCCGCCAGAATATCCGTTTCGTACTGTTTCTTATAAATATCAAGCTGAAAATACTGCTTCCCTGCATCGGTTGTCACATATTTTGTAGGCAGTGAATTCAAAGCCAGGGCTAGTACATCATTCACACAGGTCTTGCAGGTGCAAACCTTCATCCGTTCCATCACCAAGGCCACCTTTTCCCGTGCTAACACATCCGCGATATTGATGAGGTTGTCGTTCTGTTCCAAAACAGCACTTCCATGGCTTTCTTGTTCTCTGAACGCTTTGAGTGTAGTCGGTTCCTTCCCCTGCGGTTCCGGAACAACGGGAATTTCTTTCTTTTGCGGTGCAGGTGCAATCTCCGGTTGAATTTCTATTTCTTCCGGAATTTCTTCCGGGATTTCTTCTTTTTTCGCCGTCCCCTTTTTACGAGCTGCTGATGTACCGTTTTCGCTTATTTCCTGATCAATGACAAAAAAATCATCGTCCTGCGCTGTCTCATCGTTTTTTGTGATCAGCTTCAGAACATGCTCGGTTTTATTGCTTTTCTTCGCCATCCAGTTTCATTCCCTTCTGTGAAATCAACTCTTCAATAAGCTGACGATAATCCTTGGTAGAGTTCGCTTTAGGAGAGTATTTGTAAACACTTTCACCATGCGCTGGTGCCTCAGCCACTGACACAGAGGATCTAATTTTTGTTTTAAATACCTTGGTATTCAATTCCTTCGCTATGATTTCCGCCATTTCTTCTACATCCTTGGTCAAGAGTCTGCGTTTGTCATATTTATTAAGAAGAATTCCGAGCACTTCAATCTTCGGGTTATATATACTTTTTACAAGATCGATCGTTTCTCTCAATTGAGAGATACCCAGCAGACTTAAAATCTCCGGAATCATTGGAATAATAAGATTATCCGTCGCAGTGTAGGCATTGACCGTCAAAATATTCAGCGCCGGTGGGGTATCGATAATAATATAATCATAATTACCCCGTATAGGGGCAATCCCGTTTTTAAGAAGGTATTCTCTTCCTAGCATGTTAAATTCAAGCTCGGCTCCACTCAAAAGGATATTAGACGGTATGATATCGATATTTTCATTCCTCTGGATCACCTTATCGATCGGGATCGCGCCTTTCATCAGCTCATAGACCGTCGGGCTGTTATCAATTTCTGCCCCGAGGCAAAATCCGAGATTCCCTTGGGGATCGAGATCGATGGCTAATATCTTATATCCTTTTTCCGCTAAGCCACTTACCATGGCACTTGCAGTTGAAGTCTTTCCTACTCCGCCCTTTTGATTCGTGATCGCTACTGTTTTAGACATCCGTTGAATCCTCCTTTTTCGTTGAATCTATATTTTAATATCTTGCTGCATAACCTATTCTGTTATCTGCAAGTTCTGATTAGTCCTCTTGATGCGTCAGCTTTCTGTGATTTTCAATCTGCGTACGGAAAACAAACTCGCAAAGCACTCTTTCTTCTTCCCCGCTGATATTCATGAATCGGCAACCGTATTTAAACCGGTATCCACCTCGGAAGGGGCCTCGTTCCTTTCTGAGTACTTCAGCCTGCGCAATAAATCCTGGTCTTAGCATATTAAAATCAATTTCAACCTTTTGTTTTTTAAATAATACCCGATTGCAATAAAAACCTATTCCTCCAAGGCTTATATCCCTGGTCTGAATCGGTTCGTTCAAAGCAAAGGCCTTGCTATTTCTCCCAAGAGAGAAGGCTCTTAATAGCTTCGTATTCATAAGAACTTTGACCTTCAAGAAACTCCTTCGCTCCTGCTTATCATCCGTTTTAATTATATTAAAATTCAGCTGAGATCGAGTGGAAAGCGTCACCTTTGCCTTCATGAAAACAATCCCGTCCTGCAGATATCCTACTGCTTCGACAACGGATTGATGAGGTATCAGTCCAAAGTCTTCCCCCATCAGGATGATTCTATCACCCATGGCACTAATACTACTGGAAGAGACGGTAACTTCCTCTTCCGCATAAAATACATCCATTTTTATATAAGAACTGCCAGCCAAGTCGTTTTCACCTCATCTCATCCGTTATTCGCTCACTCAAGTATACGCACCCACCGTCCCTTTCGAGGACTCCGACTCACTTCGCTATAAGGACCCGTGTATAATCGTCCCATCCGCCCAGAAAATTCTGCAATGTTCAATGTTATCAAGTATGAAATGAAATTTTTCTTCACCAAAATAGATTTTCACGCCCTGATAGACTTTTCTTTTACAGAGGATAGCTCCTGGGAATTCCATAGTCCAGTTCTTTTCTATCTGCTGAATTTGAGCGTTCAGCTGATCGACCTTGTCTCTGATTACGAGAATCTGCTTCTTTGCCATGGCAAGCTGCTCCATCACATCATCACCGGCACTCATTCTGGATTGACTCAGCTTCTGCGCACTTTCAGCCAGAAGTTGAATTCTTGCATTGAGTTCATCCCGCTCCTTTGTCAGTTTCTCCATGGCTTCTGTATCCATATTTTTTATCCCAATCACTTCAATTCTGGTATTTCTTTCACTTTCAGATCCGATGTCCTTTGCTCTTAATTCTCCAAAAACTCTGACATCCCCGCCGACAATGAGTTCACGGCTTCCAGCTAAAACGATGTTTCCCATACAGGTAATATCACTGTCGATAATATAATCTGCGTTGATATCTCCTTCTATGTGAAGATTCGCATGCTCGATATATTTGCACTTCAGATTTCCCCCAGCATGGATTCTGTTTATTCCACCCCCATTGATCCCCTTTGAAATATGAACATTACCAACTGCTTCAATGGTTGCATTCTCCACGACGCCCTTTACGATGATATCGCCGCCTGATTTTACAGTAAAGCCATCGCTCACGTCACCTTCTATTGTCACCGCACCGCTGAAATTGATATTGCCTGTCAGCTGATCCACGTTGCCATTGATCTTCAGCATATCATTGACGTCAATGGTGTCTCTGGTAAATCGTATGACCCCGTCACAATCGGAAACCAGCAGAGTATCATCCTGCGTCAGATGTGTGTTTTTACCGACAGGGGATGGCACCGGTCTTCCATGCTTTGTAGGCATAATGCCACCGTAGATATTCATTCCCTCAGTGCCTGCAGTTTCTTTTGTGATTTCGGCCAGTACCTGATCCTTCTTAATAATCTGAAAATAATCCAGATTTTTGTAATCTATCGCACCTTCCAGATTGATTTCGGGCCGATATTCTGAATCCCGCAACACATAAAAGGTGATTGTCCCATCTTCTCCGTTGATTGGCGATACACCCTTTGCAATTTCAAGCTTAATATTATAAATAGGCCTTGCAGCCAGCTTTTCCAAAGAAGTCTCTTTAATGCCATAGGTAATGCGATTTTCATGTAAGGCTTCAAGCAGCTGCTCTTTCGTAACCGGCGGCGGATTCTCACCCTGTTTGACCAGCTTGATAAAACCCGTCATTCCGTCATCGCTTGCCGTAACCTCGATTAAAGTAATCGGAGTCGCAGTTTGATTGATTTCGGGAGTTTCAATTTGATCCATATTCTTCTCCAATCTAACATTAAGTTGCAATACACGATCTCTTTTTTGCTAATTTGATAATAGCACAACTCGCCAAAACATGAAACTATAACTTAATAAATTAATGTAATATTCCTACAAATTAAACTGAGAGTGTAATTCTCAACTATCTGAGCTGATTTATGACCTTTTCCATTTCATCGGCAGTCTGCACTACCTTCGACCCAAAGGAGAATCCCTTGGAAGCTTCGATCATTTTCACCATCTCCTGCGCCATATCCACCCCGGAGTTTTCCAGATAGCCAACCTTTACTGTCGGCTTCTGAAGAACTTCCGCTTCACCGGATCCTTCCGTGGTCTTATATTGCCCGCCTCCGGCCAATTCCAGGCCATAGTTGTTTGCGAAGGAGTAAACACCGATCCTGGAAGAATCAAATCCACCTGTCGTCGTTACAACTCCGTCTGCATCCGTGGTTGTTGTGGTCGTGACTTCGATTCTTTCCCCTTCCGCATCCAGCACAAAATTTCCTGCGCTGTTGACAAGGTATGTGTTGGCGCCGTCCAAACTCAGCTTGAAGTTCCCGTCACGGGTATATGTAATCGTTCCGTCCTCTTGGTTCTCCATTGCGAAAAACCCTTCTCCCAAGATAGCACAGTCATATGGCATCTCGGTGCGCTTCAGATCTCCTTGGGTAAAATCCACCCCAGTCTTCTGCACCCTAACACCATGACCGTTGGAGATATAGTTGCCCTCTCCGGCTCCTCCGGCTAAGCTTTGATACATCAAAGCGGAAAATGCAGCCTGTTGAGGTTTAAAGGCCGTTGTTCCGATATTGGCAATGTTGTTTGCAATGGTGTTGAGGTTGGTTTGCTGGGTGACTAAGCAGGATGCTCCTGAATAAAATCCTCTTATCATGTTTTCTCCTCTTCAATGCGCCTGCCAGAGGTATTCCCCTGAAAACCGCCTCCTTTACGATGCTTCGCATCAAGTCGGTATCAGGTTTCACGGTTTTCCTTGAGAATACCCTCGGCACGGCGCTATTACTATCAAAAAATCATTTAGCCTATTCTTCCGATTTGGTTTACTGTTTTCTCGTTGATGGTGTCGTACATTTTTATGATCTGTGTGCAGGAATTGTAGTGGTTCTGTCCTGCGATGATCTTGCTCATCTCCTGGGCCATGTTGATATTGGATTTTTCCAAAGTACCCTGAAGGACAGTATAGGTTCCAATCTCCGCCTGGTCATAGCCGCCGCCTTCCACACTCTGGAACACGCCATTTCCCACGCTTTTCATGACCGTCTCTTCATTGATTACCGCAACAAAAAGTGTGTCTGCTTCTTCCCCATTGATGCTAAGGACTCCAGCCTTACTGACCGTAAAGTTACTGCTTTCCAAGCTGATGGTGTCTTCTCCGTCATTCAGTACCTTACCTACTCCGGGAAGATATAATTCTCCTTCGCTGTCGATTTCAAACTGACCGTTTCTCGTAAGGACCGTTCCGTAGGTTTCGCTCTCCACCAGGAAGAAACCCTCCCCATTGAGTGCCATATCAACAGATCTTCCGGTGCTTTCGAGGCTCCCTTGGGTGTAATCCGTATATTCGGAGCTATTGACGGTCATAAAGGAACCGGGACCGATGTTATTTTGCGCCACACTGTCCAGCGCACTGATTCTATTAATCAAGTGTTCACCAAAGCTGGATTCCATTGTTGATTGGCTCTTATAGCCTGCTGTTGTGGCGTTCGCAATATTGTTGGAAATCACGTTCAGTGCTTTCTGCTGTGTGAAAATCCCGGATGCCGCTGCATAAAATCCTCTTACCATTTCCATTCCCTCCTAATAGGTATCTACTCTTAGTTCCCTCAATTTGTGTACGATCTACCTAGTAATTGTTCAATCTATTTTTCATCTTTATGATCGCCGCCGAATGGATCTGTGAAACCCTTGATTCGGTGATGCTCAGTACTTCGGCGATTTCCTTCAGCTTCAGACTTTCATAGTAGTATAATGAGACAACCAGCCTTTCCTTTTCATTCAACTGATCGATGGCCTCCATCAGTTTTTCCTTCAGTTCATCGTACAGGATTCCCGTTTCCGGCGATTCCCTGTCGGTCTGGTTAACGATGAGCGGGGATGCAATCATCATCTTCTCATTGATAGCCTCTTCATAGGAAAGGATGATGGAATTGTGTCGCTGCTGGAGAATCTTATCAAGATGTGGCAGGGATACCCCCATCCTTTCTGCGATTTCCAGTTTCGTTGGCTCCTGACCCCGTTCGGCATAGAGCTCGCTGTAAACCTCATCAAGCTCCTTTGACAGGTTTCTCTGATTTCGCGGAACCCAATCCTGTTTTCTCATGAAATCAATGATTGCGCCCTTGATTTTTAAAGAAGCAAAGGTTTCAAATTTATTCCCCATATCCGGGTCAAATTTTTCTACTGCATCAATTAAGGAGATGATCCCTTGATTTACCATGTCGTCTAGCTGTCCAAAATTGCTATAGCTCCCTTTGAACCGTAACACAATTTTTCTGACAAGACCGGTGTATTGCAGCACAATTTCATTTCGCGCTTCAATGCTTCTATTCGATTTGTAGTACCTCCATTGCTGCAGGATTTTATCTTCGTCTGTCATTTCAGCGGAATTCATATAACCTCACCTCTTTTCAGGGGAATGACTGCGTATTATGTGCGATAAAAATTCGTTTCATTTTCTATTTTTCTTTGAGCTGTATAATCCCAATCGCTTGGATCTGTATATTGGTATCAATTTCGTTGAAGGAAAGCACCGTTAGATTTGGCAGAAATTGATCGATCAGTCTCTTGAAGTAGATTCTTACGATGGGTGATGTGAGAATGATCGGCTGATGGATCAGTTCCTTCACCTTTTCAATCTGCTCCGTTACGCCTTCCACGATCCTCTGAACCACCTGTGGTTCAATTGCCAGATAGGTCCCGTGCTCACTCTTTTTGGCAGAGTTGAGGATGGTGTTCTCGATCCCCTGATCTAAGGATATAACCTTGATACTGCTGCCGTCTGTATATTTTCTGGTGATCGTTCTTTTCAGCTTTTGTCTTACATATTCCGTTAGCATATCCGTGTCCTTAATCGAAACGCCCTGATCACCGATGGTCTCCAGAATGCTTTCCATATCTCGGATGGGAACCCCCTCCTTTAGGAGGTTCATCAGGATCTTCTGAAGATCGGAAACACTGATTACGCCCGGTATCACATCGTCTACGATCGCCTGATTCACCTTGGCTGCATTCTGAAGCAGAATGTTGATGTCCTGTCTGCTGACCAGCTCATGGATATGTCTCTTTATCACCTCAGACATATGGGTCACGATCACCGACAGCGCGTCGATCACTGTATATCCGTAAACCTCTGCCATCTCCCTTTCCCCTTCTGTAATCCATTTTCCGGGGATCTCATAGGCAGGTTCTATGGTATCGATTCCTTCGATGGGTCCCGTGCTGTTCCCTGGGTCGAGGGCCAGGTAATAATCCACCAGCACTTCTCCCCTTGCAATTTCTTCTCCCTTGATCTTAATCAGATACTGATTCGGATTGATGAGTCCGTTATCCCGCAGCCTAACGGTCGGCACCACGACTCCCATCTCAAGGGCAAATTGCTTTCTGAAAATTACAATTCTATCGATAAAGCTTCCTCCGCTTGCTTCGTCTACAAGGGGCAGCAGCGAATATCCAAATTCCATTTCAATGGGTTCCACACCCAGCAAATTATATACGTTGTCTATGTTTCTGTAGTAGCTTGCCTCATTGCTGTCTTCCCCCAGAAATTCCTGCATCTCTTCTATCTCAACGATTTGCTTTTTAGTCGCCGCCGATCGAATGAGGCTGATCCCAAGGAAGATCAGAATAAAGGCAAGGGTTCCGATCTGCAGGACCGGTGCTCCCGGGATAAGACACATCATCAGAATGACAAGTCCGGATATCACCAAAACCTTCGGCTGGGATAAAACCTGATTCCTGACATCCTCGTTCAGGTTTCCCTCTGAGGCCGCTCTTGTTACGACCATACCTGTTGCCGTGGAAATCATCAGCGCCGGAATCTGGCTGACCAGACCGTCACCAACGGTGGCAATGGTATACACCGTTAATACTTCAGCGAAACCCATACCACCCTGGATCATTCCGATGACGGTACCGGCGGTGAGATTGACCAAAGCAATGATGATGGAGGCGATGGCGTCTCCCTTTACCAGCTTGGTTGCTCCATCCATCGCACCGAAGAATTCCGATTCTCTCTGGATGTTCTTTCTTCTTTCCTTGGCTTCCTGTTCGTTGATCAAGCCGGAGCTCAGATCTGCATCAATGGCCATCTGCTTACCCGGCATCGCATCCAGAGTAAATCTTGCGGCTACTTCCGCGATTCTTTCTGCACCTTTGGTGATTACAACAAACTGGACGATGACGATAATGATAAATACGATAAAGCCTACAATGGCATTTCCACCCAATACAAAGCTTCCGAAGGTTGCGATGATCTGTCCTGCCTCACCGCCGTTGGACAGAATCAAACGGGTGGAGGATATATTCAAGGCCAGCCGAAGCAATGTGGTTATCAACAGCAGAGAAGGGAAGATGGAAAATTCCAAAGGCCCCTTGATAAACATCGTTGTGATCAGGATCATCAACGAGATCGATATGCTTATAATAAACATAAAATCCAGGAAAAATGGCGGCAATGGTATAATGATCAATCCAATGACCATGACAACAAATACAACCACTACGTTTGTCAGTAATTTCATACTATTTCTTACCTTCTCTATTGCTATAAACCCAGGCCATCAACTCTGCCACAGCCTGATAAAATTCAGCCGGAATATAGTCATTTACTTCGACCATTTCATATAAGCTTCTTGCCAGAGGCTTATTTTCCGTGATCAAAATCTTATGTTTCATTGCTACATCAATAATTCGTTTCGCTTGATAATCCTGGCCTTTTGCCAATACGATCGGCGCCTGGTCATTTTCAATGTCATATTTCAGTGCAATCGCAAAATGTGTCGGGTTTCTGATGATGACATCAGCCTTCGGAACCTGCTGGATCATTCGGTTCATGCTCATCCTACGCTGCTTTTCTTTGATCTTTCCTTTGATAAAAGGATCTCCCTCTGTCTGCTTGTATTCGTCCTTTACCTCCTGCTTGGTCATCTTTAGTTTCGATTCATAATCATACTTTTGGTAACCAAAGTCCAAAACAGCCACCGCTACGAAGATCAGGCAAATTTTATATACGATGGACATGATCCGCTCCATCATGAAAACCACGGTGCTGTCCAGACTGGTATGAAGTATATCCGGGGTCACAATCATGAGATCCAGCACGCTGGTGTAGATCACCCACAGGATGATGGCCACTTTGATCAGGGATTTTACTAGCTCTACCAGCGACCGCAAAGAAAACATTCGCTTGAAGCCCTGCAGCATGCTGATTCTGCTGTATTTGAACTGCAGCAGTTCTCCTGAAACCAGAAACCCGGTTTGTGCACCTGACATGATGATGCCCGTCATCGCCAGCAGGATGAGGATCGGCACAGTGGAAATGAAGAAAACCATTGTAGTCTCTTTCAGGATCTGCATGCAGGTTGCGATGGATAATTCATGGAGTCTGCTCATCTTGTCCAGATTGCTGAGGTAAAGGTTTTTTACCTGAACTACGATGAATCCACCCAGCTTGCTGATCATGAAAAATCCGATGATTAGGGTCACTACACTGACGACGTCTCTGCTTTGAAAGGCGTTTCCCTTTTTTCGCTCGTCCCTTTTCTTTTTGGGGGTTGCTTTTTCGGATTTATTCGCTTCTGCCACAGTGATCCCCCCCTTCGTACCTTCGGCACTCGCTACGCGAGCTGAGCACCCTCCTTCGTGCCTTCGGCACTTCGCTAGGGAACCAATGGTTCCCTTCGACGCTCGCTTCTATACATTGTGCGAGCTGAGCACCCTCCTTCAGTTGGTAAAATCATATTTGTAGTTGATAAAATATTTATATAGGGAACCGTGAAACCTATCACCGTTTTTCATGCGAAGCATCTTAAAAAACGGCGGTTCCCGAGTGAATATTTTATCAACGAATCATATAAAGTATTTTAGGACGTCTTCCATTCTGTCCAGCATGATCATGTTGATCTTCCCCAGAAAGCGAACCAGCATCGGAATCATTGTCACAAGCACGATGAGTCCGATCAGAATCTTGAGCTGCATATTGACAATAAATACATTGATGTTCGGTACCACCCGCATGAGGATACCCACGGCTACCTCGGCGAGAATCTCTGTTACAATAATCGGCAAGGCCAGCTGAACGGCATAAACCAGAATATATCCAAACACTTCTATCATGTAGATGCCAATTTTACTGCTGACTCCACCCAGCCCTACGGGTATCACCAGATAGGATTTCGTCGCGATGGCCAGCAGGGACAGATGACTGTTGGTAATGAAAAACAGTAGCACGTACATGATGGTTAATAAGTTGCCGGTTACGGAAACTTGTGAGTTGGTAGATGGGTCATACATCTGCGCCATACTGAATCCCAGTTGGAGGTCCGTCAATTCACCTCCGATGTGGAATACGGCCAGAAACATCTGCATGATGAAGCCGATCGCATACCCGACCGCAAATTCTCTCACCATGGAAATAAGTAAGTCGATGGTGGTATAGTCTGCAACTTGAAAGTCAGCCAAGCCGTGGGTGATATTGAGTGCAAGTCCAAGGGAAAGGCCGATCTTCACCAGGGTCGGAACACTGCTTCTTCCAAAAACCGGATTGAAGAAAATCACGCCTGTCATCCTGCAACTTACCAATAAAAAAATATACCAACTGTTTAAATCATTTAACAACCCTGTCACCCATTGTGATTCTATTCATATATTAACTCGCTTTCAAACTATAACGCATATGTTCAGGGACGTTATATCGATGTTCCGATAAATTCAAAGATCCGATTCACCAGATCAACCATCTCCTGTAGCATCCAGCCACCGAAAACGATCATCATCAGCCCAACGATGATGAGTTTGGG
Source organism: uncultured Bacillota bacterium (assembly GCA_927441425.1). GTDB lineage: Bacteria > Bacillota > Clostridia > Peptostreptococcales > Anaerovoracaceae > Anoxybacterium. Next base: position 13,227 of record CAKMKG010000008.1, on the reverse strand, counting down.
TACAAAAGTCATCGTCTGCTCATTGATCGATGTTGCCGCCTGTATAATTGAGATAAACAATCCCACCAGAATACTCACTAATAAGATAGGCGATGCTACTTTAAAGCCTGTCAGGATTGCATCCCGAAAGATCTCGGTCAATTGTATCGTGTCCATTGGCAGCACCCCTTTCGTCAGTTATAGGTCATCACTAAGGTTTTGATCAGAAGTCCCCAGCCATCCACTACAACAAACAATAATAGCTTAAACGGCAGTGATATCATGACCGGGGGTAGCATGATCATTCCCATCGACATCAACGTGCTCGATACGATCATATCGATAATTAAAAATGGTATGAATAATAAAAATCCGATTAAAAAGGCACGCTTCAATTCACTTGTGATAAAAGCAGGTATGACGATATGTAACGGCAGTTCATCTGCTTCCATGGCCGCGATATCCTCATCCGCGGACAAGTCTTTAAATAATTGTACATCTTTGGTGGTCGTCTGCTTTAGCATGAATTCCTTCATGGGCACCGCTGCCCTGTCCAGAAATTCCTGGGTTTCGATCAGCCCGTCGTTATACGGCTGCAGCGCGGTCTCATTGACTTGCGCTAATACCGGCTGCATGATAAAAAAAGTTACAAAGAGTGCCAGCCCGACCAACACCTGATTCGGTGGTGTCTGTTGTATCCCCAAGGCAGTCCTTAAAAAGGAAAACACGATGATGATTCTGGTGAAACATGTCATCATAAGCAGGATAAAAGGAGCAAGGCTGATCATGGTCATAATCAGAATCATTTTCACAACGTCGGAGCCTTGGCCATTAATAATGAATTCCATAACTAGTCAACACCCCTCCGTTTTTTGATCGCATCGAAAACGCTCTTATAGCTGTCTCCGTTGATTAGACCTTTCAAGCCATCTCCGCCGGCCCCATTGTTCATGGGCAAGGGAATGGTTTCCTCGAGCTCCATTAAAATCTGAACATTTTGGTCGCTGATGCCCACCATATATTGTCTTCCGCCGATATCGATGATCAGGATGGATCCCGTTTTGCTGACAACCAGTCTATCGATGACTTTAATGTGTCTCCCTCCAGCAATCGGTCCCATTTTTCTGGCATACCACTTACTAGCAAAGTACGTCAACACGATAATACAAGCCGTGCCTACCAGCGCAAACAGCATTGATATAATATCTCCAAACAATTTAGAATCTCCTTCGATTAATCTCCCAGAACATTTTTAACGGTCTGAATCAGACGTTCCGGTTTAAAGGGCTTTACAATAAAATCCAAAGCACCCAGCTTGATTGCTTCCACAACCATACCCTCCTGACCCATTGCAGAGCACATGATCACCTTGGCCTGAGGATTGATCTGCTTAATGTTCTGCAGTGCCTGAATGCCGTCTTTAATCGGCATGGTGATATCCAACAAAACCAGATCCGGTTTGTTTTCTGTGTACTTGTTCACTGCATCCTCGCCGTCGCCCGCTTCCAGGAAATCGGTGTAGCCTGCTTTCTTTAAATTGTCTTTTACCATCATTCTCATAAATGCCGCATCGTCAACTATTAAAATCTTAGCCATTGTTTTTCTACCTCTCTTATATTATTACTATGATATCCTACTTTATCTCATTGAAATTTCCGTCTTTTGCCTTGATAATTTCTGTGATTCGCACACTGTAGTTGTCGTCCACAACAACCACATCTCCTCTTGCGATCAGCCTCCCATTCGCTACGACATCGACTTGATCTCCGGCTTGCCGGTTCAGTTCTACGATATTGCCAACCGTAAGCTCTGCAATGTCCTTAATCTTCTTTTTTGTTTTACCAAGTTCCACCGTGATTTGAATCGGCACCGACATGATCAGCTCTAAATTGTTATCATCGATTCCCAGCTCGGCAGCAGTTTTATCGACTCCCAAAGGCCGAAAGTTATATGGCGTTGCCTGCACTTGCTGTTTTGGCGCTTGCTCAACCATGGTCGATCTTGCCTCGACAGGTGCTGCCTGTACTTGAGGCGGGGCTTCCTGAATCGGAGCTGGGGCTGCAACTGTCTGAACCTGAGGCGGTGTTTCCTGAATCGGAGCTGAGGCTACAGGCACTTCCGGGGCTGCCGTCGCCCCCTCTGTGACCCCTGGGGAAGGTGCCTCACCTTCCGTCTCCTCTTCCATGTCGCTTGCACCAAAGGACCTCTTCACAATTTCCTTCGCCAGCCGAGGATCCATCGCACTGATAAACTCACTCTCAATCAGGCCGTCGATCACTAGATCGAATTTGATGCTGACCAGATATTCCCCAGTCAATGAGAATAGCTGTTTCACATTCTCCGTGGTATCCAAGATTTCAGGCGGTGAGATGTTGACAACCTGTCCAAGGAAGGATGCCAGCGCACTGGCCGATGATCCCATCATCTGGTTCATGATCTCGCAGATCGCACTCATACTGATTTCATCCAGCTCGACCATTTCCGCGGGATCCATTGACAGCAGATGCCCCAGTATCTTTTTCAAGTCATCTTCTCTTAAGAGTAAAATATTCGTACCGTCAATACCCTCAATATACTTGATTAAAACACCGATTACCGGCTCCAAATAAGAAAATTCAAATTCGTCAATCGACATCGTTTCGATTCTTGGTGTTGTGATACTGACCTTTTTATCCAGTATGGTAGACATTGCCGTAGCGGCAGCGCCCATACTAATATTCATCACTTCGCCAATTACGTCGATTTCCATCTCTGTCAGTTTGTACATTTCATTGTCACTTGTCATTTAATATGGTCACTTCCTCTCTGTATAGATTGTCTTATTGCAATGGCTCTCTTTTTATTATAGGCCCCCATTTCTCCCCGAAACCAGACGGTCTCTCCCACTGCCAAGTCTACCATTGATTTCTCGTTCTTGTTCAGTTTTATGATATCTCCAACTTCCAAATCGATCAAATCTCTTGATAATACGTCGATGGTTCCTAGGATGCCGGTGATTTCCAGATCTGACTCGCTGATCTCCCGCATGATATCCGCCCGTCTCTGGGCATCCGTCAGCAGATCACCACGCCTTTCCTTTCTTTTACTCTGGGCATTCTTCAATTTAAACATGGTATCCAGCGTTACGGCCGGGATACAAATATTCATCTTTCCCTGGGTATCATTTACCATAACACTCATAACAACAATGACTACATTTTCATCGGCGCTGATTCCTTGCAGAATTCTGGCATTCGTCTCGAGCTTGAGCAGGCGGGGTGCAACTTCCAGATAATCGAGCCAGACGTTTTTCATAAGATTCACCATGCCCTTCATCATATGTTCAAGGATTCCAAGCTCAATCTCCGTATACTCCCGGTCTGCCTCCAGAGGCTTGCCGGATCCGCCAAGCAGCCGATCAATGCAGCAATATCCGATATCCTTTGAGAAATCCAGTAGGACAAGGTCCTCATCGTTATTATCCTCTTTTACTGCAAAATCCAAAACTCCCATGAGCACGGAATCCGGCAGCGCATTATTGAACTCATAATACTGCTGTTCCTCAACTTCGATGATTTCCACCAAGGTATAGGTTTGCAGCACACCGGTGATGTAGGAAGAGAGAATTCTTGCATAGTTTTCATAAATGCTGTACAGCAACTTCAGCTGTTCTCTCGTAAAAAGTTTCGGGCTCCTGAAGTCGTAGTCCTTAATCTTTTTCCCGGCTCCCTGCTCCGGTAGTTCAGTTTCTTTATTGCCACTGGTCAAACTGCTTAATAGACTGTCAATTTGACTTTGTGAAAGAATTTCGCTCATAATGCAATCTCCTACTCGCTACTCGTTGTTTGCTGGATTATCTTGATTGGGATTCTCCTGGGCAAGGTCGGCTTGATCGACCATTTCATAAATTTTATCGAGTTCATCCTGTACGCTGTCTGTCTTCGCAACCAAGATTTCAACCCGTCTGTTCTTTGCACGATTCGCTTCACTGTCATTTGGTGCAACGGGACGATACAATCCATAGCCTACTGCCATCAGTTTGGACGGCTCCTTTATATAAAGCTCTTCAAGATATTTTAAAACCGCGTTGGCCCGATCGGTGGACAGTTCTCTGTTGTCTACAGTGTTTGTTCCCCGCCCTGCCTCTGCAGTATGTCCATCAATCCGAATAAATTTGATTTGTGGTTCTACCTGTCCCAACGCTTCTCCCACATAGTTCAAAATCTCTTTGCCTCCGCTTTTCAGGACTGCTCTGTCCGCTTCAAAGAATAGGTTTGACATAAATCTTACAAAAACCATGTCCTCGCCTTTTTCCACTTGAACCGCTTCCTCAAGCTGATTTTCTTGCACATATTTTTTCAAATGCTGATACAAGTCCTCAAGGTCCTCAATGTCAGCCGCAATCAGATCTCCATCAATGCCACCCTGCTCCGCATCCGGCTGTCCCGCATCCTCCTCATTCTCACTTTCCATCAAACGAATTTGTTCTATGGTCTCGGGATCAGCCGTAAAAGCCTTAACCAGCAGTCTGAACTTTTCTTGGTCAATCGTCGACATGGAATAAAGCAGAATGAAAAATACCAGGATTAAGGTAATCATATCTGCATATGTATTCAGCCACGCATCCTTATTTATATTGCTTTTTTTCTTAGCCATTCATTATTCCTTCTTCTTTGACTTCTTTTCTTTTTTGCTCCCCTTGCTTTTCTTTCCTTCTCCGTCTCCATCCCCATCTGCGCTGTCCCTTAATATTTCATGCTCCGCAAGGAAGTTTTTCAGTTTTTCCTGAATATATCTTGGGTTCTCCCCTTCTTTGATGGCAATGATTCCTTCAATAATCATTTCTTTATACAACATTTCCCGTTCCTGGGCAATCTCCAGCTTGTTCCCTATGGGCATAAAGACGCAGTTTGCAAGCATCGAGCCGTAAAATGTCGTAATCAGTGCTACCGACATATTTTCCCCCAGTGCTTCAGCGCCTCCATCCAGGCTCATGGCCTTCAGCATATTCACCAGCCCGATCAGTGTACCTAGCATTCCGAAGGCGGGCCCGAGGGCAGCACCAAAATCATAAAACCTTTTTTCCTCCTGGTTCCGCCTTTCTATATTTGTCATCTTCTGCTCAAACCAACCCTTCAGCTTGTCCGGTTCGATCGCATCAACGATTAAAAGGATACTCTCCCTTAAGAAATCGTCTTCAAAGGTCAGTGCTTTATCCTCCAAGGCGAGCAACCCTTTTTTTCTTGCTTCTTTGGACAACTCCGTGATGATTTCAATGTATTCATTGGGGTCTTTTTTATCCTTGCTGATGATCATTTTAATATGTTTTGGAATAAGCTTGAATACTTTAAGCGGGAAAGATGCCAGGAGTACAAACGAGGTTCCTCCCAGTACAATAAATATGCTCGGTCCATTAATAAAGTTCGACAGCAAAGAAAAATTGATCCCGTCATCACCAAATACAATTCCGAATATTATTGCGAATACAACTGCTACATACCCTATCAGAACGCTTAATTCCATTGAACTATACTCCTCTAACTACAGGCCTGTCATGAAAGTCTGGATTCCAGTCTTCCATCCGCCCTTTTTTATATTTTATCTTCCGTAGATGTTCCTCTTGAAAGCAACTACCTTTGATACTACTTCCGCGGCGCTTTCCGCTACGACAAAATGCTTGCCGTTTACAAGACGGATCGTTGTGTCCGGTCTTTCTTCTATTGTTTCGATAAGCTCGCAGTTCAGGATAAATGTCTCATCATTACTTTTGTTTAATTTCGTAAGCTTAATCATATCAGTTCCTCCATCCCCAAAATTAGCGGTACCATTCTTTATAAATAGAATTCATTCAGAGGGAGCATTCAGCTCCCTCTGAATGAAAAGTGGGTTATCTCTTCATGCTGACCAGCTCAGACAGCAATTCATCCGATGTTGTGATCATTCTTGTGTTCGCCTGGAAGCCTCTCTGGGTGATGATCATCTCCGTGAACTCTCTGGAAAGGTCTACGTTGGACATTTCCAGCGCACCGGCACGGAAGTTTCCCGTACCACCGCTCCCCGGAATCGTTGCGATTGGATCTCCCGAGTTTGGAGTTTGAACATAGTAGCTCTCTCCATCCTGAGACAGTCCGTCCGGGTTGCCAAACTTCACAGTTGCGATGCTTGCGATTTTCGTCGGTACACCGGCTCCTGCACCTACGGATCCAATCACCACATTGGTAAAGCCGGCATCTAGCGCATCTTCAAAATCAGCAGTATCTATATCTACCGAAACCTGACCAAAGGCAATATTTGTTGCAGGTGTAGCACCGCCCCAGGTCACTGTGGGCAAATTGATCGTAGCCCCGGATTTATCGACAACGGTAGAGGTGATCAAATATGAGGTATAATCAACAGTTCCCAAGGCTCCTGGACCAGTTGAAGCGTTATTCCCGAGATTATACCCATTCGTACCGCTCGGGTCGATCGGTACCGTTACAGTACCGGTAGTTGTACCAATACCCGGAACGTTGAATGCCACCGTGTTGGTTGCTGGATCAAGCTCACCGTTTACCTGCGTTGGCCCCGCTCCATAGGATAAGGTATAGGTGTCGCTGAGTCCAACACGGGTTAGCACCAATGCGGTTAAACCAGCTGCAGCGTTGGAAGATACCGTAATAGGATGAGCTCCTGCCGTCACCTCGCGGTTCGCAGTCACCGTAATACTTCCCTTATAGTTTGATGCAGGGTCGACCGTTGGAAGTCCATCCATCCAGCCCGTGCCGGTTGCCGGCACAAAGGTGGGGTCGCCTTCCCTGATGGCGGTGATTTCACCATTGGATCCGATGGCGATGCCGGTATATTTTTCCCGTTCTGCCGCCGGAATGTTGATGACCTGCAATTCATTAACTGCTTGGGTTCCGTCTGCATTGAGAATCGCGTTTTTTGTCGTCTCATCCAGATTAAAGCCCAGCACTTTATTTCCGTTTCTGTCCACAAGATTTCCGCTGTCGTCAAAGCTCAGCACGCCGACACGGGTATATTTGATTGTTCCATCACTATCTTTTACAGGGAGGTAGCCGTCGCCGTTGATATAAACGTCCAGCGCACGGTCAGTGGTCGCACTGCCTGCACGGGTGTTGATGACATCGACGGAATTGACCTTTGCTCCATAACCCAGTTGGGTTGCGTTGGTTCCTCCTGTGCCTGATGTTGCATCTCCCTTCGAGCCTGTAGCGCTGTTGATCGTCTGGTAAAATACATCGGAAAAAGTAACTCGGCTTGACTTGAAGCCATAGGTGTTTACATTGGCAATATTGTTACCAATGACATTCATCTTTGTCTGATGTGCAGACAAACCTGAAACTGCGGAATACATAGATCCTATCATTTTATAATCCTTTCTGTGTCCGTTGTGCGCTTATCTGTCGGTCAAAGCACACCATAGCTTCCTGTTTCAAGGTCCAGCTATATAAATACGGCACCATCAATATTTGTGAATACGTTGCTTTTCATTTCATTTTTATCAACGACTGTGATAACGGTTTTGTTGAGGGCGTTTACGATAAATGCGGAGTCCTCCATCACAATCAGGGCATCCTTGATCCCCTTTTGCTGTGCTCTGTCGCAGGCATCCTCCAAACGGTTCAGATCGCTTTCGCTGATCTGGATATTTCTGTCTTCCGTTCTTTGCGTTGCATGCTTTGAAAAGGAAATCCTGTGGTTAAGCTGCTCGTTTAAAATTTCCTGGAAGGACCTGCCGTTGGTGATCTGGCTGTTGGCTCCTCCCGGTTTGCTGCCCGAGGAATTGACCTTTTCGGTTTGCCTGATGATGGCATCCGTCAGATTGTATCGATTGCCCGAAATCTCATTGGACATCTCATTCACCTTCTACTCATTGTCATTTTATCTCACTGTTTGGAATGATGATCTTGGGCTCATTCACCTGCATCACGCTGCTCAGCGAGTAGCTCATGTCATCAACCACGACCTGAGGGCTGCCGTTATAGAAATTCACGCTGTCAACGATACCCTTGAGACTTGAGACAGTCCCGTCATCTGCAATCTTTGCTATGGTCACTTCTTTGCCGATCAGGCTTACCCCATAGGAAGTCATTGACAATTCGCTCATATCGGTAATCGCCTGCAGCATAGAAAACTGTGCCATTTGTGCCATGTATTGCGAGTCATCCATCGTATTGTACATATCCTGGTTCTTCAGTTGCGCAACCAGAAGCTGCAAGAAGTCATCCATTGACAACGTACCGGTACCGGACGATTTGCTCGTGTTGCTTGTGCCGCTTGTTCCGTAGTTGTTGATTGAATCGATTGACATATTATTTCCTCCTTTCTATACCGCATAATTCATTCTGTGGGTATCGTATCGCATTGCTTCGATGCGGTTTGCTTGATTGCTGGTTTGAGTTTCATCCTGCTGCTGATTCAAGGTTCCTGCCAGCCTGCTATCATTGAGAATTTGCTGCTGGGCTTGTTCCTGCTGCTTTCTCTGGGAGAAATCCATTGCCGCATTCATTGTGAATCCCTGACTTTGGCTATTGTCCTGTGTTTGTGAATTCATCTGTTGGTTCACATGAACACTTTCTACCACTACATTCTGAAGTCCCATGCTTGCGATCAGCTTGTCAACCTGCCCTGTTAACATGGCCTGCGTTTTTGTATTTGCGGCCAGTATGTCGATGATCAGCTTCCCATCGCTGAGCTTCAGTTTGATGTCGATCTGTCCCAAATCTTCTGGATCCAGCTGCATTTTGAATTCTGTCGGACCATTCTCTTCTAGCTTTGTTAAGATTTCTGCTTTGATCTGACTGTAAGGCTGGCTTGTTTCAACCGGTTGGGGCAACTGGCTTGTCTCTGCTGCGTTTCTTGTTGATACAGCTCCTTGGATTGAGTTCTGAAATCCGTTCCTTTCCAGGTTGATCCCTTCCGTTTCGGTTTCTGATTTCGCCATCTTTACGGTATCAGCTTTCAATTCCTTCACTGGATTCCCTAGGTCGGCAGTCTGCTTGTTGCTTCCGATTTCAGAGTGCTTGGTTTCCTGTCCAGCTATCGTTTCCGGTTTTTCAGTCATCCCTTTCATCTGCTCTGTTTTCCCATCGTTTGGCAATTTTATGTCGTTCAGTTCCGGTTTCTCACTGCCTATAACCGCTGCATTTGCATATTCTGTCTTTGCTGACTGCAGAACAGTGTTCCTTTCCTCGAGCGCCACCTTCCCATCGTTTGCCATTGTCATCGCATCGGTTTCCGCTGTCTTTCGATCCGTCATTGTTGCAGTCGCTCCCAAGCTGTCTTCCGGTGCGGTATTGGTTAGGATATTCTTCTGGGATGCCTGAACTTCCGATTCACTTCCTGCTGTCCGAAGGTAACCAATTTCTAATGCCGATGCTTCTATAGCGCCCTTCATGGTTTGAGCGCCTGTAGGAGTCGTATCATCGGTTGACGTCTGGACCGGATTAACAAATCCCGCCATCAAAGCCTGAATCCCATTTATGGACCCATTGTTTTCGTCTATGGCATCCGTCGGCAGTCCATTGGCTTCCGCTGATTCGCCGATCCCGTTTTCCCCATTTAGAAGCCTGATCTTCGCCAGATTTCCTCCTGCTTGAAGCAGCTCGGATACTAAATTTCCGATTCCGCCGGCTCTATTCTGTTCTTCCCCGTTTTTTCCCGCAGGAGGTGTTTCATATATTCCATTTCTTTCCATTAGCATCTGGGAGATCAATTGTTGGAACAGGGACCCTGACGGACTTTCCCCGAGAACCTTCGGCAGTCCATTGAAACTACCCATGCCCGGAGTTGTACCGCTTACGTCGTTTGAAAATAATGTCATTCCTAAGCTATTGTCGATATTCATCTTTTTCCTCCTTTCCTCAAAAGTCTTCGCAGTAAAAATCTACGAAATATATTTGGACGAAATTCTCTAGCTTGATTTCTTCATGATCTTCACTGTTGACACAAATTCCTCCAGCTGCTTTTCTGCGGCTTTCAGATCTTCTTTCTTGTACTCGTCGTACCTGGAAGTCTTAAGTATTTCTAGAGATTTCGTTTCCAACTTTAGTCCTTTGATCAGCTCTATCTGTTTGTTTACCTGTGCCTGAATGCTTTCAATCAATCTTTCCACATTGAGGATCTGTTCCTTGAGATGCTCTGTATAATAGATGTACATCCTACAGGTCGCAGGAGTGGTTTTCTCCAGCATCTTACTTTCGAAATCTTTTCTGCATTGCTCCTGTTCCAGTTGAAGGGAACGCAGCTTATGCTGTTCCTCGGACAGTTGATTATTCAGCACTGCCAGCGTCATCATTTCACTGTCCAACAGCTGTCCCTTATAGGACAGAAGTTTTTCTAATTGGAACTCAAACTTCTTCATAAAATGCTGTCCTCCACTTCATAAGTTTTTTGCTTCTGCTTCCTTCCTATGCCGGTTCTTTTATAGGATCGCTGCCTTCAGCATTTGGACACTGTCTTCATACTGGAATTTATCATTCACATTTTGCTGCAGATACTCATTTATTTTGCCTATCTTTGAGATGGCTTCGTCCAGCGGTCTGTTTGTCCCGCTTTTATATGCGCCGATGTTTACCAGGTCATAGTTTGTATCATAGATGGACATCAGGTTTCTAATCTTGCCCGCTGCATCGATCTGCTCTTGCTCCGCGATATCATTCATCAGTCTGCTGACGCTTCCCAGTACATCGATGGCGGGATAATGATTTCGCATTGCTATTTTTCTGGATAGAACAATATGCCCATCGATGATCCCTCGTACGGTATCTGAAATCGGTTCATTCACATCGTCACCTTCCACCAGCACCGTATAGATGCCTGTGATGGAACCATTCTCAAAGTTCCCCGTCCGTTCCAGAAGCTTCGGCATCATGGAGTAGATGGAAGGGGTATATCCTCTGGCCACCGGCGGTTCTCCCGTGGCAAGCCCGATTTCTCTCTGGGCCATTGCAAATCTGGTAAGAGAGTCCATCATGAGCAATACATCCTTGCCCAAATCCTTGAAATACTCTGCGATGGTAGTGGCAACCATAGCACATTTCATTCTCTGCATCGGAGGCTGATCAGAGGTTGCAACCACGAGCACAGAGCGGGCCAGCCCTTCCGGTCCAAGATCCCGTTCCAGGAACTCCCGGACCTCTCTTCCTCTCTCTCCTACCAAGGCGATGACGTTTACGTCGGCTTTTACATTTCTGGCAATCATACCCATCAGAGTACTTTTCCCGACTCCGCTTCCTGCGAAGATACCCATTCTCTGCCCTTTTCCAATTGTCAATAGCCCGTCAATGGGCTTGATTCCGAATTCCAATATGTCATGGATTCTCGGTCTGGAAAGGGGATTGGAGCTGACACTCTGCACTTCATACTGCAAACTGCATTCGATGGGTCCACCATCATCGATAGGTTCTCCCGTCGCACTAATGACTCTGCCGATCAGCTTTTCCGACATACCGATCTTTAGTGCGGAATGGGTGGCTTCTACAAGATTTCCTGAGCTGATTCCTTCCGGCTCCTCATAGGGCATGAGTAGCACTTTGTTTCCTCGGAAGCCGACCACTTCGGCGCTGATATATTTCTTATTCCCGTGTCCGTAAATCTTGCACAGATCCCCGACTTTACAATCGGGTCCGTTGGATTCGATCATCATCCCGATGACCTTGTCGATCTTGCCGAAATACGAATGGCAATCTGCATTGCGAATGATTCTGCAATATTTCTTTGTATCCATCTAGAAAGCTCCTTATCGGCTCATGGGAGGACAAACTCTGCTAGTATGCGTGGTCAACAGCCTTTTTCAGTTGTTCCAGCTGAACCGGTACGCTCATATCCACGATACCGCCTTCCGTCTCGCTCATGATCAGGTCTTCTTCTTTAATCAGAACCAGCTTGGCATCTTTCATCATAGTTCTAAGCTTTTTAATAATGGATCTATCAATATGAACCCCCAGGGTTTTCTGGTATTCTGAGAAATAAATCTTCAGGCTTCCTTCGTTTTCCATGATGATCTCTTCCAGCATTTTCTGTACTGCATTCTCATCAGTTTGCACATGCTGCTTCATGATTTTTTTCGCCAGTTCAAAGGCGATTTCCACCAGGTCCTTCTCGTTTCTTTCCAATGCTTCCTTCTGGTCTGTTTTAAACAATTCAATCAGCCGTCTTAGTTCGTGAAGTCCTTCCTCTGCCGCAGTTTCTGATGCGTTGGCACCATCCACCAAGCCGCGGAGATATCCTTCGTCATAGGCTTTTTTCTCAGCTAAATTCATAATCTCCCGGCTGCTCTTCACTGCGCTTTCAACCAGACCATCCGCCCTCAACTTTGCCTCACTTTCAATGTGTCTTGCCTTTTTGAGCGCCTGTCTGAGGATGGTTTCCTTTTTCTCATTCACATCATCGATGCTGACTTTTTCAAGGTCCCCCTTTTCGATATCCAGCATTTCTCTGCTGGTATCCGGAGGTTTCGGCGGTGTATAGGTCAGCTGTTTCGCTTTTACGATACTAGACAATCATATCATCCTTTCCGCCCTTAGATATGACGATTTCGCCTTCTTCTTCAAGCCTTCGAATGATCGCCACAATCTTCTGCTGTGCATCTTCTACATCTCTTACCCTAATGTTATGCAAGTATTCCATTTCACTTTTTACGGTTTCACCCATACGCTGAGACATATTTTCAAAGATGACATTGGCCACCTCTTTGTTGGATCCCTTAAGAGCAATAGACATTTCCTTTGTATCCACTTCTCTGAGGAATCTTTGAATTGCAAGGGGATCCAAAATAATGATATCCTCGAATACGAACATCCGCTTCCTGATTTCTTCCGACAGCTTCGGATCATTTCTGCTCAACTCATCAAAGATAAATTTCTCAGTTCCTCTGTCGATATTATTCATGATTTCTGCTATATAGTTGATCCCGCCAACCTCCAAGAGGTCGATGGATACGACGGATTCAAATTTTCTTTCTAATATTGCTTCTACCTGTCTGATCACTTCCGGAGACGTTCTGTCCATCCTCGCGATTCTTTCCACCACATCCACACGAATGTTCTTCGGCAGTTCGGCGATAATGGAGGAAGCCTGATCTGCTCTGGCATAGGAAAGGATCAAGGCGATGGTCTGAGGATGTTCGTTTACGATCATGTTCATCAGGTTCTTATAATCAGCTTTTCGGATAAACTCAAAGGCCTTTGTTCGCAGCGTCTTCGTGACTCTTTCCAGCAATGCCGTACCCTGCTGAACGCCGAACGCCTTCTCTAGAACATTTTT
>CAKMKG010000007.1 GCA_927441425.1 uncultured Bacillota bacterium | reverse complement strand
TTCTTCCGGTGCCTTGTCGATCTGATCGAAGGCTACCATCTGGCCGAGTCCGAATCTCTTAAATAATGTCTTTGTGATTGCGGCTGTCAATGTTGTCTTGCCGTGGTCTACATGACCGATTGTCCCGATGTTAACATGGGGTTTGTTTCTTTCAAATTTAGCTTTTGCCATTTTCGTAATCCTCCGTTTTTGATAACTTTCCATACATTCTGTAGTACAATACAATGTTCGGTAATAAAAGCCAAATATAATTGGAGCTGTTGAGCAGGTTCGAACTGCCTACCTCTTCCTTACCAAGGAAGTGCTCTACCGACTGAGCTACAACAGCAAAACTAGCTATCCGACACTAATGGATATTTTACTATAATACACCACGCAATGTCAATACATTTTACCGTCCTAAATATAGCTCTAATTTCCGCTTTGTCCTTTGAATTGCATTATCGATCGCCTTGGGAGATCTTCCGGTGATTACGGCAATCTGAAGGTATGTTTTTCCCTTCAGATATTCGTTCCAGACGGTCAGTTCCAAATCACTGAAGATTTCGGCACCATTCCCTTCAAGATATCCCATATCCTCCTTCAGTAGGAAGAGCGCCTCAGGATCCGTATTGCTGCTGGCGGATAAGGTTTCCTCCAGCGTGGTATCGGGTTCAGAATCAGATAGCGGCTTGCTCAACGATACAGAAGTGTTCAGAGGTGAATGCTTCAGCCTTGTTGCACGCTTGATCGCCGTTATGATTTGCCGGTTGATGCAGATCTCCGCAAAGGTATGAAAGGATGCCTGCTTGGTCTTATTATAGCTCCGGATCGCCTTAAAAATTCCTATCATTCCCTCCTGAACGATATCCTCGCTATCTGCGCCCACCATAAAATAAAGATGTGCTTTACTTCTGACCACATTCTTAAATTTTCTAATGAGATACTCTTCTGCTATTTCATCGCCTTCCTGTGCCAACGTAACTAGCTTTTCATCTGAGAATTCAGTATAGTTTGGAACCATTTGTATCCCGCTTACCCTTTTCTTTGTCTCTTAACTTCATACATCAGTACTGCCGCAGCATTTGAGGCATTCAAGGATGAAATCTGACCTGACATCGGGATGGAAAGGACAAAGTCGCATTTTTCCTTTACCAGCCTGCTGACCCCTTGGCCTTCAGCACCGATGACCAATGCCAGGCTGCCCTTCAAGTCGGCCTTATCATATTCCGTACCATCCATGTCGCAGGCTCCGATCCATACGCCTTTTCCCTTCAGCTTATCGATGGTCTGTGCGATATTGGAAACCTTTGCTACGGGGACATATTCTACTGCTCCGGCAGATGCCTTGGCTACCACATCCGTTATCCCTGCAGCTCTGCGCTTCGGTATAATGATTCCATGGGCTCCTGCCCCGTCAGCTGTACGCATGATTGCTCCCAGATTGTGAGGATCCTCAATGCCATCCAGAATGATGAGAAAAGGGTCTTCTCCCTTTTGCCGGGCCTTTTCGAGGAGATCCTCCGGATCGCAATACTCATACGTGGAAATGTAGGCGATCACACCCTGATGAACTCCGCCGTCGGCAATCCTGTCCAGTGCAGTTTTTTCTACAAATTGATAGAAAAGATTTTTTTCCTTTGCCATACCGATAATTTTTTTGATGGAGCCTTCCCCATCTTTTGCGATAAGCATCTTGTCAATCTCTCTGCCGCTTTTTAAGGCTTCCATGACCGGGTTTCTGCCTATGATTAAATTTTTATTCCCGGAGGCCTGTTCTTCTTTCAATTTATCTTCTCCTATACTCCGTAAACCGGTATTCCACGCCGTTGTCATTTTGTGTTTCACTTTCTCCCGCAAGCTCTAGATCACCGCGCAGATCCAGATTTTCAAAGTGCTTGTCCGCATCGAAAACAGCATTGATCTTCGTTACCAGATGGCCGCTGCAATAGGGGCTGAACTGTCTGTAAATATCTGCTCCACCGATGATAAAAACATCCTCCATATCATAGTTTTCCAGAACCTTAAACAGCTCGCCCATGGAGCCGCATCTGATGCAGCCCTCAGGTACAAAATCCGAATTTCTGGTCAACACGATATTGACTCTATCTTTTAACGGCTTTTTCCCAGGCAATGATTCAAAGGTCGTTCTTCCCATTACCACCACCTTACCGGTTGTCTTTTCTTTAAAATACTGCATATCGCCGGGAAGATGGACGAGAAGTCCGCCTTCCTTTCCGATCCCCCAGTTATTATCAACCGCGACAATTGTTTTCATTCCTTACCACTCCTTCATCAAATCGCAACAGGTATTTTTTCATCAAAATCATGATAAAGATAGTCTTCCAACTTAAAATGTTCTTTTGTAAATACATAAAAATCCTTAACGGACCCATTTACTTGAAGCCTTGGTGCTGCCTTTGGTTCCTTGGCGATCATTTCCTTTACAATTGAAACATGACGGTCATAAATATGCGCGTCAGCAATTACATGAACGAGCTCACCAGCTTTCAATCCAGCTATCTGCGCCATCATAATTAATAATAGGCTATATTGAGTTACGTTCCAATTCGATGCCGTCACCATATCTTGTGACCGTTGATTCAATATGGCGTTCAAAACATTTCCGCTAACATTAAAGGTCATTGAATAGGCACACGGATATAGTCCCATTTCATGGAGGTCCTGAAAGTTATAAATGTTTGTTAAGATGCGACGGCTGGCGGGATTATTTTTTAATTCATAAATTACTCTATCAACCTGATCAAATTCTCCTTCGGGATATATATGCTTTACTCCTAGCTGATATCCGTATGCTTTACCAATCGATCCAGTTTCATCTGCCCAGCTATCCCATATTTGGCTGCTCAGTTCATGAATATCATTTGATTTCTTCTGCCAAATCCATAAAAGTTCATCGAGTGCGCTTTTCCAGTATGTGCGACGTAACGTCATAATCGGAAACTCTTCCTGTAGGTTGTACCGGTTGATGACACCGAACTTTTTTATTGTATGAGCCGGGGTACCATCCTCCCATCGAGGTCTTACTGACAGGTCCGTATCCCATACGCCATTTTCTAAAATGTCTTTACAATTCTCTATGAATATGAAATCTGCTTTACTCATATCAACTTTCCTTCCTGTACAACTTGTTTATTCATTAATAAATCATAGTACCTATAAAAATAATAGTACCCATCTATAAAATGCTGCACATCATCAATCCTTACGCGAAATGCATCATGTCTTACACAGAATGTATTTACAACTTTTAAAGGTTTTTTAAAATACATGCCAACTTCAGGATAAATAAAGCCATTCAGCTGATGATTTACTCTGTGGAAAATAACTTTTACCAATTCATCCATATTAAATTCTGTAATCTTATTTTTTGTTGATTCTGTTTCAGTTACACGTTGCGTCATTTCAAATGCAGCCATCAATAGTTCTAAAAAGGTATGGTATGTAGTGTCTCTCTGATAAATTCTTTTTAAATTATGTTCAACATTCTCTCTGCCAAGTGCAAAGACTTCATCACTCCATTGATATTTAAGGTATTCGTTAATTGCATAGCTTAACCAATGGTCAGCATATTGGGAATATTGATTATCAACAAAATATTTGAATGAAGTGGTTGCTGCATTCAACCATTTTTCATCCTTAAGATGCTTGTGAAGTCTTATTAATGCAAATGCTGCTTCACCGTCATAGTAAACAGTACGATTTTTGCTCTTGGCAGTGAAGTCCGCTGAATTTAATACGTGATAAAACTCACCGGTTGTACTATTTTGGAGTTTTAAAATACCATTTCCCAAATCATCAATTATCTTATTGAAATCGTTACATTGAAAAGTATCCATATATTCTGTCAGCATAATGATAGCGACTGCATTACCACCTAATTTAATTTCACTTAGGGATTCATCTACAACAAAAGATGTTCTATCATTATAATATTTTATATATTCTAGCAGATATTTTATTCCCAAGTCAATTTTTTCCCTTATTTCCTCACTTTTAATAATTTTAAAGCATAAAATTAATCCCCACAAAGAGCTAGCATGTCTCAAAATATTATAACCCTTTATATTAATATCATATAATGGATAATACCCGTAGATAAACTGTCCATTACTCTGAACTTGATTTATTAGAAAATTTGATGATTTTTGTAAAATATCATGTATGACATCTTTATTCACTGACTCTACTATACGTCTGCCAAAATTATAACCTTCATCATATAGCTTATAAACGATGTCGTCATAAATATAGCCTTGGCATTTAAAAGTAAATATTCGAGTAGGTATTTGACTTCGAGCTTCAATTCCTATCTCGCTATAATATTGATTTAATTTCTTTAATGATATTTTTTTTTCTTTGTAATCATAGATCATTCTACAATTCAGTTCCGATTCTATAATGGCATTTTTGAAATTTTCATCAAATGAAACTCCTTCTCGATAGAAGTATGCTCTTGCTATTTGTAATTCGTTGCATAAACTCGAATAATCCTTTTGTACAATGTTTGACACAAGATCTGCCTTAATCCATTTAGGGTTGAAATTCGGGTTTTGCTTTAGGTATCTTATTATATTTTTACCCGCAGTATCCCACGCTTCTCTGAGTGTATAGCCGATACCCTTTTTAACGATGGATCTTGTGTTTCCGTTGCAAATCGAAACAAAAACAATATACTTTGGTTGCTCTTTAAAAAACAAGCCCATGCTTTTTTCTATATTTGAAACACACTGTGTGTCAGCAAAGATCCTATTTTCCAGCTCTTTATATTTTTTTTCAAAGATTGCACTCACTTTCATCCAGCTCCTTAAATACCTATCGTTATTGCACGCATTGCTCTATATTATCAATTGCCGTATTGCCATTTTATATTATTTTTCGACATAAACATACATATAAATTCAAATTATGACAAAATAAGTGTGGTTATGATGTTTAAGCTTCTCTTATCCAGTGTATAAAGAAATGCAAAGCATGTTTTTTAAATGGATAAGGAGTGATTCAATTGTTAAGAAATCAAATTTTAGAAAGAATTGGGGCAAGCGTATTAACAGCTTCAATTATATTGTTATCAGTTTCGCCAATGACATCATATGCATCAACTAAAGTAGAATTAGATTCTCTGTGGGGCGCAAATCAACAAACGCAAGAAATCTCAATGTCAGGAATAACATTGATTGAAAAATATGATAATCCAAGTTCAACATCATATTCGCTTAACGGTGCAAATGTAGTGATTTTTAAGCAAGCCTCTTCTGCATTTGTTTGGCTCGGTGAAGGGATAACACAAGCAGATGTGGAAGACCTTCTTAGAGATTTTGATTCCTCACTGAAAAATATAGATCATATTGTCTATTTTTCCGGTACCGGAACCTTTTCTGCTTTGGGTCTTCTTCAAGGCACTGGGGTAAAAAATGAAAATCCATATAAATATCTGACGATTACAATTAGCAATAATGTCATCACATATTCCGGAGCCCTTAGCCATTTGACTTCTGGCTATTATGACCCCGATGAAGGTGATACGGACACAGACACCGATACTGACACAGACACGGATACTGATACGGATACTGATACAGACACCGATACTGATACGGATACTGACACGGATACGGATACTGACACGGATACGGATACTGATACTGACACGGATACAGATACTGATACGGACACTGATACGGATACGGATACTGATACTGACACGGATACAGATACTGATACGGACACTGATACGGATACTGACACGGATACTGATACGGATACAGACACAGACACAGACACCGATACTGACACAGACACCGATACCGATACTGATACAGACACAGACACAGACACGGATACTGACACTGACACGGATACGGATACTGACACGGATACGGATACTGATACTGACACGGATACAGATACAGATACGGATACTGATACGGATACTGACACAGACACAGACACCGATACTGATACGGATACGGATACTGATACGGACACTGATACGGATACTGACACAGACACCGATACTGATACGGACACTGATACGGATACTGACACAGACACCGATACGGACACTGACACCGATACGGACACTGACACCGATACGGACACTGACACCGATACGGACACTGACACCGATACGGACACCGATACGGACACCGATACGGACACTGATACGGACACTGATACGGATACTGATACAGACACGGATACAGATACGGATACTGATACTGATACAGACACGGATACAGACACGGCCACCGATACGGATACCGTAATTACAGATGAGGAAACACCAGCTGGTCCAGTAGAAATACTAGCTGACTCCGTGCCTGCCGGATCATTACCTCAAACCGGTGGTTTAGCATCAACGCTATTCTATGGTTTGGGCTCATTGATATCTGCTATTGGTCTCGGATTAAAAAATAAGAAAAAATAAGCAAGCACAAAGGTATTAAAATTTTTCGAGAGGCAGATTCAATCTGCCTCTCGTTCTATCCTGCAACGGGAATTAAGATGTTCCTCGGGGCATTGAGTTCTGCTTCGTTTCAATCAGCTCAATGGTTCGTAAAATTTTCTCTTCCATTCTTCCATGATCCTGGGATAAATAAAGAAACCCGATCAATGCTTCAAAGGCGGTCGCCCATTTATAAACAACCGGATCTGCATTTTTCGGCTTTGTTGATATCTTTTTGTTGCGGGCCCGTTTAACAAGGTTTTGCTCCTCATCGGTAAGCTCGTCCATCATCACTTTCAGCGCATATGCCTGAGCATCAGCTCTGACAAACCGAACGGCAGACCGGTGAAGGAGATCTGCATTGACCTGTCCCTTTTCCATCACATACCTTCTTACATAGGTTTCATAGATGGAATCACCGAGAAAAGCCAAAACGGTTGTATTCATAAATGCGATATTCTGTTTTTCCATAAATACTCCCTTAAGGTTTGGTATAGCAAAAGTTTATCATACTATACGGAGAATTGGAATAGGAAAAGTGGAGGCGCAGTGGGTATTCTGTTAGAAACCGTTCTGAAATATAAAAAAGCCACTGAATTCCTTCAGCAGCTTTCCTTCTTTATATCAGTATTTCTGGGGCCGCTTCCCGACCCGGGTTTATTCCTCTTCCTTTGATACATTTACCTTGCCCTGCAGCTCGGCTCCTGCGCTCATGGATAAGGTAGGCGCCGTGATAGAGCCCTTTACCAGTGATGTGCTCGACATGTGAGCCCCTTTCATCGCCTCGACATCTCCTTTGATCTTACCGTCAATGGTGATCAGCTGTCCGTTCATATTGCCGGATAAGGTGCTGTCCTTGCCGATGGCCACATCCCCTCTTGCCTTGATGTCTCCGTCGACGATACAGCCGCCGAGTTCAATGTTGCCTCCCTCAAGGTCACCGGCAACTTTGCCTGTCACCTTAATATCTCCGTAGACGAAAACATCTCCAATCACACTTCCTTCAATACGGATATGGCCTTTGCTGCTAACGGTACCGTTTATTGTTGTCAACGGCGAAATCACGCCTACCTCTGAAACAGGCTGGAAGTTTTCAACCACTGGTTTTTCTTCTTCCTTCCACTCAAAAATCGGAACTTCAATCGGCTTGGAATTAGCCGTATCCTCTGACTTGATGATCACATCGGATCCCGTTTTTTCTTCCTTAACGAACATTTCTACTAATGAGTCACTAATATCTTCTATGATTGCATTTTCTTCTTCCAGTTGCTTCTCAACTACCTTCTTCATAAGATCCGAAAAGCTCTCCCCTACGTCGTTACCCTTTTGTAGTATTTTATCTTCTAAATCACTCATCGTTATCCCTTTCTTTATTGATATTACATTCCGAAAATCGAATCAAATTCCTTCTCACTCTGTGAGCTGTCAAGGGCTACGCTGACATTACCATGAAGCTTCGCACCCTGACTCATTGAGATTGTCTGAGAATGTACATCACCGGCCAACAGCGCATTTTCCAGGAATTCTGACATTTTGGAAATGGTCAGATTACCCTTTACTTTTCCATTCAGCTTAATGCTGTCCGCAACAATATCGCCTACAACAATCGTGTTCAATCCTATCGTAATGCTTCCCTGGGCCGTAATATTTCCCTGGATGGTACAACCGTTTAATGTAAAACTGTTTCCGGCCATATCTCCAATGATCTTGCCCGTTGCCTTAATATTGCCGTCGGTTTTGACAGATCCTTTTATATCCCCGTAAATATCAATATCCCCACGGGAGGTTAATTCTCCGACGATTACCATAGTTCTGGATATTACAGTTGCAGGCGTTTCTTCTTGAATCGGCGCCAGATTGCTTGTTGTTACCGTTTTCGCATTATAAAGAAACTTCTTTCGCTCAATGTCAAAATCCGTTTCTTTTTCCCCTTCCGCCTCCCTTACTGCAGTCTCAAGCTTTTTATTATGATCAAAAGCTATTTCTGCAACTGCATCCTGTGGCTTTGCACCCTGTGCATTTTCATTTCCCGGCAGACCCATTAGGTCCAATACTGCCTTAGAGAAATTATTTTTTGTCGCCATTGTTATCCCTCCAATTATCCAATTCCGATTTGTACTAAATGTTCATGTCGATATCAAAGGACATGTCAGTTTCCTTTTCACTTAACGGTATATTGACTTCACCTTGAATTTTAGCGCCCTGACTCATTGCGATGGATGTGGTGGTTACATTTCCAGCCAGAATTGCCTTCGGTTGGAATTTAGCTTCTTTCTCAACTGTCACATTTCCTTTGATCTTTCCATCCAGACAGAAATTCTCACCTTTTACGTCTCCAACAACCACGGAATCACCGTCAACCGTTACCAAGCCACTTGAGATGATGTTTCCCTGTACTGCGCAGGCAATCAATTCGATGTTTTTGCCGATCAGATCTCCCACCACCTTGCCATTTGCTTTGATATCTCCCTGAGACGCAATTTTTCCCTTAACGCTTCCCAAGAGTTCAACATCACCATCTGCATTGATCTCTCCGATAATAACGGTTCCTCTAGCGATCGTCGTCAAGCCGCCTGAAGGCTTGTTCTGCTGCAAAATTTGAGGCAATGGCTGCGATGTTGGCTGTTCCTGCTGTATTGCCGGTTGTGGTGGTGTTTGCGGTGCTGCTTGCTGCTGCTGGGCCTGCTGGGCCGCCAGCATTGCCATAATTCTTTCTTTTGGATTCTGAGCAGTTTGAGAGGACTCTTCCTTTTGTTCTTCTGCCTGTCCCATTTCTTTGTCGATCACTGCCATTTCGTCTACCGCACCCTCCTCTTCAGGTCCATTTTCATCATTTGCTTCCGTTTCCAACACGTCCACGATTGGACTTTCAATCATTTCTTTTTTATTATCGGATTCAACATTTCTAGAAATCCCAATCAACTCTGATACAGCTTGGGAAAAATTATTTTTTACTCCCATCTCTAACCATCCTTCCAAATTCGATTCTATTTTAATAATTTATATAATTAAATGCAATAGGGCTCACATCGTTTGTGATACCTTCAAATTTGTAACCCTTTGCTTTATAGTACTCAATAATTTCGGGCAGTGCTGAAACGGTATAGGATTTGTTGATGCTGTCATGCATGAGTAAAATAATACGGTCCTTGCCTTCGGATGATTGGACGGTATTGCTATAGACTGATTTCGCTGTGGCATTTGCAACCGCATCACCACTGGAAGCGTTCCAATCATAGTATGTAAACCCTCGCCGGGTCATTTCTGCAATGATTTCAATGTAATCCTGAGAACTGTATTTATTAATGCTC
Organism: uncultured Bacillota bacterium; assembly: GCA_927441425.1. Lineage (GTDB taxonomy): Bacteria > Bacillota > Clostridia > Peptostreptococcales > Anaerovoracaceae > Anoxybacterium. Next base: position 140,785 of record CAKMKG010000007.1, on the reverse strand, counting down.
CCTCCCGGAAATCGATAGACATCCGGTTCAACGCCGGTGGCATCATAGATCAGCTTATATGTTAGATAAAAGTCGTCAAGATAACTCTCGACAGATTCATAAATATTGTCGTATACATGGGAATATGTATGAACCCCAAGGGTATGCCCCTCATCTACCATCCTTTTCAGGATATCTTTATTCTTATTGCCTTCTTTTCCGATAATGAAGAAAGTGGCTTTGATATCCTCCTGCTTCAAGATATCCAATATTTCAGCAGTCCGGAATGATGGGCCGTCGTCGAAGGTAAGATAGACTGTTTTTGGCTCGATTCGCCTCACTTCAGAAGGTGTCGCATACAGATCGGGATATCGCTCCTGATATTCAATGGAAAGGCTGTTTTGATGTTTTTCTTCTACTAAATTGGACTGCGCAAGAATAGTACCGGATTGCATATCTGAAATCTGGCTTTTATAATTCTTATTGATGGCAGCGAGACTGATTGCGGCAATTAACAGCCCAAAAATAAGAAGCAGTATAATGGCAACAATCAAATGCTTAAAGAATCGCACACTTCCTAAATACATCGCACACACTTTCTTGATACAGCAACAGTCCTGACTGATTAGTTAAGGGAACATTACAGAGTAATTATATCCGTCTTACTGATGTTTTTCAACAAATTTCAGTTTTATTTGCCATAAAATTTATTCCAGTTAACAGATCAGAATCGGTCGCTGTCATTCAGCATGTTTTTTATCGTACCAGCCCCTGTCTTTGGGCATTGCTGCACATCTGCATATAAAATGGATGCAACAAGCGAATCCCGGGTCACAGTGGCTACTGCATAGGAGCTCCTTCTTCCTCCCACGGGCAGGGAGAGGCTTCCCGGATTCAACAGATAGAAGCCTTCCACCTCGCAAAAAAGAGGAATGTGGGTATGTCCAAAAAAAGCTGCCCTGCATTGTAGGGATTCCGCCTTGTACACGATGTTTTCATAGCTTTGTTTCACGCTCTCCATATGCCCGTGGGAGAGAAAAATTTTTCCGAAGTCCGTTTCAAGAATCTGGTATCCCTCTCTTGTAAAGGCGCCGTCCATGTTGCCCTTCACCCCGATCAAAGGAACGTTGAGCTGTTCCTTCATTCTTTTTGCATCGTTCCAATGGTCTCCCAGATGAATGATCAAGTCGATCTCTTGGAGGGTATGATATAGTTCTATGGCTTTATCGATCTTGCCGTGAGTGTCACTGATTACATATATTCTCATATCTTAACTAATTTCTCCTTATTTTTTGAATCACCATGAAAAAAGTTTATCACAGATTTTTATTTTCTGCGATAAACTTTTTGTTTTATGTAGCGGATATGTTTTTTGTATGAATTCAGCTTTACACCGGAGAGGGTTACCCAAGGATCTTCTTCAAGTCTTCCTCCGGCGTTGAGGTCGGTGAAATCTGATACTCCTTCACCAACAGGTTCAGTACGTTTGGCGAAACGAAGGCTGGCAGCGTCGGGCCAAGATAGATGTTCTTAATACCGAGGGCAAGCAGGGAAAGCAGAATGCAAACCGCTTTTTGCTCATACCATGATAAAACCATAGTTAGCGGCAGATCGTTTACTCCGCAGCCGAAGGCTTCCGCTAAAGCGATGGACACCTGAATCGCACTGTATGCGTCATTGCACTGTCCCATGTCCATGATTCTCGGCAGTCCGCCGATTTCTCCGAGATCCAGGTCATTGAACCTGAATTTGCCGCAAGCAAGTGTAAGGATGATAGACTCCTTCGGTGTCTGTTTTACAAGCTCTGTATAATAGTTTCTGCCCGGCTTTGCACCGTCACAGCCACCCACGAGAAAAAAGTGCTTAATATCTCCCGATTTTACCGCGTCGATTACTTTGTCTGCAACGGAAAGCACTGTTCCTCTGGCAAATCCGGTCGTAACGGTTTCTCCTCCATTGATGCCGGTCATCTTTTTCTCTTCTGCGTAACCTCCGAGTTCCAGCGCCTTTGCGATTACAGGTGAAAAGTCTTTCTCGTCGTCAATATGAACCATTTCCGGATAAGCCACCACTTCTGTGGTGAATACCCTGTCAAAGTAGCTTCCTTTTACCGGCATAATGCAATTGGTAGTAAATAAGACCGGCGCCGGGATTCCCTCAAATTCTTTTTGCTGATTCTGCCATGCTGTACCAAAATGACCTTTTAAGTGCGGATAGGCCTTCAGCTTCGGATACCCGTGGGCCGGAAGCATCTCGCCATGGGTATAGATATTGACCCCTTTCTCCTTCGTCTGTTCCAGCAAAAGATAGAGATCATAAAGGTCGTGGCCGGAAACCACAATGAAAGGACCTTTTTCAACAGTCAGGGACACTTTTGTCGGTACAGGAGTGCCGTATGTTTCAGTATTTGCCTGATCAAGCAGCGCCATACATTTTAAATTGACGTGACCTGTTTCCAGAACGATAGGAAGCAAGGTGTCCGCATCTGTCTCTTCCAGACCAACAAAACGCATGGCTTTATAAAAGAACTGATTCACCCCGTTGTCCGTGTATCCCAGCACCAATGCATGGTATGCGTATGCCGCCATACCTTTTAGACCGAACAAAATTAATGATTTCAGGGAACGAATATCTTCATCGGATGTCCATAACCCTCTTACATCATATCCGTAGGGTCTACTACACTGAGAGCTGTAATCCCCACAACGGGAGATTAAATTTGTAATTTCTTTTTCTGTTTTTTCAATCTGTTGCTTCACTGCTTCATTGTCAAAGCTGACGTTCGTGATAGTCGTAAACAGACCCTCAATCATTACTCTATGTGTATCCGCTGTTGGCTCTGCATCATTTGCTGCGTTAGCCAGACCTACCAAGGCACCTATTAATTCGTCCTGCAGTCCGGCAGTATCGGCCTGTTTGCCACATACTCCAGCCGAGCCTTGACATCCCAAACCCTTTGCAGTCTGTTCACATTGAAAACAAAACATATTTGACATTCTTTACCTCCTAAATATAATTGTATCAGTTATCTATTGAATTACCCCTTTTTTATTTCTTGAATCCTTCTGAATCATATTTATTTACCATACTAAGCTAAAAACACCCTGTTTCATCACAAGGTGTTTTCAGATATTGGTTAGATCAAAGAAATCTCTATTGATTACCTTAATCGTATAATAGGGCCAGTGCCTCCTCATCCGCCACCACGATAAGATTTGGATGCATCTGAAGTATAGATCCGGGCAAAGCTGGTGTTACGGGTCCGGTCAAAACCTGTTTTAAAATTTCTGCTTTATGAGCACCGCTGACGCAAAGCAAAATCCGCTTCGCCTGCATGATGCTTTTGATTCCCATTGTAATGGCTTCTTTTGGAACCTGGTCTTCGTCTTGAAAATATCTAGCATTGGCCTTCCGGGTGATGTCTTTCAGCTGTACGCAATGGGTTAGCTTTTCGAAGGCTTCGTTCGGTTCGTTAAACCCAATATGACCGTTATGTCCCAGACCCAAAAGCTGCAAATCGATTCCACCTAAGCCCTCGATTAAGGCATCATACCGATGACATTCCGACTCAATACCCTCTGCCATTCCATTGGGAAGGTTCGTGTTTTCCATCCTTATGTTAATATGATGAAAGAAGTTGATATCCATGTAATGTCGATAGCTTTGTTCATGGTCTCCGGGCAACTTCACATACTCGTCCAAATTGACGCTGCGGACGCCTGAGAAGTCAACGTCTCCCTTTTGATACCAGTCGATCAGCTGTTCATAAATTCCTAAAACTGTTGCACCAGTAGCCAGTCCCAGAACGCAGTTGCTCTTTAAGATGACCTGCGCTGAGATCACATTTGCTGCCTTACGGCTCATGTCTCCATATGATTTTGCTTTGATGATTCTCATATATTCCTCCTGGAACGTCCTCACTTTTTAGAAATTGAATTTTTCGTCTGCCCTTTTAGGCTACCTCGAACCCTATCTGTTGTCAATACCCGTTCCATAAATGTGTTTTTAGATCCACACATCCATTTTCCTTGATGCAAACGCCTTCTTTCCTGAGCAGCTTCTGGTGCTCTTTCCAGCAGGGTGCAAGTCTCCCCTGGCTATTTACAACCCTATGGCAGGGCGCCTCTGTATAAAAGGAAGCATAGTGCATCGCCTGTCCTACCATTCTGGAACATTGAGGTCTCCCCATAATTCGTGCAATGGCTCCATAGGTAGTAACCTTTCCCCTTGGAATGCAATTTACGATTCCATACACGATATGATAAAATTCTTCTCTTTTCATAGAACATTCCCTACCATGGTACGATTTCCCCACTTTTTAATATAAAGCAATCCCGTGCAATGCGTCAATTGTTTTGCACGGGATATTATATTTATAGGTTTTATTGCTCCATTTGGCCAATGACGCTGTAATTTTTTGGTAATATATAAGAGGAAAACACCGTTTACGGACTACGTTTGTTTTCCGTTCCAAAGACTGTGACCGATAGAGCTGAGAATACCAAATCTGCGACTGTTTTTGTTGTATTACCAAACAATTTTTATTCATTCGGCCAAATCTTAACATCCTTTTCAAGGAGCCAGTTATACCGTGGATCGTTGTTTCTTGAATTCCATGGGTTGTCCTTCAAATGACGGATCATCCAGGTATAGTACATGGCAAAGCCCGGGGCTGCCACCTGTGGATGCGTCGGGCCTCCGGGAATAAAAAATGCACTGTTATTCATGATTTTAAATGCTTCGTCTCCCAGGAAAGCGGCTCCAAAACCTTCTTCCCTGTTAAAACGATAGAAGTAAACCTCGGGCTGATCATGTCCGTGAGGAATATAGCTGGACCAGCGTCCGGGGTAGTTGATCAATTCCCCCAATACCATATTGGAGTATGGTGCATTGCTGTAATCAAATACTGTTCTGCAAGCTCTGCGTGCCGTATTCTCCCAAACTCCATCACCGAATATTTCAGTTCCCACATCTTTTTGCGTGTATAGTTTTGAAGGAAAGCTTTCTTTATTGGTTGTCTTTTGGATCAGTATCTCAACATGATCCTTCGCTGTTACGGATATCCTAACTCCATGGGAAACATGAAGCGCTGTCGGATTCTCATCAAAAATCGACCTTCTGACTGCCTTTGCCGATTGGTCTTCCCATTGGAAGGTCACTTCTCCATCTAGAAGAAGTACCGCCGTTTCTTTATCTTCTTCTGAAATTGTAAGTGTTTCTCCTTCACTCATCACCTGAATGCCGATGTCCATCAACATATCGGGATGGTTGTCATCCATATTGCAAATCTCGTTATAGCCTTTTTTCATTTCGCCATAAACTGTAACCATCTTCTTCTCCTTATTTGCCTATTAAATGTGGGAGGGGAATCACTTCCTCTCCCACAGTATCATAGATTATATCCGTTCACTAATACTTAATCATGAACTTTCTGATGATCTTTACCAGATCGTCGTATCCGCCGGCAAACTGATCCAGAGTCTTATTAACCGGTCCGTAGGTATCAAATTCCGGAATGCTCATTTCATCATAAGCCTTTATGAAATCAGGAATCTTTCTAAGCTCTTTTATATAGTAAGCATCCACTTCGTCATCCATGCGGGCTTTGATTTCAAAATCGGAACCGTTGAACGGCACCTGATTCTTATACGGAATCGTCATGATCATGTCTCCGCCGATGAACTCAAGCCACTGCAACGGTGTTCTGTAGGCTGCAGAAAGCATCTTCGTCTTATATCCTCTTTCCTTGTAGACCTTGTATGCCTTCTTCACGCAGGCGATTCCCGCATAGTGCAGTGCATTAGGATCCACGCAGATGTTTTTCTTGTCTGCTACTTCTCTCAGCCAGTCATCCAGTCTGCCTACCATGATGGTGCAGACAGGATTGATTTCAGAATTGTCCAGCCCCTCTGCTTCTCTTCTCTTTAACCCTCTTTCCACTGCTTCGCCAACAGCGATTGCCTGGGTTGCGGTGAAGGAAACAGTGGCATTGATGCTGACGCCGCGATAGGTCATTTCTTCAAAGGCCTTGATGCCTGCTGATGTTGCAGGTGCTTTCACCTGCATATTTGGCGCAAGTGTATTAAAGTAAACAGCCTGCTCAACAAGTTTTTCAGCGTTGTTAAAGTATTTCGTATTTGTCTGGATCGAGATTCTTCCGGTTCCAGTTTTTGGGTCAAATAGTGGCTCCAAAAGCTTTGCGCCGTCGATTGCCATCTTTTCAATGACGATCCAGGCAATTTCATCTTCCGATGAAGTGGGTTTCTCTTTTATCAGCTGTGCGATATAATCACGGTAGCTGTCCAATTCCTTATCTAAAACGCCTTTAACAATGACAGGATTCGTTGTCGCGCCCACTGCGCCTCTTTCGATGGCGTAGGTTAGCTCATGAATGGAACAGGAATCATTCCAATACTTTGTCATTGGGAATTTTTGTGTCATTTCAAGTAATTTGTCCATTGTTTACCTCCTTATAAGTATATCATGGAAGCATTATGATTTATTTATGTTACTTTCTTTATGTCTATTTCTTTCTTGCATTCTTTCTCATGTCAACGACGACTGCGACGATGATGATGACGCCTTCCACAATCTGCTGCCAGTATGCTTCGATACCCATCAGAGTCATACCGTTTCTCAATACGCCGAGAACCAGAGCTCCGACTACTGCACCCCAGACTGTTCCGATCCCGCCGTAATGGCTCGTTCCGCCGATGGTGGTCGCTGCGATGGCTGTCAACTCATATCCTGCTGCTGCTCCCGGGTGTACACTTCCGACACGACCTGCAAAAACAATGGATGCAACTGCAGCGCACAGGCCTGCATATCCATAAATCAGTATGAGATTCTTCTTAACATTAACACCTGAAATTTCAGCTGCTTTAATGTTTCCTCCGATGGCATATACATTCTTTCCGAAGCTGGTGTAGCCAAGCAATACCCATGTGATGGCAATCATAATCAGATAGACGAGTACCGGAACCGGGAAAAACCCAACCTTGCTTCCAATGAACATCATATCAGGCGTAAACTGACTGATCGGTTTACCTCCTGTATAGATCAACGCAAGGCCTCTGGCGATCGTCATCATACCCAGTGTTGCGATAAAAGCTGGAATTCCTGTAAATGCAATCAGTCCGCCGTTGATGGATCCCATTAGTAATCCGACCAGCAACGCCGCAATGATCGGAAGGATGACCGGCATATCACTCAAGCTGGGATAGTACTGCGTTGTTGCGGAGCTCACTTGAGCAAGGCTGGCAGCAACTACTCCAGACAAGGCAAGTACGGAACCGACGGAAATATCAATCCCCTTGGAGGTGATAACCAAAGTCATTCCCAAGGCCATAATGCCAAAGATGGAACTCTGTGTCAGTACGTTAAAAATATTCGTTGATGATAAAAACTTTGGTTGTATTGTCGAAATTACAATAATCAGGAAAAGCAAAACCAGTATGATACCATATTTCTGCAGCAGAGCTTTTACCTTGGTTTTTTTATTATCCGCCAATCTTGATCTTTCTGCTTGGTCCATTAATTTTTTTGAATCAGACGTCATTGTCGAATCCTCCTTTATTAAGGTTATGCCGTTGCGGCCTGGCCGGTAGCATATCTCATGATTTCTTCTTGTGTTAAATCCTTAGTATTGTCTAAAATTCCTGTGACTTTGCCTTCATGCATAATAACGATTCTGTCACTCATTCCCATAACCTCCGGCAATTCGGAAGAAACCATGATGATCGACTTACCCTGTCCTGCAAGGTTTGTAATCAATCGGTGGATTTCTGCTTTTGCACCTACATCAATTCCTCTGGTCGGTTCATCCAGAAAGAGAATCTCAGGATTGGTCAGTAGCCATCTTGCCACTAACACTTTCTGTTGATTACCTCCACTTAAATTTTCAACCTTTTGGTATATACTCGGCGTCTTGATGCTGATTGCCTTAACAAATTCATTGGTATCCTCGATTGCCTTCTTGTGATTCAGCAATCCGGTCTTCTTAATATATTTTTGTATATTCGCTATGATGACATTCTGGAATACAGTCAGCATCGGAAAGATGCCCGTGCTTCTCCTGTCTTCCGTAAGTAACGCCATTTTGTTTTGCTTTGCGTCAGCAGGCGTTTTGATCCGCACTTCATTCCCGTCGACGTAGATCTGTCCGGAGGATTTTTCTCTGATACCGAAGATCGTTTCGATTACTTCTGTTCTGCCCGCACCGACGAGGCCGGCAATACCAAGGATTTCTCCTTTTTTCACGTCAAAAGATACATCCTTGAATTTTCTTCCATAGCACAGATTCTTTACTTCCAGCTTCACGTCACCGATATCACAGGTCACCTTCGGGAACATTTCATTGACTTCGCGTCCTACCATCATCTTAATGAGTTCATTTACATTGATATCTTTTGTATCTCCATCTCCAATGTACTGTCCATCCCGATAGACGGTGATTCTGTCACAAATTTCATAGATTTCATCCAATTTATGTGAAATATAAATTATCGATTTTCCATTCTCTCTAAGTCTTCTCATGATAGAAAATAGCTGTTCAATTTCTTTATTGGTTAATGCAGATGTCGGTTCATCCATAATGATGAGCTTGGCATTATAAGAAAGCGCCTTGGCAATTTCAATCATCTGCATATTTGCAACGGTCAAGCTTGCTACTAGAGTCTTTGGGTCTTCATTAAAATCAATTAATTTAAGGACATCCTTGGTCATTTCGTACATTTTTTTATGGTCAACTAAACCCAGCTTTGTTTTGGGTTCTCTTCCCAGCCAAATATTCTCCATAATAGATCGGTGTTCAACAGGACTTAATTCCTGATGGATCATCGCGATCCCCATCTTGAGCGCATCGGAGGTGGAATAATTTTCAATCAGGTTTCCTTCAAAATAAATCTGACCGGAAGTTGGTGGATGAATTCCTATCAAGCATTTCATAAGAGTGGATTTTCCTGCCCCGTTTTCTCCCATCAAGGCATGAATTTCACCATATTTCACATTGAGATCGACTCCCTTTAGGGCCTTCACCCCGGGGAAAGTCTTAACAATGTCTTTCATGACCAGGATTTCTTTATCTCTTTCCATTGCCATCTCCTCTTAATTATGAATATGTGGGAGAGGGGCTACCCCTCTCCCACATTCAAGTTGAACTTTTTTTATAGTGATTACTGGAAATCTGCTACGTTTTCAGGGGTAACCAGAACGAAGTCAATCCAAGTAATTGCTTCAGGTGTGTCGCCAGCCAGAACTTTTGCTGCTACATCAACACCGCCTGCGCCCTGTCCTACAGCATCCTGCAGTACAGTTGCATCCAATTTGCCTTCTGCTACTAAATTAACAGCATCAGGAATCGCATCAACACCAACAACGATTACGTCATCTCTGCCAGCTGCTTCAAGAGCCTGAAGCGCACCGATTGCCATACCGTCATTATTAGCAAGGATTGCATTTAAATCATCGCCGTAAGCAGTAAGCCAGTTTTCAGTGATGGACATACCTTTGTCATACTGCCATTCACCGGACTCTTTTGCAAGAACCTTAATGTCTGGATATGCAGAAAGAACACTTTCATTTCCTTCGGTTCTCTTTACAGCGCCTTCATTGCTCAGGATACCCATAAGGATTCCAACTCCGCCTTTTTCTCCCATTTTTTCAACTAGGAATTTACCCTGGAGTTCTCCGGCAACGATTTCCTGTGAGCCTACATAATATACGCCTGCAGGTGGTTCGTCAGTTCCGAATGGATTTCTGTTAACATAGATCAATGGAATTCCAGCAGCTGTAACTGCATCTGTAATCGGACCCATTGCTGATGTGTCAACCGGTACTACCATGATTGCATCATAGCCTTGCTCAATCATAGTGTTAACTTGGTCTTGCTGTTTTACTACGTCTTCTTGTGCATCCTGAACGTCGATTGTGTAACCGAGTTCTTCCGCTTTCGCTGTAGCAGCATCAACAACATAGGTCTGGAATGTGTCGTTCAGATTAGCTTGTGCAAATCCGATTGTTACAGTTTCATCAGCAGGAGCTTCTTCTTCAGCGCCGCCACCACAAGCTGTGAACATTCCAAGGGTGAGTACGAGTACCAGCAAAATTGCAAGTATCTTTTTCATTTTTCTTCCTCCTCAATTCTAAACGATTGATTGATTTAATCCTTTATATTAACAGTGGAACTGCTAATATCCGAGAAGTACCTGAGCGTTTACGAAAACGCTTGCTAAGGTTGATACTACCATTATACTTTTCATTTGTCAATACCTAAAAAGCATGTAACTCCAATTATTAGGCGTACTATCCCATGACATTTCTTTCACAAATCCCGCATCATTTCAAATTGCTCGTTTCATGATTTTTTTCATTTTTTCTGTTGACAAGTTTTCTTCCGAACGCTATAATCAGGGTAATTAGAAAAACGTTTTTTTATCTACAAAATTACGTTTCTAATTAGAAATATAACTAAAAATACCCGTATAAATAGGGCATTTCTGCCCTAAACGCGAAATTGGAGGAGAATACTATGGTACCTGAAAAAAAATGGCTGCTGACGGAAGATCCTAACATAATGTTCGAGGGAGACAACGCTGTCGGTCTGATGAAAAAACAAATATGGGATGCATCAGAGGAAGAAATCGACGCAATTCTGGAAGAGTATGGAATCCCTTCCCCGTCTGAATTAGGCGTAGCCGGTACTTATATTCAAAATACGGCACGTTCGAAGCAAATCGAAAAAAGAAGAAAGAATGATATTGTTTTCGTTCCAATCGGATGTACGGAAAATCACGGTCTTCATGCCAACACAGGTCTCGATACCTTTATGGTAACACAGATTCTGGAAGGTGTACGAAGATACACCGCAAAACAGGGCCACGAGGTCAATCTTGCTTTCACTCCGCTGAATTACGGCGGCCACCCATATCACCATATTGGAATGCCCGGAACTGTAATCATGCCGGAGGAGGTCGTGAAGGAGTCTCTGATCTACTGTATGCTTGGTCTCTGGAATGACGGGTATAGAAAGATTATCTTCATTAATAATCACGGTCATCTCTGGATGCTGGAATCAGCAATCCATGAATTTTGCAAGAGATACCAGCTTCCCGGTATTTTCAGAGTCATTGAATGGCACAGAGCGGTTCGTGAATTCTTTTATCCTACAAATCGCAAAAACAGTCTGGAAACCAATTTCATCCATGCCGACGAAGCAGAAACAGCTGTTGCATTGCTCATGTTTAAGGATATGATCGACATGAGTGCAGTTCAGGATGCTGATGGAAAAGGTTTGCTTCCCGACGGTCACATGGATAAATCTGTTGATCCGTACAGAAGGCCATGCAGGTGGTCCGAAGGCGAGGGCCATGCGGCAATCGAAAGAGCCGCAACTCCGGAAGGCGTGGTGGGCAAACCATCTCAGGCTACAGCAGAAAAGGCGAAGAGACCGATCGCCGCAATTCTCAAATACTTGACTCTACTTCACGATGAGATCCTTGAGACTTATCCGGCAGGAACCGTTCCGCCAGTGGATCAGATCACCCTACGCAAGCCGGAAGACATGGAGCCATTCTTAAGAGAACCTCTCAGCGAAGGCTGGAAGTCGATTGACGAGCTGCCTAGAATCGGTGTTTTCGAGCGGTTATAAAGCGCAAGAATAACTACCTGCCCAGGTATTATTCCATACTTGTCGCCCGCCAAGGGATTCTCTTCGGAATGCAAGCCGACTGCCGGGCATATTTTCTCGAAAATCCGGTCGCTTCCAATTAACAAAAGCTCCAACGGTTTTCTATGAAAATACGCCGTCGCGTCGGCGATCATGAAGTAGCCATCCTGCAGAGAAACCCTCGGTGGGGCGCCTTGATATCCTTAATAATCAGTGCTTAGGTTATTCTTGAGCACAATAAATGATATGAAGTAAAAGGAGAAAACATATGAAATCTAAGACTGCTTTTTTGTATAAACCCCATGATCTTCGCGTGGAAGAAGTGGAGCTTGCACCGCTCAAGGCCAATCAGGTTCTGATCAAGGTTGGTGCTTGCGGCATCTGTGGGTCCGACGTAGAATGCTATGAGGGATTGTCCGCAGAGGGCCGATATGATATTGCACCTTATACACCAGGCCACGAATGGGGTGGAAAAATTGTCGAAGTCGGCTCAGATGTCGGAACGTTAAAGGTAGGAATGAAGGTAACAGGTGACTGCGTTATGGCCTGTGGCGTCTGCCAAAACTGTAAAGACGGTTTAATGCCGTCTGCATGTCTGAACATGAGAGAAATCGGTTTCAGACCGGACTCACCCGGAGGAATGGGCGAATATATGATCGTTGAAGAGCAATATGTTCACCAGATCCCGGATGACTGGTCCTATGCAATGGGTGCCTGGGTTGAAACCTTCTCCATCGGATATTTCGGACTATGGGGAAATGGTGGCTACATTGATGCTTCCGATACTGCCGTCATCTTTGGCTGCGGCCCTGTCGGAATATCAGCAACCATGGCAGCCAAGACATCCGGAGCAACGGTTATTGTCGTGGACCCGATCCCATCTAGAAGAGAGCTTGGGTTAAAATATGGAGCGGACTATGCCGTCGACCCGACAGCAGGAAACCTAAAGGATCAGATCGACAAGCTTACAAACGGCAAAGGACCTTCCGTGATCGCAGAAGCATCCGGAAATGATAACGCCATCGCTTCCGTCTTTGATATTGCAGGACACAGCTGTAGAATTCACCTTATTGGTCACTCCATCGGCAGAAAAGTACCTGTTGAATTGGGATGGACCATCTGGAAAACATTGAAGATCAACGGATCCGGCGGCACGAAGGACTTTGGACAGAGAACCATCCGATTCATGAGCGCCATCAAGGACAAGTATGATTTTGATGCATTAAATACCCATTACTACAGCTTTGATAAGCTTCATGAAGCCATGAATACTGCGATCCATGAAAAAGAAACCGCATTTAAAGTAATGTTGGAGTTCCCGGTAGAATAGTGAGGGAAAGTATATGATATCAGCACCCATCATGGAAGCCATCTGCAAGGCACTTCAACTCAATTCGGAACAGATCACCCTTTACCCCTCCTCGTACATCGAATACGGGGAGGGTACGTTTCTCCTTTGCAAGGCAGATGATGTGAAAAAAATAATCGCAATGGGAAAGGGAGAATTCTTTTCTCAACTGGACGGTACCAATCTTTCGGAAACGATCAAGCTTTGCCCTTTATCCCACGAAAATAGGCTGGTTCTGAATCAATATCTACCTTTTACCCAGCCCTCTGCCTTTGGCCGGCAAACTGCAACCTTTGGTCTGGGAGACCGTTTGGGACTGGCTACGCAAGGACATATCCGCTGCTTCAATCATTGCAATGCCAAACCAATTCTTGCACAACAGAGCAAGAGAGAGCTGGACCTTACCGGAAGAAACTTCAAACAGGTATTAGACGATGTGTGTTTTGCTGTGTTCCAGGAAGGGTATCATGGAGGCTTCGGTGCCGATGGCGATCACTTGAAATATATCGAGGATATCCTCGATGCATTGCGCTGCGGCTATACCATGATTACTCTGGATTGTTCTGAGAGAATTGGAAGAGGAGTTGATCAGCTTTCCAATGTTGATTTAGCAAAGGCTTACGGAGAACTCCCTTTGGATTACCGGGCACGCATTGAAAATTCCTATTTGAGCAAAGGTTTTCTGATCAAAAAAGAGGAGTATTTTTTCACCAAGGAAGAATTGATGCAATGTGCTCTTATCTATCACGGTGCCGTAGATTTTGTAAAGGAAGTATTTTTCCAAGTTCTGAAGAAAACAGCCCATTCTGTGGACTTTGAACTGTCCATTGATGAAACAGAATCCATCACCACTGCACAGGGTCATTTGTTTGTAGCCATGGAGCTGGAGTATAATGGCGTTGAAGTAACCAGCCTTGCCCCTCGGTTTATTGGAGAATTCCAGAAGGGGATCGACTACATCGGCGATATCAATCAGTTCGAGACGCAGTTGAAACAGCATGCCGCCATCGCCCATCATTTCGGATATAAGCTCAGCATTCATTCCGGCAGCGATAAGTTCAGTATATTTCCGATCATCGGAACGTATACCGAAGGCATCCTTCACATCAAAACCTCCGGAACTAGCTGGCTGGAAGCGGTGGCTACAATCGCAGAGAAAAATCCCCAGCTTTACCGCAGGATCCATCAGAAGGCGATGGAGCATTTCAAGGAAGCAACGAGCTTCTACTACGTCTCCGGCGATCCGGCCAGGGTTGAGGACCCTGCTTACAGACCTGACGAAACACTCATCGATTATCTAATGGAGGATGACAGCAGACAATTGCTTCATATCACCTATGGGTTTGTTTTGGAGGACGCCGCTCTGAAAAAAGAGCTCTATCAAACGGTGGAAGAGAATGAAGCACATTATTGGAGAAGATTGGTTTCTCATATCGGACGTCATCTTGACCTTGTCAAATTAATGAGGAATTCATTATGAGTATAAAAAACGGCCTGACTGCGAAGATTAAATTATCTGCAACATTGGCAGCAGAACTGAACCCTTCTGCCCCTGTCATTATGGCTGGAAACCCGGCAGAAAGAATCGCCCTAGCTTCCAAGCTTGGGTATGACGATATCGAGCTTCACTGGGCTGACCCGGCTCAAATCCCCTTTGCGAAAATATCTGCCGCATGCAAAGAAAACCAAATGGGGATCTCAGCCTTTGCCACCGGACGAGCCTATGTACAGGAGGGCCTTTCCCTGATTCATGAAGAAATCGAAAATCGGACTGCCGCCATCAAGCGGCTCAAGAATTTTGTCGATGCCGCTTCGCCTTATGAGGCCATCGTAATTATCGGCTGCATCCGGGGAAATCTTGCTTCCGAAGCTTTACGCCCGTCTGCGTTGGAACGGTTGGCAAATTCCACACATATTATCGCTGAATATGCACAAGCAAGAAATGTCGGTATTGTTTTCGAAGCAATTAACCGGTTTGAGAACAATTACCTGAATACTGCACAGGAAACGGCAGCTTTCATTCGTGAAAACAACCTGCCTAATACGAAAATCCTGCTGGATACCTTTCATATGAATATTGAGGATGCCGACATGTCTAAGGCTATCCTTGATTGCGGTGATCTGGTGGGGTATATTCATATTGCCGACAGCAACCGACATTTTGCCGGTGCCGGCCATATCAATCTAAAAGAAATTGCCCGTACACTAAAATCAATCAATTATCAAGGCAGTATCAGCGCTGAATGCTTGCCCCTCCCGGATTCCGAAACCGCATTGTCGGGATGGATCCAGGGAGTTAAAAATGCTTTTATGGAGGAAAACGATGGAAAAAGTTAAATTAGGAATTGTTGGATTAGGAAGACTCGGCCGTGAGCATGCGGCCAACATAAATTATAATATTATCAATGCGGAACTGGCTGCCGTCTGCAGTGCGATCCCTGAAGAAGTGGAAAGTGTAATGCAGGAAATGAACCCGGGATACGGTTCAACAGATTACATGGAGCTGTTCAACGACAGAAATCTGGATGGTATCGTCATCGCATCCAATTCTGCCTATCACTGCAAGATGATCTGTGATGCCGCCAACGCAGGCGTAAAGAATATTTATTGCGAAAAACCATTGGGAATGACACTGGAAGAAATCGATTTGATCAAGGAAACCGTTGAAAAGAATAATGTTCAGATATTCCAGATCGGATACAACAGAAGATTTGACCGCTCCCTCATGACCATGAAGCAGAAAATTGATGAGGGCTTCATCGGCAAGCCGATTTTGATCAAGCTAGCCAACCGCGACCCTGAGTGGGATAGAGATTTTCTTTTGAAATTCAGCCCAACCAGTGGCGGTCTTGTATTTGACATGCTGACCCATGATTATGACACAGCAAGGTATCTGATCGAATCCGATGCAGAAACCGTGTACGGCATGGGTGGAGCCTTCGGCTACGAGGGTCTTAGTGAAATCAACGACATCGATAACTGCATCATCTCCATCGGCTTTGAGAACGGAGTGATGGGCTATCTGGAAACCTCAAGAAATTCAACTTACGGCTACCATGTTGAAGTTGAAGTGTTCGGTACAAAGGGTTCCCTGAGAATGGGAACAACCCCGAACAGAGATAGAGTGGTTTGCATGGACAGCCACGGGGTTACCACAGAATGCGTCAAATGGTTCTTCGAATTCTGGGAGCCAACCTTCAAAGCAGAGCTTCAGGATTTTGCTGATTGCATCCAGAGCGGGAGACAGCCTAAAGCCGGTCTTATGGACGGCTACAAGGCCGTAAAATGGGCTTTCGCAGCCAAGGAAGCAGTAGACAAAAGAACAATCGTCAATATGAAATAAAATAGCAGTCTCCTTCAGAAGACTGCCATTGCATTCAATTACCCTATCAATTTAAAGCTCAACGCGTTGCTATGTAAGCAATCCGTTGGGCTTTTTATTTTGATTACCAGCCATTCAAATTCCAGTCGCCGCTGCCATCTTTGCTGGTGGATTTCCTAACAACCAGCTCTGAATCCAGCGTGATCACGCATCTTGGCCTTTTCGGTTCTCTCATCCGCTCATTCAGCAGACGCATCGCCTGGTATCCAAGCTCATATTTGGGAAGATTCACGCTGGAAAGGGACGGTGTGATCAATGTGGAGGGAAAGTTGTTGTCAATTCCGATCACCGCAACATCCTCGGGGATCCGATGCCCCTCGTCCAGCAAAGCTCGGATGACGCCGATCCCCATCTGATCGTTGCCTGCAAATACTGCTGTAAACTCCTTGCCCTTTTTCAGAAGATCCTTCATAGACCTGTACCCGCTGATGGGAGAATAATCCCCCTCTACGATCAGGTCCTCATCCACCGGTAGGCCGGCATGCTTCATCGCTTCCCGAAACCCTTCCAAACGGAGAATCCCGATTTGAAACCGCAAAGGCGCAGCAATGTGGGCAATGGTCCTGTGTCCCAATGAGACCAAGTGGTTAACCGCAATTGATGCTGCTTTCTTGTTATCAATGATAACGGAGTCGATTCCCGGATCCAAAACATTTTCCAGAGACACCACGGGGATCTCTTTCTTTCTGCTGCCGGTGTCCAGCAAGGACCGGATATACTTTCTGTCTGAAATATTTTCCTTGTTGGCATAGGAAGCAAGAAGAATCCCGTCGGTCCAGGAGTGCTGCAGAAATCTCACATGCTGCTTTTCCAGTTCAACATCTCCATTGGTTTCAAAAACCAGTATGGTGTACCCGTATTTGATCCCGGCTTCATGGATCCCTTGTAAAACGGCCGGGAAATAAACCTGATTGAAGGACGGCACGATAACGCCAACCTGATTGGTTTTATTACTCTTCAAGCCTCTGCCAACAGGATTCACTTCATACTGCAGCGCCTCGATCGCTTCCATGACCCGCGCCTTCAATGCAGGGCTCACAGGCTTTGTTTCATTCATTACATTGGATACGGTGGAAATCGATACTCCGGCTTTCCTTGCCACTTCTTTGATTCCAGTCATTTTGCCTCCAGCGAACTTCTTTTGAAATAGTTACCTCTATTTTACACAAAAACATCCAATTACGCTATTGAATTTGTTCACTTTATCGAAATTCAATCGTAAGCCGATCTGTTCCATACATAAAAATCGCCGACTATTTGCGAAACAAATTGCCGGCGAAGATCTATGCATCTATCTTGTTCTAATCTCTGTTGCTATTATTCAATTTCGCTTAATTTAACAGGTCTTCCCTCTGCAACGGACTTTCTTGCCGCAAGTCCCAGTTTGATCGGCTGCAGGCCGTCAAAACCTGTCACAGGGGTATCTGTGTTATTGATCAAGGCATTGACAAACTGCTTCATCTCTTCCACGAAGGAATCCATATATCGTTCCAGGAAGAAGTAAAGCGGCTTTTCGCTGTATACTCCGGTTTCGGTACTCCATACTGCGGTGGAAGGATAATCATTTGTGATTTCAACTTTTCCCTTGGAACCGAAGGCTTCTACTCTCTGGTCATAGCCATAGGCAGCTTTTCTTGAGTTGTCGATGACACAAATAGCACCGTTCTTGAAGCGAATGGTTATGAGCGCGGTATCCACATCCCCGGCTTCTCCGATTGCTGGGTCTACCATACAGGCCGCTGCAACATAGATTTCCTCTGCTTCACTTCCCGTAAGGAATCTCCCCATGTCAAAATCATGAATGGTCATATCCATAAAGATACCGCCGGATACCTTCACATATTCGATTGGAGGTGGAGAAGGATCCCTGGATGTAATTTTCAAAATCTGCAAATCTCCAATGGTTCCATTTTCTATCAGTTCCTTAACCTTGCGGAAATTGTGGTCGAATCTTCTGTTGAAGCCGATCTGCAGCTTCACTCCGGCTTTCTTAGCTGCATCGATTACAGCCTCAACCTTTTCGATGGAAAGATCAACGGGCTTTTCGCAGAAAACGTGCTTTCCGGCGTTGGCCGCCGCGATGGCGATATCCGCGTGGGTATCTGTTGAGGAACAAACCAGAACCGCATCAATTTCAGGATCTGCGATCAGATCTTTATAATCATTATAAACTGTTTGGATGCCTGTCTGTGCTGCCCATTCTCTGGCCTGATCCAGAAAAATGTCTGTAACACCCTTGATTTCCACCTGCGGAAGCTGGTTCATGATACTCATAGTATGAACCTTTCCGATTCTGCCGGTACCGATGATACCAACCTTTAATTTCTTGTCCATTCTCTTTCTCCCCTCAAATCAATCCTATAGTCCGGAATTCTCTTCGATATATTTTCTGGCTTTTAAGGCATACTCCAACGGATTTGCCTTTGCCGGATCCTGTTCCGCTTCCACGACCATCCAGCCTTCAAACTTGCTTTCATTGATAAGCTTGAAGATCGGAGCAAAATCGATGGCACCATCTCCCGGGACCGTAAAGGTACCGGCACGAACACCGTCTAAAAAGCTTAATTTATCTATTCTAACCTTTTCAATGAACTCAGGTCTTACGTCCTTTAAATGAACATGTGCGATTCGGTCAATATATTTTTTCAGAAGGGTAAGACAGGATTCGTAATTTCCTTCGGAATAATAGATGTGACCGGAATCATACAGCAGATACACATTATCCTGTGTGCTTTCCATGAATCGGTCAATTTCTTCCATGGTCTGAACGCCTGTGCCCATATGGTGATGGCAGGAAAGCTTCATGCCCTTTTCTTCCGCCAAGTCAGCCATTTTGTTATAGCCTCTTACAACCTTTTCCCACTGCTCCTCCGTATAAACCGGCTTTGCATCAAAGATCGGTTCATCCAGCCCCTGAATGCTGTTACCGACTTCGGCAGCACCGATGACTTTCGCACCCATCTCAAAAAGAAAATCTCTGTGCTCAACAAATTCCTTCAGAACCTCAGCTTCCGGTTTTGTTGTAAAGCATGCGCTGAACCAAGCATTACAGATTTCTATTCCACGCAGCGCAAGCGCTTTCTTCAGTACCTTTGTGTCTCTGGGATACTTGTTCCCCACTTCGCAGCCCTTGAAGCCCGCAAGCGCCATTTCGCTGACGCACTGCTCAAAGGTGTTTTCGCTGCCCAGATCCGGCAGGTCATCGTTGGTCCAGCCGATTGGCGCAATTCCTACCCGAATTCTCTTGTTTTCCATATTGATTACCATCCTTTTATATAAATTCAACTTAGTACTTTCTTGCCTGATCCACATGGACCTTGATATCTCTGGCTGCCGCCTCTACGGAGGCATGCTTTGAGATTTGGGCGGTACCCACTCTCCACCATGCATTGTATCCGTCGGTCATGGTTCCCGGCAATGTTTTAATATCGATAACAGCGCTGACCTTGCTTTCTTTCAGCTCTTTGAAGCTCTGTTCCAACTCTGCGGCGGTCTTTGCGGAATACCCGTTTCCTCCGTAACCACGAGCGACCATCCCATAATCAATTTCCAGATAATCTCCCGTCAGCCGGTTGGTCTCTGCTTCTCTTTTTCTGTATTCATTGCCGAAGCTCGGGATTCCCTGACTTCTCTGCAGGTTGTGGATGCATTGGAAGCCGTGGTTGTCAAGGAGGACAACGTTAATCTTCAACCCCTCCTGCAGGCTTGTGATGAATTCGGAGTGAAGCATATTGAAGCTTCCGTCTCCCAAGAGCACATAAACCTCACGATCCGGCTCAGCCATCTTTACACCGACGGCTGCAGCAACTTCATAACCCATACAGGAGAAACCATATTCCACATGGTATACTCCATGGTCTCTGCATCTCCACACTCTTTGCACGTCGCTTGGCAGGCTTCCCGAAGCCGCAACGATGATGCCGCTGTTCTCAATAAGCTTTTCGTTCAGTTCTCCTAGAATGCGGGATTGTACCAGCCCGTTCTCATTTTCCAGTGAATACAGACGATCCACTTCCTGATCCCACTCCTGTCTGGCTGCGGTGATTTCATTCTGATAGGCGCTGTGATATTTCATGTCTTTGAGTGCCTTGGTCAGTGCCTTCAAGGCCAGCTTGGCGTCTGCCAGCACAGGGAAGGCATTCATTTTATATGCGTCAAAGCTGTTGAGATTGATGGTCATCATCGATACATCATCATTCTGGTACAGCCATTTCGAGCAGGTACAAAAGTCGTTTAGCTTTGTGCCGATCCCGATGATGAGATCCGCTTCCTGGGCCAGCTTGTTTGCCGCTGAAGCACCAGTCAGACCGGCTCCACCCATGTTCATCGGATGATCAAAAAGAACAGCACCTTTCCCTGCCTGGGTTTCACCAAACGGAATTTGGAAGGTTTCCGCAAATTCCATCAATTCCTTCTCCGCATCGGAATATTTTACGCCACCTCCACAGATAATAAACGGCTTTTTCTTGGATGCAATCAATTCGGCAGCGATCTTCAATGCGTCGGGATCGATATCTCTTCTCTGCATGTAATGAACTCTCTTTTCAAAGAATTCAGCCGGATAGTCATATACCTCTCCCTGCACATCTTGCGGCAGGCAAAGGGTTACCGCTCCCGTATCCGACGGATCGGTGAGCACACGCATTGCATTGATTGCAGCAGTCATCAGCTGTTCCGGTCTCGCAACTCGGTCCCAATATTTGCTGACCGCTTTAAATGCATCGTTTGCGGTTATATTATAATCATAGGTTTGCTCAATCTGCTGCAGCACCGGGTCGGGTTGTCTGCTGGCATAGGCATCAGATGGCAAAAACAGTACCGGAATACGATTGGCGGTTGCAGTTCCGGCAGCTGTTATCATGTTCAAAGCACCTGGCCCGATTGAGCTTGTCACTGCCATGATTTGCTTTCTGTTTTTCTGTTTTGCAAATCCCATGGCGATATGTGCCATTCCCTGCTCGTTTTTTCCCTGTATAAACCGTAAGCCATGGTCCCCAGATTCCAGCGCTTCTCCCAAACCGACGACCATTCCATGTCCGAATATTCCTAATACACCCTGCACAAATTTAATTTCTTCGCCATCTGCCTGTATATACTGATTATCAAGAAACTTTAATAATGCTTGCGCCATGGTCATTTTTATTGTTGTCATCATTTTACACCTCATTGATTACCCTTTATTGTTGTACTGATTGTCTTTTCTGAATTACTTTCCGTTCTTCGATCTGGTTGTCTTGCGGATCTTCAGCTCGGGATTCAAAATAATTTTCTTTGTTGGCCTTGTGGAATCCTTCTGTCGAATCTCCTCCAGTAAGGTTTCAAAGAGCATTTTTCCCAGCTCATATTTCGGCTGGTGCACCGTTGTAAGCTGTATTTGAGGCAGCCCTGCATAGGAAATGTTATCATACCCGATGACGCCTACTTTTTCGGGAACATTGATCTTACATTCATCACAATATTCGAGAACGCCCATGCCGATAAGATCGTTCATGCCGAAAACGGCATCGATTGGATGGCCGCTTTCAAAGAGCTTTTTTGCTGCATTTCGGCCTCCTTCAATGGAGAAATTTCCTTCAATGACCAAATCCATATTCAAAGGGATGCCCTTTTCCTTCAGTGCCTTCTCTGCACCTCGCAAACGTCTATGAGAAGCAAAGTAATCTTCTTTACCCAAAATAAATGCAAGGTTTCGATATCCGCAGTCAAGAAGATGTTTTGTGGCCAGATATCCGCCCAGCTCGTTGTCGACTTCGACAGAATTATTATCGCGTTTCTTACTATATCGTTCAATAATCATCAGTGGTGATTTGATTTCATCGTAGTCTTCATTTTTCCCCGCGGATTTCAGAATAATCCCGTCCACCCTTTTTTTAAGTAGGGTATTGAAATATTCTTTTTCAATTTTTGGATTCCATCCTGAGACACACAAGAAGATATTGTACTCATTTTCGTTGGATGCATCGATGATTCCCGCAACAATTTCTCCGAAAAACGGATTGTTGATATCCGGAACAATTACTCCTACGGTATTGGAAATTTTATTGACCAGCCCTCTGGCCAAGTCATTCGGCTGGTAACCCATCCTCTCGGCAGCTTCTAAAATCTTATCCCTGGTTGCTTTGCTTACACCCTCTTTTCCATTTAAAGCTCTGGAAATAGAGGAATAGGATACGCCGAGTTCTTTTGCGACATCTTTAATTGTGATCATTGGAATCATCTCCCTACAGTTAATAACACCATCATAGCAAACGTTTGTTAAATATGCAATGTTTTTCTCAAAAAATACAAGGAATGAAACAGAGTTTAAAACATTCCCAAGTGCTTAAAAAGAAAGATCCAGAAAAAGATCGTAAGGCAAGCAAAGGCTGACGTAAATGCCACATTGTTAGCTGCCAGATCAGAATCGCTGTTCATTTGATTTGCCATCGTAAAGGAGGAAACTGCAACGGGCGAAGCAAAAACGGCGATTAATGTCACAAATTCAATATCGCGGAAACCGAATAGAGCCCCCGCGGTCAGGCATAAAGCCGGAACCACCACAAGTCGTGCTGCAACACTAATGATCAAATTACGCCGACATCGTTCAATGTTGGAGAATTTAATCGACGCACCTAAAACGATAAGTGCCATTGGTGTTGCTGCGCCAGCGGTATCCGAAATGATTTCCTCCATCACAACGGGCAGGCGGATATTCAGCAATGCCGCCAAAATCCCTGCAGCGCCTCCAATAATCAGCGGATTCTTGAGGATACCCCCTACTACCCGACCTACTTGGATTTCTTTCCCTCGAAAGACCTCTAGTGTGATAACGGCTAAAACATTATAAATCGGTACGATAATGGAAACCATGACCGCTGTCACGCCCACATTATCATCACCGTAAATGCTTGCGGCCAGCGGCATTCCCATAAGGACAAGGTTGCTCCTGTAAATTGCCTGTATCATGGAGCCCCTGCTCATATTGTTCTTCTCGATGAGCATAGAAAAAATGACCGCTCCACAAAATACCAGTAAAATTGTCGAAAGGGTAAAGATGATTAGCTTTACAGGAACAATGCCCAGAATTTCCGTTCCGTAAATGTTTGAGAACAACAGGAGAGGCATAAAAATGAAAAATACCAACTTATTGATGTCGGGCAATACAGCTTCACTTAAGATCCCGGATTTTCTGACGAGGAAACCAATTGACATCAAACAAAATAAGGGCAAAACTGTTTGCACTGATAG
Source organism: uncultured Bacillota bacterium (assembly GCA_927441425.1). Lineage (GTDB taxonomy): Bacteria > Bacillota > Clostridia > Peptostreptococcales > Anaerovoracaceae > Anoxybacterium. The sequence goes on along the minus strand of CAKMKG010000007.1, from coordinate 117,184 downwards.
AATAAAATTTTCTAAAATTGTGTTCCCCTCTTTCCCGGCATTCTCGCTCATCTAATTTAAGAGGAGTCAACCGATAGCGCTGACTCCTTGCGTTCATTTCATTCTTTTCTGAGGTCCTACTCATCATTCATCACACTGCAATACTTTTCATATGCATCCACAATTTCAGGATCAAACTGTGTTCCTGCACATCTTTTCAACTCTTCCATGGCTTTTTCATGTGACAAGGTTTCTTTATATGGTCTGTTTGCAGTCATTGCCTCATAGGCATCCGCAACCGCTATGATTCGTGCAACAAATGGGGTTTCTTCACCGTAGAGCCCTCTCGGATACCCCTTGCCATCCCACCTTTCATGATGGGACAGAACATACTCCGCAAGCCTTGTATAAACATCTGCCGATTTCAAAATATGATAGCTGATCTCAGGATGCCTTTTAATCTCCTCGTATTCCCCTTCTGTTAGTTTTCCGGGTTTATTCAGAATGTTGTTATTGATTGCAATTTTTCCAATGTCATGCATGAGACCTATTATTTCAAGTTCTTTTAACACTTCCTCTTCCAGTTTCATCGCTTCTCCAATGATTCGGCTTAACTTACTCACACGTTCCGAATGAATTTTTTCCCGCGAATTGGTTTCGTGAAGGGTGTGCATAATGACTTTTATCGTCTGGTTCCTCATACTTTGGCTCTCTGTAATCTTCTTGCGATACATATAATCTTCCGCCTTCGAATACACCTCTTTTATATCTTCATGTGAATTGGTTTTTGTTTCCCATCCAATGGATACAGACAAAATGATGCTATTAATTTTTTGGCTCTCTATCACTTTATAGATTCGCTTTACAATTAATTCTGTCTCGGCATGACTTGATTTTGGCAGTAATATAACAAATTCATCGCCTCCCACTCTTGAAATGATATCATCTGTCCTGCATTCATTTTTCAAGACTTTACTTACGCTCTTAAGAAGTAGATCTCCAGCTTCATGCCCAAAAGCATCATTGGTAAGCTTAAGACCATTTACATCAATCATTGCGATTGAAAAAGGCAGATTTCTGTCAACATCTAGCCGTTTTATTTCTTCTTCAAAGAAATGCCTGTTATAAAGTCCCGTCAATTGATCATGATAACTGAGATACTCTATCCTTTGCTGTTTTTCTTTTTTTTCAGTCGTGTCCCTGAAGACTAAAACCGTACCACTGATATGCCCGCTTTTATCGGTGATGGGAGCTGCGCTATCTTCGATCGGAATTTCGTTGCCTGTCTTCGTAATTAGAATCGTATGATTTTCAAGCATTACTACTTTCTTAAGCTGGAGAGCCCGTGATACAGGGTTAACACATTTCTTCCTTGTGTTTTCATTGATAATATTAAAGACTTCTTCAAAAGGTTTCCCGCTTGCTTCTTCCTGTTTCCAGCCGGTTAATCCTTCAGAAACCGTATTCATTAAAACGATTTTTCCATGTTGGTCTGTAGAAATCACACCGTCGCCAATAGACTTTAACGTAGTGCTGAAAAGCTCTTTTTCAAGCTCAAGCATCGCTGCCTTTTCCGTCAGTTTATCAATTAATTCTTTAATTGCATATTTCATCTTTTCAATAGCAGTCGCAAGTTGACCAATCTCATCTTTTCTCTCTCTTACCCCATTTTCGAGTTCTACATCGAGAATACCGTCAGAAATCAGGTTTGCTAAATCAATGGTCTTTTGCAATGGCTTCGTAATGCTTTTTGCGATCAATAATACGAATAAAATAGTACAAATTATAATGAACAAAAAGATAGCAGAAATCGACCAGACTTTAATAAAAAAAGCTTGGTTTACCTCTTGCCTTTTATCAGCAATCACATTATTGATGTCATCTATATAGTTTCCGGTCCCCACAACCCAGTGAAACGGTTCAAAGAGCTTAACATAGCCTCGTTTCATCAAAGGTTTGGTTTGGTTTGCTTTTGGAAACCAATAGTCCTGGTATCCTTCTCCGGATTGTACTGCCTGCTCTATAAAATTCTTTAAAACCGGCGTTCCTTTGGCATCTCTAAAATCATAGCGATTTGTACCCTCTACGCTGGAACCAAGTAGTACTACATTGTCTCCATCTATTGTGTCAATCCAAAAATAGCCCTCATCACTATATCTGAGATCTCTTACCAAATCAGCACCTAACTTTTTAGATTCTTCCAGAGACAGTTCCCCAGATTCATACTTTTTATAAACCCCATCCAGCAGAGTAATGACATTGTCTACCTGGCTTTTTATGTTCATGTCGTAATTGCTATTGATGGTTTGCTCAATCAGTTGAAGCTGATTCTGTTTATCCCGATATTCATTGTAATGGGCCGCAATTGCTACAAGAATGATACAAATGAGGATTGATGCAGTGAAAACAAATAGTTTGGTCTTGATATTCATGTTATCAATCAATTTAAACATTATAATATCTTCCTTCCAGCTTTTTAACCAATATTTGTTATATCAGATATGCTTTAATTTTTGTTTGACCACTTTCCGTTATTGGAACTTCTACCCAGTTTCTAACAAAGTAAAACACCGAAATCTTTGTAAACAATAGCAGGACAGCCAAATGGCTGTCCCTATCGTTACCCAATCACAATCCTGATCCCCTGAGGGGTGTCTTCCAGCGTGATCCCTTTTGCCTTTAGAATATCTCTAATTTCGTCCGATCGAGCGAAATTCTTTGCTTTTCTTGCAGCCTGACGCTCGTCAACCAGTTGCTGAATTTCATCGTCGATTCCTTCATCTGCTTCTTTTTCTCTCAGAAGTCCGAGAACTCCAGTCAGTTCGTCTAATAACGATAAGCATTTTTCGGCAAATTCCTTTGTAGATCCATTCCTTGTAACCGTATTGATCTCTTTGATGAGTTCAAAGATTGCACTGATGGCATCGGCGGTATTTAAGTCATCCTCCATGGCGGAGATGAATTTCTCTCGGTATATTGACAGGGTATCAAAGCTCTTTGCTTCCGCTTCCGAAAGGCTTCCGGAACCGTTTTCCGCCAGATGCTTCAAGTTGTTTTTCGCATTCTGCATTCTCGCCAAAGCATTTTTCGCCTGCTCCATCAACTCCTGGCTGAAGTTGATAGGATTTCTGTAGTGTCCTGACAGTAAGAAGTAACGGATCACTTCCCCGTCATACTCCTTCAGGATATCACGGACGGTGAAAAAGTTCCCCTTTGACTTTGACATTTTCTCATTATCGATGGTGATATATCCGTTGTGCATCCAGTAATTTGCAAAGGGCTTTCCCGTCTGCGCTTCCGTCTGTGCAATTTCATTTTCATGGTGGGGGAAGGTCAGATCCTGTCCCCCTGCGTGGATATCGATGGTTTCTCCCAAGTACTTTGTGGACATCACCGAACACTCGATATGCCAGCCCGGTCTGCCCATTCCCCATGGAGACTGCCATGCCAGCTCATCATCAACCTTCTGCGCCTTCCAGAGAGCGAAATCAAGGGGATCCTGTTTCTTATCCTCCACCTCGATCCGGGAGCCGGATTCCAGATCTTCGATATTCTGCTTAGACAGCTTACCATAGTCTTCAAACTTTCTGGTGCTGTAATAAACATCGCCGTTTGTCTCATAGGCATATCCCTTATCGATCAGTCCCTGAACAAATGCGATGATTTCGTCCATATTCTCTGTTACTTTTGGGTGTGCAGTTGCCTTTTCCACATTGAGTGACTTTGCATCCTTATAGTATTCTTCGATATACTTTTCACTGACCTCACCGGCTGTGATGCCCTCTTCTCTAGCCTTATTGATGATCTTATCATCAACATCGGTAAAGTTCTGGACAAACTTGACGTTCTTCCCTCGGTACTGAAGATACTTTCTTAGGGTATCAAAGACGACGAAAGGCCTTGCGTTTCCTATGTGGAAAAAATTGTACACCGTCGGACCACAAACATATATTTTAAATTCGTTTTCGTCGATGGGAATCAATTCTTCTTTTTTTCTGGTTAATGTGTTGTATATTTTCATTCTGCTTCCTTTCTGCGTGTGTCTTTCAACCTATTTTCAAGAATCAGAGTCTCCTTTGCATCGACCTCTCTCAGCTTGTTTTCAAGCATAACGATACGTCTGCGCAGGCATTCCAGTTCTACTGCGATCGGATCCGGCATATCCGTCTGATTCAAATCTTCCGTCTTCTTGTTTCCTCTTCGTACGATCTTGCCCGGGATGCCGACTACGGTACAATTCGGAGGTACTTCTTCTAAGACAACGGATCCTGCTCCGATTTTCGAATGGTCCCCCACTTTAAAGGGTCCTAGGACTTTCGCCCCAGAGCTAATCACAACATTGTTTCCGATGGTCGGATGCCTCTTCCCCGTATCTTTTCCGGTTCCCCCCAGAGTAACTGCCTGATAAATGGTTACGTCGTTACCGATTTCCGCGGTTTCTCCGATGACCACCGCCATGCCGTGGTCAATAAAGCACCTCTGCCCGATGGTCGCACCGGGGTGGATTTCGATTCCCGTAAAAAATCTTGTCCATTGGGAAATCAATCTGGCTATCAGCTTCAGATTATGCAGATACAGCCAATGGGCCGGTTTATGCATGATTAAAGCCCAGATCCCGGGATAACACAACAGAACCTCAAAACCGTTTCGTGCTGCGGGGTCACGGTTTAAAACCGCCTTGATATCTTCATTAATATCTCTAAAAAACGCCATAAAAGCATCTCCTTTGATTTATATACTACCCATTTCATACTATTAAAAACTTGCTTTTCTGTACACAAGAGACTCTCTTATAATAAATATAGGGCAGGTTACGATTACCTGCCCTAAAATTATACTCTATTTTTCCTATAGAATCAAAATGTTTTATAATGCATACGTAGAAAATTATCGGCTGTAGATAATTTTCTAACATCTGTGCGTTTCAACGAGAGCGTTTATCGCCTCGTTATAAATAATTCATGGGATTCTGGGGAACTCCGTTTTTCCTTACCTCGAAGTGCAGATGATATCCGGTTGCTCTACCGGTGATTCCAACTGTTGCAATCACCTCACCCTTGCTAACGACTTGGCCGACGGAAACATTCATCGAATCACAGTGCGCGTACCAGGTTTCCATCCCGTTCCCGTGACTCAGCTTTACAATATTTCCATAAGACCCGGAATAGCTGGCATAGGTAACAACCCCGTCATCTGCTGCCTTGATTGGTGTTCCTTTCGGATTTCTCAAGTCCACACCGGTATGCCTACCACCACCTCTGGAACCGAATGCCGAGGAGATCTCGATTCGTCCCATTGGGCTTGAGAGGGATCCGCTGCCTGTAAAGGTTGCAATAGACTTTGTCCCTTTTAAAGCGATCTGATCCTGCGGTTCTGCCGTAACTACGCTATCTAGTTGAGCAGAGGCAACGACTACGCCGTTCTCTTTCACAAGTTCGGTTCTGACTTCCTTTGCTCCGTAAACACCGGCCGTTTTCACTTTCACTTCGCCTTTATAGAGTGAGCCTGTCGTTTCATACACTGTTTTAAAATCAATTTTTTCCGTTGTGGCAACGATTTCTTTTGTTTGAACCGTAACATAGGGTTTCACCTGAAATAAGTTGAGCTGCTGTCCGATCTTCAGTTTATCAGGCTCAAAGCCGGGATTGGCATTTTGCAGTTCCTCTGGGCTCATGCCGTTTGAAATGGCGACATCCCATAAGGTGTCTCCGCTCTGTATCGTATAGACCTTTGGTTCTTTCGTTCCCGTTATGATCAGGTTCACAGCATCCTCAGGCTTCATAATGTCGGCAACGCTCATTGCAGACTGTGTCACGATGACGTTCTCCTTAAAGGCAGCGGTGATGATCTCAGAACCTTCCGTCTGATAATGACCGATTACACCGTCCAGAATCCCTTTGGCATCCGCTTCCGACGCGCTCGCCACCACGTTGGTACCATTGATATTGACAGCCCAGACATTCGCTTTACATAAATCAGCCGACAGAATCAGTTCTTTCAGTTGACCATCGGTCAGAAGGGTCACTTTTTTTACCTTCAGATCTGTTGCTTCCCAGGTGATGGCCTTTTCATCCACGATGATTTCCACACCATCGGCCTTCTTGGAAAGATCCGCCGTAATCTCTTCGATGACCATCGGAACCATTTCCGTGTCCGTTAGGTACCCGGCATCCTGACCTGAGATTGTCAGCTTATAAACATCCGGGCCTGCATTCAGGAACAGCGCCGTACTGATTACGACTGCTCCAAGTGCGCCGGCCCCAATTCCTATTTTTGCATTTCTGCTTAAACTGCTCAGTTTTTCTATTCTAAAAGCCGTGATCAGTGTTCTGATTTTATCAGCAGCTTTTGTAGTACTCACTTCTATGATCGATTTACATCTATTCAAGAGCTCCTTAGCGGATTCTCCATTAAAATTATCTTTTAAACTCATTTGGTTTCCTCTCCTTGATGACTTACAATTCTTACAACCAAACCTCCTTGTACACATTTTTGTTTACCGTAAATTATGTAGTTAAAAACATACCTTGATTTATTATATGTATGTGTCAAATATTTTATGACTCAGAGAAATATTACAATATTGTTACAATAAAGTCAATGCACTCTTAAGATATTTCACACAATTTACACAACAAAAAACCGCCTTAATGCTTATTTTTCAACATTAATAGCGGTTTTCCAATTTTTTCTCCAAAAGACGATCTTGCTCCAATTAATAATTAATTTGCGGTATGCAAATTTTTGAGATTTGCCCTAATTCCGAGGGTCCATTTATTCCTCGGTCTCCAGAATCACCTTTTTCATCATTTGCTTTTCCTTCGGCTTATCCCTGAAATCTCTCTGTGTACTTACGATCTTATCTGCAGCTTCCATCCCTTCGATCACCTTGCCGAAGCCGGCATATTGCCCGTCCAAATGAGGCGAATTGGCAACCATGATAAAAAACTGTGAGCCGGCAGAATCCATGGCCATGGACCTTGCCATGGAAAGGACACCTCGATCATGCTTCAGGTTGTTTTCAAATCCGTTTGCTGAGAATTCCCCTTTGATTTGATGCCCGGGTCCGCCTGTTCCCGTGCCGGTGGGATCCCCTCCCTGGATCATGAATCCCGGAATCACTCTGTGAAAAATTGTGCCGTCATAAAAGCCCTTTTCCACCAAATCAATAAAGTTCTTTACTGTTTCCGGTGCAATTTCCGGATACAGCTCCGCACGCATCACATCACCATTTTCCATTTCAATTCGAACGATCTTCATATTTCCCTCCATCTTCCTTTTTATTATTATCTGATCTTAAAGACCTCATTCCGATAGTATTTCGGCTCCAAGGCATCCCACAATTCTGTTTTGAGATATTCAGGATAGACTCGTTCCAGACCAAGGATTTCTTTTTTGCTTAAGAAACGGGCTTCCCGCAGTACCTGATGATCCTTGTCAAATTCCGGGTCTGCGCCCAAACCAAGGCTGCCGCCTACCTTTTCGGCCAGAAAAAAGTTCACAAATCGCTGGCCTCTGTTTTCGGAAACCTCCTCCACATGCCACAAAAGTCGGCTAACCCGTATCTCTAGTCCGGTTTCCTCAAAAACCTCGCGTATGGCCGCTTCTGCTGCGTTCTCGCCGGCTTCAATGCCTCCGCCGGGAACCATCCAAATCTCATTTCCCTCATGGCTTTGCTTTACCATGAGAATTTTCCCCTCTTCATCGGGGATCACGACTCGCACTCCACCTGTCCACATATCCTTCACCTAATCACCAGTGCTCCGATGATGCCCGCCAGTATGGTGAGCTTAATCGGGCCAACATTGAATTTGCCTGCTAATAGGATTGTACCGATAAAAATGATGCAGGGCAATAGATTAATATATTCTTTTGCATTTTCGATGAATCCAACCGAAAAAACCGGACCGTTGAAAATTGAATTTTCAGCCAGAAAGATCACCGCAGAAGCGATCAGTCCAACGGTTGCCGGCCTGATCCCCCCTAAAACTGCATGCAAGGATTTGCTCTCCTCAAATTTTTTCATGAAATGCATCACAGTCAAAACTAAAATAAAGGATGGCAACGTAACACCGATCGTTGAGACAGCTGCACCCCCAACGCCAGCATATTGGTAACCCACATAGGTAGCCGCGTTCACTGCGATAGGCCCCGGCGTCACCTGGGATAAGGCCACCAATCTGGAAAATTCCACTGCCGTCATGATGCCAAATTCCTGCACACTTTGGAAGATGAGAGGAAGCATGGCATACCCGCCGCCGAAGCTGAAAAGACCAATGCGGAAAAACATAATAAATAAATTGAAGATAGGCATCATGAGGTCCCGCCTTTCTTTCGCCGGTATAAATACGCGGACAGACCGGCAAGGCCTCCAAACACAATTGCCCATATTGCACTGATGGCAGCAAATACGATAATCGCAAACGCCACGATCACGATAAAGAATTCCAGCTTACCCTTCAAAATCTGTTTTCCCATTTTGTAGGCAGCCACCGATATCAGCGCGGCTGAAGCAGCCTTGATCCCCTCGAAGGCGCCTAGCACATAAAGGTTATTTTCAATTTTCCCCAGAAAGAGCAAGATCACCACGATACTAACGAAGGCAGGAAGGATCACACCCAATGTGGCCGCGATACTTCCGAGGATGCCTTTTGTTCGATTGCCAATATAGATCGCCGAGTTGATCGCCAGGACTCCCGGCAGGGACTGTCCGATGGCAAAGCAATCCGTAATCTCATCCTCGGTCATCCAGCCTTTTTCTTCAACCGCTGCCTTTCTGATCAAGGGCAACATAGCAAGGCCGCCACCAAAGGTAAAGCTGCCGATTTTTAGAAATGTGAAAAACAGATCCCAGATCAATTTCATCGTTTTCCGTTCTCTTATCATAATTCGTACTTTTATCTCATTTTTTACTTCTTTACCGTTTTCAGATGGATGTCCTTCTTCATACAGCTCAGACGGAGGATCAGCGTGATTCCAAAGCAAGCATACAGCGCAACCGTAGTATTCCCTGAAATTTCGCCGATTATAATAAAGCAACTCGCTCCGACGATGGAGGCCACCGCATAGATTTCCTTCCGAAAAACAAAAGGAATCTCTTTTGCGAACACATCTCTCAGAACGCCTCCTCCCGTGCCGGTTAGAAGTGCAAGGGTGATAATTACGAAAGGCATTTCTAGATTGTTAAGAATAGCCACTTCTGCACCGATGGCTGTAAATGCTGCCAGACCGACGGCGTCAAAGATCTGTAATATATTTTTGTACAGAACGATTCTTTTATAAAAAAGAATTACCAATGCTGCCGATCCAATGCTGATGAGCACATACAGCGGGTTTTCCAATGCTACAGGCAGGCTTTCATTGATCAATATATCTCTGATGATGCCTCCACCCACCGCTGTGATGATCGCAAAAAAAGTGATGCCGTAGTAATCCAGCTCTTTCTCAATCGCCGCCAGAGCTCCGGATACTGCAAATGCCACGGTCCCGATAAGCTCTACGACTGAAATGAATTCCATATAATTTCACCTATTTTTATTTACTTAATTCAGAAGCAACATAAGCGATGGCGGTTGCTGCCGCTTCCTGCCCGCTGATTTCAGAAAAGCTCGCATCTTTTCTGAGTTTATATTCGACGATGCCTTCTGCTGCTTTCTTGCCGACGGTAATCCTGATCGGAATCCCAAGGATATCTGCATCCTTGAATTTCACGCCGGGTCGTTCTTTTCTGTCGTCGATAACCGCTTCCACGCCGGCCTTGCGCAGTTCCTGATAGATGGTCTCGGCCAGCGCCACCTGCACTTCATCCTCGGTGTTGACAAGCGTCACGATGGCATGGTATGGGGCGACGGACATAGGCCAGATGATTCCGTTATCATCATGATGTTGTTCCACGATAGCAGCCAACGTTCTCGTCACACCGATCCCGTAGCAGCCCATGATGATAAGCTGGTCTTCCATATTTTCATCTTTATAATATGCTCCCATGGATTTGCTGTATTTCGTTCCGAGTTTGAAAACCTGCCCAACCTCGATTCCTCGCGCAAGCTTCACAGGCAAGCCGCATACCGGGCACTTGTCTCCTGCTTTCATGCGCTTCAGGTCGGTAACGATATCACCCTTATAGTCTCTGCCATAATTGACATTGATGATATGATGGTCAACCTCACATGCTCCCGCTACCAGATTTTTCTGATCAACCAGCTCGCTGTCTACAATGATCTTGCAGTCATGGAGCCCCGTTGGACCGGTAAAGCCTCCCACACAACCCGTTGCTTCCGCCATATCGTTTTCACTTGCAAACTCGATGGCGTGCTCGGGGATATCCAGCGCGTTGATGAGCTTTGTCATATTCAGTTCTCTGTCGCCTCTGATGAAGGCTGCAACATATTCGAACGCATCCTCTGTCTCGCCGAAAACCTTGAAGAGAAGCGCTTTGATGGTTTTTTTCTGATCCACCTGCAAGAAGTTCGCCACGTCTTCTATGGTCTTCGTTCCCGGTGTCACGACGGTTTCCATAGGCAGTTCCGCTTCCACATTCGGAGCATCATCAATACAGACAGCTCTTTCTGTTGTCGCTGCCATATCACAAGCATCACAGTATGCGATTTCACTTTCTCCCACATCGGAAAGGGCGGTAAATTCATGGGAAGCGCTTCCACCGATGGCACCCGAATCCGCTTCCACAGCTCTGTAAACAAGGCCGCACCGAGTGAATATCTTTTCATAGGCATCGTACATCCCACGATAGCTGTTGTCCAGTCCTTCCCAATCTCTGTCAAAGGAATATGCATCCTTCATAACGAATTCACGGCTACGCATCAGCCCAAATCTCGGTCGTTTTTCATCTCTGTATTTTGTCTGTATTTGGTAAAGATTGAGGGGCAGCTGACGATAGGAGCTTACCTCGTTTCTTACAATATCGGTAAAGATTTCTTCATGGGTCGGCCCCAGACAGAATTCTCTCTCATTTCTATCCTTTAAACGCCACATTTCAGGTCCGTAAGCGTACCATCTGCCGGATTCCTGCCAGAGCTCCGCCGGCTGCAATGCCGACATGTGGATTTCCTGTCCACCTCTTTCATCCATCTCCTTACGAATGATATCCTCTATCTTGCGGACGGAGCGAAAGCCCAAAGGCATAAATCCGTAAACGCCGGATACTAGCTTTCGGATCATTCCGGCTCTCAGCAACCAAATATGGCTGGGGATCTCCGCGTCGGCGGGAACCTCTCTTAATGTTCTGATATACATTTTTGAAAGTCTCATAGATTATTTCTCCTTATTATATTAATCAGCCTGTTTTCGCTCAACGACATCGTTTTTATACCTTTACTGACACCGTCGTATCAAAACCGACGCCTGTGCAGCAATGCCCTCTTCTCTGCCGCAAAATCCAAGGGTTTCGGTGGTTGTTCCTTTGATATTGATTCTGCATTCTTCCACACCCAGCGCTTCCGAGATGGATCGAATCATTGCCTGAATATATGGCGCAACTTTCGGCCTCTGGGCAATGACGGTGGCATCAATATTCACGATCCTGCAGTCATTCTGATCCAAGAGCTCCTTCACCTTCTTCAATAGAAGCAGGCTGGATATGTTGCGATAGCTTTCGTCTTTGTCGGAAAAATGGACTCCGATATCCCCTAGTGCGGCAGCCCCCAAAAGCGCATCCATGATGGCATGAAGAAGTACATCCGCATCGGAATGACCGAGTAGCCCCTTCTCAAAAGGAAGCTCCACGCCTCCCAGAATCAGCTTTCTATCCTCAACCAGACGATGAACATCAAAACCCGTACCGGTGCGCAACTCTTCTGCAGGCAGCGGTTGGTGCTCTGATCTCCTTTGTCCTGCCGGTATCGTCTGTCCCGACTGCGTTGCTGCAATTGCTTCTCCCACTGCCACATCTTCCTTTGTCGTGATCTTAATATTATTATAGTCACCTTTAACAAGATACACTTTTTCTCCTAATTTTTCAACTAAAACCGCATCGTCGGTTCCGTAAAAATTCTCTGCAAATGCCTTCTGGTATGCCGTAATTAGAAGATTTCTGTGAAAGCCTTGGGGCGTCTGTATGGCATAAAGTCTGCTGCGATCCAGCGTTTTGGTGAAAATCTCCTCTTCCGCTGCTTTGATGGTGTCCTTGACCGGTACTGCCATTGCCGCTGCTCTGTGGACTACTGTGCTCTCAATTAGCGCATCGATGGATGCATTCGTGACAAAGGGCCTTGCACCGTCATGCACCAGGACGAAATCTACATCTGCCGGTATCACCGAAAGTGCAGCGTAGACAGAATCCTGCCGTTCCCCGCCGCCGCTGACGACTTGCTTTATTTTGCTGCTGCAATATTCTTTTTTTGTAATCTCCACGTAATCCTGATGAACGACAACGTAAATTTCATCTGTAAAAGCATTTTGTACAAAGGCTTCTACAGCTCTGGTCAAGACGGGTTTCCCCATAATCTCCAGGTATTGTTTAGGAATGCCGCTGCCCATTCTGTTTCCAGAACCTGCAGCGGCAATGATTACGGCTATTTTTTTATTCTTATACATATTTCTTTACTATCCTATTTTTTGGGTTTCGCAAATATCATTCTGCCGGCAGCGGTCTGCAATACACTGGTTACCGTTACGTTGATGGTCTGTCCGATATGCTTTCTGCCTTCTTCAACGACGATCATCGTTCCATCGTCCAGATAGGCTACCGCCTGATTGGATTCCTTTCCTTCCTTCACCAGGAAGAGTGTCATATCCTCTCCGGGAAGTACGACAGGTTTCAGGGTATTGGCCAGCTCATTGATGTTCAATACTTCGACGCCTTTGATCGTTGCGACCTTATTTAGGTTAAAGTCGTTGGTTACGACCTTGCCATTCATGATCTGTGCAAGCTTCAGCAGCTTGACATCCACCTCCGGAATTTCTTCCAAGGATTTTTCTGAATTGGTATTATAGATTTCGATTCCATATTCGCTCTGAATACGATTCAGTATATCCAGCCCTCTTCTTCCGCGATTTCTCTTCAATCCATCAGAGGAATCAGCGATATGCCGCAGCTCTACCAATACAAACTCAGGAATTACAATGTTTCCTTCAATAAATCCCGTTTTCATAATATCTGCAATTCTGCCGTCGATGATAACGCTGGTATCCAGGATCTTTGGTGTTGCATCGCCGGATTTACTTTTCGTTTTCGGGTTTCCACCCTTTTTTGCCGATAGCCATACCGGCAAAATATCCTTCCCTTTCCGTGTAGCCACCAGTATCCCCAGATATCCCAAAAAGATATAGGTAAATGCGGACAGAATCGTTCCAATGAAGAAAATATCAATTCCGCTGTAGATCTGGCTGATTAAAAACGCAATGACAAGCCCGATGATCAGTCCAAAGGTGCCGGTGACAATTTCGTTGGTCGGTACCTTCTGCAGATCCGTTTCAATGTTCTTCGCAAGTTTTTGTCCATGACGTCCAAATACTGGGGTTAATAAATAAAATATAAGTCCAAAAATAAGTGCGCAGCTGATCGCCGCAATAAACTCTTGTGTTTCCGTAGCAAGGATCTTGTCCGAAAGCTCCGTGCCTATGAGCAGAAACTTTAATAATAAGAAAACCCCATATCCGAACAGTACTCCGACTAAACTCAAGATGACTCGTAATAATTTTTTTATCATTAATTCTTCTACCTCCCCTTTCCTATTCAATTTTTTCTGTCAAACACTTTGAGTCAATATAAATCTTAATGTGGCTATTTAATCGATGAATTGATGATTTTTTCGGCAGTATCATGGTCGATATCCTTAACCAGAATAATCTCACTGATTAATATCTGCTTTGCATTTGATAACATTTTTTTCTCTCCTGTAGAAAGCTTTTTATCCTTGTCCGTACGCATCAGATTTCGGACTACCTCTGCCACATTAAAAATATCCCCGGTTTTCAGCTTCTCCATGTTTTCACGGTATCTTCTGTTCCAATTGTTTGACATTTCGGAGGAGCCAGCGCTTAAAACGTCAATAACCTCATTCACTTCTTCCACAGAAATAATTGCCCTAACGCCAACCTCTTGACAGCTTTCGATAGGGATCATAATTTTCATATCACCGCATGGAACTCTTAAGATGTAATAATTCCTACTTTCGCCAAGAATCTGTTTCTCCTCGATTTGCTCGATGATCCCAGCGCCGTGCATAGGATACACGATTCTATCTCCTATGATAAACATGGTCATAGCCCTCCAGTTGCTAGCTCGCCCAATTTTACGTACCTAGCCACATTTGCGGAGCAAATGTTTGGCAGGTGCCATACGGGAATTCCTCGGCTTTAGCCGAATCGGAATTCTTCCATTCGGAGCAAATTGTCGGCGAACTCATGCGAAGAAATCAAAACGTTCCTGTAACGTTGCATATTTCAACCGCCTTCTCTATAAGTATAAGCCAAAACAAAAGGCACTGTCAAGCAAACAATTTTTTAGTCTATCACATTGATTTTTATGTGTCAATAAATATTTAGGATCCAGATGAATTCTAAGCTTATTATTTTTAAAAATAATCTTTGCTCTATGTCCCCTCCCGATCACCCGTCGCCATAAACTTTATTCGGTGCTAATAATTGAGTTACTTTTGAATATCTCTTTCCTCAGAAATGACGAATTGCTATCAAATTGTATAAATTTGTATAAAGTAGCTACGTTTTTTTGTTAAAATACAATAAATTGACCAAATTTGCTTGCCATATTCTCAACATATGATAAAATGATATCATTATGTGGGAAAACAAATAACAATATTTGTACATTGATACAATATGTCTTAGGAGGGTAAAATGATGTCACAATTAAAGGGAGCTTGCCTGATCGGCCAGTCCGGAGGACCGACTTCGGTCATCAACGCCAGTGCGCTCGGCTGTATCGAGGCTGCTCTGAAATCTGAAAACGTTACACGTGTTTATGGTGCCGCTCATGGGATCAGAGGCGTATTGGACGATTGTCTTTACGATATGAATCAGGAAGATCCAAAAGAACTTGCACTGATGAAGAGTACCCCGTCATCCGTATTGGGAACCTGCAGATACAAGCTGAAGGATTTTAATGTGGACGATACGGATTACAAGCGTATTCTGGAAATCTTTAAAAAATATAACATCCGTTATTTCTTCTATAACGGCGGAAATGATTCCATGGACACCTGCAATAAGATCAGTCAGTTTATGGCAAAAAATGATTATGAAATCAGAGTAATGGGTATTCCCAAGACCATCGACAACGATCTAGCCCTTACAGACCATTGTCCCGGTTATGGAAGTGCCGCCAAGTATATTGCGACCTCCTGCATGGAGATTTACCGCGACGCGAAGGTTTACGGCACAGGCTCCATTACAGTGCTTGAAATCATGGGAAGAAATGCCGGCTGGCTGACCGCAGCCTCGGCCATCGCAACCTACAAAGGCATGGGGCCGGACCTCATCTATCTGCCTGAGGTGCCGTTTCATCTAGATACCTTCATCACGGATATCACCCGGGTCTATGAGGAGAAGGGCGATGTTTTGGTCGCTGTATCGGAAGGGATCGTCGATGAAAACGGCAGGTATATCTCCGAAATCCTTTCCGAAAACGAAAAAGCCAAAGATGCCTTTGGGCACGTGCAGATGGGTGGATTGGCTTCAACTCTTGCAAACTATGCAAACAGCAAGATCAAGGCAAAGGTAAGAGGCATTGAATTTGGAATCATCCAGCGCTGCGCAGCACACATCGCATCCGAAACCGACGCAAACGAAGCCTATATGGCAGGAGAAGAAGCCTTCAAAGCAGCGGAAGCCGGCGAAACCGACAAGATGGTAGCCTTCGAAAGAGGTGCCGGTCCGGAGTATACCTGCAAGACAGTTCTGGTTAATCTGTCCGATGTTGCCAACTTCGAGAAGAAAGTGCCGAGAGAATGGGTCAATGCAGCAGGCAACGCATTGCTGCAGCCCTTCATCGATTACGCAATGCCGCTGATCCAGGGAGAAAACAAAGTACCGATGGAAGATGGCGTACCAAGATTTTCAAATCTGAAGAAAATTAGCACTTGTGCTAAATAAATCGAGATAAATCACCATAGAAATGGGTAAGAAGACTGCGAAAGCAGTCTTTTTTATACAGTAGGAAATATCGTTCCCTACTGTAAGTGGCGTCAGCCACTTTTTTGCATCCCGGGAGTTTGCAGCAGTAGCATTTTTGCTGTATACTCATAGAAACATCACCAAATCTACATAGTAAGGCGATAAAATGGACAAAGAGATCGATCAGAGAAATACGAAATCAAAGATAGGGGGTTGCCGCAATGTATAAAATATTAATTGTAGATGACGAAGAAAAGATCCGGGAAGTGATCCGGGAATATGCCGAATTTAACGGATATGAGGTGGCCGAAGCCGAAAATGGCATGGAAGCCCTCGGTCTTTGCAAATTAAAGGATTATGATCTGATCGTTATGGATATTATGATGCCGAAGCTGGACGGTTTTTCCGCTTGCAAAGAGATCAGAAAGATCAAGGATGTTCCAGTTATCATGCTTTCCGCCCGCGGGGAGGAATATGATAAGCTGTTCGGGTTTGAACTGGGCATCGATGATTATATCGTAAAGCCGTTCAGTCCGAAAGAGCTCATGGCCCGGGTCAACGTGGTCCTATCCCGCAGACACAGCACTGCCGCTAACGGTTTGAATGTGCTGAAATTCGGTGGCTTGGAAATTAATATTCCGGCCAGATCTGTTACCGTAGACGGCGTGAAGGCAGAACTGACACCGAAGGAATACGAGCTTTTGTTTTATCTGGTTCATAATAAAAATATTGCCCTTTCCAGAGACAAACTGCTGTCAGATGTTTGGGGCTATGATTTTTTTGGAGACGACAGAACCATCGACACCCATATTAAAAATCTTAGAAACAATCTTGGTAATTATCGTGATTTCATTGTTACTTTACGAGGGGTAGGTTATAAGTTTGAAGCTTAATTTGGACAGAAAAAGTTTAAAATTTAAGATATGGCTCTATTTTGTTTTGTTTGCAGCCCTTTTGATGGGCATCCTATGGTTTCTGCAGATTTTTTTCCTTGATACCTATTATGAAGAGATGAAAATTTCTCAAACCAGAAAAATAGCAAATTCCATTATCTCACAGTACGGGAAAGATCATTGGGTGGAATACATTTCAACGCTATCGTACAAAAATGATATGTATATTCATATCGAATCCGATGACGGAACTATTATCTTCTCCCCGACTCAGAATCTGAATCGCCCAAACTTCCCAAGGAGCGGAATCTATCTGATGGAGATGTCCATCATGAAAGAAAATCTGATCAAAAGCAACAAGCAAAGCACCTCCATGCTCTTGGAAGATCAGGGGCGTAAGAACAATACGCTGGCTTACGGTGCTTATCTGGATGGAACGGAAGGTCGCGAAGTTATTCTTTATATTTTTTCACCCCTATTTCCGGTTGAGTCAACAGTCGATATTCTCTCAAACCAGCTGAAATATGTGACCATGATATCCCTCGTTCTGGCCTTTGGGTTATCTCTTCTCATTTCAAACAGGATTTCAAGACCGATCGTGAATATTACAAAATCCGCCTCAAAGCTGGCTGAGGGGAATTATGAGGTGATCTTTGAAGGCGGCCAGTATTCCGAAATTGCACAGCTGGCGGATACCTTAAATGATACCTCTAGAAAACTCGCAAAAGCAGATAATCTTCAAAAGGATCTGATTGCCAACGTCTCTCACGATTTGAGAACTCCCCTAACCATGGTCAAGTCCTATGCAGAAATGATCCGGGATCTGTCCGGCGACAATCCGGAAAAGAGGAATGCCCACCTGCAAGTGATCATCGAGGAAGCGGATCGGCTGAATCTTCTTGTGGGGGATTTGCTGGTGCTGTCAAAAATGCAATCCGGAGCAGGTGCGTTGAACATGACGAAATTTTGTCTCAAGGATTCCATCATCAGCATCCTGAATTCCTATCACATTCTTTCCGAGCAGGAGGGATACCAATTCATCTGCCACTGTGACCCCAATCTCCTCATTGTCGGAGACGATGCCAAGATTAAGCAGGTCCTGTCCAATCTTTTGAACAACGCAGTTCGGTACAGTGATTTGGATAAGACGATTACGATAACCGTAACAGAAAGTAAAGACAGCATTCGCTGCGAGGTATCAGATCAGGGCCAGGGCATCCCGGAATATGAATTAGAACACGTCTGGGAACGATATTACAAATCCAGCTTCAACCGTAACAGGAACACCTCCGGCACCGGCCTCGGCCTTTCCATCGTAAAGGAAATTCTGGTTCTTCACAACGCTCGTTTCGGTGTGATCAGCAAGCTTGGGGAGGGCAGCACGTTCTGGTTCGAGCTCAATAAATGAGTAACGGATTATTGTCTCATCAATTCCATTTCCGCTCAAGCACCTTTTCCACAAACACTCTTGTAATGTCGGGATCGAACTGATGCCCGGCATTTCTTTTCAGCTCGTAGAGGATGACTTCTTCATCCAGCGCTTTTCGATATGGCCGCTCACTGGACATGGCATCATAGCTGTCTGCAAGCGCAATGATTCTTGCTTCGATGGGGATTTCTTCTCCCGAAAGTCCTCTGGGATAGCCCTTGCCGTCCCAGCGTTCATGATGCGCAAGCACACAATCCGCCAAATCCAGCATTTCGCTGGTCGCGCTTAAAATTCGATAGCCCACATCGGGATGGCGCTGGATTTCCTCCAACTCTCGTTCTGTCAAACATCCCTCTTTGTTCAAGATTCCGTCTTCAACAGCAATTTTACCAATATCGTGAAGGTGTCCAATCAATTTCAGTTTGCCGCTTTCTGTTTCGGAAAATCCGAAGGCAACACCAATTTTTTGCGCTACTTCTCCCACTCGCTCCGAGTGCCTCTCCTCTCTGGGGTTCTTCTCATACAGCGTTTTGATGATGATATTGATCAACTTTCCCCGTAGGCCTTCGTTCTGAATGATCTTGTGTTTGTACATGTCGTCCTCTGCGTTTTTCAGTATCTCATCAAAATCCACATCCACCGACAACTTTGTATCCCATCCCAAGGACATACTGACATGAATCAAATCGCTGCTTTGCTGACTGCAACGCGCCTTGATCTCAGACACCACCTTCTCTGCTTCCGCCTTCGTGGTGTTCGGCATCAGAATAACGAATTCATCACCGCCCCACCGCGCCAAGATATCCTGCTCCCTACAACTGTTCCGGATCGTGTCTGCGGCGTTTTGCAGGAATTGGTCACCCAGCTGATGCCCGAAGGCATCGTTGATCATCTTCAAACCGTTTACGTCTGCCATGACAACTGAAATCGGGAGGCTTTTTTCTTCATCAAGTCTTTCAACTTCCATCTCATAATATCTTCTGTTATATAAACCGGTGAGAACATCATAATAGCTTAAATAAAGGTTATCTACTTCAGACTTTTCCACTTTTTTTAATAAGCCTCGCAAGAGCAGATAAAGAATCGCAGAAGTGATGATGACATAGATCAACCCTTTATAGGTGTTGACCATGAGAAAAACAGCCGTATTGGGAGATGCAAGGTAGGCAAGTCTGTCCGAGAAAAGGATCCATAGAATACCGGCAGACAAATACATCAGGCTGATCTGGATACATTCTTTTTGATATTTGTACTTCGTAATGAATCGTCCGGATGATTTTTTAAGAGACTGTAACATAGACTTCTCCTTCGACCAAAATTATAATTTTAATGAAAAATCATTCGCTTCGGAGTCGGAATCAGAAAGGACATTCAGCTGCATTTTATAGCGGTACAAATTCATGAGCAGTGCATAATCCTTAGGATCCATTTCATCAAGATTAGCACCGAGCAATCCAAGGCCAAGATCCTTTATGTCACTACTCACTATCGTAGAAGTCTGGTTGGAAGATGCGGTCTCCCCAGGCGTTATCGTTTCTCCCGCATATCCCATTACTTTTGTTATGTAATTTTGTGTTTCCTGAAATGGTGGAACTCCATTGTATTTTGCCACATTACCCGGACCTGCATTATAGGCTGCCAGCGCCAATACAGTATTCCCGTCGTAGCGCTCAAGTTGCTGGCTCAAATAGTTCGCTCCACCCATAATGTTCTGTTCCGGATCAAATGAATCTGTAACTCCAAGTCCTTTTGCTGTACCGGGCATCAATTGCATGATGCCTTGCGCCCCGGCATGGGATTCGGCCTTTGGATTGAAATTGGATTCGGCCTTTGCGACTGCTTTCAGCAAGTTGATAGGCACATTGTAGGTGTCGGAAGCCTTCCGGAAGATATCGTCAAGATTCACCATAGAAGCTCCTGATTTGGAACCCACATTGCTGTCAGGCGGTGTGCTTTGTGAACTCGTATTTATAATCAACGTCTCTAGTACTTCAGAAAAACTCTGTCCTCCGGCTGCAGCTACATTCGACCCGTTTTTCGTCATGCTACCGCCTCCTTGTTCTGCACCGACTGCTCGCCCCGTGCTGATCAGGCTGTAGTTGGGATTGATCAAATTGATTGCCATACCATCCAACCTTTCAAGAATTGAATTTGCTTAATAAATGAAATGCTTTATCCAATTTTTTTATTATCTATTATAACGGAATTATACATCATATTTACCTATTTCGACAATAGTTGTCAATCAAATTTACATTTGGCGTAATCCTTTTGTTGAAAACTATTTTGTTTTTGCCTTAAATTCATGGCACTTTTTAAGAAACAGTTCCGAATTATCCCGTTCCGCTGACCGGTCCGCATTCAGCCTTCCCACCCTGTCGCAATATCCCAGCAACGCAATTTCTTCCAAATCAATATCCTTCTCCATGCTATTTATATCAGCAAACTGCATGGATTTAATTACAAAAAGGATCTGCATATGCCATCGGATCAAGGAGACAATGCGATGAATCAGCATTTCCTCCTCCAGAAATTCCTTTAAAAAATACTCTGCCTGCCGTGCGCCTACCGTTTCATGGTTATAGGCTGTGATACGGCCCTTGCTGCAATTCGTTGTCTCCGCTTTCCCGACATCATGCAGCAACGCCGCCAGCATAAATGCGAGGGGGTTTCCGCTTTTTTCCTTTTTCCGAGCAGCCTCGTCGATGACCAGCATCGTATGGTTCCAAACACTTCCTTCCGGATGGTGTTTTGGAGATTGGGGAACCTCTTTCAGCCGGTTCAGCATGGAGAACGGATATTCCTTAAAAAAATCCATCTCACTGATACGATTGAAATATCCCGACGGCGCATCATCTGTTAGAAGATGCGTCTGCATTTCTTTAAACCTCTCTCTTTTATCGTTCATCTTTCCATTGGCTGCCTTTTTTTAGGCCAAATACAGCTCTGGCACTTTCTCCTTGAGGATCATGCTTCACGTGCTTAGAATGAAACTTGCCATCCTCTTTTTTATTTCCTTTTTTTCTGCTGATCCAAAACATCTCTTTCTCCTTTCACGATTGCTTTGCTCTAACAAATAACGATTAATTTTTATTCGTTAATTTCCATTCTATTATTTTGCACAAGGATGCCTGATTCATAGCAACCATTTATTAGAACAAAGCTGGAATGAATCTGGTTGAAAATTTCCTGATTTTGGATTATAATTAAGGACTACTGGACAAATCCAAAATTAATGAAAAGGTTTGTCCGGACCGAATATAATTCGGTAATCCAGTTGAAATACCGAACAGTGAAAAAGGGGAATGTTGAGATGAAATTACAAAGCAACTGGCATACAGCCATTACACAGAGAACTTCAAGAAGGTCTTATCAAAAGCAGAGTATCGAGCCACAAAAGACAGTTCAAATCAAGGCACTGATCGATGAAATCAATGAAAAAAGCGGACTTCATATTCAATTTATAGAAAACGGAAATCGCTTTTTAAACGGTTTTAAAGCCTCCTACGGACTGATCACCGGAATGCCTTCCCTCATTGCATTGGTTGGCAATACGCGGGATCCGGAGCTGAAACGCAGTGTCGGATATTACGGAGAATTTCTCGTTCTGGAATGCGTCTCTCTGGGTTTGGGAACCTGCTGGATCAGCGGAACCTATGATCGAAAGGAATGCCTGCAGTCCCTCAACATGAAAGCTGAGGAAGATCTGGTATGTGTCATTGCGGTCGGCAATACGGCACAGGGCAAGGGTATAAAAGAGCAGCTCGTCTCCCGGCTCAATGGCCGAAAGCAAACTTTTGACGAGCTTTTGAAGGAGCAGGATGGCAACTTGCCTCCATGGGTGGTAAGCGGAATTGAAGCAGCCAGACTTGCGCCCTCCGCAGTAAACGGAAAACCCATCGGATACCGGTTTAAAGATAACCGATTAACGGTTTTTATCACGAAAAAGAATCATGGCGCAGAAACCATCGATCTGGGAATCTCCATGGCCAACTTTCAGCTCGGCGCAATGCATGAACAAAAGGAAGGAACTTGGAGGAAAGCAGCAGACGGTTATTCTTTTGAATAACCGCTCCTTAATCGTAGGCAATTCCCAAATAAGAATTCAAACTAACGGAGAGCTCTGCCTCGTTCACCCGGAGCATTCCGAAAGGGCGAACCGCGCCCCCAAGAATTTTGCCGGAATGGAACGGTGTTCTGA
The DNA here is from genome assembly GCA_927441425.1 of uncultured Bacillota bacterium. Lineage (GTDB taxonomy): Bacteria > Bacillota > Clostridia > Peptostreptococcales > Anaerovoracaceae > Anoxybacterium. The sequence continues at coordinate 94,590 of CAKMKG010000007.1, read as the reverse complement.
CAGTATATTTTTCTGCGGGAAGCAGTTCCGATAGCCCATGCAATGAATCGGTTAAATACTGATCCGGGATCAGAAGCTCTTTTAGGATCACTTCTTCCTTTGATACCCTTTCTGCATAAGCACAGCCTACCACTCCTTTGATTTCAATAGCGAAGAGATCTGCTCCATTCATCCGGGCCAGCATCCTCTGAAAGGATATTTCCTCCTCTCGATAGTCAAGATATGACTGCCCAGCTAGCTGCTCTCGTCTTAGCCGATTATATTCTGACGGTTCGATTGGCGTGATCCTGCAAGGCGGTGGGTTCGGACCGGCTTGCTTTTTTATTTCCCTACAATCCAGAACAGCTTCCCGAAGGAAAAATCCGTTTCGATAGCCGCGTTTCTCGTAAAAATGGAACAGCTCCGCTGTAGCCGGAACAAGAACGGTTGCCGATACGAGTTTGGACTGCAGGGTTTTGTTGCTGAATTCGATCAACTGATCGGCAAAGCCACGTTTCTGAAAGTCCGGATGGGTTGCGACGGCATAGATCATAGCTGCCCTGCATTTTTCACCATGCGCTCCGATCAGATCCACAGGGATCATCGTCAGCATGGATACGCTCCTGCCGTCCTGCAGCAAGACCGCCGTCTGATTGATCCAGTCTCTGCTTCGAAAATATTGATCAATAAATCGGTCTTCATCGCCGAAACTCTTCTTCCAGATCTCTTTCAGTCCTTCTAGGTCTTCTTTAATTGCAAGCCTCATTTCCATATCAGTCACGTTCCTTACTCTTCAAATAAATACGAAAGCATCTGCTCGGGTCGATTGATAAAGTCTCTCGTGAGTTTATAATGCTCCGTTTCCTTATACCCTGTCAAGGTAATCTTCCGATCCTGATCAGCCAGATAGATATCGGCATCGGGATAGGCCATGAGAATCGGGGAATGCGTCGCAATGATAAACTGAGATCCCTGTTTTACCAAATCATGAATACGGCATAGCAGAGCCATCTGACGGGAGGGCGATAGCGCTGCCTCCGGTTCATCAAGGATATAAATCCCATTTCCCCAAAAACGGTTGATGATCAGAGACATAAAGCTTTCGCCATGGGATTGTTCATGGAGGGATCTTCCACCGTAAGATTCAATATTACCCAGCCTGTCAACTTCCGTTGCCACATTATAAAAGCTTTCCGCTCTGAGAAAAAAACCGTCTTTTGGCTGCCTGATTCCCTTGACGATGGTGATATATTGATTTAAATTGGAATGGGTTTCCCAGGAGGAAAAGTTGAAGTTTTTGGATCCCCCCTCCGGATTGAAGCCGTATCCCACTGCAATGGCTTCCAGCAGTGTCGATTTTCCCGTCCCATTCTCACCGATGAAAAAGGTTACCGGTTTCTCTAGTTCCAGGCTGTCCAGATCCTTTAGGACCGCAAGCCCTGCCACATAGGGTTCCAGTCCTAGTTTCTCTTTATGCAGCTTGATCCCACGAATAAATTGCTGATTCATCATTGTAAATCCTTATTTTAAAAAATAATAACGTTTTCGCTTTGATCTACATATTATAATAAAGTTTGATATCATAGGAACGGAGGATCTATTATCGTGTATATGCAAGAAGAAAAAATGTACTATCAGTGCGTCTATCCGGATGTCTATTACAAAATCCAGCCATTTGCCATGATGGCATGCGATGAGATGGATGCATACGACAACGGAATGCCGGATCAAGATATGGTCAGACAGATCTCAGATCGCATTTATGAGGATGTGTGCAGAATACATCCCGATCTGGCGGAGCTGGACCACTATCAGGGAATGTCCTATGAAGCGGCTGCTGCTTACAATATGACTGAAAATGTCGTTGAGGCACAGCAGTATTACAGGGGCGGTGCTTTACAGGACCTGGTCACCATTATCTTCCTAAATGAGCTATTTGGCAGAGGAAGAAGAAGACGACGACGACGAAGGTATTATTGGTAGAATCCCTTTGCATGAAAGGGATTCCGAGTACTTAATCATTCCTTCCCAAAGGCTGTTGAACAATCTGTATCGCTTCTCTCAGACTGTTCACACCGACCACCTTTATGCCGTCAGGGATATCTGTAAATCTGGCGGCATTTTTTTGCGGCATAATCACTCTTGTAAATCCTAAGCGGGCGGCCTCTCTTACAATTTTATCTGCGTTCTGTATGGAACGCAAATCCCCGGTGAGACCGATTTCGCCGATGGCCAGAACTTTGCCGGATCCTTTTAATCCTTTACACGTAGAATAGATGGCTAATGCAACGGCTAGGTCGATCGAGGTTCCGTCAGGTTTCAATCCACCGACAATATTAACATAAACATCCTGGTTGATCAGGGTCAAGCCTGCTTTCCTTTCCAGAACCGCGAGAATCATATTTAATCTGGAAAGCTCTACGCCGATTGCAGTTCTTCTGGCAAAGCCAATATTGGTAGGAGATGTCAAGGCCTGAACCTCTAAAAGCAGCGGGCGAGTCCCCTCATAAATCGCAGTGGCCATGGCGCCCTCCGCGCCATCCTCCATTCCTTCCAGAAAGGTCTTGGACAGATTTTGAATCTCCGTCAATCCCTCTTCCGTCATTTCAAAGGCACCAATTTCACTGGTCGTTCCAAACCGGTTCTTGTAGGCCCTTAAAATCCGCAGTTCTTGATCTCTTTCTCCGTTGAAATTCAGAACGCAATCCACCAGATGCTCTATGATTTTGGGACCGGCAAGGTCACCATTTTTTGTTACATGGGCAACGATAAAAACCGGGATATTCTTACCCTTTCCAATTTTCATCAACTCATTACCACAGGCTCTCACCTGAGATACGCTCCCCGGTGCGGATTCTAAATCATCCGAGTACATGGTCTGGATGGAGTCAATGATTAAAAATGCAGGTTCAAGTTCCTCTTGAACGTGGATAATATTCTCTATGTTTGTTTCAGCCAAAAGAAACAATTGATCCAAATTGCCTTTGCAGACCCTGTCGGCCCGCATTTTAATCTGCTCTGCAGATTCTTCGCCGGTTACATACAGCACCTTTCCACAGTTCTCCGCAATTTTCGCTGCAGCTTGTATGATAATTGTAGATTTACCAATGCCCGGTTCCCCTGAAATCAGGGTTAAGGAGCCTTTCACCAAACCTCCACCCAATACTCTGTTCAATTCGCCGATGCCCGTATCGATCCGCGTCTCATTTCCCGACTTAATCTCAGAGAGTCTACTGGCTTTGATCCGATCGCCGGAGATGCCTCTGCTCCTCTTGTCATTCTCTTTGCTTTCGACTACTTTTTCTTCAATCATAGTGTTCCATTGTCCGCAAATGCATTGCCCCTGCCATTTTGGGCTTTCGTATCCGCACTCTTGACAAACAAAAACCGTTTTTGCTTTCTTGCTCATATAGGCACCTCCTTTTAACATTCTGTCCGGTGCTTAAGTACCGTTGACAGAATTTATGCTGGAAAATCTCAAATCTTCGATTTGTAGATTTTCGTCATATATAATCTTAGCATAAAAAGAACTGGTGTTCAATATGTTTCAACAAAAGTGGCTGCGCCACTTCCCCTTGAATAAAAAGACCAGAGTTTATGATCACTCTGGTCTCTAATTGATATGATTCTTTTGCTCTTAAGAATGTGCTTCTTCATCTGCTTTCTTATGCTCTGCGATGATCTTCTCTGCAAGATGTGCAGGAACCTCATCGTACCGCTCAAATCTCATGACGAAGCTTCCTCTCGCTTGGGTCATGGAGCGAAGGGTAATGGCATATTTGAACATTTCTGCCTGAGGAGCTTCCGCAAGGACCTTCTGACCGCCGCCCTGCTGCGGTTCCATACCGAGGATCTTTCCTCTTCTCTTGTTCATATCACCCATAATGTCGCCCATGTATTCATCCGGTACCATAACCTCAACATGCATGACCGGTTCCAGCAGAATTGGCTTCGCTTCTACGATGCCCTTCTTGAACGCAAGGGAGGCAGCAATTTTGAATGCCATTTCATTGGAGTCAACATCATGGTACGAACCGTCATAGAATACAGCTTTTACGTTTACTACAGGGAAACCGGCAAGTGGTCCTTTTTCCATGGATTCTCTCAAGCCTTTTTCAACGGCGGGGACATAGTTCTTAGGAACGGATCCACCGAAAAGTGCTTCTGCAAACTCAAATACTTCCTGAGAAGGCGAGAATTTGATGTGTACGTCTCCATATTGTCCCGCACCACCGGATTGCTTCTTATGCTTTCCTTGTACATCAGAGCTTCCTTTGATGGTTTCTCTGTAAGGGATTTTTTGTTCTACCAGACCAACTCCGACGCCGAACTTGTCCTTCAGCTTTGCAGTAATGATACCGATCTGGATTTCACCCTGCCCTCCGATAAGGGTCTGGTGGGTTTCCGTATTTCTCGTCAATATAAAAGATGGGTCTTCTTCCATCAGCTTGTGTAGTCCGGAGCTGATTTTTTCATCATCGCCCTTTGCCTTTGGTTCGACAGCCATGTAAAGGGACGGTTCCGGGAATGCGACCGGTGGATATTTAATAAAGTTTGCCTTTTCACAGAGCGTATCGCCCGTCTGTGTAAACTGCAATTTTGCAGCAGCCACGATATCGCCAGCTTCAACAGTATCCGCCTCTGCCTGTGTCTTTCCTCTCAAGTAGAACAGACCACCCAGTTTTTCCGGCTTTTCCGTTCTTGTATTCAACATTTCTGTTCCACCGTGTAATTTACCGGAGATCACCTTCATCAAGGAGATCTTTCCTACGAATGGGTCTGCAATTGTCTTGAAAACAAACGCGGACACCGGTGCCGACGGATCGCATTTTCTGACGATTTCAGCATCCCTTGCATCCAAGCCCGTATATTCAGCATGATCCTTTGCCTTTGGAACATACTTGATCAGAGTGTCCATGAATTCCTTGATGCCTTTGCCATCCATTGCACAGCAGGTCATCACAGGAACGATGTTTCCAGCAGCAATACCGGCTGCCAGTCCACGATTAAACTCTTCTTCGGTAAATTCTTCTCCTCCAAAAAACTTCTCTAAAAGCTCTTCATCACTTTCCGCAACCGCTTCAATCAGGGTGTCCTTCTCAGATAGCTGCACAACGGAAGTTCCAAATTTGTTTTTCAGGTCTTCGATTACCTTGTCAACGTCTACATTTTCTTTGTCAATCTTATTAATGAGTATGAAGGTAGGCTTATTGTATTCTTTACAGGAATTCCAGCCCTTTTCAGTGCCGACCTGAATCCCTGAAGAAGCATCTACAACGACGACCGCAGCTTCCACTGCTCTCATAGCTGAGTTTACTTCTCCGATAAAATCGAAATATCCCGGAGTATCAATAAAATTAATCTTAACCTTATTGTATTCAACCGGCACGATGGACGCACTGATTGAGTAGCCCTTTTCAATTTCCATCTTGTCGTAATCAGATACCGTGTTTCCGTCCTCTACCTTACCTAGTCTGTTAATTACTCCTGTAGCAAGTAATGCGGCTTCTAATAATGTAGTTTTTCCACATCCCCCGTGTCCTACAAGTGCAACGTTTCTAATCGTGTCGCTAGTATAGCCTTTCATGTTCAGACCTCCCATATTTTTTTCATATAGTGGAACCAGTATATCATTTTTTTTTTGAAATAGCAAACGAAATAGCAAATCGGTTTCGACCTGTCCAAACCTCCGTTTCCAGGTAAAAACCGTTGCAATTTAATCCTCCTTCATCCTCTGAAAAGCCGGCAGTCTAGCTGCTATCGCTGTAACAAGAAAGGCTATGGCAAGCCTGCCGACAGTAATAGCAAGTATGTTCGCACCCGCCACTCCGAAGATGAACGCCGTCTCTATAATGCCGTGGCAAAGAAACATAAATATTCCTATGAGAACATAGTCCCCCTTGGGAATCGGGGTCCTTCGGTTGATCTCAATCAAGGTGCCGGCCCCGTAGGTAACCCCCATGACAACGCCCACAAGCAACGGAAAGATGGACTGCTTCTGCATACCCAATGCGCCTGCTAAAAAGTTAAGTCTATCCGCCACCTTTTCCATTACATGATACACCATAAGGATTTCCACGATGATCATCAGTGGAATCAATATTTTCAGCATGTTCAGTGCAGTAGAAATACAGCCGAAAAAGATCTCATGGAGAATTACTCCGTAAGATGCACTCATCCGATCAGCCCTCCGATCCATCCAACAAATATTCCTACAGCAATGGCGGACAAAATGCGGAAAACCGTAAATTTGGCCGCTGACATTCCGATCTTCTGCGCGATGGCTGATTCAACAGGGATCGAGTGGGCAACCAGTACAATCATTGCGATGGTGGTGATTTGCGCAGTAGTAAAGTCAAAGGTACTCATTACTGCAATGGTTGCGTATTCATCGGTAAGCATCCCGGTAATGAGCGGTACGATCCCGTCCCCCGGTAAATGAAAAAATCTCATGGCAGGAGAGAAGATCTCCTGCAAAAAAGGCATAATCGGCGAATACTTGACGAAAACCACGACAGCGTATATGGGCAATACAATTTTCAGCAGCATGACTGCGGTTTTTACTCCTTTTATTGCTCCGTCTCTGATGGTTGCTGCAAACAAATTCATAGCTGCTCCTTCTAAAATTCGGCTGTCTTTGGTGTCCTTGGGAACGGCTGCACATCCCTGATATTGCTCATACCGGTAATGTACATGATGATTCTTTCAAAGCCCAGTCCGTAGCCTGCGTGCTTTACTCCGCCGTACTTCCTCAGATCCAGATACCACCAGTAATCCGCCTCATTGAGGCCAAGTTCCTTGATCCTTGAAACCAGGTTATCATACCGTTCTTCTCTCTGGCTTCCCCCGATGATTTCACCGACGCCCGGAACCAGAAGGTCCATCGCCGCTACCGTTTTCCCATCCTCATTCATGCGCATATAAAATGCCTTGATATCCTTCGGATAGTCCGTTACAAATACAGGCTTTTTAAAGATTTCTTCCGTAATATATCGTTCGTGCTCGGTCTGAAGGTCAATCCCCCATTCTACCGGGAACTGGAAATCCTTGCCGGATTTTTTCAGCAGCTCAACAGCTTCCGTATAGGTAACTTTTGCAAAATCATTGCTGACAATATTATTCAGCCTGTCCAGCAGCCCTTTGTCGATAAACTCGTTGAAGAACTTCATCTCCTCCGGTGCATTTTTCAGAATATAGTTAATAATATACTTGATCATACTTTCCGCAAGTTCCATATTGTCGTTGATGTCGGCAAAGGCTACCTCCGGCTCGATCATCCAGAATTCCGAAGCATGCCTGGCCGTATTGGAGTTTTCTGCACGGAAGGTTGGTCCGAAGGTATAGACATTCCGGAATGCCAGTGCAAAGGTTTCCGCCTCAAGCTGGCCGCTTACAGTTAGGTTTGTTTCCTTTCCGAAGAAATCCTGAGTGTAATCTATTTTACCGTCTTCCGTTCTCGGCGGCTTGTCCATATCCAGGGTAGTGACCCGGAACATTTCTCCGGCTCCCTCCGCATCACTTCCCGTGATGATGGGGGTATGCACATAAACAAAATTATTCTCCTGAAAGAACTGATGAATGGCATAAGCAGCCAGAGATCTCACTCTGAACACCGCAGAGAAGGTATTGCTTCTCGGTCGTAAATGCGCAATCTCTCTTAGGAATTCCAGACTGTGCCGCTTTTTCTGAAGAGGGTAGTCCGCCTCGGAGTCTGCCTCTACGATGACCTCCTTTGCCTTGATTTCAAAAGGCTGCTTGGCTTCCGGCGTCAAAACAAGCTCCCCGATTACGCAAAGTGCCGCTGATATAGGTGCTTTGGCAATTTGATCATAGTTCTTGAGATTTTCTTCTTCATAGACAACCTGTACTGATTTAAAATAGCTGCCGTCATTGATTTCAACGAAACCAAACTTGTTCGAGCTTCTGTTTGTTCTGACCCAGCCTCGAATGACGACTTCCTTTCCTGCATACTGCTCCATGCTGCCATAGAGCTGTTTCAACTGAATATCCTTCATCTTCAATCTCCTCTTTACGTTACTATTCAAAAAGAAAGTTTGCAGAAGCAAACTTTCCCAAATTATTTCTATTTTTATTCATTGCAGTGGGTAATTTGCAACAAAGGTGCAGATCGTGTTCTGTCTCCGAAGGCACTCTATGCTTTTAATTTCACAGTCGCCGGATAAGTTTTCGCGGTCAACCTCTATTCCCAAAGGCGCAGATAAAATTGTTCACAGCTAGGCGCACGGCCTAAGTGAGAGCGGAACGTACTTCCCGTACGTGAGCACCGAACGCAGGACGAGCAGCAAGCCTTTAAGCAAGCCTAGAGAGGCTTCATGGTAGGGAATAGTATAATATCCCTAATCGATGCCGCATTCGTCAGCAGCATAATCACTCTATCTACACCAATTCCCAGTCCGCCTGTGGGAGGAAGTCCTACTTCCAGTGCGTTGACGAAATCCTCGTCCATCGGATGAGCCTCGTCATCGCCGCCCTCCAGCTGTGCCTGCTGTTCCTTGAATCTCTGATACTGATCGATTGGATCATTCAGTTCGGAAAATGCATTTGCGATTTCCCAGGTGTTGATATATGCTTCAAACCTTCTTGTAATTCTCGGATCCTTCGGATCTCTCTTTGCAAGAGGCGATACTTCCACGGGATGTCCTGTAATGAAGACTGGTCCGTCAAGATACTCTTCACAGTGTTCTTCAAACAAAGCACAGATGACATGGCCTCTGGTCATTTTCTCCACATCCTCAAGGTGATGCTTTTTCGCCACTGCTCTTGCTTCTTCATCGGTATTGATCTTGTCAAAGTCTTCTCCGACCCATTTTTTTACGGCATCCTGCATGGTTAGTCTCTCCCATGGAGGCGTCAGGTCAAATGTTTTTCCCTGATATTCGATCACCATGGTTCCCAAAACATTTTGCGCCATGGTGGCGATCATATTTTCTGTAATGTCTTCCATGTCTTCCATGTTTCCATAAGCCTGATAGAGCTCCATAGAAGTAAATTCAGGATTATGGTTTCTATCCATTCCTTCGTTACGGAACATCTTTCCCATTTCATAAACTCTATCAAAGCCGCCGACAATCAATCTCTTCAGATAAAGCTCATTGGAAATACGCAGCTTCATGTCAATGTCAAGGGTATTATGGTGAGTTACAAAAGGTCTTGCATTGGCACCGCCGGCGATGGTGGTCAGAATTGGTGTATCTACTTCCAGGAAGTCTCTCCCTTCCATGAATTTTTTAATCTCCTTGAGCATCTTGGTGCGGAGAATAAAGGTTTCTCTTACTTCCGGATTCATGATGAGATCCACATATCTCTGTCTGTATCGGATGTCCTGATCCTTTAAGCCTTGGAATTTATTGGGCAGAATTTGGAGGGATTTTGATAGAAGCTTCAGCTCTTGTACCTTTACAGAAATCTCGCCGTGTCTCGTTTTGAAGACTTCTCCAATAACACCAACGATATCACCGATATCATAGGTAAGGAAAATTTCATACTCCTCAGGCGTAATTGCATCTTGTCTGACATAGCACTGAATTCTGCTCTGTTTATCCTGAATATCAATAAAGGAAGCTTTTCCCATCTGACGTTTGGCCATGATTCTTCCGGCACAGGTTACTTCCTTGCCTTCCATTTGTTCAAAGTTATCCTTGATATCCTTGCTGAAATTTTTTACATCCCAAGTCTCGACCAGGAATGGATTTCTACCCATTTCCTGAAGCTTTTTAAGCTTTTCCCTTCGAACGAGCCTGAGTTCGTTTAAACTCTCCTCAGAAATTTCAACTTCTGTTTCCGCTTCATTCACTGCTTGCGTCTGGCTGTTGTCTTCTGTACTCATAATCATTCCTCTTTCCTATCTATCTCTACTTCCAGATTTCTAATACCTTGTAGCTAACGACTCCGTCAGGTACCTGTACCTCTGCAACCTCATCTACCATTTTACCGATGAGGGCTGCTCCCACCAAAGATTCATTTGAAATCTTCCCTTTAAAAGGATCTGCTTCCGTAGATCCGACGATGGCAAATTCCATGGTCTCCTTTGACTCCAACTCCGTTACTCGTACCTTGAGACCTATTCCAACGCGATCGTTGGACATGGTCGATTCATCTATGATCTTTGCTTTGCGCAACATATTTTCTAATTTATTGATTCGCTCTTCCAGTTCCGCCTGCTCATTTTTTGCCGAGTCATATTCGGAGTTTTCAGAGATATCCCCATAAGAGATTGCCTCCTTGATTCTTTCAGCAACTTCCTTTCGTCTTACCGTAACCAATTCTTCGTGCTCTGCTACTATTTTTTCATAACCTTCTTTTGTTAACAGCATTTCTTCTGCCATATCAATGATCTCCTTTTGTTTTAAAAATAGGGGCTATTTGCCTGAAAGATGCGCTCGTATGCGCAATATTATATCATGTAATCAGTTATCTGTAAACATGATATATCGAACGCTCCTTGCGGCAAAGCCGCTTAAAAGCCATAAAATCGAACGTTCGTTATAACGCATCCGCAGAAAATTCTCGACTGTAGAGAATTTTCTTACCACTATGCGTTTCAACGGGGCAGGGTACATTTCCGGCCCGTTTTAACAGTTGGGCGACAGGCTGTAAACATGATATATCGATCACCTAGGCCTTTGTGTATGTCTCTAACGCAGCGATTGTCTCCTTCATCACATCAGCCCTTATTATCGTATTCAACTGCCGTCTTAGCCCTGCGGAACCCGGTATGCCCTTCAAATACCAGCCTGCATGCTTTCTCATCTCTCTTACTGCTGCATATTCTCCCTTTTCTTCCAGCAACAAATCAAAGTGCTTTATGATCAATTCCACTTTTTCTCTTAATTCTGGCGGGGGCGGAGTTGGACGGCCTTCCCATAACGCAAGCGCCTCTCTGAATATCCATGGATTTCCTAGGGATCCTCTTGCGATCATTACAAAATCACAGCCTGTTTTATCCTTCAATCTCACGGCATCCTGACCTGAAAACACATCTCCGTTTGCGATTACCGGGATTGAAACTGCTTTTTTCACTTTTCGAATTACATCCCAGTCCGCTTTCCCCGAATAATATTGGTCCCGGGTTCTTCCGTGAACTCCTATCGCACTGGCACCAGCAGCCTCAACCGCTTTTGCAATTTCAACTGCATTGATGCTGTCCGCATCCCACCCAATGCGGATCTTAGCCGTAACAGGTTTTCCGGTGTTTGCCACAGCCGCAGCGACGATGTCAGAGACCAGCTTGGGATCCTTCAAAAGCGCAGAACCTTCTCCATTTCTGACCACCTTTGGCACAGGACACCCCATATTGATATCCAGGATGCAATTTTCCCTGTCATCCAGCTTTTTTGCCGTAAATCCAATGATTTCCGGCTCGGAGCCGAAAATCTGAAAGGCCACAGGTTTTTCATCCTCATAGACCCGGAGAAGTCTTTCTGTGGCTTTATCATTATAGTAGAGCCCTTTTCCACTCACCATTTCCGAATAGACCAGACCGGCACCCTGTTCCTTACAGATTCTGCGAAAAGGCGCATCCGTAATTCCTGCCAGAGGTGCCAGAAAAAAAGGATTCTTCAGCTTAACATTTCCAATGTTCATGCTTTATGTCCCTTATTCTTTTCGTATATAATTTGCAATCCTTCCAGAGTCAATAGCTTATCAACATAGTCGATACAGTCTATGCCACTCTCAATGAGCGTTGCCAGCCCTCCCGTAGCGACGACTTTCGGCTCTCTGCCCGTTTTGGAGCATTGTTTTAATTCTTCCTTCATTTTTCTGACGATGTAATCAACCATACCCATATGTCCAAAAACCAGGCCGGACTGCATGCTTTCAATGGTATTCTTACAAATCACATGACCCGGAGATTCCAGCTCAACCTTGGGCAGCTTTGCAGTCTTTTCGAACAGTGCATCCGATGCAATCTTGATACCAGGCGCAATGGTTCCTCCCAAGTATTCCGCATTTTCTGTGATCGCGCAGAAGGTAGTTGCAGTACCGAAGTCCACGATGATCAGCGGTCCCCCGTATTTATCCAACGCCGCTACCGCATTGACGACTCTATCTGCTCCGACCTGCTTTGGGTTATCATACTTAACAATCAGGCCCGTCTTGATGCCGGGTCCGATGACGATTGCCCGTCTTTTGAAATATTTCATCGATAAGTGCTGCAACGTGTATAGTACCGATGGAACTACCGTTGAAATAATGACGTCCTTTACTTCTTTGGTGTTCAACCCCTCATAGCTAAAAAGCTGATTGATAATCATTCCGTACTCGTCAGCACTTTTGTTATTGTCCGTTTCCATTCTCCAGTTCTGAATCAGATTGCCGTCTTTAAAGACTCCTAATACTATGTTGGTGTTTCCTACGTCGAATGCAAGTAACATATCTGTTCTCCCTTCGTTTCTCGTCGGTTTGTTAATTTCGACTGCTTTCACTTTTGTTTGTTTCTCAAATTTGATTAATATAGTATAATTCAAACCTATCACTTTTACAACAAAAATGTCGTGTAAATAAATGGCGAGAAAACAATGTTTTCCATCGGTAGTCATACTTGAGTTTCTTCTTGAATAGTAGAACAACCGGACTTGATACAAAGCCCGGTTGATTTTTATTGTTGTATTCTAAGTGTAGATTCATGCGATAATAATGATTCTGTCATTCTTCCTTTTTTGCTGATTTTCTGGCAAACATCAGCATGATTTTTGTTGCACAGTAGAATAAAATCAGAACTGCGAATACTCCGCCCAGTCCAAAAGCAGAAACCTTAAGTCCTGCGCCGATCAATTGCATATCCATATCGATTCCTCCTTCTCATTACATTGCTGCCAGCACGGCAGGCACTAAAGCAAGGATCAGGCTTCCCGCTACGACGGAACCAAGCTGACCTGCTACATTGGCACTCATCGCATGCATCAGTATGAAATTGTTTGGGTCTTCCTTTGTAGCCATTTTCTGAACGACGCGACCGGACATAGGGAATGCAGAGATTCCTGCTGCACCGATCATCGGATTAATTTTTGTCGGTAGAAATAAGTTCAACAGCTTTGCAAACAGTACTCCACCTGCAGTATCAAAGATAAATGCCACAAGCCCCATTCCCATGATCATGAGCGTCTGGACATTCAAAAATGCTTCTGCTGTCATTGTGGAGCCAATGGTGATTCCAAGAAGCAGCGTAACCAGATTTGCCAGTTCATTCTGCGCTGCATTGGAAAGTCTGGTCAAAACGCCGCAGGCTCTGATCAAGTTACCGAACATCAGTGCACCGATGAGGGCTACACTGATGGGTGCAATGATTCCTGCGATCAATGTGATCACAATAGGGAACAGTATCTCTATGATCCTTGGAACCTCAACCTGTGTGTATTTCATTCTGATCTTTCTTTCGCTGCTTGTGGTTAAAGCCTTGATCACCGGAGGCTGTATGATCGGCACCAGCGACATATACGAGTACGCTGCTACGGAAATCGGTCCAAGGTAGTTTTGCGCAAATTCCTTGGCAACATAAATGGAAGTCGGTCCGTCTGCAGCTCCGATAATCCCGATGGCGGCCGCTTCCTTCAGGTCAAAAAAGCCTGTTGCGAGGGCGAACATCATGGTAAAAAAGATACCGAACTGCGCTGCCGCTCCAAAGAACAGCATGAACGGATTTTGGATCAGCGGTTTAAAGTCGATCATCGCACCTACGGCGATAAAGATCAATACCGGAAAAAGCTCCGTTCTAATCCCTGCGTTATACAGAGTTGTTAAAAACCCTTCCTCTCCCACAGCGGAGGAAAGGGGGATATTGCATAAAATTGCTCCAAAGCCGATTGGGAGCAGAAGCATTGGTTCATATTCTTTATCAATTGCTAGGTAAATCAGTAAGCCGCCTACAGCGAACATAATGACCTGTCCCATTTCCAGATTTAGAACTCCCGCAAGGAGCTCCTTCCAAAGACCATCCATCCTATCCCCTTCTTTCTTTAAAATATAAGCATTGGGTATCGGGTACCCAATGCTTATCTATACCATACGATTTGTTTGATATCAGAATCGCTTCCGATCCTGGTTACTGCTGGATTATTTTATGGTAAGCAGAATATCTCCGGCATTCACTGAGGCGCCTTTGTTGACTTGGATGGTGTCAATCGTTCCGGCACTTGGAGCCATAATTTCGTTTTCCATCTTCATGGCTTCCAAAATCAACAGAACCTGTCCCGCTGCAACTGTATCGCCGACATTCACTTTGATGTCCCAGATCGTTCCAGGCATAGGAGATTCAATGGTTACTGCGCCTGCGGATGGAGCTGCAGGCGCCGGTGCTGCTGCAGGGGCTGCTGCCGGTGCTGCCGGTGCTGCTGCTGGTGCCGGTGCCGCTGCAGGGGCAGCAGCTGCCGCTGGTGCAGGAACTCCGGCGGTGGATGCGCCTACTTCTTCAACTTCTACTGCATAAGCAGTCCCGTTAACAATGATGTTATATTTTTTCATAGTAATCGTCTCCTTTTAAATTTAATTAGAATTTTCTACTATCGATACATTCCATCAAACCGGCATTGCTCCATGAAATTTTTTCCCCATGAATCCTGCTGATTTTCCTGACAATAAATCCATCTGCTCCTATTGATCCACTGCTCGTCATCGCAGCAATTGCAGCGGTTATGACGGCAATGATCTCGGCACTGATCTCGGCACTTGCGGGTGTCACAGAAGAAACGGCTTCTGTTGGACCCGGGTTATTTGATTCCTTTTTCTTCGACCAATTAAACATCCTGTTTCCCCGTGATGATCATATCGTCTGGATCATCGACCTTCCTTTCTTTCACTATATCCTTTTACAGCGGAATATTTCCGTGCTTCTTGGCAGGCAATGACTGTCTCTTGGATGCCAGCATGTCGAAACCGCTGATGATCCGCTGTCTAGCTGTTGCAGGCTCGATGATATCATCAACATAGCCCATTTCCGCCGCTCTGTATGGATTATTGAACTTTTCTTCGTATTCGGCAACCTTTTCCTGTCTCTTGGCAACCGGATCTGCTGCTTCCTTTATATCATTTTTAAATACGATATTCGCCGCGCCTTCTGCTCCCATTACCGCAATCTGTGCCGATGGCCATGCAAGAACCAGATCTGCACCCAGCTCCTTGTTGCACATTCCGATATAAGCGCCTCCATAGGCCTTTCGCAGAATCATCGTAATCTTCGGTACAGTGGCTTCGCAATATGCATAAAGGATCTTTGCTCCATGTCTTATGATTCCGCCGTATTCCTGGTCGGTCCCTGGAAGGAATCCGGGAACATCCTCGATGGTCAGAAGCGGAATGTTGAACGCATCACATCTTCTGATAAATCTTGCTGCTTTGTCCGATGCGTTGATATCCAGGCAGCCTGCTAAAAACTTCGGCTGATTTGCGATTACGCCGATGGTCTGCCCATTCAATCTGATGAAGCACGTAACCATGTTCTTTGCATAATGAGGCATTACATCATATAAAACTTCATTGTCGGCAAGCTTCTTGATGATATCATAAATATCATAAGCCTTGTTCACGTTTTCAGGAATAATGTCGTTAAACTCCGGAATCAGTCTGTTAAAATCATCGCCTGTATCACATACAGGTGCTGTTTCCAGGTTGTTGGAAGGTAGATAGCCGAGCAGATCTCTCACCTGTGCAAGGGTATCCGCATCATCTTTTCCGATGAAATGAGCAACTCCGCTGATGGAGTTATGGGTCATCGCACCACCGAGCTTTTCCGCTGAAATATCTTCTCCGGTTACGGTTTTTATGACTTGTGGGCCGGTAATGAACATCTGGCTTGTCTTATCAACCATGAAGATAAAGTCTGTAATTGCAGGAGAATAAACGGCACCACCTGCACAAGGTCCCATGATTACAGAAATCTGCGGAATGACTCCGGATGAAATGGTATTGTTATAGAATATTTTGGCAAATCCCGAAAGAGCATTGACGCCTTCCTGGATTCTGGCTCCGCCGGAGTCATTTAAGCCTACGATCGGCGCGCCCATTTTCAGTGCCATGCCCTGCACTTTCACAATTTTTTCGGCATGATATTCCCCAAGAGAGCCTCCCAGTACTGTGAAGTCCTGTGCATAAGCGAATACCAACCTGTCCTCAACGGTTCCATAGCCTGTTACAACTCCGTCTCCGGGAGCATGCTTATCTGCCATATCGAAATTGTTGCATCTGTGTGAAACGAATACGTCGATTTCTACGAAGCTTCCTTTGTCAAACAGAAGATCCAGTCTTTCTCTCGCTGTCAGCTTTCCTTGATCATGCTGTGCATCGATTCTTTTCTGTCCTCCGCCTAATGCAATTGCTGCTTTCTGTGCGCGAAGATCTTCAAGCTTGTTCATACATTCATCCTCCTATTATTAGTTTTGCATCTATATAAATTGTTTCATTAATGCACTTAAAAAATGGAAATTCACTGTCAACTTTCTATGTCAGCTGCGCTTTTCATTTGTTCAGTGGACATTAAATATGGAAAGCATATCAATGATAATATAAATGAAATCAGCATAATTATCAATAAGATATCGCTTGTATACATTATATTTTTACAGTTTAAGCGTTCTTTCCCGGATTCCCTTTTCTTCCTCATCCTGCGGTTCATCCATAACAATGCCATGTGGTCGTTTTCTCTTTGTATCCGGTTCTATGCACACAAAGGTGAGGAAACCGTCTACATGGGTTGTCCCATGAATCTCAGACATTGCCTTCACATAAACGGTAATGCTCGTGTTCCCCACTTTGGCAACCTTAGAATGAAAGGTGATAATATCCCCTTTTTGAACCGGTTTTGTAAAGGTAAAGCCATGAATATTGACGCACAAAACATCCTGTGGTCTTCCATGCTGAGATGCCGCAGCCACAAAAGCAGCCTCTACAAGCCATTCAGCCGATCGTCCGGCGAACAGCGTTCCGTGGTGGTTTAAATCCTCTGATTTAACGAGATGTGAGATTTGATAGTATTTCATTTGAATGCTCCTTTTCTTAGTCGGTTCTATTAGTGTTCTCCATTTTTAATGGGTTCATTACTCTTCCTAAAAAGATGTTTAAAACAGCTTGCCGGCAGTTTTCAGCAATTGATCCTGCAATGCACCGTCAGGCCTTGCTCCGCCCGGCAGCAGAATGATCCTTCCATCCTCTTCCAAATATTCTCTGCCTGTGATTTCTCTGTAAAACTCTCCTCCGGCCATTGCTTTGTTGAGGTAAAGTACCACCGGCAGTTTTAATCTTGTCAGTCGAAAGCCTCTTCTGATGATACCGGTGTTGGCCTGGATCATGCTTTTTTCATCGTTGTAAAGGATGGTTATGTCTTTCCCTCTGTTCATGGTTACAGAGTCCGCACCCAATCTCTGAATTGTGGTACCAAGGGGCAGCAGAAGCTTTCCATAGCTTCCTTTCTGAACTGTCAGCAGCTCTTCTCCATTCATATATTGCTCCGGATTCCCATTATAATAAAAGGCATATTCCCCTTCTTTGGCAATCAGAGACTGCTCCAGAATCTCTCTTACTTCCGCCGGAACCTTTTCGTCCTGCATGATCGTATGGAAGTCCTTTTCCGGCCCCGCCGCATCGAGACGATATTCATATTTTTTATGTAATACGCGAAGAGTATCCGCATCCTTCCATAAATAGTAGGTCAGGACCCCCTTGCAAACCCTTTTGTCATATAGTTTGACCATCAGGGTATGCTTTCCCGGCTTCAATTCTATAAAAGTCTGGTCATTTGCACTCTGACCGGATTGATCAATCTCGTAAAGAACGGTTTCACCGGGCTTCTGACCCCAGAGCTTCAGCTCCTTCCAGTCGTCAATCCTGCTGTCTGTCAGCTTGGTATCGGAACCGTCTGAATTGGTCACCGTCAGATAATAAGACGTTTCGATTCCTTCAAACTCTTCTGGAAGCAAGGAACCCGAATAAATTCCGTAAGCACCACGACTCATATATTGCCGCGCCGATTCATAGTTTCCGACCGGGTGAATGTAGATGATGATTCCCTCATCGGAAAGCTGTCTGCATATCCCTCTTTCTGCAAGATAATCCGGCATTGCCACCGCATAAATATCATGATTTTTCACAAAAGCGGCAAGCTTGCCTGTATCCAGTTCCGTCATGGCATAAAGGGTAAAAATAATGTCTTGATATCCCAGCTCTTTCACCGCGTTCCATTGATCGTAGCCGTAAATCTGAGGAATGAATCTGTCCAAGAGGTTCGGATGTCTTTCCTTGATGACCGTCAGCAGCTCCAGATTATCCCCCTTCGTATCCGTCACGATGCGGATGTCCGGATTCTTGTCAAGAATTATGGCAAGCTTGTCAAGGGTTAGAACCTCAAGGGCTCCGTAGACGGATAAATTCATGAATTGGTTTTGACTGAGCTTTCTTGGAAAATTGACGCCATAATAGTGCATTGTCGTTCTGTCCCAGTCATGGAGCATAATAATCTTATGATCCGATGAAAGCTCCATATCAAGCTCTATGATTTTATATCCATTTTTGATGGCATGATGCAAAGCTTCTACCGAGTTGGTCGTTTCAAAGCCCTGATAAATGCCTCCTCCATGGGCAATCACTTTCTCATAGATGTTCTCCTGTCTTTCTATCGCCGGAATCCCTTCCGGGTTTGCAACAAAATCTGTCTGCTCCTCCGTTGTTGCAAAGGATACCACGGTTTGTAATCCTAGCAGGATTACGGTGAGACCAATGAATACCGCTGTCTTTCGTGCAAGTCTTTCTGCCATACTTTTCTCCAAATTTACTGCCATAGTAGAGCTTCTATTTCTGAGACGATTTTACAACATCCGGGTTATTTTCTCGATCCGTTCCACCGCAAGAGCAACTGTAAGCCCAGGGATAATGGTGGTTCCCATCATGTCTGCCTGAAGAATTTCCCGGATCCGTTTTAGTCTATACTGAACTGTGTTGGTGTGGATATTCATCATCTTTGCCGTTTTCGAGGTGTTCAGACCTGCATCCAGCACAAAGATCTCAAGGGTTTCCAAAAGCTGTTTCCCTTTCCCTTCCCTGGCCACCTTGAATGGTGCGATGAGATCCATATAGTTTTTCTTAACCGAATCGCTCTTGATGGAAATATTGATGCAATTGCTAGCAAGGGCGAGTTCATATTTTGTGAAAATATTCTGGGCCGGGAAAATATACCGAATGAACGGCCAGGCTTCATTGATCAGCTGGTAGGAATCCGAGGCGCCTTCGATTCCCTCTACGCCGGTTACCTGAAAAATGATCGCGGTGTGGCTGATTTGCAGCTCCTGATACATCTCGGTGCAGTCACCCATGTCTTCGGTTTTTTCACTGCTTCCCTTAAGAATCATACCGAATATTTCATCGCCCTCGTGGATTTTTAGTACTTCATACCCTGTCCTTTTTTCAAAGCCAGTGATTTTTTTCATACAGTCGTCCCGTTCAATGCCGGAGATACAGAATACGCTGAGGATCTCTTCCCTCTCCCCCATGGCTTCCTCCCTAAGGCAATAAGCGAGGCTCTTGTTTCCTCTTCTCAGTGCCTTTATAAATTCCGCCTTTGCATCCTTAACCGGGCTGTATTTCCACATACCCATTGCGATTTCAAGGATCTCCGCCAATTTGGTAATCTCTCCGGGAGAATAGGAATCTTCATTGTCAACGATAAACATATAGTGCTTTTCGCCGTTTATGGTGACAGGCCCCCAATAAGTGAGGGCTCCGTTGATATCGATTCTCGTGTAAACTGCCGATTTGTCCACATCTTTTTCAATGCCGGCCCTGATCGCCTCTGCAATCGTGGTCCGGTGTCTCGTTTCCACAGAAAAGATCGGATTGAAATCCTCGCTGAGAATGACCATCTGAAAATTGTTGTTGATGGCGGCTTCCCGCGCAGCAGACTGAAAGTTGCTGTGTTTTTCAAAATTCAGCAAATGGAAGATGGTATTACTAATCAAACGGTTGGCAAAATTGTCCCCGTAAAGCACTTCTTCCATGACCGCATTGATGACATCCGCATAGGTGATCTCCGCATCCTCCGGAATCAGCACAATAGGAAACTGCAGTTCATTGGAAAGGTTGATCACGCTTTGCGGCCACTTTTCCGAAACTGAGCCGGAAGAAAATATAACAAGAGCAGCCTCTCCCCCTTCGGACATGGACCGAATCATCTGACGTTGTGCTTCTTCATTCAATCGTTCAGAAAAAACAGCAGTAAGGATTATCTCATCCTTTTCATGCAGATTTGGTTTGCTGCTGCCAAACGCTCCGGTTTCCAAAAATGATATGGCACTTACTCGATTGTCTAAACCTTGACTTCCTGCAATGACCAAAGCTTTTTTAAATACCGGCAGCTCCAGGCAATCTTTTACCGTTACCTTCATTCTCCACCTCTTTACCATCTTTTGAAAAGAGGCAGGTATTCACCTGCCCCAAGTATGCTTATCTCTTGTCCTCCGGGGAATCCTCCTGCGCTTCTGTTGCTGGATCCTCTTCCTCGTCGAGGGAGTCCTCCTCTTCCGCTAGGTATTCTGCCTCGTCCTCTGCGCTTTCCTCCATATCTTCTTCAAGATCCTGAGCAGCCTCCAGGGCGTTGGCCTCCTCCTTGACTTTTTCCATACGATGTACATCCACAATAATCTGCTTGGAGGTCTTCGCTCCTGTGAACAGCGCTTCGAACTGCTCGCCGTCGAGGGTTTCGATTTCCAGAAGCGTCTTCGCAATGGTGTGAAGCTTATCGATATTCTCGTTCAGCAGCTTCTCAGCAGTTGCATAGGCATCTTCGATGATCGTTCTGATTTCTTCGTCGATCTCCGAAGCCATTTCTTCTGAATAGTTCTTCCTTGTGGAAAAATCCTTTCCTAGGAAAACTTCGTCGGAGGAGCTATAATTTACGGGACCAATTCGTTCACTGAAGCCGTATTTCGTCACCATACCTTTTGCAATTTCAGTTGCTCTTTCAATATCACTGCTGGCACCGGTGCTGATATCGTTCAGTGTCAGTTTTTCTGCCACTCTACCGCCAAGGAGATGGACAATTTGCTCCGTCATGATGGTCTTTGTTGAATAATACTTGTCTTCCTTTGGCAGAATCATGGTAAAGCCACCTGCACGACCTCTCGGAATGATCGTAACAATGTGTACCGGATCTGTATTCGGCATCATTCTGGCGACGAGAGCATGGCCTGCTTCATGGTAAGCTGTGAGCTTTCTCTCGCTCTCACTGATGACTCTGCTCTTCTTTTCAGGACCCGCAATTACCTTCGTAATTGCCTCTTCGATTTCGTCCATGCGAATTCTTCTTCCGTTTCTTCGCGCTGTCAGCAATGCCGCCTCATTCAACATATTTTCTATATCAGCCGGTGTGAATCCCGGCGTTCTTCTCGCCAATACCTTGGCATCAACCGACTCATCCAGCGGTTTATTTCTGGAATGCACCCGGAAAATCGCTTCTCTTCCCTTGATGTCCGGTATTCCGATCACAACCTGTCGGTCGAATCTCCCCGGCCTCAAAAGAGCACTGTCCAGGATGTCCGGTCTGTTGGTGGCGGCAAGAATAATGATCCCAGTGTTATCCCCGAATCCATCCATCTCGACCAGCAGTTGATTTAGCGTCTGCTCTCTCTCATCATGCCCGCCGCCAAGGCCGGCACCTCTTTTTCTTCCCACTGCATCGATTTCATCAATGAAAATAATACAAGGTGCAGTTTTCTTTGCTTGTTCAAACAAATCTCTTACTCTGGATGCTCCTACGCCGACGAACATTTCTACAAAGTCGGATCCGCTGATGCTGTAGAATGGTACCCCCGCCTCTCCTGCTGCAGCTTTGGAAATGTAAGTTTTTCCTGTTCCCGGAGGGCCCACCAGCAGAATTCCTTTGGGTATCCTTGCACCAAGATTGTTATATTTTTTGGGATTCTTCAGGAAATCAACCACTTCCTCAAGCTCCTCTTTTTCTTCATCAAGGCCTGCTACATCAGCAAAGGTAATCTTCCTCAGATCATCTTCCTTGTGAAGCTTGGCTCTGCTCTTTCCAAAAGACATGACCTTTCCGCCGCCACCTTGTCCCTGGTTCATGAATACAAACCAAAAAACAATGAGGATGGCAACCATGATGATGGTGGGCAGCAGCGTTACGATCCAAGGTGTTGTCTTTGGCTCATCGCTGTTAACCGTTAAGGAACCAGCCTCTATCTGAGGGAAGATATACTGTTCGTTCAGTATATTAATTTCTAAGATTGACGGTGCATAGGCAATAATCTTATCACCGTTTTTCAGCGTACCACTCATGATTCGGTCATTGATTGACAATTCTTCAACTTTTTCGTTTTTCAACTGGGTTGCAAAATCTGAAAAATCAACCTCTTCCACTTCCTGCTCCGGCGTCCCCTGATAGAACCAGGCCATTGCCAGCACCAGGCCGAAGATCACGATATATATCCCTAAATTTTTAAAAACCCTATTCAATTTCTACTGTTCCCCTTTCTCGGACTCTGTCTCATCCTTTTCATCGCCCAATTACCTGCATTGTGACGAATATTTTTGCTGTTCCTCTGCCATATGCATTTAGCTCAAATGACAATAAATGATTTTATCATATTTTTGTTGAATATTCAAGTAAAATGATTCTTTCCGTGTGGTCCTGCACTTTGTAATTCTCGTTGATTCTGCTTCCCACAACCCAGATGACTTCCGAGCCCAGGCAGAGAATGGGAATCCGATCCCGTACCTCTCTGGCATATTTTTCATCGACAAAAAAATCCTGAAGCTTCTTTCTACCCTGCATGCCCAGCGGTATGATAAAATCACCCTGCCGTCTCGTTCTAAGGATAAGATCACGACCGCTTTCTACTATTTTGTCATGACTTAACCGGCATGTACCGCATCCGTTTCTGAATTTTTTCTCCTTTCCCTCGAGGGTTTCCCAGTCCCGCCTTGATAGAATTTTTACCCCGATTCTGGCTTTTAATTCAGAAATGTCGGTGATACCTTCCATATGAATGAGATATTCAAAATTTGTCGTTTCCTTCTCTCTCTTTTTATAAAATCCCACCGTTTCGTAGGAGATACCCATGGCATACCCTGACGAAAAATCTGTCATCGAGGAGGGTTTTCCCTCCATCAGCAGTCTGTCGGCCTGTTCCAAATGGGAGGCGGTAATATTCCTTGACAATCCGATGTGTTCATAGAGTCTCATGATAAGCCTGTGGCGGATCGCCGGAGGCGCACTGCGAAGAAGTTGCAGGGAGATTTCGATTCGCTCCGGCTCCTGCATGACAGCATGCTCAGTAATGAGCATTTCCACTCTTTGTCCAAAATAATCCTTGTCCTCTTTTGCTATTTTTGAAAGGCGATTTAAAGCCAACATAATATTCGTATTAAAATTTTCACTCAGATATGGAAGCAGCTCCAGCCTGATCTTGTTCCGGGTATAAATGGGTTCTAAATTGGTGAGATCGATCTGGGGTTTCAGCAGATTTTCCCTGCAGTATGTCTCCACCTCTTCCCGTGAAACATCCAACAGCGGCCGGATAACCGTACCCTTGGTATTTTCCTTGCGAAGATATTCTATGCCGCACAGTCCGTCGGTTCCGGTTCCTCTCAAAATTCGCATCAATACCGTTTCCGCCTGATCATTCATATTCTGAGCCACTGCAATTTTTACAGTGGCGCCGGTTTCTGCAGTGATCCTTCCTGCAACCTCAAAGAAGGACTGATACCGCACCCGCCTTCCTGCTTCCTCGCCGGAAATCCCCTCCTCTTTGGCGATCCGATTCACGTCAAAAGAATAGGAATGGCATGGTACATGATATTCCTCACAGAGACCTTCCACATATCTCTGATCCTCATCTGCCGCTCCCGGTCTTAATCCGTGATTGATATGAACCGCATGAAGCCGAATGCCCAGTTCTTCCTTGAGCTGAGAAAGGATATGAAAAAGGCACACGGAATCGGGGCCTCCAGAGAGACCGATTACAATGTGCTCACCCTTTTCAATCAAGCAGTTATTCAAAATTGTATTTTTCACTCTATCAGTAATCATGCTGATATTGTATCATAATTTCCATTATTCAACCAGTACCCTGTCAACTCTAAAATGTGTATTAGCGCTTGGAGAAATTTTCGCAGGGCAAGGCGGAGAATTGAGTAATACTGGCCCGTATTACGATTGCCGACAACACCGCCATGCGGAAATTTAACCGGTGCTAATGCATATAATTAGGGTTTACAGGTTACTAACTGCTTTACATACTTTGGCAGTACAAAGGCGGCTCCATGGACTTCCGGGGAATAGCACCGGGTCTCAAAATCCGGAATGCGCGAAGTAGGGGACCTTGACGGATCATATTTTTTCGAGCCGATGGTAAAACAATGAAGCCCACTGGGATAGGTGGGTATGTTGGCTGTATATAATTTCGTGACGGGATAAAGGGAGCCCACATCCTTCTGAATTCTACGAATAAGATCTCTATGGTAAAACGGGGATTCTGTCTGCTGGACAAAGAGTCCATCCTCCTTTAATGCGCCGTAAATATCTTTATAAAAATCATACTGGAAAAGGAGTTCTCCCGGCCCAACCGGGTCGGAACAATCCACCACGATCACATCATATTGTCCCTGTGATTCCTTCATATGCGCAAGTCCGTCCTGAATCTTCAGCTCCACAACAGAACTGTCCTGGATCGTATGATTCCACTCGGGCAGATATTCTTTGCAGGCCTCTATGACTTTCCCGTCGATATCGACCCAGTCCACCTTCTCCACACCGCTGTGCTTGATGAGCTCCCTGACGCTACCGCCGTCACCGCCGCCGATCACAAGGATCTTTTTCGGATCAGGGTGGGCAAACATCGGCACATGTACGATCATCTCATGATAGATAAACTCATCGAAAGTTGTTGTCTGGATGACGCCGTCCAAGATCATCATCTTCCCGAAATAATCCGTTTCCAGGATCTCAATCTCCTGAAAATCTGTCTTCTCCGAATAAATTGTTTTTTTCACTCTGCATGAAAAATTTACATTCTCATTTTGCTGCTCGGTTATCCATAGCTCCATTTCTTGTCCTCCGTTTTCCGATATTTTGTATTTTTCGTTTTCATTTATTTTCCCATTCTCGGTGTACTTCATCCACTTCCTTTCGTAAATTATTTCCTGTCATCAAATTTTTAAACAATAGAAGCAATATTATCATTCCATCGATAATAATACAAGAGGATATTTGTATGCTTCCTTAATGAAAATCCGTTAATATAATTGCATAGAATTCCCAATATCTGCTACAATAAAACAGAACAGAAGTGATCCATTGCAGTTAAAATGAATGAGAGGAATTAAAATGCTTGATTTGAATGACAAAGTTACCTGGGTCGGCAAAATCGACTGGGATTTGAGACGTTTTCACGGAGACGAGTACTCCACACACAGAGGTTCATCCTATAACTCCTATCTGATCAGGGATCAGAAGACAGTTTTGATCGATACAGTCTGGACGCCCTTTGCCAAGGAGTTTATTGCCAACCTAAAAAAAACAATCGATTTGAAAAAAATCGATTACATCATCATGAATCATTCGGAGGTTGACCACAGTGGTGCCCTGCCGGAATTGATGAAACTGATTCCCGATACCCCAATTTGCTGCACTGCAAATGGAGCAAAATTACTGAAGGCCCACTATCATGCGGACTGGAAAATGATTGAGGTCAAAACAGGGGATACGCTGGATTTAGGTGAAAACAAACTATATTTTGTGGAAGCCCGCATGCTCCACTGGCCCGATAGCATGATGAGCTATCTGACGGGTGAATCAATCTTATTCAGCAACGATGCCTTCGGGCAGCATTACGCTTCGGAGCACATGTATAACGACAAGGTGGATTCCGCGGAGCTTTATCAGGAGGCCTTGAAATACTACGCGAATATTCTCACTCCCTTCAGCAGTCTTGTCGTAAAGAAAATAGATGAGCTCCTGAGTCTGAATCTTCCTATTTCCATGATCTGTCCAAGCCATGGCGTGATCTGGAGAGAGAATCCAATTCAGATCGTCAACCATTATATGAAGTGGGCCAAAGGCTATCAGGAGAATCAGGTCACCATTCTTTATGACACCATGTGGAATGCCACCAGAACAATGGCGGAAGCAATTGCTGCCGGCATCAAGGAAAAGGATCAGGATGTAACCATCAAACTATTTAACTGCGCAAATACGGACAAAAATGACATCCTTGCAGAGATTTTTAAATCGACTATGGTCGTCATGGGCTCCTCTACCATAAACAGGGGCATTCTTTCCGCTTTGGCCGCCATCCTAGAGATGACGAAAGGTCTGGGGTTCAAAGCGAAGAAGGCTGCCGTGTTCGGTAGCTACGGCTGGAGCGGCGAAGCCACCAAGGTCATTTCGGAAGGGCTATCCGCATCCGGATTTGAGGTAGTAAACGAAGGGCTGAAGCTGCTGTGGGTACCGGACGAGGAGGGCATTGATCAATGCAGGGCTTTCGGAAATGAGCTGGCAGAAAAGATTTAATACGTCAAAGAGACAATCCTTTGCTGCCCGCATAGGATTGTCTCTTTTTTGTATGTGAGGTATTGTTTCGATTTTTATTATACAATGGCTTGAAAAAAAGTATTCATAATCAGTGCACGATCGCCGTGATTACCGTCATATCATCCTTTTCCTTCAAGCCATACCGCTCGACGGCTTTGTTGATAATAAGGTCGGACATGGTTTGGGGATCTTTCGACCGGATCTGTTCAATGGTTTCCCTGATCCAATCCATTTGACCGTCTCCCCGGTCTGCGTCTGTAATTCCGTCGGAAACAATGATGATTTCATCTCCTCGTCGTGTTTGGAGCTCGATATGATTGATCCGAATGCTGTCCACGATACCCATGGGCAATGCGGATACTTTGATGGTTTCTACCTTATCCCCCCGCTTGATAAATGTTGCTGCTGCACCTATTTTAAATAACTTCAGCTTACCATTGACCTTATTAAACAAGCCCAAGTCAACGGTAGAGAAGATTTCTTCCGTTGATTTGAATAAAAGTAGCGAATTGATTGTCTTCAGCGCCAGTTCCACATCAAAGCCTGCCTTCATCAAATTGTATAACGATGTAATGGTCAGTGCGCTTTCTCGTGATGCGATTTCCCCTTTTCCCATTCCATCACTTAAGGCGATCATATAATCCCCTTCCTTGAGATCGGCACAGATATAGCTGTCACCCGAGATACTCCGTTCCTTTGCATATCCGGAAACACCGACCCTGATGCTGAATTTTTCTTTCGCAGACAGAACAGATGCTTCGGATTGATCTAGGGCTTCCATCATAGCTTTCGTGACCTTCGCCATTCCTTTAAACTGCATGGCGATGATGTTAGTCCTGTTCTTTGTACCGCTGTAAAGCGCTGCCAGCTTCTCAAAGGTTTCCAGATAACCGTCAAGGGTCATCTGCATCCGTTCCCTCGCCCTCAATTCTTCATAAATATGGTCTCTTCTAACCTTTGCAAAGATTAACTCAATCCTGCCCATCCATTTATTTGGTATGAAGGCAAATATCCCTGCGGCAAGCAGAGGATCATAAATCGATATGTATAGTTCAGGATATCCCTTCACCAAACCAAATGCGATGCACACTGCTGCAAAGCAGGTACCTGTGACGATCCGATTCAAGCCTTTAAAGAATCCTGCCGCCATGCCTGCACATGCAAATATCCCGATGATCGCCGGAGAGCCTGCGGTCAGAAACATGGCGGTCATTCCCGAAGCGATCCCGGCAACGCCTCCTTCCATAATCCCGATCTTGTACCCGATGACCAATGTCGTAAACAAAGCGCCGAGGTAAATGACGGAAAAAAAGCCAACATACTCGATCCCGATTCCTCCGATCATCAGGACAAATACAGCAGAGGTTGCAATGATGCCTTCTGCCACCGAGCTGCCTCTTTTTTTTCCTTTGTCAAGCATTCCGTAAAACCTGTGGAAAAGATATACCAGCGCCAGAATCAGGATCGTTTCGACAAACATCATAAAAATATCAAAGATGAACACAAGCTGTGCAGTCAGATAATAAACCGACTTTGTCAGAACCATGATCCCCGCGGCAGAAAACGCCTTTAAAACAATTCCCATCTGCATTCTTCCGGTTAACAAAAAGAACACTCCACAAACTGCAATGGTTATGCCATCTCCCCAGATGTCATAGCCTGTCCCGTAGTTTGTGAGCAATCCGCCTAATATCAGCGGCAGCGTATAAATATTTGCTCTCTCCTTATGCATCAATACGGTAATTAGTGCGATCCCACAGGGAAAAAACGCATAGAACAAGGCCACTCTTCCCAGTAGCACGGAGCTGAATATGATCAAAGCAATCCTAGCATAATCGAAAGCCGCCGCCTTGGATGCTTCCCGCGGCCTCTTTGAGAGCTTGCCAAGAATTGAATTCCGTACATTTTCTAATTGTAATTCCATCACAATCACCCCTTTTTTGCAGCTATTATCAGTATAATTTGTCTCTAAGGGTAACTTTGTAATAACTTGTAATGGAATGGTTGAAATTTTAGCTAATAAGTTGTGTTTTTCCACAAAAAAAGCCCCAGTTCCTAAATAACTGGGGCATGAATTGTAAGTTTTACTCGATTGTATAGAATTTTTTTGCATTATTGCAGGTTATCCTGGCCACCTCTTCATAGCTGAGCCCTTTGATCTCTGCAACTTTTCTCGCCGTGTATTCCACATAGTCAGGCTGGTTGCGTTTTCCCCGAAAGGGTTCCGGCGTAAGATAAGGTGAATCCGTTTCAATAAGCAGATGCTCCAGAGGGATCTCCTCCACTACTTCGATGATTTTTCTCGCATTTTTGTATGTGATCGGACCGGCGATGGAAATCGCCGCGCCCAGCTTGACATATTGATGAGCCAGCTCTTTGCTGCCAGAAAAGCAATGCATGAGGAGCTTTGCATCTCCCAGCTTTTCGATTCTCGACCTGCTGAACACACCTTCCTCCTTTAATATGCGCATCACATCATCATTGGCATCCCGGTCATGAATCACGATAGGCATAGTAAGCTCCAGTGCAAGCTGAATCTGTCGGCGAAACCAATACTGCTGTACGTCCCGTTCCGAATGGTCGTAATAATAATCCAGACCGATTTCTCCGATTGCTTTCACTTTTGGTTTTTTTGCCAGCCCCTTAAACATGATCAGTGCAGCCTCATCCATGGTTTTTGCATCATGAGGATGACAGCCCACCGCAGCATAACACCAGGGATATTTCTTCGCGTGCTCGATGGCCGCCACAGAGCTTGCCAAGTCGTAGCCAATGTCCATAACATATGCTAAATCGGATTTTTCGATGGCTTCAGCAATTATTTCCAAATCGCCTCCGTTATATCGTTCACTATTCAGATGCGCGTGTGAATCAAATAACATTTCAGTTCCTCTCTGGCTGGATTTTGTACCCGAGCCTGTTTGGGAAAATTCCGGAAACATAATCAAGGCACCGGTGGGTATTGCAGTAATGATATGACGCCGCTCCGTGGGTGCTCTAGCAAACTGTTTCAGGCGACGCGACGGCCTATTTTCATAGAAAACCGTTGGAGCTTTGGTTAAATTGTACGCGACCGGATTTTCGAGAAAATACGGCCCGGCAGGCGCCTCCCAATGACAGTTTTTCTTTAAAGAATACCCATAGCCGGCACTTAGATATTTAGTTTACGGAATTTCCATCAGCGGCATCTGTGGTTACAAAAGCCAGCTTCTCTCCATTGTCCGCAAACAAAATCATTCCTTTGGACTCCTCACCTCTCAGGTTGATGGGTTTCAGGTTGGCAACGACGAGGATTTTCTTCCCCTTCATTTCTTCCGGAGTAAAGTCCTTCGCAACACCGGATACGATCTGTCTTGTATCGGTTCCTATTTTTACTTGGGAAACCAGCAGCTTATCTGCCTTCGGATGCTTTTTGCATTCCAAGATCTCGCCTACCTTCAGATCGATTTTCGCAAAGTCGTCTATTGTAATTTCAGGTTTAAACTCTGTCGGCGGAGCTTCCGGCTCGGCCGGCTCATCCTTCAGCGCTTCCAGTGCTTCCAATTCCTTTTCGATGTCGAGTCTCGGGAAGATCGCATCTCCCTTCTTCACCTTTTCTCCGCCCATCAGATCGAAGACAGCAGCATCCTCCCAGGCAACCTCAGCATACCAAATGCCCAGCTGCTTTCTGATCTTTGCCGAAGTCGTATGCATAAACGGATAGATTAGAACGGATATAATCCGTAGGGCTTCCGCAAGGTTATGCAGTACGGTGTCCAGACGCTCCTTCGTAGATTCATCCTTTGCCAGAACCCAAGGCATTGTCTCGTCAATGTATTTGTTGGTTCTTCTGATGACGACCCAGATTTCCTCCAAAGCCTGGCTGAAGCTGAATTTATCCATATATACTTCCACTTTTGCAGCCGCGCCAACGGCAACAGCCTTCAATTCGGCGTCAAATTCTCCCTCAATCTTTGCTAGAGGAAGGGTTCCATCGTTGTATTTTTCTATCATGGCTACGGTTCTGCTCACAAGGTTTCCCAAATCGTTGGCCAAATCAAAATTCATACGGTTCAGCATGACTTCATTGGTATACAAGCCATCCTGGCCAAATGTGTATTCTCTGAGCAGGAAGTATTTCAATGCATCCACACCGTAGCGTTCAATCAGCTTTACCGGGTCAACAATGTTTCCCCTTGACTTGGACATCTTGCCACCTTCCAGAAGAATCCATCCATGTCCAAGGACCTTTTTCGGAAGTGGTACATCAAGAGACATGAGCATGGCAGGCCAGATGATGGAATGGAATCGGACGATTTCCTTTCCCACCAGATGAACATCGGCAGGCCAATATTTATCATATTTTTCTGGCTCATCGGGATATCCCAGGGCGGTAATGTAGTTTGAAAGCGCATCAAGCCAAACATAAATAACATGCTTTTCATCAATCGGCACCGGTATACCCCAGTTGAAGGAGGATCTTGAAATGCAAAGATCCTCTAGCCCTTGCCGCGCGAAGTTGAGCATTTCATTTCTTCTTGTATCCGGCTGTAAAAATTCGGGATTGTTTTCAAACAGATCGATAAGCTTTTCCTGATATTTTGACAGCTTGAAGAAGTATGCGGATTCCTTGGCCTTTTCCACCGGCCGGCCGCAGTCAGGACATTTTCCGTCCACGGTCTGCGTCTCTGTCCAAAATGCTTCGCAAGGGGTACAATACCAGCCTTCATATTCTCCCTTGTAGATGTCACCCTTTTCGTACATCTTCATAAATATATTCTGAACCCGTTTGACATGGCGAGGTTCTGTCGTTCGAATAAAATCGTCATACGAGATCTCCATGGTCTTCCAGAGCTCTTTGATTCCCTCTACAATTTCGTCTACGTGCTGCTGGGGCGGCATACCCTTTTCATCAGCCACCTTTTGAATTTTCTGTCCATGCTCGTCGGTACCGGTTAAAAACATCACATCATAGCCCGTCAGTCTCTTGAAGCGTGCCATGGCATCCGCCATTACGGTACAGTAGGTATGTCCAATATGAAGGTTTGAGCTTGGATAATAGATTGGTGTTGAAATGTAATAGGTATTTTTTGTCATAGTAATTTCATCCTTTCGTGCTCCGGATCAAATGAGAACCGGCAGCTAATTTATCGTATAGTATAACATAATTTTCATATCAATGAAATAGCTTCTCCCTTTTTGCGGCCAGTATTCCGGTCACCGCCATTCCCAGGGTAATCGCGAGGAAAAGCCCCAGCACCAGGCTCCAGGTTCCGGCAGAATCAAAAATCACACCACATAAGGTTGGGCCGATTGCTGCCAGCAGGTATCCGACAGATTGGGCCATTCCCGATAACTTAATTGCTTCTTCCGCATCTCTGCTTTTCAGGCTAAGCATCACCAGCGCCCAACTAAAGCTTGCCGCTCCTCCGCTGGACAATAATAGCAGCGCAATCACTACCGTCGGGGTCGAATGAAGGAAGGTCAGCATGATAAGTCCCACGAGATATGCGCTGCATGCTCCCGCCACGATGGTCCGCTGGTTTTTCACTCTTGATGCCAGGATCGGAATGAGAAAGGATGCAGGAATCCCTATCAATTGGAACCATAGTGCCATATAGCCCGCCGTCTCTGGAGACATCCCGTAGCTCTGCAGGATCGATGGGATCCAGGCGGTCAATGAGTAGAAATTCAGGGACTGAAGTCCGAAAAATAATGTGATGAGCCAAGCCAAAGGCGATCTCCAGATAGTGGAGGAGGGCTTAATTTTTATGTGTACCGCAGTGGCTTGTGCATGGGTGCCCAGTTTTCGCTGGGGAAGCCATGCAAATATGGCCAACATGGCAATTGCTGCCCAAACCAATGAAGCGAATTTCCAGCCCAAACCGGCGATCGCCAACGGGTAGCTGACCCCTGCGCCGATGGAGGCAAATATAGCCATAGAGGTAATATAGATACCGGTTACGACTCCGATTTTATCCGCAAATTTTAACTTAACGATGCTCGGAATCAGAACGTTGGCTACCGAAATCCCAACGCCGATGAGGGCGGTTCCGATGAGCAAACCGATGATCCCCGTATAGGAACGCAGCACTCCTCCCGCAACGATGGCAAGCAGTCCGGTCAGCATGGTATTTCCGATGCCGAACCGGTCGCTGATCTTTGATATAAAGGGGGAACAAACCGCAAAGGCGATTAGAGGCAGTGTTGTAATAAATCCCACAAATCCGTTTGAAACTCCCAGGTCATCATGGATCAATCCCGCCAGAGATCCGATGGAGGTGATCGGAGCTCGAAGGGAAAAGCTGATCCCTATGATGGCAGCCAGCAGGAGCTTCCTGCTCAGCTGCCCACGCGGTGTGCTATTTAAATTTGGCGTATTCCGATCAGGAAGACTCCCTTTATCAATTGATGTTTCTAAGTTTGGCATTGTTCTCTCCCGTCTGTTTCATCTGCCGTATCATACCCTACGCCTAGCTTCCTTTTAACGAATAGGAACCCATATTTCCTATGCAATAAAAAAGAAGTATGATATTAGTGTCTTGCTGAAGCCTCGGATTTCCGTTGATTCAGCAAGCACTAATTAATATACCATACTTCTCCAATTTTTAATAGCAGCAGAAAGCTCCGTTGCCAAAATTTTCGTTTAGTTGAACATTACTCGGATGTCGCCCATATCCGTTGCGATTTTCAAGGTATTCTTTGCCGATCCATTATTGATGGCCACGCTTCCTGACACCTTGTCTCCTTCAATGGAAACCGTTCCCATATCTGCGTTGAACTCGTAATTAAACTGATCCCTCGAGGCTCCCGGATTAATTGTAACCTTTCCCATATCACAGGTCACATCCGTAAGTCCCAGAAGCGTGCCCTGCAAATCCACGTCTCCGCTGTTCGTTTCTGCCTTCAGCCCCTCTGATTTTAAATTCTTCCCGGTCAGCTTACCCATATCTAAAGATAGTTCTCCAAAATCAAAGGTAACATTGGTAAGGGATACGTCTCCGGAGTTGGCGTCTATTTTCAATGTTTCCGAAACGGCATCGATCAGGGATATTTTCCCAAAGTCATTCTTAATGTCCAGTCCGTTTGCAGCAGTCAGCTTTTCCAGAGTGCAGTCTCCGCTGTTCATAGAAACAGTGATCTGATTTGCTGTAATTCCTGACAACTCCAGTTTTCCAAAATCCAGATCAAACTCTGCCTTTTCTGCGGTCAGATTCTCGAAGTCCAAATCAGAGGCACCGCATCGTATCACAACATCCTTCAGCTTCGTGTTTTCAGGATAGTATATTTTGATCGTCGGCTGATTGTTATTGAAAACAAATCCCGGTAAATCGATATTGATATTGATCCCTTTATGTGTTCTGTCCTTTACAACCAGTGTATCATTTTCAACCTTCAAATCAGGCTTCCCCTCTTTGCTTGGGTAAGAGCCCTGAACCGAGAAATTGTCCCCGGGAACAAGTTCCACATCATAGTAGTCCAAATCCACGCTTATGCTGCTGAAGCTTTCAATATCTTGAGAAAAGCTTACCAGATTCGCATCTTTCTCGCCTGTTTCCCGGCCTGCCAAATGAATTCCGTCTTGATCCAGATAAATGGCTTGATTCCCACCTGCCATAAAGCCAATCCCCGTGAGAATCAGTCCCACCGTTACCATTGCTGCCGCCACAATTGCAATTCCCTTTACCGATTTATTCATTTCTATCATCCCCTTTTGATTTTTTATTGAGCTGCTTGTTCATTCCCGTTGCGATGTTACCAAAGATTCCCCTGGCAGCCAGTACGACTAAAATTCCGAGTAAAATAGAAACGCCCAAGACCAACAGCCCCACACCGATGGAAAAGATGGCTGCCGGAACACTGGTGGCTATAAATGCAATCCCCGAAACAAGGACGACTGCTCCGCTAATGAAAAAAGCTGCTACACTTACCACCAAAGCAATGACCACACCGATGAGCGCGGCCAAAAGGCCGATGGCCAATCCGGCTGCACCGATTGCCAAAGGCAATGCGATGGGTGCTGCGAGAATCGCCAGGATGACCAGCCATACTGCTGAAATCCCCTTTTTCATCGATGGCTTCGTCTCGCCTTCCAATCTTTTTACCGCTGCGTCTGCTTTGATTCTAGCCGCGATCTGCGCAGGGGATCCTAATTCTTCCATTACCTTTTGCTCGTTTTCCACGCCTGCATCGTCAAAATATTCGTTATAGTAATCCAGTGCTGCGTCCCGTTCCTCCTTGGAGACCTTGTTAAGCCCCTGCTCCAGCCTCTTAAAAAATTCCGACCTATTCATTGTCATCCCCTCCACATAATAGTTTGTCAACCTGTGATTTATACCGTATCCAATCCCGTTGATACCCTTCAAATTTCTCTTTTCCATCTTCGGTGATGGCATAATACCTTCTATTTCTCCCCTGAAAGGGCTGATCGTAGGTTGTTAGATATCCATCCTTCTGCAGCCGTCTGAGAACCGGATACAGGGTTGATTCCGAAATATCCGTCACATCTCTCATGGTCTGGGTCAGAACGTAGCCATACGTGTCACCACTTGACAACACCGCCAGCACGCATGCATCCAACAATGTCGATCCCACCTGAAACCCCATTCTTCTACCTCCTTTTAACATTCTGCCCGGCCCGAAAGAGCCGCCGGCAGAATTTAGGCTGGAAAATCACGAAAACGAAGTTCGTAGATTTTCATCGTCAAACATTCTGCCAATACTAAAATGATTGCTATATTATTTTTATAACAATACTATACGTCGTATAGTATTGTTTGTCAACTATCTTTTGCAATTTTTTATGATGGCAATAAAAAAAGACCGGCGAAGCCGGTCAATTAATTCCTTTATTTAGATCTTCCTGCATTGAAGATAGCTTTCCCGGATCAACATCACCGATTCCCTGATGGAAAGTCCCTCAACATCGATCACAAGGTCTGCATATTTTTCAAAAAGGGGAGTCCTCTCGTCGTATAAATCCTTCAGCGTCTGGCCTTCCTTCATGGAGATACCCCGTTCCGTCAGATCGTCCAGCCGAGGTTGAAGTGCGCCAAGGGGCAGCCGGAGATACAGAATCATTCCAATCTCTCCAAGATGGGCCATGGCTTCTTTTCCGTATACCACACTTCCGCCTGTGGCGATAACCGACCTGTCGGTGTCGATGGTTGCGTTGACCTCATTTTCGATCTGATTGAAGCCTTCTGGTCCGTTTTCTTCTATGATTTCACTCAGCAAACGGTTTTCCCTCTCCTGAATGAGCAAATCCGCATCGATAAAATGATATCCCATCACCTTTGCGAGTACGACGCCAACGGTACTTTTGCCACAGCCCGGCATCCCGATTAAAACAATATTATCCATTTTATTCCTTTATCTTCCTGAAACCATTTCAAGGAAGATCTCAATGATCTCACTGTCAAATTGTGTCCCGGAATGGGCGAGCAGCTCCTTCTCCGCGTCCTTTTTCCCGATGGGTTTCTTGTACAAATCTCCATGCAGCATCACATCATAAGCCTCGGCAATTGCCAGAATCCGAGCCTGCGGCGGAATGTCGTCCAGCTTCAGGTTTCTTGGATAGCCTTTTCCGTCTACACGTTCATGATGTGATAACACGGACTCTGCAATATGCACATATTCATCTGCCGTTCTTAGGATCTGATACCCGATCTCAGGGTGTCGCTTGATTTCCAGCCATTCTGTCTCGCTGAGTTTTTCCGGCTTGCTGAGGATTCCCTCCTGTACGCCGATTTTCCCGATATCATGCATCCGCCCTAACAATTCAAGCTCCAACTGCTCACCATCAGTCAGTCCCATCGCCACCCCCATCTCTCTGCACAGCGTTCCAACTCTTTTGGAATGTTCCTGTTCCGTTGGGTTCTTTTGATATAGTTTCCGCATGGCAAGCCGGATCGTTTCGTTTTTCATATCGGTGCTTTCAATGAGCTTGCTATGATACATCTTATCTTCCGCCTGGATAAAAAGCGCTTCGAAATCATCCTCAACCTTTTCCTTTGTCGCCCAGCCGAAAGAAACCGACAGGACGACATTGTCAGTCTTTTCATTGCGGATCTCGGCTTTGATCTGATTGATCAATCTTTCCGTCTCCCCGGAATCCATCTTTGGGAGCAGTAGTACGAATTCATCTCCGCCAATTCTTGCGGCCATATCCTCCGCTCTTAATTCTCTATTTAAGATGGCCGTAAATTTTCTCAGCAAATTATCTCCGGCTAGGTGGCCAAAGGCATCGTTTGTCAGCTTCAGTCCGTTTATGTCTGCTATGACCAGCGTCATAGGAAGGTTCCGCCGAAAATTCATTCTCTGTAATTCTTCCACATAGAATCTTCTGTTGTAAAGTCCGGTAAGCTGATCATGATAGCTGAGGAACAGCACTTCCCTCTCTGTCTTTTTTCTTTCCTCTATGTTTCGGCTCACACCTACAATTTCAATCTCACCCGCTTCATTATAACGATATTTCGAAGAAACCTCTACCCAGATTACATCGCCGCTTTTACACTTTTGCCGTATTTCGAGCCTGTAGGATTTGGGGGCATCGGGATTCAGCAAAAATTCCCGAAGATCACGCTCGATCGCTTCTCTTAAGATCATCACAGATTCCGCCGTAAAGGAAGCTTCAAGATCCAGAAGGATGGCTTCATCCGGCGTGTACCCTGTCAAATAATAAATGGAAGGGCTGATATAAGAGAAGTTTTGCCGCTTCAAATCTAGGATCCAGATCACGTCCGAGGTGAATTCTGTGAGCAGACGGTATTTTTCTTCGCTACTCTTTAATGCGGATTCTATCCTTTTCCGTTCTGTAATATCGATCTGGGTGGAAAGAATACAGGTGATGTCTTGATATTGTATGTTAATCCCGCTGCCGATCGCCCAAAATTCTTTTCCCGTTGCCGTCTTTAAATGCATTTCAAAATCACTTACGTGGTTTTTTTGATCAAGGGCACTGATCCATAGCCCACGCTTTCTCTCGTCGACCCAAAGATCCAAGGTACTTCTTGTACCGATCACGCTCTGATCCAACTCAAAAAGCTCAAGACATTTGGTATTTGCATACCGAAGGATTCCGTCAAGACTGACAATGGCAACAGAGAGCGGAAGGCTTTCAATGATGCGCTGAAATTGCAGGTCGTTTTCCAGCTTCAATACATTGGCGATTTCGTGAAGACGCCTGTCCCAAATACCTTTTTCCTCCGAGATACTCTTATATTTAAATTCCGTCTCTTCAAAAATCTCGTTTAAGCTTTTCAGTTCATCCGACTGTTCATTTTCCTTTGATGTGTCGAGAAGATAGGTAATAAAATAATTCATTTCAGGAGAAAAAACCTTGACTCGGTACCAACCATTCAGCGTTTCCGAATATTCTTCGATTTCCTTCATGCCACCGTTGACTGCGATGTCCCCTACGAATTGAATCCACTCGCCCTTGCTTTCGAACAGTTGAGGAAACAGTTCGGAAAAACGATGTCCGATGACGTCCGTATCCTCCATGCCAACAAAGCCTGCATAATAGGGATTTGCATCGATATACTCATAATCATAAGGAACCCCGTTTTCGTCACAGATGATTCTATGACAGCCGTAACCAATGGGGGCTTGTTCCATTGCAGCTTTGTAATAAGCTTCTTTCATCCTCGTACCTTTCCTCTAATTGTACCCGCTAGCAAATTTGTTCCTTACTTCCTTCTTTCGTTCTTTTTTCTATTTACCCTATTATACCATGTCTAACCCTTATTTCAATTGAAAATCGGCTCCCATTGCGGAAATCGGTGCCGATAATACATGGAAAAAGCAGCTGGGATTGTTACGAATCGACAACTGCTTTCCTTCTATTATTATAATACGTTCTAATATGCTTTTCCCCGGTCAAATTTTTCAGCCCAGACTTCCGCCAGCCGTTTGAGTCTGTCCCGAAAGCCCATTGTGCTCTCATCCTCTTTTTTTTCCACTTCTTCCAAAAATTCAAGAACAAATGCATCGGATCCAAATTCATCAAAATCCTTCTGCATCTTTGGATGCAAGCAGCCCTTCATCCTCTGGTTGAAGTTGAAGCGGTTCTGGAAGGATTGCAGATCTACCTCGGCCTTGAGCATATATCTGCCGTTGGCAGTATTGGTGACCTTATAGACTCCCCCCGTCGTTTTTCTCTGTTTATATTCACTTACAATTTCTCTTTTTCTATCTCTATCCATAGCCATTTTGTGTTATCATTCCTCTCGTTCTATTTCTAAGGCTCGTTTTTTTCTAAGGCCCTTTCAATTTTTATGTCTTTATTTAATAGCCCAACTCCTTGAGAAGCCGGGACAGTACACTGAACCGCTCGCCCAATAGCTCACTATCATCTGCCAGTGCCTGTCGGACCGTCTTAATATCCTCGTCGATCCTATCATTTTCCGTACAAATCTTCACCGTCATTGCGTCACCCTGCAACCCGACACGGTCGATCACCGGGTTCTCCGGATCATAAAGTTTTTCGTACCGATAGGCCTCTCTGAAATATTTCTCCGCCTCACATAGGAAAATTGCTAGATCCAGCACGCGGTGGAGGGGCATTTCCTCAGACTGTCTTGACCACTTTTCCCCCGTATATCTCCAAATCTTGGCGGAAACATCCAGCTTTCCTCTGTCATTCCACTGGGCAAGCCCTAGAGAAAGCCCCTGGACATCTGTTTTGTATGCATATCGGCCGTCAATATTTCCGTAACCTTCCGCCACGATAACCGGTTTGTGTTTTAATGTTGTTGGTATTTTCATCCTATTTCCCTCCAAAGAAAGTTATATTTTTATATTTACTAAATTACTAATTTAGTAAATTAGTAATTTAGTTATTATTATAGCATTGCTTCTCCCATTTGTCACCTAAAAAAAACAGCATGGCTTTTGCCATGCTGCAGTTTTCTTGGTTATTTATGAATTATTCTTTTCTTGGTTTCTTTATAATTGAGATCAATAGGATCCCCACTGCTGCTGCAATTGATGCAATAATAAATGCAGGGAACATAAGACTGATATCATTCACCGCAAGGTTTTTGAAATATCCGGCAATAAATGAAGCAACGATGGCTCCGAGGCCAAAACCCACAAGAACCATACCATAATTTGTAGCCATATGCTTCGATCCAAACAAGTCGGCAGTGAAAGCCGGGAAGTTGCTTAAAAATCCTCCATAGAAGAAGCCGATCAATCCAATCAATACATAGATCGAATATCCTGCCGCCAGGTTTACAAACAATGCTAAAATTGCAGTTCCACCAAGCAGAATAAGAATGGTCTTTTTTCTTCCCAGTTTATCTGAAACCCAACCCCAGAACAAACGTCCAAAAGAGTTAAATAGGGATATGGTGAGCACTCCTATTGTTGCAGTTTCAGCCATTCCCTTTGCAATCGCAATGGGCTTTGCAAACCCAATCATCATCAGGCCCCCCATACAGGCTAGCATCATCGTTACAGTTAATATATAAAATTGAGGCATCCGAAGCACTTGTGCCGGAGAATAATCCAAATTTGCGTTACCGGATGCTGCAGACGGTGGTATATAGCCTTCGGGGATATACTCCTTCGGTGGATTCGTGACAAATAGACCACCAATTGTACAGATTACCAGAAAGATGAGGCTCAGCATGCGAAAGGTCTTCAGTTCTCCCATACCAACACCACCGAAGCTCTGAATGAACATCTCGATAATCGGTGTAAATAAAACACCGCCAAAGCCAAGGGCCGCAACGATAAGACCTGTAATGAAGCCTCGTTTGTCTGGAAACCATTTCTGGGCACAGGAAATGGTTGTAGAATACGTGAAGCCCATTCCAATGCCCCCCATCACTCCATACGTAAGCCACAGGAGCCAAGGCATAGACGGTGTAACAAAGGATGCAAGGAAAAATCCTGCCGTTAAGATCAATCCCCCCAGGATCACGACAACGCTTGGCTCAAATCGGCTCTGCATTTTTCCGCCTAATGTGGATCCGATGGCCAGTGTCGCTAGCAGAAGAGAAAATGACAATCCGGCTGCGGCATTGTCGCCTGCGAAAATAGTTTCCGCAATTCCATTCTGAAAGATGCTCCAAACGTAAGCTGTGCCTAGGCATAGTTGTATTGCAATTGCAGCAATAACGGGAATGACCCTGTTCCTTGTCTTCTTCATAATTCTCCCTCAATATCAATGGATTTTCACTCATACTAAAATTGTTATATAGTTGTCAATCCTATCATACTATGATCCATTTTGCAAGAGGAATATGCTGCTAGAATGCCTGCGCCAGATCCTCAATCAGATCATCGATGTGCTCCGTTCCAATGGACAATCGGATGGTATTGGGTTTGATCCCCGCATCGAGAAGCTCACCTTCACTCATCTGGGAATGCGTGGTGCTGGCCGGGTGGATCACAAGAGACTTCACATCAGCTACATTTGCAAGGAGCGAGAAAATCTGAAGCCTGTCGATAAATGCCTTTGCTTCCTCTGCTCCACCTTTGATTTCAAAGGTAAAAATTGAGCCTCCGCCATTTGGGAAATACTTATCATAGGCGGCCTTTTCTACACCGGTCAGCTGAGAAGGATGATTTACGCGCTCCACCTTTTCATGATCCTTTAAGAAGGCAAGGACTGCCTTTGTATTGGAAACATGACGCTCAACTCTAAGGGATAAGGTCTCCAGACCCTGCAGAAAAAGGAACGAGTTGAACGGGCTGAGTGCAGCACCGGTATCTCGGAGAAGGGTGACTCTCGCTTTAATGATATAGGCTAATGGGCCGACTGCTTCCGCAAATTTTACGCCGTGATAGCTTGGATCCGGCTCTGTTAGATACGGGAATTTCCCCGAGGAAGCCCAATCAAATTTTCCAGAGTCTACAATCACGCCACCAATGGAGGTTCCATGGCCGCCGATGAATTTCGTTGCCGAGTGCACGACGATGTCCGCACCGTATTCAATGGGCCGCAGCAAGTAAGGAGTGGCAAAGGTATTGTCCACGATGAGGGGGATTCCCGCTGTATGAGCGACTGCTGCTATCTCTTCAATATCTATGACATTTGAGTGGGGATTCCCCAGACTTTCAATGAAAATCAGCTTTGTATTCTCCCGGATTGCTTTTTCAAAGCCGTTCTCGTCTGTCGGGTCGACAAATGTTGTTGAAATACCGAAATCAGCAAACGTATGAGCAAATAAATTATAGGTGCCTCCATAAATCGTTTTGGCGGCTACGATATGATCTCCCGCATGAGCGATATTTAAAACCGCATAGTTGATTGCTGCTGCTCCGGAAGCTACCGCCAGCGCGCCGGCTCCGCCTTCCAGGGCGGCGATACGCTGTTCAAATACGTCGGAGGTAGGGTTCATAATTCTTGTATAGATATTTCCGCCTTCTGTAAGTCCAAATCTTCCGGCTGCCTGGGCGGAGTTTTCAAATACATAGGAAGTAGTTTGATAGATTGGTACAGCTCTTGCGCCAGTCTCCGCATCAGGATTTTCCTGACCGGCATGAAGCTGTAATGTTTCAAATCTCAATTTCTTGTTTTGCTTTTCTGTCATAGTGATTCTCTCCTTTATTTCTTGTTTCGGGCGTAGGAATTTTCCGCCAGCCCTTTCTATACTATTCCTATCAATTTAATATGAATAAAATTATTATTAATATACCTTCAATGTCGGCAATTGTCAATCCTATTTTTATTATTCCCAAAAATAATTTTGTGCTCACGATTTCCTATTGAATAAAAAAACATTCCGAGAGGTTCACGCCTCGGAATGCTGCCTGTTATTTCTCAAAATTCGTATCGAATCAGTTGGATAAACCCAGATCAAATAATGTAAATCGGCTCCGTTTTTTCCTGATAACGGGTAACCAGATCCGCCAGAGTGATATTGTCAACTACGTTCTCCACCGCCTCCTGGATTTTTTGCCATATTTCTACCGTAACACAGCGAGAAGCTCTGTCGCATTCGTCCTCCACACAGCTGACGGGGGCCAGGCTGCCCTCCATCAAGCGCAGGATCATGCCTACGGTATATTCGCCAGGTGCCTTCGCCAGCATGTAACCGCCCTGTGCACCCCGCACACTTCGAACATAGCCGGCCCGATTGAGCTGGGTAATGATCTGCTCCAGATATTTTTCCGAGATATCCTGTCTCGCCGCAATGCTTTTAATTGATATATATTCACCCGTATAGTTGACCGCTAGATCCAGCATCAAGCGCAATGCATAGCGTCCCTTTGTAGAAATTTTCATTTTATCACCGCCATCAAATAGTTTAGTATTTTTATTATACCCATATGATACAATAGGAAAACTAGGAAAACAATAATTTTTATTTCATACCCTGGGATCCGGTGGATTAATGCTCAGAAATCGTTCCTGAGGTATTCACTGGCGTTGCATCCTTCATCGCTTCGTAAATCTCCGGTTTTAGAATATCCTTTAATTCCTCAGCATCAAAGTCAAAGAACTGGATCCCTCCCGCATAAGGGGCGATATCATATAGAGAGAAAAATACAACCAATTGATTTCCATTGATATAAAACGGGTACTCATTCTTGTAATTTTTTACCGATTCTTCCGCACTTTCAAAATAGAGCTCCGGATTTTTCGTGATCGTACTCAGAATTTGATCAGTGACCAGCGCAGCAGAGGCATTTCCCTCACGGAACAGTCCGATGAAATCGTATCTCTCGCCTGCTACGATGTTGAAGGTATACGGTTCGATCCAATAGAGCCCGTGGGCTCCTCCCGTATAGTTGTCAACCATCATCCAAAGGGAAACCAGATCGCCATTTTTCGAATAAAGATAGTTTGAATGCAGGCCTGCCTTCATCTGGGATTGATCCACTTCTATGTTGGATGCGGCAGACTCAACCTCTGCCCTTGCTGCTGCAATCCTTTCCGAAATCTCCTTGTTGATGTCCTCAGCAAAGTCAAACCCTGACAGGATTGGCACGTTGAGGTCGATTTCAAGAAAATCCGTACTCACTTTCGTGGCTTGGTCCTCAATTGCAAAGCTGCTGCTGACAGGCGTTTCATTCCCCTTGCAGCCTGTGAGAGGAACCAGATACAACAGGAGCACCAATATTCCAAGCAACACAAATTTCCGCTTCTGAGATTGCTGTAATAATTTTTTCATAATAGATTCCCCCCTTTAAGTAGCTGACGCCGCTTCCGTGACGGAAAATTTAACGCCTCAAAATATTGATATTTATGGTATAATCGTTTCAGAACAGACCGTTAAAATTTTAGACTCTTTTTATTATGATTTTGTTGCATAAGTACTCCATCAATTTCTTTCAAATGGAAGGGGAAGCCATGTCGACCAGAGGAAATGTATTAAAAGCGTTGGAACAAAATAAAGGTGCTACGGTCTCCGGTGAGGAGCTGGCAAATCGGCTGCAGATATCAAGAGCCGCTATTTGGAAAGCAATTCAGGAGCTCCGCAAGGACGGCTATCACATTGATGCCATAACAAACAAAGGCTACTGTCTCCCACAAGACAGCGACGTACTTTCTGTGGAAGGAATTCTCCCCTATGTAAAAACGGATTTTATGGCGGATCGGATCCATATATTTCGGTCATTGGAGTCTACCAACCTGACTGCAAAAAAAATGGCTCTCGACGGAGCCCCTCCGGGTACCGTTGTCATCGCCGAAGAGCAAACAAAAGGCAGAGGCCGAATGGGCCGCAGCTTTCACTCTCCTCCATCCGGCGGAATATACATCAGCTTTCTTCTGCAGCCGCGCATTGATGGGGCAAAGCCCGTTTTGATCACCACGGCAGCTTCCACCGCAGTCTGCAAGGCAATTGAAACCGTCACAGGAATCTCCTGCCGGATCAAATGGGTCAATGATATCTATCTGGAAGAGAAAAAGATTTGTGGAATCTTAACGGAGGCAATTACCGACTTTGAAAGCGGCCACATTGACTATATCGTGCTGGGAATCGGAATCAACTACAGTACCGAACGGGCTGCA
This sequence comes from uncultured Bacillota bacterium, assembly GCA_927441425.1. Classification (GTDB taxonomy): domain Bacteria; phylum Bacillota; class Clostridia; order Peptostreptococcales; family Anaerovoracaceae; genus Anoxybacterium. The sequence goes on along the minus strand of CAKMKG010000007.1, from coordinate 50,116 downwards.
TTCCCAAAGGAGCTTGCCGATATTGCCGGTGCTCTCTTTGACAGCCCCCAGCCCTCAGAGAGTACCATTTCCCGTAACCGTCTGATTGCAGAGGTCATCAATCAGGTTCTGGAAATCAATGAAAAACTGGAATCCAGGGAATTTCTTGCAGACTATAAAAAACGATCCTTCGTCCTGGGGAAAGAAATTCTAATCATTCCAACGGCAAGGTCCGGTCAGGAACGAAATCTGACAGAGGGAACACCGGCCACCGCCGTGGATATCGACGAAAACGGAGGCCTTGTCGTTCACTACCGGGACGGATCTATCGAAACGCTGAATTCAGGAGAAATCAGCATCCGAACGGTAAAAGGTTGATAGCATAGGCATAACGCGAAATGAACAAGCAAAGGAGGAACCATGTATCGACTAATCGTAAGTGACCTGGATGGAACCTTATTAAGAGATGATCACACGCTTTCGGAATATACGAAATCGGTCATTCATAAAGTATCTGACCAAGGAATCGATTTTATGCTGGCGACAGGAAGAATCTTCGGAGGTGCCAGACAATTTGCAAAAGAATTGGAATTAAATACTCCCATTTTGGCGTGCAACGGCGCCCTCATAAAAGAGGCGTCAGGAAAACTCCTCTATGGAAAACCCCTTCAGGAAGAAGCCCTGATCAAGATCTTCCGCCTGCTAGCGGACAGAAATTACTACTTCCATAGTTATGGAGAAGAAAGCTTCTATACGAAAAAATTCGGCAACAGCTTAACCGGCTTCTATGCGTTCAACAACGACCTGCCGGAGGAGGAACGTTTCCCCATGGTGGAAATTGATCCGATGGACCTGATTGGAAGGGATCCCATCTACAAGGTTTTGGCCAGATGCGAAGGAGAAGAAGAAAGAAAAGAATTGTTCAGCAGCCTGTCTGAAATTGCGGGTGCTTCCGTCACCATATCCTGGCATAATACCTTTGACATCTGTGCGGACGAGGTAAGCAAGGCTTCCGCCATCGAGCGGTACGCAAAGAAAAAAGGCATACTTCCTTCCGAGATTATTTGTTTCGGCGACAACTTCAATGACATGGATATGCTTCAATATGCCGGCCTCGGCGTCGCAGTGGAAAACGGGGTAAAGGAATTAAAAGAAGCGGCCGACTATGTGACCGCCACAAATAATGAAGACGGGGTAGCGAAGGCCATCCAACAGTTTGTATTGAAGCCCCGAATCGAATAGAATAGAATCGTAAAGGTACCAAATGATAACTGGTTTTGTAAATCAACTGCTATGATTTGAATCGTGGAAGTTCTTTAAATTTCCGATCTTTTCGCTTCGCTGTTTCAGGATTTCATTGATGCCATCCAACCCGATTCCTTCGTTTACCATCAGCACAGTCAAATGGTAAAGGAGATCACAGATTTCGTTTTTCAGATCCATCAGCGCGTCTTCTCTCCCCTCCGCTTCCAACGCGGCAGCATTCTTTGCTGCGATGATGACCTCACTGCATTCCTCTCCGCATTTTTTTAGAATCTTATCCAACCCCTTTTCAAAGAGATAACAGGTATAGGAGTTTTCCGCAAATGTCCGTTTGCGTTCCAAAACCACCTCATAGAGCTCCTTCAAGGCGTTGTCTCGCTCGGAGGATACATTCCGTTCCCGGGCCTCTTCCTTCTCATCCTTCTTGCGGAAGTCAGCAAGTCCGGCATCCTGATAAAAGCAGGTTTCTTTTCCTGTATGGCAGGCAGGTCCGGTCTGCTCCACTTCGATGAGGAGGGTGTCGTCGTCACAGTCTCCCGTAATGCTGATTACCCTCTGAACATGTCCGGAGGTTGCCCCCTTGTTCCATAGTTCGTTTCTTGAACGGCTGTAAAACCAGGTATAACCGGTTTCGATGGTTTTTTTAAGACTTTCTTCATTCATATATGCCAGCATCAACACCTTTCTCGTGTCCTTCTCCTGAATGATCGCAGGGATCAAAGGCGCCTTGGCAAAATAGTTCGTTAAATCCATCTCTCTCTCCAATCTTAGCTTGATTTTACGGGCAATATGACCGTTTCTTTACAGCAGCCGAACCGGCAGGCTGTTCTGTGACAGCTCCAGTTTGACCTGATTCACCGTCAGCTCTCCATAATGGAAAATAGAAGCTGCCAGCGCTGCATCGGCAGATGTCTTTTGGAACATTTCCGTGAAATGCGTCAGCTGACCGCAGCCACCCGATGCAATCACCGGGATATTCACGACAGCGCAGACCGCATTGAGCATATCGAGGTCAAACCCTTGTTTGGTTCCGTCCGCATCCATTGAGGTCAGCAAAATCTCTCCCGCTCCCAGCTTTTCCGCTTCCATCGCCCATTGTACCACATCAAGTCCCGTGTCGATCCTGCCGCCGTTCACAAAAACATTATATTTATCCGGTGCGGTTTTCTTGCCGTCGATGGCCACCACCACACATTGATTCCCAAACCGGGAAGCCGCCTCGGAAATGATGGCCGGATTCCGGATTGCCGCGGAGTTTACTGAAACCTTATCTGCCCCTGCAAGGAGCAGCTCACGGAAATCATCTGCAGTACGGATGCCTCCGCCCACTGTAAGCGGGACAAAGACATTTTTGGCCGTTCTGCTGACGACGTCCAGCATGGTTCCTCTTCCTTCGTGGGTGGCTGTGATATCCAGAAACACGATTTCATCGGCTCCCTGCTTATCATATTCGATGGCACACTCCACCGGATCGCCCACTTCCTTGATTCCTATAAAATTGATCCCTTTCACAACCTTACCGTCCTGTACGTCAAGACAGGGAATGATTCTTTTTGCTAACATGATGATTCTCCTTGCGCTATTACTATTTACCTGATGAGATCGCTTCTTCTAGAGAAAGGGTTCCCTTATAAATGGATTTCCCGCAAATTGCACCGTATAGTCCCATATCCTTCAAATCGATAATATCCTTTATGGTATGGATCCCGCCGCTGGCAATGATGTCACAGCATACCGCCTGACTGATCCGTTCCAGCTGCAGAAGATTCGGTCCCGACAAGGTTCCGTCCTTGGAAATATCGGTAAAAATGATGCATGTTACACCAATGGCCTCCATTTTCTTTGCAAGCGCAAGGTAGGTGATATCACTATCGGTCAGCCAGCCGTCTGCAGATACCATCTCATTTCTAGCATCGATTCCCACCGCGATTTTGTCGCCGTATTTCTCCACTGCTGACTTCACCATTTCGGGATCAGAAAGTGCCGCAGTGCCGATGATCACGCGAGAAATGCCTTGCTCGATATAGTAATCGATGCTTTCCATCGTCCTGATTCCACCACCAAGCTCTATCTTTAAATCCGTATTTTTTAAGATCTGTAGAAAAACCTGACTGTTTTTCAGGCTGCCCTCCTTAGCTCCGTCCAGATCCACCATATGGATCCATTCTGCACCTGCTTTCTGAAAGGCAAGTGCGGTTTTCAGCGGATCCTCAGCAACCTTTTCCACTGTGGCAAAGTCTCCCTTGGTGAGCCGCACGCACTGTCCGTCTTTGATGTCTATGGCCGGTAAAATCATCATTTTAATCCTCCAAAATTTTGCAATAGTTTTAGGCCGATTTCTCCGCTTTTTTCCGGGTGGAACTGGGTTCCGAAAATATTGTCCTTGAAAACCAGACCGGGTATATAGTCTCCATAGTCAGCGTAAAGGGAAACATACTGTTTCTCCGTCACTACCTTGTAGGAATGGACAAAGTAAAAACGGTGGCCTTTTTCGATCCCTGCGGACAGCTGGCACTCATTTTCAACTTTCACATCGCTCCAGCCCATATGGGGTATTTTCAGACCGGGGGCCGTGATGCGGCTGACTTCTCCTGGGATCAGCCCCAGTCCTTTGACTATTTCAAATTCATTGCTATACTCAAACAGCATCTGCATGCCGAGACAAATACCCAGCATGGGTTTTTTTCCAGCCTCTTCCACAATGGTTTCCGTCAGACCGGAACGCTCCAGCATCCGCATGGCATCGGGAAATGCCCCTACGCCCGGAAGAATCAATTGATCCACGTTTCTGATTTCCTCGGCAGAGGATGTTATGATATTTTTCAGTTCCAGGAAATCCAGGGCGTTTTTCACGCTGAACAAATTTCCCGCTCCATAATCGATAATTCCTATCATTCCTAGTGTTTCCTCCCTACAGGCTTCCCTTTGAGGAAAGCACCTCACTGCCTTGGATCTTTACTGCCATCTTCAATGCGTGTGCAAAGGCTTTGAAAATCGCCTCTGCCTTGTGGTGGTCATTCTTTCCGTAAAGCAGATTGATGTGCAGCGTAACCATAGCATTCATAACAAAAGCACGGAAGAATTCCTCCACCATGGCGGAATCCATATCACCCAGACGATAGTCTCCGAATTCTGCATGGAAGACCAGATACGGCCGACCGCTGATGTCGACACAGCAGGAGGCAAGGGCTTCATCCATTGGGATTGTAAAATTACCGTAGCGGGCAATGCCGGCTTTATCAGAAAGAGTGTCCGCAAAAGCCTTACCCAGTACAATTCCAATATCCTCCACGGAGTGGTGGCAGTCAACACCCAGATCTCCCCGGCAGCTTAAACTCAGGTCGAAACCGCTGTGAAGGGCAAAGGCGGTTAGCATGTGATCAAAAAATCCGATTCCGGTGTTAATTTGATTCTTTCCCTGTCCGTCAATGGTTAAGGTCAATTCAATTTCCGTTTCCCTGGTTTCTCTTTTTACATATGCCTCTCTCATGGCCATACCCTCCTATACTACTATTTCGAAAAGAGCCCGCAACAGCACTTCATTTTCTTTCTTTGTTCCTGCGGTTATTCTGAGATAATCCCCGAGCCGCCGTACGATGATAGACCGTTTTTTTAATTCATCATAAACAAGGCCTGCATCCTCCAGTTCGATGAGGACGAAATTCGTGTCAGGCTTCATGACTCTTCTGACACTTCCTTTTTCTTCAAGCTGCAGTAGACCGTGATACAAATGCTCACGGGACTTTTTAATTTCCTCAACGGCAGTTTTAATGTAATCAGGATGTGAGAAAATCACACAGCCGATGGCTTGGGTCAACGCATTGACATTATACGGAGATCTAACGCAGTGAAGCGCCGCCACGATCTTTTTCGAGGAAACCGCAAAGCCTAGACGGATAGAAGCCATGCCCCACGCCTTTGAGCATGTTTTCAATAGAATTAGATTATCATATTTCTCAGCAACTTTCAGTACAGATTGATCAGAAAAATCCATATAAGCCTCATCGAGAATAACCAGTGCCTCGGTGTTTTCAACGATGTGCAGAACATCCTCCCGGCTCATGACCAGTGAGGTAGGACTGCATGGATTTGAAATGATAATTGCCGCAGGCTTACACTCCCGGAGAGCGTCCAGAACATCCCCTGACGTCAGCATCAGGTCTTCCCGTTTGCCCTCTATTATATTTGTTTTTTCATAAATTTCTCCATAAAATTGATACATGGAAAATTCCGGAGAGAAGGTCAGCACTTTATCCCCCGGCCTAAGAAATGCTCCCATAATTACGGTAATCAGCTCGTCGGAACCGTTTCCCGCAACGACACAGGCGGGATCGATTCCATAGCAGCCGGCAAACTTTTTACAAAGTTCCGTAGCCATGGGATCCGGATACCGATTGAATTTGATCTTGGCGATGGCGGTCAAAAACTCCTCGCCAAAATCTTCGCCCGGATCGATGAAGCTCTCATTGGCATCCAAACGGATCTTGTATTCTCCGGCTACCGCATCATAGGGCACCAAATTTTTCACCTTATCATTCAGTTCATATGTCATCTTATTCAAACCTCACTTTGATGGAATTGGCATGGGCGCTCAGCCCCTCTTTCTCCGCAATGGTGATGATATCCTCCCGATCTGCTGCAAGTGCCTCACGGGTATAGAAGGTATAGCTCATCTTCTTAATGAAGCTGTCCACCCCCAAAGGAGATGCAAATCTTGCAGTTCCCGAAGTGGGAAGCACATGGTTCGTTCCCGACAAATAATCTCCCAACGGTTCTGGAGCATACTCTCCGCAGAATACGGAGCCGGCATTTTTAATTTGCGTCAGATAGTTCATGGGTTCTTTTACCATGAGTTCCAGATGCTCCGGCGCTATGGTGTTTGCCAGTTCGATCATTTCCTCCATGCTCCCACAAAGGATGATGGCACTGTAATCAGCGAGAGATTTTTGAATGATGTCTTTTCTTTCCAGTTTCTCTATTTGAAGGGCAAGCTCTTTCACTGTTTCCTGCGCAACTTTTTCATTGGTGGTCAGCAGCACTGCCGACGACATTGGATCATGCTCTGCCTGGCTCATCAGGTCCGCTGCAATAAATCTCGGATTGGCATCCTTATCTGCCAGTACCAGAATTTCACTGGGGCCCGCAATCATGTCGATATCCACCTGACCAAAGAGGAGCTTTTTCGCCGTTGCGACAAAGATATTGCCCGGCCCGACGATTTTATCCACCATGGGAAAGCTTTCCGTTCCAAAGGTTAGTGCAGCGATTGCCTGGGCTCCCCCTGCCAGAAATACTCTGTCCACACCGGCCAGATACGCTGCTGTAAGAATATCGGGATTTGCTTTACAGCTTTGTTTGCCCTCCTTATTGTTTTCAACGATGGGTGGTGTTACCATGACGATTTCCTCAACTCCCGCAAGTCTGGCCGGTATGGCATTCATCAGTACAGTGGAAGGATAGGCTGCCGTTCCGCCGGGCACATAGATCCCGACTCTGGACAGTCCGCGAAGGATCTGCCCAAGAATGATCCCTTTTTCTTTTTTCATTTCATAACCCTGCCTTACCTGTTTTTCATGGTAAGCAGTAATGTTTTCTTTCGCATGCAACAAAGCTTTTTTCAGACCATCTTCTGCATTTTCATAGGCTAGCTTCATCTCTTCCCGCGTGACTTCAAATTGTTCGGGACTTCCACCGTCGAATTTCAACCCATAAGCCCGGATGGCTTCATCGCCCTTTTCCCTGACATCATCGATGATGTTCAAAACCGCAGAATTGACCGAAAGGTTGATTTCAGCCGTCCTCTTTTTCATTTCATTGAGGAATTCATATTCCTTATTATTATCTGCGTAAATGATTTCCATATTATTTCCTCACCTTCTCCTGAATATCAGTGATCAGCGCGTCAATTTCCGCTTTCTTCAGCTTCATGCTGGCTACATTTACGATCAATCTTGCAGAAATATTCCTGATTTCCTCAATCACCTCAAGGCCATTTTCCTTCAGGGTTGTTCCCGTTTCGACGATATCCACAATTCCGTCAGCCAAGGACAGCAGCGGTGCCAGCTCTACTGAGCCTTCAATTTTGATAACCTCAACATCCATGCACTTTGATTCAAAATAAGCACTGGCGACCTTTGGATATTTGGTAGCGATGCGCTTCGTACGATAGCCGCCGTAGAAATCAGAACCCTTCGGAACCGCTAGAGCAAACTTGCATTTTCCAAAGCCCAGATCCAACACCTCATAGAAGGTCCCTCCGCTTTCCACAATGGTGTCTTTCCCTACAACGCCCACATCACAGACGCCGTGCTCCACATAGGTGATCACATCGGCAGCTTTGGCCAGGACCACATCCATATTTTTATCCGGGATGGAAAGAAGTAGTTTTCTACCTTTGTCCTTGAGGTTCCCCGTATCATATCCCATCTCATCCAACAGCTCCACGATATTTTTTTCCAGCCTACCCTTTGTGAGGGCGATCCGCAGATTGTTCGGCTTCTGCATATCATTTACGTTTTCGTTATATGGTTCATTGCATTTGAGCATCCCGGAAGCGAGCTGATCCACATTGATACCGAAGCCGATGGCCGGTAAGCTTTCCCCAAAATCCTTGAACAGCTCATCGTATCTTCCTCCCGATAGCACGGGCTCTCCTGCTGAGGAAATGTATCCGCGAAAAATCAGGGAGCTGTAATATTCGGCCTGATGAACCAATCCAAAGTCGATCATTACCTTATCCATACGAAGGTCCACAAGACCCTGGAAGATCCGCTCCAAATACGAGAGCATTTCCAAAAGCTTCTCATCATAGCCGTTAAAGAGCTTTCTCGCTTTATCCAATGCCTCTCTTCCTCCGAATAATTTCGGCAGCTCCTTGAGAAGCTCCACTGTTTGGCTCTCCGGAAAGTCTTCCAGAATATCCGATAGTCCGGCGTAATTCTTGGAGGCGATGAGAGAGTGAATCGTTACCTTCTGCTCCGAGGATGCGTTTAGGTGATCCATTAACAGCTTGTATATTCCGATGTGACCGAGTTCTATTCTAAAATCATCCGTACAGCAGGATGTCAATGCTTCCATGCCGGCCGTCAGGATTTCGATGTCTGATTCAAAGCTGGAAAGGCCGACAAGTTCTATTCCCATCTGCATGATTTCATTGCTTCTTCCCCTGAGTTCCGGCTGTTGGCGATAAATCCTCTGGGCATAGTAAAGTCGAATGGGGAGGGCATGGCCCTTGAGCTTGGTGGCGGTGAGCCGTGCGATGGGAATGGTGGAATCAGGCCTCAGCGCCAGAAGCCTTCCCTTATGATCGATGAGTTTGTACATGCTTTCCTGGGGATAGTACATAGAATTGGACGAAAATACGTCATAGAACTCAAAGCCCGGGGTAATTACCTCATGATATCCTTTTTTCTCAAAGGTTTCCCGCAGTGTTTCTATGATTTTTTTCTGCGCTGCGCATTCCTGAAACAGCAAATCCTTTGTCCCTTCCGGCGTGATTCGATCATACTTTTTCATGTCCATTTCCTCCATAGAATAGTTTATTGCGTTATTATGTTATCACTTTAAAGCGATAAAGTCAACAGGGTTTTCAACGGTTTTTCCTGTTTTTATAACGATACCGTGAATCCATAGTTCCCTTCACCTCCTATTGTAAACTTATATGCATATTTAGGTTGACAACTAGCCCTATTCCCGTTATAATTTCCTCATTACGAATTGAGGAGTGTGACTTATCCATGAAAACAAAGAAAATGATTCTCTATGCGCTGTTCGCGGCACTGACCGCTGTGTGTTCCATGATATCCATCCCCCTTCCCTTTACACCGGTACCCATCAACCTGGCGACGTTGTCCGTTTTTCTTGCGGGTGGTCTTCTCGGTTCCAAGGGCGGAGCAGTCAGTCAGCTCGTATATGTCCTCCTCGGAGCCATCGGTCTGCCTGTATTCGCGGGTTTCACAGGTGGATTTGGACACATCACCGGTCCCACAGGTGGATATATCATCGGTTATGTGTCGGCGGCCTGGCTCACCGGATTCATGGTTGAGAAGCTGGGACAGGGTTATTATAAAAATATCATCAGCATGACCGCAGGGTTGGCGGTTTGTTATCTCCTTGGCACAGTATGGTTTATGTACATAACCTCCACAGGACTGATTGCAGCGCTGATGCTCTGCGTGGTACCGTTCCTCTTGGGAGATGCCCTCAAAATCGCGACTGGTTCCATCCTGGTGAAAAAACTTCATCGGCTGGTATAATCGTGCCGATGATCGGCATAAACAACAAAAATCATGCTACAAACATGGGGGAGATGTCAACTTCATCACTATCTCCATCAACGAATGCGCATGATTTTTTATTTTTCTCAACTGGAACTATCATTTCCTATTTATAACCATTGAATATTGGGCTGGATAGGCCGATTGGGAATATGTAGATATTGTTCTTTCTCGGGATAACCTACCATCATTGCGCAATAGAATTGGCAACCCTCCGGCAGCTTCAACATCTCACGCAGGGCAGGAACCTGATTGCACATTCTCGTGAAGTATCCTGCCCAACAGGTCCCGATTCCCTGTGCTTGAAGCATCAATTCTACTTGATGCATGGCAAGGGCCGTGTCCACCGGCGGGTTGATTGCATTGGTTCCGGCATAAGCAAGCAGGAGTGTCTTCGCGTTTCCCATCACCACATTCTTTCCCCGTTCATATAATTCTGCAATCTCCGGCGAAATTCCGGTTTCTCTCACGTATTCCAGAATGTGGTCCATTATGATTTTTATCTTTTTATCATCGTCGACTACGATCCACCTTGTCGGGTGTTGATTTTTCGCACTGGGAGCCCAGGCCGAAACCCGAAGCGCTCGGAGCAAGATCTCTCTCGGCACAGCTTCCTGTTTAAAGCTCCTATAAGATCTTCTTGTCATCAGAAATCCCTCAATCTGCTTATGGAAATCTCCGGGAAACGTCGGCATTTCATCAGGCAAAATCCCCTCAAGCTCGCCTAGTCCAATTGCCTTCTGAGGGCAGGCAGCAGCACAGTGAAGGCAACGAACGCATCGTTTCACCTCACTCATTTCCGGCTTTCCTTGCTTAGCCTCTAAAATGCGAAAGGGGCAAACCGAAACGCATTTTAAGCATCCGATGCATTGATCCAAATTAATTTTTATCATCTCTTTACCTTATATGCCCTGCACTTACCGTGGCCTTCGATGGGATCCGGTCGCTCTTTATAGGTTCCGTCAATCATCTTTTCGCAGCTAAATTCTTTCCCTTCGATGTTTCTCGCATATTCGCACTTGATATACTCATATTGACAGTAGAATCGGTCGGATCTTCTTTTCACTTCTGCACGGTCGAATTCATCATCCATATTAAAACTTTCATTTTCACTGAACCAAAATTTTTTTTTCAACATAGGGAATCCCACTTTCTTCTTTAATATCTATCATTATACCTTTTTTTCTTTATAAATGTAACACTCCTAAACCATTTTAAATTTCATCATAGGAGATGGGTTCTCCACCCTCAATATGGATCGTATATCCTCTGCCCGGCTCTGGCTGCCACTGGAAGATGTTCTTTTCCGAATGGGGGAAGCATAGCCCCATGATCACAGAGATCACGCCGCCGTGGCAGACGAGGATACTGTTCCTATCGTTGTATTCTTGGCTCTTGTGTTTCTCCAATATGATTGAAAAACCCGCACAGATCCTGGAACGGAACTCATGAGGGCTCTCTCCCTCAGGGCAGGGCGTCATGCCTTTCGTGTCATTGATCCACGCCTGATACTCCTCGTTCTCCATCAATTGATCGTGGGTTTTCATTTCGAAGTCCCCGAAGTGGTATTCTCTCAGTTCGGGCACCGTGTGATGCTCCCGGCAGCCATAGATCAGGAAAAAGGTTTGCTCCGTCCGCAGTAAGCCGGTTGTATACAGGATCGCACCGTCGGCTTTCGGATATGCCTTGGCGGCTGTCAGATTTGCGATGATATCAACCCCTTCGTTGCTGAGGGGCAAGTCCGTGCTTCCGTAATACATTTGAGCAGTATTTGCTTCGGTTGTTCCATGTCTAATCAGATGAATCTTTCCCATTATTTTATCTTTTGCGGAAGGCCGCAGAATACTCTGGTGACCTCCTTCGCTTCCTTTCCAAGATAGGTTAGGGTTCTCCCTACCATTTCCCTCCAAGCTCTCAGTTCCTTTTCAAAGGGTACAATGCCCGCAGAGATATCGGTGCAGAGAAAAATTGTATTGCTCCACTCCTCACGACGTTCCTCTAGATAATCCGCTGCTTCCACACCGCTGCGGACGCAGCAAAGCACAAAGTCCTCCAACCGGGCAACGGCTTTCTTATTCAAATCGATCTGAGGGCCGGAAGGACATCCCTCTCCCGTTTCCCCTGCGCTGCAGAAGAAGATGTCTTCCTCACCTAGTTGATAGCGTTCCTTCGCATAATCCAGTTTTCCCTGATAAGCACCGCCAAAGATTAAATGCATTGTTTTCTCCTTCATTTCGACGAAATTATGACAGCAGTGCCAGCATAATGATGGCAAAAGCTTCTCCGATGGTTAAAGCATAGCCTGCCAGATCACCCGATACCCCCTTAAGCCTACGCGCAGCGCCGAATATTGCTGCTAGGTAAGCGGCAACGGCAGCCGCCAGGACCAGCGGAACGGAATAGGATGCTTCCTTTACGAAAATCCCCATCCCAATGGCAATCGCTGCTGCAATGGCGGCCAGTCCCATGAGGCTGATAGCCGTGACTTCAGAAAGAGGTTTTGTCGTACCCACCCCCTCGTTGTATTGACTGTGGGAAAGGGGTTTTCCCGTAAGCACCGCTATGGCAGAGCAGCATCTGGTGATCATCGGAATCAGAATTAACGCAAGCATAGGATCACCAACCGCTATATCCAGCGCCTGTCTGAAATGCAGCTGCTCCATCGTGGATAACATAGCCGCAAAACAGACAATAAACAAGATCCCAACGGAAATCACCGCAAAGGCTCCCGTATGGGGATCCTTTAAAATTCTCAGTTTTTCCTCGAGGGGTCTTCCGGACAAAATCGCATCCGACGTATCCATGAAGCCGTCCAAATGAATAAAACCCGTGATAAGATAAGGATAAAGCATCAGCACGGCGGTCTGCAGCTGAAGGGGAATATTGAGCCAGCCCATAAGCAGATAGAGCCCATACCAAATGAACCCGATTACCAGTCCCACCAGCGGAAGGAAAACCAGCATCAGATGCCGAGCCTTTTCATTCCACGGACGATAAGGACAGGGGATGGACGTGAACATGCCGAATGACATGAAAAATGCTTGTATATAGTTCAACGTAAAATATCTCCTTTTAACAATTGGATATTCCCATAGGACACTTCGATCACCGCATCACATTTTCTGGCCAGAGCTCTGTCGATCCAGGCAAGCCCTTTCCGGTACAACTCTGTCAGCTCTTCATATTTCATCGCATCCGAATAAATATAGTCTGATACAAATACGATATTTCCGCTTTGATCGGCTAGCTGCTCCAGCTCCTCGGCAATCCTCAGATGCGCCGTCCGATCAACTGTGCCATCTTTTCGGAACATTTCATTGGACAGCAGGGCGGTAACGCTGTCCAAAAGAAAGCTTCCGGAAAAATCAGCATGCAAGTCTCCGATGGCACTACTCTTTTCCAGTGTCGTAAACCCCCAGCCGTCCCGTTCCTGCTGATGCCGCAGAATCCGTGCTTGATCCTCTTCGTCTGCAGGTTCCATGGTTGCGATGTAATAAAGCGGTGCATTATCCAAGGCCTGCTTCTTCGCAAGGTGCTGGGCGTAATATGATTTTCCGTTTTTGCAGCCTCCGCTGATAAAAATATTCATAGTGCAAGCTCGGTGGGTCGAATCAACTGCAGCAGCAGCTTTTCATCCTCATCACTCAGGGTGATATGATAGTGCTCCGCCAAGGCGGCCAAATCATCTATATAATCAGTAGACTGCGCATTATTGATAAATTGATTCAGTTGATCACTGTATTTTCCCATTATTAAATCATCCATATTGATGCCATTATCTCCTGAAGTTGAAAATCCCTTGGTGTTCAGGCGGTTCAACAGCCTCTTCACAACATAAGCATTGATAAACTGAGCCCAGCATTGTTCCGTCAAGGAACCGAAGGTACAAGGGTTCCCCTCTTTTCTGTCAAAAGCACATTCCCCGACGCAGAGCGGCAGATATGGACATTTTTCACATCCATCGTTCTCCAGCGGATTATTGATGACGTGGGCATAAAAATTCTTATTATACTCTATCGTGCCGTCAATTTTTAATTTTCCGCTGCTTTGTCCGTCTCCCGTATCGGAAACACATTTGAACAACGTTCCGTGCCCGTCGACGATAATGCTGTGCAGTTGATTAACGAGGCAGAAGCAGTCCTTTCTCGAAAATTCCTTAGGACCAATGCCCTGACGCAAGGAATAATAAACCGCTTCACAGCCGAATTCCTCTTTCGTAAAGTGCTTATCGTTCCTCTGCGCTGCAAAATCTCGTGGCTTACCCAGACGAGGAATCACTTTATCGCTGAGTCCCTTTTCCTCCAAAATATTCATCAATTTATAGGCATCCCCGAGATCTTCCTTATCCACATTAATCCGAAGGTCGATCTCATCTACATATTTGATACTCTTCTCTATATTCCCCAGAATCGTATCATAGGTAGCACTTCCATCCTTGTGCCGTTTCCGATCGTCATGGTTTTCCCGGCATCCGTCAATCGACATCTTATATCGAGTAATACCCAGATCCTTCAACTCCCTTGCTACGGAATCGGTAAACAGATATCCGTTTGTCGACATCTCCGAGACGAACGCAATGTTATGCTCCTCCGCCAGCTGTTTCAGCATGCCGCCAAGCCGTCTGACCACATCCAGAGCCACGAGAGGCTCTCCTCCATGCCAGAAAATCTCCAAGGTTTCAACTCCGGGAAGCTTCGATTTGATCCAATTGTATATGCTGTCCTGAACCTGCTCATTCATAATAGTATAGTCAGCCATACTATAGCTCAGCTTCTCATAGCAGCAAGCACAGTCCAGATTGCATTGATAGGTTGGAACGATAACAACTGATAACAGCTTTGTATCGAACTTGGATTTTAAATATTCTACCTTTAAAATGGAAAGCTCGTTCTGATTTGCATCGATGATAAAGCCCTTGTTTTTGAAATCATCGATCTTTGTATAATGTATCCCCAGACTTCGATCACAAGTCCTTATAAATTCAGCTTCCCGTGCGGTTACTATTGCTGCCGAATCCATGAATGCGTTGTACACTACGGAATAATCCCGGTTGAATTGATAAGGAAATACGAAATTGTACCTTGATGGTTTCATCTTTCTTCACCCTCCTTATTGCCTCTGTTTACAAATTCTTCATAAAAAACAATTGATCGAAATGAAATTATTAATTTTTTCTTGTTGTGTCTATTCTATCATCTGTGATGATTATTTTCCAGCTATAAACAATATGGGAATGCAAATAATAAATTTGTGAGTGAGGCCGATTTTCACTGAAATTCAAAATATAACATGCAAAGGGAGATGAAATGGAAAAGATCGCGCAGATGAATCAATGGAAGAAATATATCCTGTTATTTATGATTGGAGCAGTGGGGTACGGACTGATGGAAACCCTGTTCCGCGGCTTTACTCACTGGACTATGATTGTCACAGGGGGCTTTGTTTTCATCATTCTTTATTATGTGAACTCCAAGAATGAAAATGCCCCGCTTTGGCAAAAAGCCTTCGTCGGAGCATTCATTATTACGTTGATAGAATTGGCCGTAGGCTGTGTTGTCAACCTTTGGCTTGATTGGAATGTATGGGATTACTCCGGATATCCCTATAATTTTTTTGGCCAGATTTGTCTGGCTTTTACGGCATTATGGTTCGTCCTATGCATTCCCATCTCTTTTTTTACCAGATATCTTCATATCCATCGTTTTCGCATCCGGCAGCACCGGGTATAATTTACCGTTCCTCTATAGAAACATACTCTCTTTTTGCCGCAACACTCTTATAGGCTGGCCGAATGATTTTTCCCGCATTGATTAATTCTTCGATGCGGTGCGCACTCCAGCCGGAAATTCTTGCGATAGCAAAAATCGGTGTATAAAGCTCGAGGGGAAGATCCAGCATACTGTAAACAAAACCACTGTAAAAATCGATGTTTGCACTGACGCCTTTATAGATTTTACGCTCTTCCGTGATTACTTCCGCCGCAAGACGCTCTACCATGGCATACATTTTAAACTCTTCCATTCTTCCCTTTTCTTCCGATAAGCTTTCTACGAATTTTTTGAAAATATTCGCTCTTGGATCGGAAAGGGAATAGACAGCGTGTCCCATCCCATAGATAAGTCCCGCCTGATCGAAGGCTTTCTTATGAAGCAAATCTCTCAAGTAAGCGGTAATCTGCTCTTCGCTTGTCCAGTCGGATACATTTTTCTTCATATCCTCAAACATTTGCACAACTTTAATGTTGGCCCCGCCGTGTTTTGGTCCTTTCAATGATCCCAGAGATGCAGCAACGACGGAATAGGTGTCTGTACCTGAGGATGAAACCACATGGGTTGTAAAGGTGGAATTATTTCCTCCCCCATGTTCCGCGTGAAGAACCAAAGCAAGATCCAGGATTTTGGCTTCCAGTTCTGTATATTTTGAATTCGCTCGCAGCATGTAAAGAATATTTTCCGCCGTGGATAGTTCCGGTCTCGGTGTATGAATTACGAGACTGTCACCGCTGAAATAATGACGGTACGTCTGGTAGCCGTAGACGGACAGCAGCGGAAAGACCGCAGTTAGCAATAGGGACTGCCTCAACACATTGGGTATGGTGATGTCATTTGCCTTTGTATCATAGGCGTGGAGCGTCAGTACGCTTCTTGCCAATGTATTCATCATATCAGAAGTTGGCGACTTCATGATGATATCTCTTGCAAAGCTGGTGGGCAGAGACCGGTACTGGGCCAGCAGATCCGAAAAATCCGCAAGCTGCTTTCTTGTTGGAAGGTTCCCAAAAATTAGTAAATAGGTTGCTTCCTCGAAGCCAAACCGTTTTTCTTTGACAAAGCCATCCACAAAGGTTTCAATGTCAATCCCCCGATAAAACAGTTTTCCTTCGCAGGGCACCTTTTCTCCATCCACATTATCAAAAGCCTGAATTTCGGATATCTCGGTCAGACCGGTCAATACACCGTTGCCATTTAAGTCTCTGAGTCCCCTGTTAACCTTATATTTTGTGTAAAGCTCTGCATCGATCTTGCTATTTTTTAGACATAATTCTGTCAGCTCCATAATCTCCGGCGTTATCTTCGAATACTTGCTATCCAAGGTGTTGAATTTGCTCTCTAACATTTGGATCCCCCTCTCAGTTTTCAATTTAAGTGATCGCTGATTTCTTTTCTCTCTCTTATTTCTATCCCTATCTCAGAAAATGTTAAGTTGGATTAGTATATCACAAAAAATAATGAGTCACAATAAAAAAAAGTGTGAACAGAATCGGAGATTCCTATTCACACATGTTGGCTAGCTATATATGATTTACTTCTAGCCAACAAATCAAGGTACTTTTATTAAAATTCCTCAAACGAATTCTGTCAGTCTTTTTCGGTCCAGAATCTTGATCCCCTTACGGGATACACTGAGAATTTCCTCATTGGAAAAGTATTTCAGCATTCTGGAAATCACTTCCCTGGCACTCCCCAGATGCCCTGCGATCTGTTCATGGGTCAAGGTGATCGTATCCCCGTTCTCCAGATTCGCCTCCTCAAGCAGGAACATCGCAAGCCTTTTGTCCAATTTCATAAACAGGATTTGCTCCATGACCCACATGGCTTCAGAAAATCTCATGGAGATCAGCTCGGTCATAAAGTTGCCTACTGCAGGATTCTCCTTTGCCAACTTATCATATACAGCGGCATTGACGACGAATAATTCTGTCGGCCCCTCTGCATCCACATAAATATCAAAGGAAATGTTCCGCATAATGCAAGAAGCAGAGAGTAGACAGACATCCTGGTCTAAAAGCCGGAACAGAGTGACCTCTTTACCCTCTTCCGACAACAGATACACCCGCAGCCTTCCTGATTTCACAGCGATAACCCCTGTGCAGTCCTCATATCCGCCATGGATTTTCTGCCCGTTTTGGTACGTATTCAAAATGGTATGATCAAAAATCTGTTTCTTTTCCGGTTCCTTCAGTTTCCCCCAAAAGGGCAGCAGCTCCGGCAAAAGCTCCCGATCGTTTTTTTCCATGATTTCACCTCCGCCTCCATTGTACCGTCATACGATGAACTTCTCCAGTTCTTTTTTATAACGGAAGAGAAGATCTTTCAGCGTTTCCATCTTCTCCAGATAATTCTCCTCCTTAAAAAAGGATATGGAAACCACATTTTTCACATCTCCCGTGCTTCCGGTAAGCGGGATTCCGATGCCGATAATCAATGGGAAGGTCTCCTCGATGCTGACCACATAGCCGTTTTCCCTAATTTTTCGGTATTCCTCCATCAACTCCGCCTTTTCCGTGATCGTATTTTTGCAGACCTTTTCAAAAGGTTGTTCCTGATCGATCAATCTTCCCACCAGCTTCGGATCATGATAGGCCATGAGACATTTCCCGTAGGTCCCCCTGTTCATAGGGTAAAACACCCCCGGCTTGTCGTTCATCTTGACCGGCTGATGGATTTCTACAGAATAAATTGACACCACCCGGTTTCCTTCCCTGCGTGCTAGCCCCACAGACTCCTTCGACTCCATGGCGATGCGCTCAAGGATCATCAGAAGGTTTTCTTTATAGTTTGCATTCTCCAGATAGATCGCCCCAAGATGATAGGCCATGGGTCCCAGCCGATAGCTCTTGTCCCTTTCATTCTTCATCAGCAGGTCGTTTTCTTCCAGGGTTACAATATTTCGATAGATGGTCGTTCTGTTGAGCCCTGTTTTCTCTGCAAGCTGAGGGATGGTATACACAAAAGGATCCTGTCCGAAAAGAAAAAGCAAATACAATGCTTTTTCGAGACTTGTCATCGTTTCTTCTGATTTCATCGTCATTTTAACAACCTTTCCTTTTCAGCCGCGATCCTGCATAAATAATCCGTATAGATCCCCATTGCTTCAAATAAAGCATCGATGCCGATTCTTTCATTTTCCTGATGGGCGCAGGATAGTTCCTCGGGAAAACAAGGCCCCCAGGAGACGAAGTTTTTCATAGATTTTGCATAGCTTGTTCCTCCGGCAGCCAGAAAGCGGTTGGAGCGTCCCCAATCCTCATAGGTTTCCGCCATGATGGAAAAGGGCTTCTGGTCCCGGCTCACCATCATGGGTTCCAGATACTGGACGATTTTATAATGATAATGATAGTGTTCGCGGTATGCATCAAATACTTTTTCAATCTCTCTTCTTTTCATATTTGCATTCTGGCGGATATTGATGTTGAGAAGAACCTTGTCGCCTTGCTGCTTCAGAACAGTTGGCGCAAACGTGGTTTTTGCCAGTTCCTGTCCCTCCCAGCACCCTTCTTCCTCATCCATGTGAAGCTTTCCTCCATAAATATCTCCGGCTAAAATTTCGTTAATGAATCTTGAGAAGTGAAAATCATAGGCCTCCCCCTTACCCGGGTTGAGTAGGCCGGAGGCGCACAACGTTTCAATGGAATTGACACCAAGCTCCGGTGTGGAGCTATGGGCAGATACTCCCTCAAATAGGTACTGGCAATTATTTAGTGTTAACACTGCCTTGGAAGGAATGGTATTGGCATCCTTTCCGGAATCCACTTCAAAGCACCCGCATCGATTGATATTCTCACTCTCCGCAAACTCCAGCACCACATCGGTGTATCCATTTTCAATATTGTAGATCGGGAAGTCTCCGTCCGGGCTGAAGCCGTAATCAGGGCAGGGGAATTCCTTCTTGAAGTTCTCAATATCTGTCCATTCTTCTTCCTCGCTGGTTCCGACGATGAGCCGGATTTTTTTGTGAAAATTGATTCCAAGCTCCAGCAATGCTTTCATTGCATAAAGGCTTATGATCGCCGCACCCTTATCATCCAAGGTCCCTCTTCCCCATATGCTGCCCTCGGCAATGGTTCCTTCAAAGGGCGGAAATCTCCACTTACAAGGATCTCCGATATCCACGACGTCCAGGTGCACCAGGATGCCCAGTGTTTCCTCCCCCTGTCCGGCTTCCACGATACCCACGTCATTGGTGGTGGTTTTCAAGACTTGAAAGCCCATCTCTTCCGCTCGGTGCAGGAACCAGTTTAGGCAGGCTTCCATTTCCTGTTTTTCACCTGAAATCGTTTTGAAGGAGATCAGCTTTTGCAGATCCGCTAAAACAGCTGCTTCCTGTTTTCTGATATAAGCTTTTATCTTTTCCATACCAATCACGTTACTATTCAACACCGCAGTACTCCATCACTATATTTTTATACAGGCAGGCCGCCCTATGGATTTCCTCCAAGGCAATGGATTCTTCCATGGTATGGGCCAACGCCAAATCTCCGGGACCCAGAATGATACAGCTTGCCTTTGTCTCATTGCTGATAAATCCCGCATCTGACCAGGCCGGGAAAACTGTGAGCTCCTTTTGAAAGCTCCCTGTAGGCAGTCCCGACTCCTGCTCCAACCTGCTCATCCCATTCCTTGCGGAAACGATCAGTGGATCCGCCTCATCGGTAAAGAAGGGACGGTGGATCAGAAGATCGTCCTTTTCGAACAGATCTCTGAGCTCCGCATCAAACTGCGGGTCTTCCCGCTTCAGTTCATCAATGATCTCCTGCAATCCCTGATAAACCTCCTCCAAGGTTTCCTCCGGTACCCAGCGCCGATCCACTCGGATGATGCATTGACCAGGAACACTGCTGGGCTGGTCCCCTCCCGCAATGGTACCGAAATTCAATGTTGGTGCACCGAGAAGCGGATGCCGCTTCTCTTCCAGCTTCGGGATATAGGAGGTCTCCAGTCTGGAGATGAGTTTTGCCGCCTTGGAGATCGCATTGATTCCTTTTTCCATTGCCCCGCCGTGAACCGTTTTCCCTTTGACCCGGATTTCCATCCACTCTAATCCTTTATTACCCGCTCCTATTCTCAGAGCGGTGGGCTCGCCTATGATAGCCCCGTCAGTGTATGGCCCGTTTTTCACCAGTGCCTCCGTCCCTCTGCCGGTTTCCTCTTCGTCGATCACTCCAGTAAAGTATAAATCCCCCTTCAGTTGAATGCAATCCCTCTTGACAGAAAGCATAGTTCCGATCATTGCCGCCAGAGGGCCCTTCATATCACAGGCACCACGACCATACAGTCTTCCGTCTTTCATTTCACCGCTCAAGGGATTTTCCATACCATAGGCGGGCACGGTATCAAGATGTCCGGTGAGCATCAGCGATTTTCCACCGCCGCTTCCTTTTAGTACGGCATACACATTCGGCCTTCCCCCGCAGACTTCAACCAGCTCGGCCTGAATGCCCTCCTCCTGGAAGATGCGATAGATATATTCTGCCATTGCCTTTTCACTGCCGTTCAAGGAAGGACAGCTCGGTATCTTCACCAGCGCAGACGCAAGCTGCCAAAGCTCATTTCGATCAATTGTCTTCTCCATATATTTTCCGCCTTCAATTATTATTTGCATCTTACTTGCATAGATGACATGCCACAAAATGCCCCGCGCTTACCTCGGCAAGGGCTGGTCGCTGTTCAGCGCATATGGCTATGGCCTTTTCACAGCGCCCTCTGAATTTACACCCGACGATTTCCTCAGTGGCCGAAGGAATTTCTCCGGGCAGGGTGATTCGTTCCCTCCCGCGATTGACCCCGGGCATCGGCATGATCTTGGTTAACGCTTTTGTGTAGGGATGAAGTCCTCTTTTCATGATATCGTCCGCTTTCCCCAGTTCCAGAAGACTCCCTAGATACAGAATTGCGATCCGGTCGGAGATGAGCCATGCCAGAGAAAGATCATGGGTGATGAATAAATAGGCAAGCTCTCTATCCTCTCTGATCTGCATCATCAGCCTTAAAATTCCGGTACGAATCGATGCATCCAGCATTGAAATCGGTTCATCGGCTACAATAAAGTCAGGGTTCATAATCATCGCTCCTGCGATGACAATTCTCTGCCTTTGCCCTCCACTCAATTCGTGGGGATAGCGGTATAAATAATCCCGGCCCGGTGACAGTCCTGCCTGTTCCAGCGCAAGGATTACCCGGTCCTCCCGCTCCTTCGCCGAGGAGGCAAGTTGATTGACATCAAGGGGCTCTGCGATGATATCGAGGACAAAATCTCTGGGATTTAATGCCTGATAGGGGTCCTGAAAGATCATCTGGGCTTTCTGCCGGAAAGCTTTCATAAACACTTTATTCTTCGGGTCGATTCGTTCCTCACGGAAAAAAATCTCCCCCTCCGTCACCTTTGTAAGCTGGAGAATGGCCTTTCCGGTGGTGGTCTTGCCGCTTCCGCTTTCGCCTACCAGCGACAGGATCTCTCCTGCGCCGATGGACAGGGAAAGATCATCCACAGCCTTAACTCGTCTCTTCTTTTGGGAGATCAGGCTCGATGAAAAGCTTTCCTTCAAATCATAATAGACCTTCAGGCCTTCGATTCTGACAATGTTATCTTTCGAACCATTTTCGTTACTCAATCGCTCCACCTCCCAGTGCAAAATGGCAGGCCGCAAAGTGCTTCTCTCCGATTTGTTTCCCTACCGGCTCCAGTGTCTCGCAGCAAGCCTGCTTTCTGTCACACCTTGGTGCAAAGCTGCATCCCGGTGCCAGTGCCAGCATGTTGGGAGGTGATCCGGAAATTCCTTCCGGTATGCGCTTTTCACCCCGGATATTTGGGAAACAGGCAATGAGCCTTTGGGTATAAGGATGGGCGGTCCTCTCAAAGATATCCTCCACCGTTCCCAGCTCCACAATTTTTCCCGCATACATCACTGCAATTTTATCACAAGTCTCTCCTAAAATGGATAGATCGTGGGTAATGAGGATAAAGCCCATCTTGAATTCTTTTCGTATCTTTTCCAGCAGATTTAAAATCTGTGCCTGAACCATGACGTCCAGGGCCGTGGTCGGTTCATCTCCGATGACGATCTTCGGATTGCAGGCCAGCGCCATGGCGATCATTGCTCTCTGCTTCATCCCTCCGCTGAATTCATGGGGATAATTGCTCCCACGGGCTGCCGGAATCTCAACCAGTTCCAGGATCTCCCCAGTTCGTCTCTTTGCCGCTTCCTTGCTACCCTTTTCGTGAAGGACGATTGCTTCCGAAATCTGATCCCCTACCTTCATCACCGGATTCAGCGCATTCATGGCGCCCTGAAAAATGACGGAAACATCCTTCCATCTCTTTTTCCGGATCTCTGACTCTGGCATCGATGCAAGATCAACACCTTCCAGAAGAATCCGGCCTCCTGTGATTTCTCCCTCCTTGGGCAGCAGTTTTGCGATGGAAAGGGCACAGGTGGTTTTTCCGCATCCGGATTCCCCTACCATTCCCAATGCTTCACCATATTCCAGATCAAAGCTCACTCCATTGACCGCCTTGAGCTGTCCCTTGGAAGTATTAAAATAGGTATTCAGATTTTCTACCTCTAATAGTTTCATATTCTTACCTGCCCTTCAATTTTGGATTCAGTATTTCGTCAAAGGCATAGCCCATGAGGGTGAAGGACAATACCACTGCTACCACACAAAAGCCCGGAGGCAAATAATACCAGTAGGCACCCGCACTGGCCGCACCGCTTTCAAAGGCATAGTGGAGCATCATCCCCCAGCTTGCCTGGCTCGGATCTCCCAGACCCAAAAAGCTCAGGGTTGTTTCCGATACGATGGCAATGGAGGCTACCAGAACCGTGTTGGCAAAAACCAGAGGAAATACATTGGGCAGGATGTGATGAAGCATGATGTGTTTACTGCCGGCCCCAAGGGAAATGGTCCGTTCAACAAATTGTCGTTCCTTGACGGACAGGGTCTGGGCTCTGACAATTCTTGCCGTTCCGGCCCAGCTGGTGATTCCTATGACAAAGATGATATTCCAGATGTTTGTTCCCAGCACAGCTGCAAGAACCATCATCAAAGGCAGCCATGGAATGACCAGAAAGAAATCGGTAAACCGCATCAGCAGCTGATCGATCCGCTTCCCAAAGTATCCGGACACAATTCCGATGACACAGCCGATAATCATGGAGATCAGCGTCGCCATAATCCCGATCAGCAATGAGATTCTGCTTCCGGAAATCAAATTGGCCAAAATATCCCTGCCCATGTCGTCGGTGCCCAGGAGATGGTCTCCGCTTGGCGGAAGTAGTATATCCTCCACATTACCAAAATCCAGTGTTGAAAAGGGCATGAGAATCGGTCCGAAGACAGCGACAAGAAGGAAAAACATCAGGGTCACCGATCCGAAGAGCGCCATTTTATTGTTTTTGACCGCGCGGAAAAATTCTTTCAGCTTCCTGTAACGAAATTCTTTATAGTGCAATGTCTCTGCCTCCCTTCTACTCTTTGACTCTGGGGTCGATATAGGAATAGGTGATATCTGCAATGAAATTGGCAACGACGACGGAGACCGTCACCAGCAGGAACACGCCTTGAAGCAGCGGGTAATCCCGGGCTCTCAGCGCTTCATACATGAGGCTTCCAAGCCCCGGCCAGGAGAAGACCGTCTCAACCTGAACCGTACCGCCGACGACCAGTCCCAAATTGATTGCGATCAGGGTTACCATAGGTAGCATGGCATTGGGCAGCGCATGCTTTCTCAAAATATACTTGTTGTCAAAGCCCTTCGCTTTTGCTGTCGTGATATAATCCTCCGATAGCACATCTGTCAAGGTGTTCCGCATGGTCAAGGCGTATTCCCCGATCAAAACGATGCTCATGGTCAGAGTAGGAAGAATCAGATGCCTGATATAATCTGCCACCATTGCCCCTGTCGTTTGATAGGTCATCCCCGGCGTCAGAATGCCGCTTGTTGGAAACAGGTGAAGATTAACACTAAAGACAACCACGATGACCATACCCAGCCAGAAGGTGGGCATGGAATAGGTGACGAGAGAAAATCCCAGTGTCGCAACATCGATTCTTGTACCTCTTTTCCAGGCTGCGATAAGTCCGATGATAATTCCCGCGAAGATGGCCACGACCTCAGCGAGTCCTACCATGATGATCGTCGGCATAATCCGCGCGCCGATGACACTGCTGACGGGCTGCTTGAAGTAGAAGGACATGCCCAGATCTCCGGCCAATAAATTTTTGAAGTACAAATATAGCTGGACATACCAAGGTTGATCCAGCCCAAAGAGCTGTCTCATTCCTTCGATCATCTCCGGCGTTGCCTTTGGATTCCTCATCATCATGGACAGGGGATCCCCCGGCAGTACCCGAAATAGTAGGTAATTGAATACCAGCACTGCAAATATCGTAATCACAGCGTATATGCTTTTTTGAATCAAGCTTCTTTTCTTCATGAAAACCTCTGCTTACTATTCAACAATCGGTTTGATGTTGATATAATTGTCAAAGTTTATATTAAGGAAGAACAGTCCGGTCTCCGCGGGAATCTGCTTGAATCCTGTCCAGCGATCAGAACGGATGGCCTGCAGGTTGTTGTCATACAAAAGAATGATGTACGGTGCCTCGTCATAAGCGATTCTCTGCATTTCGAATACCGCTGCCTGTCTCTCCTTTTCATCCATCATAGTTGCCTGTTCTAAAAACAAAGCATCATATTCTGCATTGGAAAAATGAGGCTCATTGTTGGCGCCGATCTGCCCAGTAGTCAAAAGCTCCAGAATGACGCTCGGATCGATATCTCCTCCCCAGCCCCAGATGAACAGATCAAAGTCTCCGGAGATAATTTTATCATACAGCGCTCCGTCATCCATGGTTTCGTTTTTAATCCCGATTCCGATTTTCTCGCAATCGGAAACGATGAGCTGACCTGCTTTGATTTCATCCGAATTATCCGCAATGGTGATCAATGAGAACTCCAGTTTGCTGCCGTTTGAAGCTTCTCTAATTCCATCGCCGTCTGTATCCATATATCCGGCCTGATCTAAACGTGCGTTGGCTTTCTCTATGTTATAGGAACGAAGCTCCTCCGCAGTCGGTTCATAATGGTAGAACTGTCCCGGATTCAGGAGCGTCGTGCCCACCGAGCCCTCTCCGCCATAAACCATATCAATCATTTTCTGTTTGTCGATGGCACAGTCTATCGCCTGCCGGATCGCCTTATCCTTCAGCAGAGGATTCCCTTTGCTTGCCGGATCAGTCCATACATTGACGCCGATCTGGGTGAATCCCGGAATTTCGCCGGAGATCAGGGTGACGTTCTCGTCTGCGTCAAGCTGTTTTTTCTGCGCGTAACCAATATTGAACGCCCCATCGATTTCCCCCAGGGACAAGGCCTGTGCCATGGTGTCGGTATTGGAATAGCTTACAAAGACACATTCGTCCATGGCAGGAACCGTTCCGAAGTAGGCGTCATTCTTAACCAGCTTGATGACTCCCTCGCTGCTGGAGTCAAATTTGAAGGGTCCCGTTCCTACAGGACTCGCATTGGTGTACAGTTCCAATTCTTCTGTATCAATCTCACTCCAGATGTGCTGGGGCAGGATTGGCGTCGTGTTCATTAGCATGTTGGCTTTCGGCTCTTCGGTTTTAATGACAACGGTTTTTTCATCCGGACATTCGATGGCGCTGATGCCGGTCAGATAAGAGGAATACATATAGCCAAGACCATTTTCCATCATCAGGTCATATGTAAATTTCACGTCATCCGAGGTAAGGGGCTCGCCGTCATGCCAGATGACTCCTTCTCTCAGGTTGAAGGTCCAGGTCAGTCCGTCCTCGCTGGAGGTCCAGCTTTCTGCAAGACTTCCTACCGATTCAAAATTCTCGTCATACCTTACCAATGGATCATAAATAAGTAAAAACACCTCAAATCCGACCTGCATATATGAGGACAATGGATTTAAGGTGTCAATGGACGTCGTGGTTCCGATACGGAACGTATTCACGCCTTCCGTCGTTTGGGCACCGCCGCAGCCTGCAAGACTGATGCATACTAACAAAGCAAGTATCCAAGCTAAGAGTTTGTTCTTTTTCATTTCTTTCTCCTCCTATGAGATTTCCATCAAAAATTTCCATCCAATCGATTTCTTGATTGCTTTTTGTTTTTTTGATTTGATTCTAAACGACTCCGCCTTCCAGAATCTCAAGCTTTTTATTGTCCGCATCCAGCCGCGCTCCAACGCCAAGAGGGATCGTAGCCAAATCATCCGTATGCCCCATAGGCAGCCCATAAATAGCCGGTACCGAGAGTGGCTTAATATAATAGTCCAGGACATCTTCCAGGCTGGTATCCACATAATAACCGGGATTGTACAGGAACGGCACACAGTTTTGGCATTCTCCGATGACGATCCCGGCAGCCTGCTCAAGCTTTCCTGCATTTCTCAGATGGGAAAGCATATGATCGAAAATCCAAGGCTCCGTATCCAGATCCTCAAAGAATAAAATTTTGCCTCTTGTGTCTATCTCATAAGGTGTCCCTAGGGTTGCGCAGATCAAGGTGAGATTGCCGCCGGTAATGATTCCCTCTGCTGTTCCCTGATGGATTCGATTGATCCACTTCTTGGGATTGGCAAGCTTAATTTCGCCGATGGGTTCCGTCTGCGTGATCGCTCTAAAAAATGCTTCTTTGGTGTAATCTGTCAGTTCTTCACTGTTGAAGCGTGATATCCCCGGGCTGTGGAAGGTAACCACTTGGGAGAACTTCATGATGGCCAGATGCAGAGAGGTAATGTCGCTGAATCCGGTAAAGATTTTCGGATTCCGCGCAATCATGTCGAAGTCGATATGGCGGATCATCTGTGCTGCGCCGTATCCTCCCTGTGTTACAAAAACTGCATCAATATCGTCCCTCCGAAACATTTCGTTCAGATCGTCCCCTCGTTCTTCTTCCGTTCCCGCGACAAGTCCTTTCGCTTTGTTGAGATTCTTTGACAGAACTACTTTGTATCCCAGGCGTTCCATGGTTTCGACGCCACGGACAATCTCGCTTTTTTTCTCTGAGGGGCTCGATGGAGAAATCAATCCTATGGTATCTCCGATTTCCAGTTTTTTTGCCTTTTTCATTCTTCTTGTTTTCACCTCTTTTCATTGCTATTTTATGTTTTAACAGGCCGAAAATGTTCATAATATGAAATATTATTTTACATTATGAATTTATCTTCATTATAGCACCCTTGTCGGAAAAATCAATTTGAATTTACGATTGTGTGACAAAGTCACTGAGTGAGCGCTTAAAAAATGCTACTATGGGTATAGATCGTTATATAAATAACAAATTAAATACAATGAAAATAAAGAATAGGAGAAGAATCCCATGAGTAAAAAGGTATTAATCATCGGGGGGGTAGCCGGCGGTGCCACCACTGCGGCCCGGCTTAGAAGGCTGGATGAGTCAACGGAAATCATCCTGTTTGAACGAGGTGAGTATATTTCCTATGCAAATTGCGGTCTGCCTTACCATATCGGCGGCGTGATCAAGGAGCGAGATGCTTTGCTGCTGCAGACACCGGAAGGGATGAAAGCGAAGTTTAACATTGACGTACGCGTAAACAATGAAGTCCTGTCTATTGATCGTGACAGGAAAATGGTTCGTGTGAAAAATGGTAAAGCAGGTGAGGAGTATGAGGAAAGCTATGATATCCTTGTTATTTCAACCGGTTCCTCTCCGCTGAAGCCGCCGATTCCCGGCATTGAAAGTCCCGGAATCCATACGCTCTGGACCGTACCGGATACGGACCGCATCAAGAAAATCGTTACGGAACAGAAGCCGAAGCGTGCCGCAGTCATCGGAGGCGGGTTTATCGGTCTGGAAATGGCTGAGAACCTCCACGCAGTGGGCTGTGAGGTTACTGTTATAGAAATGCTGAATCAGGTCATGGCGCCAATCGACTATGAAATGGCACAGCTGGTTCATGAGAACATGCGAATGAATCATGTACAGCTCGAGTTGAACAACGGCGTAAAGCAATTCGCCCATCAGGATGGTGTTACAACCATAACACTGCAGGATGGGAAAACCATAGAAGCGGAGCTTGTTATCCTTTCCATCGGCATCAAACCAAACAGTCAGCTTGCAAAAGACTGTGAGCTGGTGCTGAATGCCAGAGGCGGAATCGTGGTTAACGAATACTTAAAGACCTCCGATCCGAATATTTATGCCGTGGGCGACGTCATCGAGGTGGAAGAGTTTGTTTTCAAAAACAAGACCATGGTCCCTCTGGCAGGCCCTGCGAATAAGCAAGGACGCATCTGTGCCAACAATATCGCAAGAGAGACAGGGCAGCTAAGAAGCAGGCCGGAAAAATATAAGGGAACCCAGGGAACCTCCATAGCGCAGGTCTTTGATTTGTCCGTAGCCGCCACCGGCATCAACGAAAAAACGTTAAAATCCATGGGAAAAGAATTATATAAGGATTACTTCGTCGCCTTGATCAATCAGAAATCCCATGCAGGCTATTATCCGGGAGCAACTCCGCTCACGCTAAAGCTGCTCTTTGGCAAGGACGGAAAGATCTTTGGTGCGCAAATCGTCGGTCAGGAGGGTGCAGACAAAAGGATCGATACCATTGCTACAGCAATGCGATTGGGCGGGACCATCTACGATCTGGCAGAACTGGAACTGGCATATGCTCCACCATATTCCTCCGCCAAGGATCCGGTAAACATGCTCGGTTTTGTCGCCGAGAATATATTGGAGGGCATCGCCTCATTCATTGACTGGAATGGATTGGATGAGTTGGAACTGACGGAAAGAGACGACTATATCATCCTGGATGTAGGGGAAGAGATGGAAAGAATGGCGTTCCAAATCCCCAATTCCTGTCACATCCCCTTGGGTCAACTGAGGGAGCGCATCAATGAGCTGGATAAGAACAAGCTGATTATCCCATACTGTGCCATCGGCGTGAGATCTTATAACGCTGCAAGAATACTCTTGAACAGCGGTTTTGAAAAGGTTAAAGTGCTCCCCGGCGGTACCAGCTTCTATAAATCCGTCTGCCATGATAGATTGATGAAGGCCACAGGACAACGCACTTCAAATATAGAAGGAGGCAATCCCATGAACCATGAAGAAGCAATAAAAAGCAACACCATCGACTTGGATAAAATTGTAGCGAAACAAACCCTTGATTGCAGCGGGCTTCAATGTCCGGGTCCGATCATGAGAGTATTTCAGTCCGTCAAAGAAATGAATGATGGAGAAATACTCCAGGTCTCCGCTACCGACATGGGCTTCGCCAGAGATATTGAAGCATGGTGCAAGAGGATGGGAAATACACTGCTGAAGGCAGAACGAGTCGGGAAAGAAACCGTCGTATATATACAGAAGGGCCTTGGAGGAAGTCATGTGGCAGAAGCAGACACCGCCGCTTCAATTATGCATGCTTCCCATACCGCTGCGGTTTCCCAAGGAAAGACCCTCATCGTGTTCAGCGGAGATCTGGATAAGGTGTTAGCCTCCTTCATCATTGCAAACGGCGCTGCCGCTATGGGCAGACCGGTCACCATGTTCTTCACCTTCTGGGGCCTGAATGCCTTGAGAAAAAAAGAGAAGCAGGGCGTGAAGAAGCCTTTCATGGATGCCATGTTCGGCGCCATGATGCCGAGAGGTACTTCCAAGCTCACCCTTTCCAACATGAATATGGGCGGGATGGGTACCGCCATGATGCGGAAGGTCATGAAGGATAAGAATATCGATACGCTGGAGGATTTGATGAAGCAGGCCATGTTCAACGGAGTCAAGATCGTTGCCTGCACTATGTCCATGGATGTCATGGGGATCACCAAGGAGGAGCTCATCGACGGAATCGAATATGCCGGCGTCGCCGCATATCTTGGTGATGCGGAGGAATCCAACGTAAACCTGTTCATTTAATATACGAGTCTGGACACACAAAGAGCAAGCGTTATGACGCTTGCTCTTTTCGCATGCTTCTATTTAGCCTATTCAAATTTGATATCGGATAATATCTTCTCATAATCGGAAATTAAGCTGTCAAAATGATCGGCTAGATCGCCAAATGTGATGGCATAAACCTCATTACCCACATAAAGATAAGCATATTCAAACTTCATCTTCATACTGCTTACCTCGCAAGTAAAGGTGAACTTTCTTGCATCCTTCCCATCGATGGTGATACGCTCCGGTTCTCCAATATACTGAACATCATCAAAAGTGCTTGTAAATATATCCTTTGCCTCTTCCACAACTGAGTCCAGCGAATCGACCGGAAAGCTTTCCGTCTTTACCATAAAGCTTGCCGTCTCATTCCCATAATGAACCTGGAGCACCGAGCCTTCCACAGGCTTCCACCCTTCCGGTGGTACAATCGATATCTTTACTTCATCAGCAATTTCTACGGCATTGGCCGCTTCTTCCGCCGGTACAATATCCTCTGACTGGTTCCCCCCATCCTTACAGCCCGGCAATCCCAGAGAGATGAAAAACACGAGTGTTAGCAGTAGAAGTTTCTTTTTTTTCATTTGATTTCCTCCATTATGTAACCTATAGTTTTTTCCCGCACTCTCCACAGAATTTCACTCCCTGGGCGATGGCCGCGCCACAGCCCGGGCAAACATTCATAGACAGATTGGCGCCGCAGTTGTTGCAAAATTTACCCGTGCCTCCCGGCTTTCCGCAGCCAGGGCAGGCAATGGTTTTCGATTCGATCTCACCCTTAAAAACTGTTGTTTCATCTGCCTTCGCATTGATATCTTCAACCATTTTTCTAGATCGAGCTGCGGCTACCTCCACATTCATTCTCGGTGCACATTCTACACAAAGACCCTCATCTTCATTCAAGTCTGCATCGCATACCCAAAGACGGCATTTATGACAGCGGTGGAAATGACGCTGTGCCTCATTTTGCGCATATTCAAAGGCTTTTTCGTGCTCCTTCTGCCATTCAGGACTCATTCCTTCAAATCGTTCGGATAGGATGTCTCCTCCATACCCGGCATGATAGACTGCATCTCCCAGCCTTCCTCCTAAAAGTCCTCCAAGTACTCTGGCTCCGCCTGTAACGCCCCGAAGCAATGAACCTTTTCTATAGGTTTCCGATTCCACAAAGGAGGATTTGAAACCGTCATTGCAAAGGTCGCAATAAAATGTAAATTGGAAGCCTGATTCAGTAGAATTATCTTCATAATTCCTTGTAAACGCTTTTAACATTATTCTCACCTCATGTTTTATTTTCCGACTTTCTTTCCACAGGCTCTGCAATGGCTATTCTGAAAGAATACCATTTCACCACATCGTTTATTGGAACAAGGCACCATCATACTCTTCCCGCAACTCTGGCATTTATCAAATACAAAGGTATTCGCGCCGCAGTGGGGGCACGGGATTACAAGCTGACGCCCGCAGCCCGAACAGATTTCATCTTCTTTTGAAACCGCCCGATTGCACTGGGGACATAAAATCGCAAATGGATTGCGACTGCCGCATTTCACACAGAATCTAGAATCAGAATCAATGAGTGCGTCGCAGAAGATACAGTTTTGTTTATACGAGGCCACACCTTTTCTCCTTTCTCTTCGCTAGATCTGGCTGCCGCATTCCCCGCAAAATCTTGTGCCCGCCTGAAATTCGGCTCCGCATCCTGCACATGTTACCTTTGTGGACTGGTTCAGCTTGGCACCGCATTCCTGACAGAATTTAATGCCTTCCGGATTCAGCGTATCGCAATTGGGACAGGTCCTTATTTTCAGCTGCTCCTGTTCTTTTAATTCCTGTTCCGTCTTGACACTCTTTGCCTCCTGCAGCGCATCCTGGGCCAATCGTAGCTTTTTCTGTGTAAACTGCAGCTCTACGACTAGATCTGCATATTCATCCTTATCTTTTATGTCTGGATATATCTTTTTTCCAATATCCGCGAAGAGCTCCAGCTCTCTGTTTTGAAGTTCACTGATTTCACTTTGGGACTGAAACAGCTTTACATTGGGATCATCCTTCGGCATAAAAGTACCGAGGCCCTTCATCAAGCCACCGAATAGATCATTTGACATGGATTTTCATCTCCCCTCTTACATTTCAACCTGCTGATAGCCTGCCGGGATTTCAAACATGCTTGCAGGTACATCGTCACTCAATTCAATAATTTCCATCATCATGGTCTGACCCTCTGTGGTGACCGCAATTTTGACAAGCTCTTTTCCTTGAAAATAGTACTTTACACTGCCATCCAAGGTAGAATATTCTTCAAAGATCAGTCCGTCCTCCTCCCCACTGCCGATATACGTAATACCTTCCGCGTCGAAGGTCCCCGTTTCCGTGGAGTCCATCATATCTTGGTCCTGGATCCAGGAGGTAACCATTTTGTTCCCATGGTCAACCATATAAATTTTGTCGCCCTTGATAATCATGTTGCTTTCAAAGCCTTCTCCGCTGGTGGCCATCGCCATATCGTCACCAACAGCGGCAACAGTGGCCTCAATCTCCATTGATTGACCTTCAAAATCCATTGTTGCCTTATATGACATCAGGTATTCGTTATCCGCCATCATATCCACATAAGCGGCGGATAAAAGATCCCCCATACCGTCAAGCTCTTCGGAGGCTGCCTCACTTTGTTCGTTCTGTTCATTTTCTACCTGACTGGCATCTGATTCACTTTCCGAGCCTCCACAGCCGGTCATCATCATAGCCGAAAACAGAACCAGAATAAGCAGTAGAATGAGAATCCTTTTCATAACATAATCCTTCTTTCTTATTGAATAATTCGATATTTGCCGATAACCGGAAGTTCTTTCACTTTGCCATTCAATCCGTTCACAAGTCCGTAGATTGCAATTGCCATAATAAACAGGCCGTAAATACTGTAAAGCAATGTTATGAATCCAAACAGTCTCCAGGTAATGGTCGCCAGTATTGTCGTTACAATGGAAATTGCAATGTAACCGACAACACTTAAAATAAGAAGCAACAATCCCTGATTTGCATGAAATCTTCCGAACTTGGAATCCTTACAAACAATAAGCGGCAGGAAAAATAAGATATAAGCCAAGCCCGCCATCGTTTTGTTTTGCTTAATGTCCTCTTCCTCATAGGTTTCTGTCGGATCCATGCCTTTTTTATCATTCATTTCATCCATTCTTCGTTCCTCCTTCCAGATATAATTATTTTATCTGCTTCCATTTTATTCTCCTCGGATATTTTTGTAATCACCTTTGGGGTGACGGACAATCCTTTTCAGGGGTGATTTTCAGGGTGATTTTAACAAATAATGTGTCCGAGGCATCGTTGTATGTTACAATATCTTGTGGACATGGTCCATCAATCAAATGACAGGAGGATATCCATGAAAAATGTGATACTTGTTTTTAGCTGTCTTATATTACTATTTGGCTTTCAAACCGGCTGTCGGAATGAACGTGGACTGGACCCAAAAGAACCGGTCACTTTAACGCTATGGCACAACTATGGGGGCCAGATGAAGGAAACCATGGACAGCATGGTAGACGAATTCAATGAAACTCTGGGAGCAGAAAAGGGGATCATCATCAACGTTACTTCTATCTCCAGCTCTAACGCACTTCATGAAAAGCTGGTCATGATTGCAAATGGGGATACGGGGGCACCGGAAATGCCGGACATTACGACTGCTAATCCGAAAACTGCAGTGATCCTCGCTGAAAAAGGTCTTTTAACAGACTTGACCAACCTATTTACCCAAGAAGAACTGGCTGCCTATCTTCCCCGTTTTATCGAGGAAGGAACATTGGGTACCGAACGGCTTTACATATTTCCAATCGCAAAATCAACGGAAGTCACTTTCCTGAACAAGACAGTCTTTGATCGGTTTGCCAAGGACACAGGAGCTACCTATGAAGCCTTATCTACCTTTGAAGGGATTGCAAATACTGCTGCTCTTTATTATGAATGGACCGATGCGCAAACACCGGATACTCCCAGCGATGGGAAAGCGTTTTACCACTCCGATTCTCTTTTCAATCTGACCCAGATCGGGTGCAGACAATTAGGCAGTGACTTTATCGATGAAGGACAGCCAAATTATTCCCAAGATGCATTTAAAAAGGTATGGAGCTTCTTTTTCGATTCCGCTGTACGCGGCCATTTTGCTGTCTTTGACGGCTATGCCTCAGACTTGTTTAAAACCGGCGAAATCATCTGCTCCACCGGTTCCACTGCAGGCGTTCTTTTCTTTGACCCCGTGGTGACCTATCCCGATAACACAACGGAACGTGTAGAGCTCATGATTCTACCATATCCATCATTTCCGGAAGGAGAAAAGATCGCCATGCAGAGAGGCGGCGGCATGGTCGTATCCGGTACAGATGAGAAGAAAGCTTTTGCGGCGAGCATTTTCCTGAAGTGGTTTACAAGTCCGGAAAACAACCTTCATTTCGTTTCCTCTACCGGTTATCTTCCCGTTACACAGGAAGCCTTTGGCGAGATGATGACAAAGGAGATCAGTTCCATCGAGGATAAAAATATTCAGTCCCTATTAAGAACCTCCATAAAAATGCAGGCTGATTATGATTTCTATATCCCTCCTTTATTTGATGGGGTCGATGTCTTGCAGAAGAACTATACGGAAGAACTGATGAACAACGCTGCCCATTTTAGAGCTGCCTACCTGGAGCTCTTGAAAACTACCGATGAGGATACGGCATTCCGAGAGGCCACGAAGAACGCATTAGAAGGTTTTACCGAATAGGCAGGTGAACATATTTGAAGAAGCTATACTCAGGATCCAATGGAACGGCATTTACCCTTCGCCTCAAGCTTTTTCTGCTTTTGACATTGCTGATCATTTCGATTCTTTTCAGTGTCATTGTCATTCTTGTGATTACAGGCACCTTCACGGCAGGACTCAGAGAAGCAGAAAAAGATATGAGGATGGAGCTGAACCATTTTAAAAACGAGGTCGGCGAGCAATTCGGACTCGTTTCGGCCCATACTGTCGCATTCTCAAAGGATCTATCACTGGATATCGAAAACGAACTGGCACTCCGGGGGAGCACCACTGCGACATTGCGAAATCACCCGGAACTGCTGGAAGCTTTGATCAAATCACAGTATGACAAGAGCTTATTTGCCATGGAAAAGGCAAAGGTCAGTGGTGTTTTTTTTATTTTAAATGCCACCGTCAATCCATCTCTGGAGAATGCGTCCGATTCCAGAACTGGCTTATATATCAAAAATATGGAGCCTAATATTTTAAGTGCTGCTTCCGAATATATCTTGATTCTCCGCGGTTTTCCAAGCGTCGGTAGGCAAAACGATGTCACACTGCACTCCCAGTGGAGAATGGAATTCGGCATAGACGATGCAGCTTACTTTCAGGCCCCGTTCAATGCGGCAAGAGAAACGGCGTTGCCTCTGTCACGCTTATATTACTGGAGCAATGCCATCACACTTCCCGGCACAACGGAGCAGGTTATGCTCTGCTCCGCTCCCTTGATCGATTCCGAGGGAAATGTTTTTGGCGTCTGCGGTTTTGAGGTCAGCTCCATGCTCTTCAAGCTGTCCCATATGCCCGGCAATGAACTCTCCCAGCGTGCAATCTGTATTCTATCACCCGGATCCGATCAGGAGCTTTCCGTCTCAGAGGCGCTCGTTTCGGGTGGATATTCCATAAGAAGCTTTAAAGAACAAAATCAAATATTGACCATTCGGAAAGATCAACCCTTCTATTCCTATCGGCAGTCGGACGGAGCGCTTTACAGCGGTCTTCACACTCCTGTCTCACTTTATCCGGACGGCTCTGCCTTTGAAACCGAAAAATGGACGGCAGCAGTGGTTCTTCCCGACGAAGACATCTCCGCCTCCGTCGTTTCCCTGAATCTGAAGCTACTTTCACTCTTTTTCGGTCTTTTAGTGATTGGAATCACGATTTCCTTTTTTTTAAGCAAACTATTTCTAATGCCTTTTGCCAGAGGAATTGAAATTATTAAGTCCAACGATTATGTTTCAAGAACCAACGTTGCGGAGATCGATGATTTGATTGCGTTCCTTTCCGCGGCCCAAGCAAACAAAGAACCAAGAGAGAAGGAAAAGAGGTTGGATTCACTTCCGGAATCAGTTTTCGATGAGTTTGATAAGAACACAAAATTGCTTTCCCCGGCTGAGCGTGCTGTGTTCAACTTGTATGTGGAGGGCTATACCGCGAAAGAAATAACAAAGATCCTCTGTTTGAGCATCAATACGATCAAAACTCATAACAAGAGGATCTATATGAAACTGAATGTCGCTTCCAGAGAAGAGCTACTTGTCTATGTGAATATGCGCAAGGAAGGATCCCGTTCCGTCATTACAGATTTTTAATCAAATTTGCCATTTCAATGGCAGATACCGCAGCATCAAAGCCTTTATTTCCCGCTTTCGTTCCGGCTCGTTCGATGGCCTGCTCAATGGTGTCCGTCGTCAGGACGCCAAAGATGACAGGGATCTCACCGCCAAGCCCCACATTAGCGATGCCTTTGGAGACCTCAGCGCAAACCACCTCATAATGAGACGTGGATCCCCTTATGACTGCGCCAAGGCAAATCACGGCATCATACCGTCCGGTTGAAACCATCTTTTTCGCAGCGAAAGGCAGCTCAAATGCCCCTGGGACCCAGACAAGATCGATGTCTTTTCCCAAAATCCCATGCCGCTGCAGCCCATCTTCCGCTCCGCCAATGAGCTTCGAGACGATAAACTCGTTAAACCGCGAGGCTGCGATTCCTATTTTTAGCCCCTGTGCAATTAAATTCCCTTGAATCAAATTCATTTTTTCTACTTTCGAATGCGTATCATTCTACTTCCTTTCTTTTAATACGTAAGCATGTGATTCAGCTTCTGCTGCTTTGTCTTTAGATAATAAACGTTCTCTGCACCGGCTTCCATCTGAATGGAGACCCGTTCAGTGATCTCCAGTCCATAACCCTCCAGCCCTTTCATTTTTTTGGGATTGTTGGTCATCAGTCTGAGCTTTCTTGCGCCGATATCCTTTAATATCTGTGCTCCGATTCCGTAATCTCGAAGATCCTCTTCAAAGCCCAAGGCCAGATTTGCTTCCACCGTATCCATGCCCTGGTCCTGAAGTGCGTAGGCCTTCAACTTATTGATGAGACCGATTCCCCGGCCTTCCTGACGCATATAGAGCAGGATTCCCCGACCTTCCTTTGCGATCTGTTCCATCGCCGCACCAAATTGATCGCCACAGTCGCAGCGGATCGATCCCAGTGCATCCCCCGTCAGACATTCCGAATGGACTCTGGTCAAAACCGGTTGTTCTCCATCGATGTCTCCCATAATCAAGGCAATGTGATGCTCCCCGTTGATCTTGTTCTGGTAACCCCGGATTTGAAACATTCCGTGCTTTGTAGGAAGTCTGGTCTCTACCATACATTCCACCAAGCTTTCCTTTCTGCTTCGATAAGCGACAAGATCCGTAATGGTAACGATTCCTATTCCATGCTCTTTCGCGAATTCCATCAGCTCCGGTGTCCTTGCCATGGTTCCGTCATCCTTGAGAATCTCACAGATGACGCCTGCCGGCTTCAGGCCTGCAAGCTTTGCAAAATCAATCGCCGCTTCCGTATGTCCGGTACGCTTCAGTACGCCGCCTTCTCTACCTCTTAGCGGAAAGATGTGTCCCGGCCTACGAAAGTCCTCCGGTCCTGCCTTCTCTTCAATCAGTTCCTGTATGGTCTGTGCTCTCTCAAAGGCGGAAATACCTGTTGTGGTTTCCTTATGGTCAATGGATACCGTGAATGCTGTTTCATGATTGTCCGTATTCTTTTCCACCATGGCAGGAATACCAAGACGGTCAAGGTCTTTTCCCTCCATTGGCATACACACCAGACCCCTTGCGTGCTTCACCATAAAATTGACTGCTTCGGGGGTTGCCTTTTCGGCGGCGATGATAAGGTCGCCTTCATTTTCTCTCCCCGGATCATCCACCACGATGATCATTTTTCCTTGTCTAATATCCTCGATCGCATTTTCTATGCTGCTGAATTGATCTTTCATTTGAAACCTCCTGTTTCCGTATTCACTATGGCTTAATAGAACCCATTTCCCCTTAAAAATGCTTCCGAAAGCGGTTCGTCGCTTTCGTATTGCAATTGACCCTGTTCTGGAGATTTCCGATCAAGCAGCTTCTCAACATATTTTCCGATCATATCGCATTCTAAATTGACCAAATCGCCGACTTTCTGCTGCAGCAGGGTAGTCTCCCTGCCCGTATGGGGAATCACGGACACCTTGAATTCCGTATGATCCACTGCTGCAACGGTTAGACTTACACCGTCGATGGCGACTGAACCCTTTTTCACGATATAGCAAAGCAAGGCTTCTTCCGCGGCAATGGTCAACCATACCGCATTCTCCTCTTGGACTATGGATTGGATGATTCCGATGCCATCAATGTGGCCGCTAACCATATGTCCGCCGAATCTCCCTCCAAGCTCCAGAGCCCGCTCCAGATTAACCCTGCTCCCGGCGGTCAATTTCCCCAGCTTACTGCAACCCATGGTTACTTCCATCACATCTGCCTCAAAGGAACTTCCTTCCAGCTTTGTAACCGTTAGGCAAACGCCGCTTGTGGAAATGCTGTCGCCAATCCGAGTGCCTTCGAGCATCACGCCGGCCTTGATTCGCAGCTTTGAGGATTTCGCCCCCTTGGTCACACGCTCTACGTGACCGATTTCTTCAATCATTCCCGTAAACAATGTTTTTCTCCTCCTCTTTCGATATCCGCTTCATCGCCAAGGGTACCTTCTGATATGCCGTGATTTTCATATCTGACCCGACCTGCTCCATCGATTCGACGATCAGCGGATAGGCCTGATCCAGACTCTTGATTCCGTCGCCGCCAACGACGGTTTTCGAATGCTCACCGCCAATAATTTTAGGAGCGATGTAAAAAATCATTTTACGGATAATCCCCTGGGAAAAAGCAGAATCATTAACCCTTGCTCCCCCTTCAAGAAGGATACTGTCTATGGACAGGCCCCCCAGCTTTTCCATCAGATCCACCAGGTCGATCTGCTCGTTTCTGCTTCCACAACGCAGCAGCTTCGCACCCATGGCTTCCAGCTCCTTTGCTTTCGACCGTGAAGCCCTTTCCGTACAGACGATCATTGAAGCATTCTTCTGCGGGTCCTTCAACACCCTGCTTTCCAGGGGAATCCGAAGATTGCTGTCTAAAATGATCCTCTGGGGATTCCTTCCTCCTTCCAGACGGCAGGTCAGCTCAGGATCATCCTTGATCACGGTTTCAATTCCCACCATGATAGCGGAATACCGATTTCTTAAACGCTGCACATCTCTTCTAGCCGCTTCCTCTGTGATCCATTTGGATTCTCCGGAGGGCGCTGCAATTTTTCCGTCAAGGCTCATCGCAGCTTTCAAAACGACAAAGGGCTGCCGCGTTTCCATGTAATGATAGAACACTTCATTGCACTTTTTACAATCCTGTTCCAATACTCCAATTGTGACTTTAATCCCGACTTCCCGTAGTCTTTCCACACCCTTGCCCGCCACAAGAGGATTGGGATCAAGCGCTCCAATTACAACATGGCTTACCCCTTTTCTTATGAGCAGCTCCGTGCAGGGAGGCGTTTTCCCGGTATGGTAGCAAGGCTCCAGATTCACATAGACCGTTGCTCCTTCCACGCTGGCCTCGGCCTTGCTGATTGCGTTCGCCTCTGCATCGCGGATTGCATTCACCTCTGCGTGAGCCTGACCGTATCGCTCGTGCCAGCCCTCTCCGATGATTCTGCCTTCCTTTACGATGACAGCACCCACAAACGGATTGGGGTTTGTTTTTCCCATCCCGTATTCTGCCAGCTCCAATGCCCGCTTCATGTAACCAATTTCCATTATCCGTTCCTCCATATTAGTACACCCAATTTGTTGATTTCTACTGCATACAAAAACCCTGAACAAAAGTTCAGGGTGTAAATCGTATACGGCTCTACGGTTCTAAATAAAAAGCTCTGAAATATATAATATATTTCAGAGCAAAGTCATCCAATACTGTTTCGCGTATTTTCATTTCTTCTTTCATCCAGACTATACTGTCGGCCTCGGAATCTCACCGAATCATGCCTTGCGGCTCGTGGGCTTTACCACCGGTGGGGAATCACACCCCGCCCTGAAGAACCTATTCAATTGTCAACATGTTAACATCCGCTAAATAGTTTGTCAAGCAGGAAATATTTGTTACTCTGTCGGTTCTGGATTCTGCTCTTGATTTGCAGTCATCATTTCCAGCTTCATTTTCAACTGCTTATTTTCCTGCTCCAGCACGTTAATGGTCTTTGCCGAGGTCTTAATTTTAGACTGGCAGATGAACCAGCGAAACAGGCTGAGCAGAAAGACGACCAAGGCTCCAAATGCTGCAGAAATCAATATAACCAGCGCTTGTGATACGGAAAGTTCCATCGTCAGAAAGCTGATATCCACCGCTCCTGCGTTTTGTAGTGCAAAGACTGCCACGATTAATGCGAAAAATAAAGCCACAACAAATTTCCAATCCATGTTACAAACCTCCCAATCCGGTATACTAGCATAGAATAGCACTAATTAATTTATTAAGCAATCAAATTAAATCATGTTTTACTTGCCGACTGCAAAGAGTGCCGCCCGTTTTCCATGAATCATCGTCGTATCGAAGAGCGGTGCCTTCGTATCCCTTTGATTGATCAGAAGTCCGATTTCCGTACAGCCCAAAATCACCCCTTGGGCGCCCTCTTCCATCATGCTGTCAATGATTCTTAAATACTCCTCTTTCGATGCGTCGGATAGGATGCCTAAGCATAGTTCCTGAAAAATGATCCGATTGATTCGCTCCCGATCCTGTTCCTCCGGAATCATCACTGATATGCCGTTTTTGATCAGCCGATCCTTGTAAAAATCCTGCTCCATCGTATACTTTGTACCCAGCAATGCGACTCTGTCAATCTTCTTTTCGATCAATTCACCGGCAGTGACTTCGGCAATATGCAGAATCGGGATTGATATTGTTTCTTGAATTTTATCAGCAACCTTGTGCAGTGTATTGGTACAGATCAAGATAAAATCTGCACCCCCTTTTTCCAGACGAAGGGCCGCATCCGTCAAAATATCAGCGCCTCTGTCCCAATTGCCTGCCGTCAAGCATTCTTCGATCTCATGAAAGTCCACGCTATAGAGCATACATTTCGCAGAGTGGAAGCCTCCAAGCTGTTCTTTGATCGTTTCATTGATGATCTGATAGTATGTAATCGTACTCTCCCAGCTCATTCCTCCGATTAATCCTATTGTTTTCATGTTTTCCCCCTTTTATTGATTCCCCTGGGTGGTCTTGAATACAGACAGTTCCCCCCTCAGGTTCGTTCCCATAAGCTTCTTGACCATATCCAGATCGTAATTCATGCTCAGCAGATAATAAAGCTTTGTAACAGCGGCCTCCACCGTCATATCGTAACCGCTGACAGCACCCGCCTTGGCAAAGCTGAGGCTTGTTTCATATTCCCCGATCATAGCAGAGCCTCGCAGGCACTGTGTGCATACGACAATAACGGTGCCATTCTCCTCCGCCTTTTCCAGCGTTCTATTCAAGGCACCTTGATTCTCCGGGATGTTGCCGGCTCCGAATGCTTCAAAAACAATTCCTTTCAAATTGGAGGTAAGGATGTTCTCAAAGATTTCAAACTGGATCCCGGGAAATATCTTTAATACGGCAATCTGCTGCGGAACAAATTCAGACAGTTTTAATTCCAATCCTGCTTTCCGGATCACACGTTCCT
Source organism: uncultured Bacillota bacterium (assembly GCA_927441425.1). Taxonomy (GTDB): domain Bacteria; phylum Bacillota; class Clostridia; order Peptostreptococcales; family Anaerovoracaceae; genus Anoxybacterium. Next base: position 8,028 of record CAKMKG010000007.1, on the reverse strand, counting down.
TGATGGTAATCCTTACACCCGCTTCTGCCAGTGACGGATAATTGGGTGAATCAAAGGCGATCAATTCATCAGAACTCACCTTTGTCGCGCGGTTTCCTCTGTATAGCTCATTGCCGAAAAAGAGGCAGACCTCGGGGACATGATAATTCCCAGCCATCATCAGGGAGGTGATCAGATTATCTCTGGCATCGTTTCTGATTTCGCACAATGGAATTTGGGAGCCGGTCAGGATCACGGGCTTGGAGAGCCCCTCCAGCATGAAAGACAGTGCAGAGGCAGTATAGGCCATGGTATCCGTCCCGTGAAGAATCACGAATCCGTCATAGTGATCATATTTTCCCTTGATATCCTGGGCGATTTTGACCCATTCCTTGACGGAGATATTGGAGGAGTCCAGCAGAGGATCATATTCAATGAGATCAAATGCAGGAATTTCTTCCGAATCCAGCTCGTAAATACCGGAAAGAATGGATTGCAGAAAACCCTTTTTCGGTGCATATCCATATTCTGTTCTTGCCATACCAATGGTGCCGCCGGTATGGATCAGGCAAACCTTCTTTCTCATGGGACCCTCCACTGTTTCAATTTGTTTTCATCTTCACTTCGTTTTATTATTATGCTATTATGGGTATTATATCATGTAGTATGGCTCTGTAAACATGAATCATTCTATCATGTAGTATGGCTCTGTAAACATGATTCAATGACTATTACCTTTAAAGGAGACTATATGGAACGGAATGAAGCAAAAAATTTGGTGGTAACGGCAGGCCTCGAGCTCGCCCGCGCAGGCTTGATTGCCCGTACCTGGGGTAATGTAAGCTGCCGCATCAATGCGGAAACCTTCGCCATTACGCCCAGCGGAAGAGACTACCAGACGCTGACTGCAGAGGATATCGTTGAAATTAAGATAAAGGATCTAAGCTATGAGGGTAGCATAACGCCCTCCTCGGAAAAAGGAATCCATAGAGCGGTCTATCAGCTCTGCCCCGAGATAAATTTTGTGATCCATACCCATCAAGAAAATGCCTCTGCGCTATCCGCAACAGGTCTGGATTTCTTTGAGCCCTCCTCTGATTTTTCAGAGCTTGGAAAGGTCGTCATGTGTGCAAAATATGCACTCCCGGGCACAAAAGCATTGGTCAGAAATGTCACGGAAGCATTGAAGTTTTCCGCAGGGCAAGCAGTGATTTTGAAACATCATGGTACACTTTGCTTTGGGAGAAGCTATGAGGAGACCTTCAAAGCCGCCCATCAACTGGAGACAGCCTGTGGAGAGTACATCAACAAAAACGGTGGGAAGATCCAAACAGAGCAGTCCGATGCGCTCCAGCCTCTGACCGCTGAAGCGAAAGCTCTACAGACAGCATGGACGGCTTCGGGACAACAGGGGCATATCCTGATCAATACCGATTTTGATGTGAAGAGGTTCTCAAGACTCAGCTCGGATTTAAGACCGCTCCTCGATGATTTCGCTCAAATCGTCGGCACGAAAATAAAGACGGTGGAAAATGATACGGGATTGATCTTCCCGGCACTGAAACCCGTCTCTGCAGTGATGGTGAGGGATATCGGTGCGGTATGCTGGGGAAAGAATGAAATGGATGCGGAAGCGGCCAGTATGATCCTCAGAAAAAACTGCAAAGCCTATTTCGCAGCTTCCGCATTCGGCTGTCCAAAGTATATCAAGCCTTTGGAATGTGTCTTGATGCGCAGGGAATACCTGAAGAAATATTCTAAGATGACTGAGAAAAACAGGTCTGGAGAAAAGCGATGAACCAAACGATAAGAGAAAGAATCTTCGACCGGGCGGAAGAGGAGTACAAAAAATTTCAAAGCGGACTCATCCCGGGAGAGGATCGGATATTGGGCGTCCGCCTTCCGTATCTCAGAGAGCTTGCTAAGGAAATATCCAAAGAAGATTGGCGGGAATACCTGCACAATGCACAGTGCGAATACTATGAAGAGGTCATGCTGCAGGGTCTTGTCATCGGATATGCAAAGGCCCCTCCGGAAGAGATACTCGAATACACTGCTCAATTTGTACCGAAGATCACAAACTGGGGCGTATGCGATAGCTTCTGCACCGGATTGAAGCTCGCAAAGAAGCATCCACAGCTGGTTTGGGATTTTATCCTTCCCTATCTCAAGTCAGGGAAGGAATTCCAGATTCGGTTTGCCGTAATTATGATGCTGGCACATTTCATCAACGACAACTATATTGATCAGGTTCTTTCAAGCCTGGATCAAGTCCGGCATGAGGGGTACTATGTTAAAATGGGAGTCGCTTGGGCAATTTCCGTCTGTTATGTGAAGTACCCAGAAAAAACAATGGCTTACCTAAAAAACAGCAGTCTTGACGATTTCACATATAATAAATCCCTGCAGAAAATCCTGGAATCCTACCGTGTGGATCAGGATTCAAAGGAGATCATAAGGAGCATGAAACGGAAAAGAACCTCATGACAGGTGTATCTTTTGTGGTTTTACCGAGAAGGATATGTCGTCTATATATGCTTTCCTGAGGAGTTTGATCTCCTGTGCATAGCCCGGCAGCTCATTGGGTGTCTCCAGATAGAACGGTAGCAGGCGAAGCTTGGGATGATTGATCATATCAGTGATCGCTTTCAAGCCTATGTTTCCTTCTCCGATCTTTGCATGACGATCCTTATGGCTCGCGAATGGGTTCTTACTGTCGTTCAGATGAATGGCCCGCAGTCTGTCAAGACCGATAATCCTGTCAAACTCAGCTAAAACACCGTCCAAATCATTGACGATGTCATACCCTCCATCATACACATGACAGGTATCAAGGCAAACGCCTACTTTTTCATCAAGCTTAACCTTTTCTATGATCTGCCTCATCTCCTGAAAAGTGCTTCCCACCTCGCTTCCCTTCCCTGACATGGTTTCCAGCAGCACGATGGTGGTTTGTTTCTTCGTCAGAATAAAATTGAGCGCATCGGCGATCAATTCGATTCCTTTTTCAGTGCCTTGTCCAACATGGCTGCCGGGATGGAAATTGTAATAGTTGTTTGGAAGGTGTTCCATCCGCACCAAATCATCGATCAATACCTCCAATGCGAACTCTTTCGTTCTTTGGTCCGCAGAGCAGGGATTCAGCGTGTAAGGCGCATGGCCGAGTAATGGCACAAAATTATTGTCTTCCATGATTTTCAGCAAGCCCTTCACATCGTTTTCATCGATTCCCTTTGCCTTGCTGCCTCTGGGATTTCTTGTGAAAAATTGAAAGGTATTGGCATCTATGCTTAAAGCCTCTTTCCCCATATGGATGAAGCCCTTTGACGTGGATAGGTGGCAGCCGATATTCAGCATGATCTGTTCCTCCTTTGTTGTTTTCGAATCCGTAACGCCATTATATCAAAATATCTTAATAAATCATAGTTTGCCGGTACTTTTGATTTCCATACGGAATCTTGCTTTCCAATTCACCTGACACCCCCAACATGTAATTTATTTTATAATATTTGTCGCATATGCTTGACATTATGTCTTATGTATTGTAACATGATGGCAAGGAGGTGATCGCATGGGGCGAAATATTAAAATTAAAGTTGCCCGGGCACAGCTTGATATGACCCAAAAGGATCTAGCTGAAGCAGTGGGGATTTCCCGGCAAACGATGAATGCCATTGAGCAGGGAGAATACAATCCGACGATAAAATTATGCAGGGCGATATGCAAGGTCTTGGGAAAAACCCTGGACGATCTCTTTTGGGAGGAGGAAAGTTAAGATGAAACAAAAAAATAAATTGGATGAAATGCAGGAACAGAAACTCCTGGAAATTGAGCATTACGGTGTCTGGATTGCCTTCTGGGGGCTATTGTTGATGATTGTAATACAGACAATTGTTGGCGGAGGAAATGCTTTGCAAAATATTGCGGGGGAATTCACCATCATGATCGTTCTTGCAATCTATCTGCTGGCTGCCTGCCTGAAGAACGGCATCTGGGACAGACGGCTTGCACCGAATCTCAAAACTAACTTTATCATTAGCCTGGGTACTGGCTTTATTTGCGGCATAATCATTTTCGCAGTATCCTATTTCAATTACCATCATTTCTTGGTCTCGGTGGCATCGGGGTTTTTCACGATGATATTCACCCTTTTCCTAACGCTGGTGGCTCTGTCCGTTACGGCAGCTGTGTATAAGAAAAGGGTGACAAAGCTTGAAAACCTAGTTGATGAGAAGGATGGGGAGTCGGATAAACAAAAGGTCAACGAATAGAAAGAATATATGAATTGAATTAGGGCTGAGTTCTGTATAGATAGAACTCAGCCCTATTCCTGTTAACCTAATATTATAAACCCCTTTATAAATACTCTTTCCTGCTTTACAGGACTTTCCTCACATTTATACCAGAAACGGAAGGAACATTTTTGTCCGGCAACGGTATGCCGCATACGCTTCCCCAAATTCTGCAAGCATATCCCGTTCCTCTTTTTTCGCAAGGCGGACATAGAGTGTTACAATGATCGGAAAAAGAATTAATAGCGGCAAGGTTGCCCACTCAATCAGCATTCCCAGAGAGAGGAGAAGCAGTCCCGCATATTGCGGATGGCGGATATAGCGATAGATTCCTGTCGTGACAAGCTGTCCGGCCCCACTCTCCTTGGACCAGTATTTTTTATAAATCTGGCGCCAGCCGCTCAGCACCAGACAAAGGGCGATGATGGCGCAGGCCATGTTGATATACATCCCCCAGTACCCGATGATCGGAAATAAGGTATGCCCCCACAGTACCCCTTCCGGCAAATTGTTTCCGACGACCCATGAGATTACGTACATGCTGAATGGAATTCCGTGCATCTCGATTGCGAATGCCAGTACAAATGCAATATATGTTCCAATGGGCTTCTTATCCATCTTTTTGTAAAAAGGGATAAACAGCAGTACCACAAGATAGATTACACTGAAAAAAACAACTCCAAACCAATTATAAAAATGACTTTCCAACGTTTCCATAGAAACCTCCTAAAAAATAAATCAGACTCACTTTTAAGTCCTGCTATCAATTTAGCAGGCCAGTCTTAAGTGAGTCTCATTTCAATCTTAAATCAACCTTAAATTTTTGGTTATTCTATTGGAAGGTGGAGAATGAATTCACAGCCTTCATTTTCGGCGGTTTTCAATTCGATGGATCCGCCGTGTGCCATCATAATCTTCTCAGCGATGGATAGCCCCAATCCGGTTCCACCGCTCTTGGAGTTTCTCGTGCTGTCACCGCGTACGAAAGCCTCGAAAATATGCGCTGCAGCCTCTGTCGTCATTCCGATTCCATCATCCCGAATGCTGGCCAGGACCTCTTTCTCATTTTGTTCTAGAGTCAGCGTTACAGTGGTTCCCGGCGGATTGTGCTGGATCGAATTCATGATGAGATTATGGATGACGCGTCTCATTTCCTTTGGATCGATGGAAGCAAGGATCTCCTCTTCCGGAATGTTGAATACATACGTAAATCCTGAAGAATCCAGCAGTGGAAGCAGTGTCGACATTTCCTCCCTGAGATATTCACATAAATCGATAGGGACCGGTTCGATTTTATATTCACTGCTTTCCAGCTTAGAGAACTCAAAGAGATCGTTGATCAGACCGTTGACGCGGATGCAGCTGTCATAGATTACCTTACTGTATTCCTGTCGCTTTTCCTCCGGCAGGTTCGGATCCTTCAGGCATAGCTCCGCGTAGCCCATCATGGCGGCCAATGGGTTTTTCAAATCATGAGAGATGTCCAGTATGAGTCGTTTTCGATTCTCCTCGGAAGATTCCCGCAGCGCGATTTCCTTTTCGATTTTTTCAGCCATGGTATTAAAGATCTGCCCCAGCTCTGCGATTTCATTGTTTGTTTTCATCTCCACCCTTGCGGAGTAGTCACCCTCACCAAGGCGTTTGGCAATATGATACAGCTTTCTCAAAGGATCCACAAAGCCGATGGAGGTAATTCTGGAATAGATCACGGTGACCAATGCCAGGGAGAGCAAATAAAATAGGATCACTGAGACGATAAATCCCGCCACCGCCTGCATGTCCTTTGAGGGGTACCTTTCATTATGTGCTATGTCAAGATCAATTCGTATCGAGGTAGGAAATGTCACGATGATCCAGTAACCGCCCTCCGCGTTGTATGCAATATCATAACTGTACGGCACCCCTATTTTCTTGCTGCCTGCGAGAAATTCGGTCCACTCCTCCATGGAAAGCTTCTCCTTGCCGATGGTGTCTATGCCTTCAGACATAACGGTTTCCAACTCCGAGGTAATGATCCGGATACCTCCACCATGAGCCAAAACCTCTTCATAGGCTATGGTTCTATAATCATCCTTCATCAGCTGTTCCGCCGTATAGTTGTTTTTCATAAGATTTTTGTTAATCATATCGTTCGCAAAATCTGTTATTGCGAAGACCATAAAGGTAATAAGAATTGATATGAACAGCATCAGAACATAATTGATCAGGAATCGGTTCGCAATTTTTCCTCTCATCTGTATCCTCCTTTACCGACTCTGAAATTTATAACCCAGCCCGCGAATTGTGATTAGGTGTGCAGGATTTCTAGGATCCTTCTCAATCTTGTTTCTGATATGACTGATATGTACCATGATCGTATTGTCATCGTAATAAAGATCTTCATCCCAAACCGCATGATACAGCTGCTTCTTTGTAAAAACACGATTGGGATTTTCCATCAGGTACTTTAAAATCAGATACTCTTTGGCATTCAACTCGATGGTCAAATCACCGCGGCAAACACAGCATCCCTTTTTATCCAGTACCAGATCTCCCAATGAAATCTTATGGTCATCCAAAGGTACCTGCCGATAATACTCTTTGCTTCTTCTCAATTGAGCCGCCACTCTTGCCATGAGCTCTGCCATGCTGAAGGGTTTGACCAGATAATCATCCGCTCCGAGACCCAGTCCCAAAACTTTATCCATGTCGTCTCCCCTGGCGGTCAATAGAATGATCGGGAATTTGTATTGTTCACGGATTCTCCTTAACAGGTTGAATCCGTCCAACTTTGGCATCATGACATCAAGGATTGCCAGGTCGAGCCTATTGTTTTCTGCCATATCAAGCGCTTCCAAACCATCCGCTGCCGGATAAACATGATAGCCTTCTTGTTCAAGGTTTAATTTCAAAAGGTTTCTGATATCTGTTTCATCTTCTGCTACTAATATATTCATCCTTTTACCTCTCTGAAATGAGCATAACCGATGCGGTTATGCTCATGCTTTTCCATTTACTTGACTGGGGCCACCGGTAATCCTTCGATATAACCTCTGTGCCCGATGGGTGTCAATTGAAATCTCGGAGCGGCCTCCGGATCCCATTGGTAGCCGTAAATGGTGGGGTCAAATTTCTCGATATGCTGCCAGATCTCCCCGATGGCTTCCATAAAATCTGTATCTTCGTAGGGTTCCCCTTGAAAGATCATCATTATACAGGGCGGCAACTCCATCAACTCATACCCTTGCGGAACAACGTTGTTGTAATCAAGGGGCAGCTCAACCCCCTGCACATACCGAGAGGTTCCTTCCATGATCAGATGTTTGGGAAGCCACATTCCTATGGGCTCGTAAAGAGCCTCCTTTACGCTTGTCAGCACCGGCCATATCTCGCAGCCTACTTCTTCGCAATACTGGAAATAATCCTCTGCTCTTATACCGCGTTTCAGCAGCACTTTTCTGGCAGGACGTTCCACAATCTGAACAAAGACTGCCTTTGTATCCTTCTTCTCGCTCATTTTTCCTTCCTCCTTCATTGGATTCTCCGGCTGATATTGAAAACATACCGTTTTCTTATCTCCTATGGATAGGATAAATGATTGGAGAAATAATTTCTTGACCTGGATTGCTTACTTTGTTTCATCGGCATACTTTACAGAAATAAGCTTTTTCTGAAATTTTTCATTCAGAGCATCACTCACAAATTCCAGTGGATGCTGGGTTTTCTCTACAATTTCCTCAGAGGACAAACCCTGGTCCCGGAAACGTCTGACCACGCT
>CAKMKG010000006.1 GCA_927441425.1 uncultured Bacillota bacterium | reverse complement strand
TGCCCAATCGGGCAGAAGCCCCTCTTTGAGGACTCCCGTAAAATCCGAGCGGTTCCAGCGGGTTGTTTCGCCATCGGAAAGACAGGTGGCAAACACCGCCCTGCCTGAAGAATTAGGGTCACAGCCGAACCCCCCAGTTGCCAGCCAGAGCTGACTCTTCGGGGTCCAATGGCTTTCTTTGAGGATCTCCTGGGACAATACCAGTACCTTGCCCTCGTAGTTCAGATACTTTGAGTCCAGTTCGCAGTGGGTGAAGACAAACAGTTCGAGGGCCTGATATGCGCGGCGGTACTGAGTGACAAAGCTGTCCAGCACTGCGGGATGACTGTCCACCACGAAGTCCAGATTATTATTCTGGTTGTAGACGCTGTCCTTATCGGGCGGAATATAGGTGCTCTTTGCCCATTCCTTGTTTTCCTCGGAAAAATGCCCGGTCCAATCCTGCTGCTTGACGGTGTTGGAAAGTACCCATTTTACTCGCTTGTATCCATATGCCGCGACGACGCTTTCGGCGCAGCCATCTTTCAGGTGCAGCCCATCAAGGTCACGGAGGATTGCGCTCTCAATGAAGTTTTTGCAAGCGATATTTTCCTTGTGGCTATCCCGCCACTGGTTCAGCTGATTCAGTCGCTTGGCTTCATTTCGGGAGTAGGGATAAAGATAGATAAAATCATTTTCCATAGATGATATCCTCCATCATAATCAGCTCGTCAAGCTCTGCGAGGCAGATGCCGCTCTGCGCCAGCACTGTGAGGATGCCGGGAGGGACATCGGAGATGTCGAATTGATTTTCCGCTTCCGTGACCGTGATCTCACCGATGTCCCTGTCCGCGCTGGCTTCCAGCTTGGTGCCGCTGGAGATCCCTGCTTCTTCCAGAAGATAATCAGGGATATGAATGGTCTGACTATTGTCCAGCAAATCCCGGCAGAGAGAACAACTCTCCACCCACTGGTCAGGGCCGTTCTCGCCGCTGTCGCCGTGAGCACCGTCATCCTCGTCACCGCAGTTATTGCATCTGCCGCAGGCTTTGGCGAGGGCTACGGTCAGTTCGGTGGCCATTTCACCGAGCATGGAAATCACATGTACAAGCTCTATAGCGGTCATCTGGCCTTTGAGAATGACGAGGGTATCCTCGCCTGCATGAAGCGCCAGCGTGTCCTTGTCATTAAAGCCGCACAGCTCGTAGACACGTTCGGGGAGCATCATTTCCGGCTGGGTTTTGTTGTTTTTCATATAATTTTGTCCTCCTTAAAAATTTTCACTGCCCGGCAGCTCGAATAAATTGATCTGCGTAGGTTCATCCCTGCTTCGCTCCCACATATCGTAATTGGCGATGAGGATTTCGGGGAATTGCGCGCCGTTATCGTACCGCTGCTTGATATTGTTGATCCGGGTGAAGGCTTCCATTTGGATACCCTCCACATCATACAGTTCCCGAATAAATTCGCAATCGTTGTAGGACAGCAGGAATTTCCCCTCGATTTGCATCAGGGTATCCCGAAGCCGGATGTGATCTTTTTTACGAAATCCTTCTTCTCCCACATTTTTGTAGTAACCCTCAGTTTCAAAATATGGGGGATCGCAGTAAAAAAAGCTGACAGGCCGGTCGTACTGCCGGATCAGCTGGACGCAGTCCTTGTTTTCGATCACCACCTTTGCAAGACGCCGATGTGCCTGCTCGATGAGGGGAAAGTTGGAGCGGATATCGTGGGGCTGGCTACCGTAACTGGTGAGCCCCGAGGCGTAGCTGTAACGAATGAGCTGATAAAACCAGGCCGCCCTTTGTACGTCGTCTGCGGTACTGTCGCGGGCGAGAATGCTTCGCACCAGCTCAAAGTCCTCTCTGGAGTTGAGTACAAACCGCAGGGCATCCGTCAGCTCCTGCGGCTTTTCCCGGACGCATCGATAAAGGTTTGTGAGCAGGCTGTTGAAATCGTTGTAGACCTCGAAATCATTGCCGGGAGGCTTGTGAAACAGCACCCAGCCACCGCCGCCGAACACCTCGATATACCGCTCATAATACAACGGAAAGAAGTCGACGATCAGCTCACGCAAAGATTTTTTGCCGCCGATCCATGACATAAAGCTGTTCAGGAGCCATCACCTCCCACCAGCGTCAGTCGAAGCTGCCCATTGTTTGAATACAGGGCACGTGCTTTCATGAGTTCGGCCTGAGCCTCGCCTTTTTTTCTGTTCCACATCGAATGCCTCCTTTTTTCAGGCTGTTTTCCCGAAAAAAGGCACAAAAAAAGCAGGACCGCTGTCCTTTTGGGAAAACGGCCCCACTGATCAAATTAGGGATAAAAAAAGCACGGCGCTCTTTGTCCGTGCTACTTGATTACGCCAAGCTCTCGAAGCACTGCCACGCAGTCCTTGGCGCCTTGGATGTACAGGTATCTTTGATATTCATAGTCCGCTTCCGAGGATAAGGATAAGAATCGCATCATCAGCTCCTTGCTTTCCGCATCCATGGCGGTGCTGTGTTCTATTTCTTCGCTGAGCGCGGCTGCTTTGTGGGCGATTTCCTTTAGCAGGGGATGCGCTTCCATCATTTGCTTATAGGCGACCTGTGTACGCTCGAAAAGGCATTGCTCCAACAGCTCCATTACTTTTTCATCCATTTGCTCACCTCCTTAGCACAACACAATGCCACACTTTTTGCGGAATAGCTACACTGAATTTCAAATAATTACGACTTTGTGAAGTTCCCGGCCCTGTTGGCGCAGACAGAAGAATTAATAGAAAAACTCTCAGCTATTTCCGCGATGTAGCCGTGGGCGAAGGACTGGATCTTCATGGTTAAGCGTAAGGGTAATCCTTTATACTGCTTCACTTCATTTCTAGGTTCTGACCTGCTCTGTCTCTGCGCTGCCCCTGCTCCGGCTGATCCGGATAGCAGGAATTCAAAAGTTCCGCGACTTTCTCCGGAACATGGTCAAAGTCTACGTGATGATCACGCTCGATAGATACGGTGTACCAGTAGTCATAAGGAATATACACCGCTGAAAGGTATTTTGAATCAGCAGGCTTCATCTTTTCAAAGCCCTGGTCAATCACACCCTGAGGGGTTAAAAAGAAGGTGCCCCAGTGTTCGCCGGAGGATTGGAGATCAAGGGATACTAGTCCAAGCCCGATATGGTCCGTGTTTCGCCCCCGGATAACAGCCGGCACCTGAACGAATTCATAGTCGGAATCGAGATCGTCAGTGTTGTAGACCTCTACGAACAGATCGTGCATCTGCTTCAATATCTCTTTTGCATATTCGCCACCGTTTGAATTGCAGGACTTGTCCAGCCTTACAAAGTCCACTGAAGGCAACAGGGCATTCAGCTTCTCAATGTAGGCATTCTGTAATTTTTCATTATCCATTTTTATAGGCACCTCTCATTCCAGTTTTATATGATGTTCAGGACGCCCAAGGTACTGTTCCACCGTTTGACCGTCCAACGGTTCAAGCAGACCGTACGAGGTTTCTGTGATCCCGTTTCTCTCCATAATAAAGCGGCCGTATCCGGGCAGATCAAAATATTTTTCCAATCCCTCGTCGTTTTCATAGGACATCAGCCTCTGGATTTCCTTTGCGGCATAATCTGATGGAGAACTCATCTCCCGCATGAGGGAAAAGCTTTCCGTTTGATGGCAAAGGTCGAGGGCTTCCTCCAGTGAGATATCCTCGGGAGTTGCCTCCAGCATCGCCTTATATGTCGGGATGCCGCCCTCGCTGTCAAGCTTTTGGAGCTGTCTCGCCAGTTCGTTCACAGGGCGGTAACAGTCGCCTTCCGTAGCTTCCAGCTCATCAGAGATTTTCTCTGTCAGTCGGGGAACGATGCAATCTATGCCTGAAAAAGCACATTCCGCCGGAGACGCCGCCACTTCTTCCGCAGCCCGCAAGAGCTCCTCGTCGCCGTTAGGAAGTTTCAGGAATGAGGCCAGATTCTTATCATACTCGGGATCGTTAAAATATCCCTTGGTCACCTTAAGATGCACAGCATAATCCGGCTTCTGAGTGGGGATAGCATCACCGCTTTGATATATTTGCTCGATCTCACCGTTTTGTACCACATAGCCGCTGGGTGTAAATACGCCTCCCTCACCCTCCCGCATTTCTTTGCCTATTTTTCCGTAATCCAGCCATGGAAAAATTCTCTCCGGTAAAGTTTCCAACTCTTTAACAAAACCGTTATCGGCATAAAACATGCCGAGGGACACATCATTGTGGGCTTCATAGACGATATGGCAGTCTGATGTGCTGTGGGTCATGTTGATAAGCCGTTCGATAGCAATGGGCGCATATTGCTTCTGAATCGTGTCCATCATCACCATGCCCTCGAAGCAATTCATTTCCCATTCATTGAGAGCAGACAATCCCTGTGCAAGGTGGTTGAGTTCATAGAGATTGACGCTGGGGCTTATTAACTGCGGTAGATAGTCCAATTCACTATGCAATATCTCCACAGAGTAGATGACACGCTCGTCGGTCACACGCGCTTTATCCAGCGCATCCACCAGCTCGTAGGGAGTGGCAGGGAGTGAAACTTCAGCGGCAGTACCTGTCCCAAAGGCACCGGGGCGGCTGACTTCAATTTCAAAAATGGAGCCGTCTTTCAGGCTGGATTCCTTACGGTGTGAAGGATAGGGATCATGAAGCGTATCCCAGCCAAATAAGGCGCCATTACGCATCATCTTTACCTGCTCGGCAGTGATGCCATGCCGCTCGTTGTAGCTGCTCACGTTTTCCCGATTTGCTTTCCGGTTTTCCGTGCTGAGATCGGAGCGTCTAAATCCTGATTTTCCATACTCAACGATCATTATTTCGCCGGCCGCATTCATGAATAGGCACTGTTGGGGAAGTCTATTTTTTAATTGTTCATCCAAGCGTCATTCCCCCTATCTGCGAACTCTGATCCAGCTCATCCTGGATGTCAGGCTGCTGCGGCTTTTCAATGACCGTGAAGCTATCTTCGCTGGGTACAACTCCGAGGGTGCGTCCGTTGTCCCACTGCATATGCAGGGTTCCAATGTCGTCCACTGCCGTTACCACACCCTCGGTGCCTGGTGGTACGGGCGTGTAAGGATCTTTCATTGCGATCAATCGGATTCGTGTACCGGGTGGAAACTGCTCTCGTATGAGTTCCAACCATTTCGGCTGCTGATTCATTTACATACCTCCCATCGTCGTGGTTTGTGAATTATCTTGCTCCGTCATGTTCATCCGCTGTATCCGCAGATCAAAAGCAGTCAAATATGCCTGATAATCTCCGAGCTCGGGGTTGCAGCGCAGGCAATAGCGGTAGTTTTCCGTTTCTGCAACGTAGCCGTAATTCTGTCGCCAGCCGCCCTTGATCCTGCCGTCGTGCTGACAGCAGTAATCCGACATGGCGCTCAGATCCTTCAGCGGGCCGTATTCCCGAAGCTCGTTCACCAGTTCCGCCAGTTCAGCCTTAAATTCCGGACTGTTCAGTTCCTCGTCCCCTCTGGGCCACCAGGTGTGCCAGAACTCTTTGCCGCCGTTGCCGAAATCGATACGAACATGGCCTATTGTCCCAAGCTCCGCATCCTGCTCTGGTAGCAGGGCATAAAAAAGCCCTGCTTCCTCGGGAGAAGCGGGCCGAAGGGAAAAGCGCAGCTCAGGCTTGATTTTTTCTTTCCTGTCCATAGACAAAATTCCTTTCCTGATTTACAGTGACACATGATACCATGGCACAGGGACAAAGCTATCCCATTTGCATGCTGCCAAACTCATGCCGATCTTGATTGTCAAAGAAGTCCCTCAGTGCCTGCTCCACGCTATCCCGCCTGATCACATATCCCCCTGCCGTGTAAGCGCCGCCGTGTTCCGAATAATATTCAACGCCGATCCGGGCGTAATCCAGATAGGGCCGGAGACTCATATCAAAAGGCTTTACACCCGTGATCACAAGGCAGATGCCCAGCTCCCGGTCATTGGTGACATGTGGTATAAGCAGATACAGGTTCAGCCGCTCTCCGATGGCGATCACATCATCCAGTCCGTTAACGGATTCGGCGTCCAGAGCACCCTCCAGCAAGCGGCACTTATCGCTATCAAGTGTATTGACGATTTCCGCAATGCAGTTCAGCTTTTTCATCTGCTCGGGATTGTTTACATCCGCACTCTTCAAATATCGGCCGATATTCCCTACTTCGCTGATCGCTCCTACGATCCGGGTTGAAGAAATCTCACCACTGATGTTGTCGAGCCCAGCCCACGCCTCGCCGATCTCAGCGGGCGTAGCCGGAAGCTGCAGGTAGACCCCCTCGTAATTGTCGGCACGGGTCAGATGGAGTTTCAGCATGTTATATACCTCCCATTTTCATATCCATACGTTCTGTTTCACTTCCCGCCATGACTTCCTCGATGGAGATGAAGCCATGATAACTGACATAGCCGGTTGGTACGAACATCCCGTTTTCCCGCGCACTCCGCTCCTCACCGTATTTGCTGAAATCATAGTAGGAGTCGAGCTCGCTGTCGTACTCATAACGGCCGGAGTCTGTAATCATATAACGCCCGTAGTCCTTAGGAGTGAGTACTCCGGGAGCAAAGTCGAACAGGTCGAACTGCGCGATGAGATTTGCAGCCTCCTTTACCGTGGCCGGCCCAGCCATTTCTATGACCGCCTCAAGCTTCTGTCTGTCGCCATCGTCCAACACCTGAAATCCAGTACACAGGCTGTTCAGATCGTGAAGATTTTCTCCTTCCGACAGTAGCTCGGTCAGCTCTATCGGCAGTTCGTTGTAATGATACCGTATCCGCATATCTCCAACGGTGTCGATGCCTGAGCGCAGCATGGTGCGCTCGATCTGGCAGTCCTCCATTGGCAGATCGAGGTATGTGACGGAAGCGGATTCCTCCGGTTTATGACGATTCGTCACTGCAATGGTCATGACCGCGTCGCAGTTGTATTGATAATCGAGGAGATACTGCCCGTTATAGAGTTGCTTCATACACATGTCATTTTCATAAATAACACCGTAAGGCGTAATCTTTCCGGTGTCACTGGATAGGAGGGAAAGCGCAATTTTCCGGAAATCCACCTTTTTGAGATCTTCCGCTGCGATACCACCGTGAATATCCATGTAGTGCTCCCGCCCTATGGCATTGAGGTCTGTAAAATCCTGAACGATAGTTGCTTCCTGGCAGCAGAAGGTCAGGTTAATCAGGTCGGTCATGTCAAAATATCCGTGACTGGCGGCTACTCCTTGGAATTTGGCAAATTCTCGCTTGTCAAAGCTCTCTAAACGCTTTGTAAGATAGTCCAGCTCATCTACATTTACAGAAACCTTTTCAAGCAGTTTGAGGATATGATAGTCCTCGTAAATTTCATTGACATAGCAATCACGTTCCGTAGCACTTCCTATGCCAATGGCTTCCAGCTTTGCGTAGACTTCTTTATAGTTTGATAGAGGGAAACCGACACGCACCGGTGGCAGGTCTTTACGCTTTATGTTGGATAGTAGTGCTTGTATCATAAGTTCTCCGCCTTTCTGATTTTTTTGAATTTTTTCAAATGCGTTTTCAGGCAGTCGCCCTCAGCACTGTAGCAAATGAATCCGTGGGATGGATATGGGCAGTCACCGCAGCTTTTAAACGGACCGCGCAGAGATTCAACCGGCTCAGGCTTGCCGATTGTTGCGAGGCTTTCGGAATCGTAATGGGCGATGCTCCTATTTCTCCGGTATCGTACTATCATGACCTCTCCTTTCCTGAAAATAAAAGGCCGGAGAATGGAGGATCATCCCCCAACTCTCCGGCTCGTACTGCTTACATATTTAATTCCTGAGCCATTCCCATTTCTTTTATTTGCTCTACCTTATCCTTCACATAGTCTGCCGGAGTTTTTACAGCGTTTTCCCAATACTCTTTGAGAATATTGATCAGATTTTCTTCTTTTTCACCGGAATGATTTTTTTCCGACCACTCCAGATACCTGTCAAAATTCATCCCCTGTTCGAGCAATCTTTTTGCAGCGTCCATTCCATCAGGCAATATGCAGGCATGAAGAGCGGCAAAATTATCGTTATGAATCTTCATCCCACGGTTGACACAACTATTTATCATCCAGGCATTTCTTTGTCTGGATAGCTGTCCGAAGAATTCTGCGGCATATCGGTTCGTATCGATCCCCTGCTCTATAAGTTGGAATATGATCTGCCAATCTTCCCGTTGCTGAGCAATCAGTAAAAGCGCAGGGTCGGCGGCCTGAATTTGTTTAGGGGTACACTCCTGTACAAGGATATGCGCCATCCTGCGGTTGCGGCTGTTTTCGCTATGATGTTCAAAGGAGCAGCGGATGATCTCGCCAAACAGCCCCATATCCAAATCCTTCACAGAGGAGTCTGCTTTCCGCATCATCAGCACCGCTCTGTCTGAATCCCCAATGCTGACAGCTTTTTTACAGGCGCTCAGGTATATATCATTCGGGATGCTGTTCTGCGCTTTCTGGAGTATTTCCAAGGTCATCTGAGTTCCGATCCTGCCTGGACGGCTGGCTGCGTGCAGTAACACGGCCTCCTGCTCTTCTGCTTTTGGAAAAGCCTCACGGAATACCGCTAAGTTGCCGTCCTGTATTGCCAGTATAGCGAGATCCGTATCGCTGATCCGAAGCGGCCGCTCGCCGATCATGTTGATATATTCCGTAATGCTTCCGGAAACCCTGCGCAGGAGATTCTCGACCTCCATGGTTTTATCCTGAAGCTGCGTCCTCATCTCTATGAGGCTGTCAGTGACAATCAGACGTTCCCCTTCGCTAAGATGCATGATGAGGCTCTCGGATTTTTCCGCTTCACCCAATCGAATGTACCGGGCATGTACGCCATCTGAGTGAAAGGCTTTTGTAATAGCCGAGGCGATGAGATTCATGCGGTCAAGGTTGCTCTCAGTTTCTCCAAGGGTCTTTCCTGTGGCAAATTTCTTTGTAGTGCCGTTGCTTTCATCATAGATCCGAAGATAAACATCAGTATAGATACCCTCGCTTGCGCCATAATCTGTGGTGCAGAAGATATCGGCGTCTTTGGGGAATTCCTTTCCATCCTGCCACTCGCTGCTCAATAAGAAATAATCATCAGGGAGATATCCAGTGTTTGCAAGGCGGTAGGAGAGCTCTTCAAAAATCTCCTGTGCGGTGCGCTGGCCGTCGTACTCCAGTCTGCTTGGCTGATTGGGCGATGGTATCCATCGTGCCGTTTCTATGCGTTTCATATGATTTCCTCCTCGTATTCGTCATGCCCTGTTAAGGCTGTTATTCCATATGGTACCTCTTCTAAAACGATATGCTTACATGGTTAAATTATTTTGCATGATCGTTATCGGTCTAAGAACTTCCTCGCAGATTTCCTTCAGCTCATATTCATATTCCAGGGAATGCGTTCTTAGAGATATCCACAGATCAGCAATTTCCATCTCACTCATCCGGTCGATCATCTTGGCCGACTCATTCAGCGAGTTCAAGTCCGCCGCAGCCATGTCCCCTACCGGAATCGGATATCTGATCCCTTTTATGGTTTGATAGCAAGTCTCATTCTTTGCCCCAAAATCATACGCCGCTTGCAGTTCTTCGGTCGGCGCAGGCAGCATAAGCTCATGCAACAAAAGATTGCTCTCAGAGTCCTTATGAACCTTCAGGAGATCACCTTCGATATCACCTGCCATAATTCGAACGAGAAAAATGGGCTTTTCCAAATGGGCCGCCTGCTCCTCTTTAAAAATCTCCACCGCTTTCGGCGCGATACGCTCTATCCTGCTTTTAAGCGCCAAAATTTCCTGTTCCTGATCAAAGGTTAAGTAGGGAATATATTTCTGCCCCTGATCCAAAGTTCGATAGATCGCCTGCAGTTCTTTATCCTTAAACAGCTTGTGTTCGTTTATGAGGTCGGAGCGAACGGCAAAGTCCTCCTTGACTCCAACATAGTCGTTATAATAATAGTGTCCAAGGGTAACGCCTTTCCGATCATAGGTATATTGCCAGGTTACAAACTCATATCCGGACTCTCCCATGTCCTTACCTGCCAAAACAATGTTCCCATTCTCACAAAGCAGCTTATACCCGTCACGCAGGTCGACGGCCTTCAGGGATGGTGCATTTTCCATCGCCAGTACATACGCTCTCGTCTCCTCAGAAATCTCTGCCATCAGGCTGCAAAGTTCTTTTTTCTCTTCTGTATCCAGATGTTCTGAAAAGTGATAAGTTACTCCATCGGAAGCAACACGGCACAGCGGCTCACCGGAATAGGAAAAATACATGGATCCGTTTTCCTTCAGCCCTTCTGTTGTTATGTTATATGGCTTGACCCTGCGGCAGATTTCTTGAAAATATCGATCACTGTTCAACTTAAAACCTCCTTTAAAGCAAGTTATTTCAATAATCGAGTAGGAGGAAATTTCTCTGAATGAGAAATTTCCGACCTCTCACACCACCGTGCGTACCGTTCGGTACACGGCGGTTCAATCAACTTAACAAGTAACACGCCTTTCGGTGTAATAATCTAACATTGAGACTAATCCAAACTGGGCTAGTCTCTTATTGCTTATTGCTTGGTTTACATCTGACGCACGGCATACTCTTGCATATCCTTTTGCATATGCAGTTCTCCATGCAGCCCACTTTGGTACACCTAATCTGATAAGATTCTTTGCCCTGTTCTGTGGGGTTTTCCAATGTTTCCAGATGCATATGCGAAGTCTGTACCTTATATGTCCGTCCATTAATCTGCAAAAATTCTTCATACTTCCGATTTTGAAATAGTTAATCCATCCTCGGATGAGCTGATTTAGTTTCCGCACTTTATACGCGTTGCTGACTCCCCAACTTCGGCTAGTGAGTTCTTTTATTCTTGCCTTAAACTTCGCTATTGATTTTGCGTGTGGTTTAGCCTTATACTGTTTGTCAAAAGTGTCATAGTAGAAACCAAATCCAAGATACTTTATTCCTTTTGGTTTATCGACTTTGCTCTTGGTTATGTTCACTTTTAACCCAAGTTTCTCCTCAATGAAGTTCGAGATGCTCCTCATTATTCTATTGGCTGCCATTTCGCTTTTGACCATAATGATACAGTCGTCTGCATATCTGACAAAGTTCAGACCTCTTTGTTCCATTTCTTTGTCAAGTTCATTGAGCATGATGTTCGCCAGCAAAGGGGATATATTTCCACCCTGTGGCGTTCCTAAAACAGATTCCTCATACTCATCCTCTATCATGATTCCACTGACCAAGAACTTTCTCACAATGGAGATAACATCTCCATCTTTAATCGTCTTTCCAAGTATTGTCATCAGCTTGTCATGATTTACTGTGTCAAAGAACTTTTCCAGGTCGATATCCACTATCCAATCGCACCCATCATTCATTATCTCTAATGCTGTGAGTACTGCTTGCTGTGCACATCGGTTTGGTCTAAATCCATAGCTGTGTTCATGAAATTGCTCCTCAAATATCGGGGTTAGCACTTGTGCCACCGCTTGTTGGATAAATCTATCCACCACTGTCGGCACACCAAGATTTCTGACACCACCATCTGGTTTCGGTATCTCCACACGCCTTACGGGCTGCGGATTGTATTTTCTTATCCGCAGCTGATTCTTGATTTCTTCGCCATACTCCGAAAGGTATTCACCTAATTCTGTGTACTTCATTCCGTCCACACCTTCGGCTCCTTTGTTCCGTATGACTTGCAGATATGCTGTGTTGAGATTATCTTTACTTAGTATCTGCTCCATTAGATTATTTGTGTCCATGCGTTGTTTCCTTTCCGCCTCGCTTGATTTGATTGCCTTTACTCCGGTTGGTTACGGCAGACATTATCTCTTCTGCAATACGAGACTATACTCCAACTGATTGATTGTTCACCCCTTCACTCCATTTCCATTACAGAAACTTCTTCACTACTATGGGTTCTGCTGACTTCTCACAGTTCGTTGTTACTCGGTTAATTTACCGCTGTGAGATCTCCCCGCTTAAGGTGCGAGCTCTTTCCCCTCATCTATCCGCCACATTTACTCGTACTTCCAGCAACTATTGGACTTCATCTTCTTTTGCAGACTTATCCGTATTTCCGAGCCTTATATGTGATTTCTGTTCGTCGGACCAAGGGTTTGCTTACAGCTTCCTTCAGATTCCACCTCGCGATGGACACCCTTGCTGTTCAGCTATGTGCTTCCTCGTTGCCTAGGCGCACTCGGGACTTTCACCCGTTAGAGCCCGCCCATGGCGGGCGAACAAAAAGACCATATCGCAGCATTATGCTGTAATACGGTCTGATACAACTATCCATTCTATTTTACAATTATTCTATGGATAGGAAAGTTGCGTTAGTAAATTTTCTTTTCAAACCATTCATCATATATATCTGTATTAGTCTCAAAAGCGTTGGCCTTTTTCATATGATAAGTCCCTCTTTTTTAGAAAAAATTATTCGAGAAGACGATTGGATGTTATTATATTAATCGTAAAATCTTTTTACTTTATTCATTTAGTACGTCAGCAAAAACAACTTTATTTCTGCCGGCTTGTTTCGCTTCGTATAAGGCTTTATCCGATTCTTTTATTAAATCATTAAAGTTTATTGTAGTATCAGGATAGGTTGCAATACCAATCGATACTGTTATACTTACTGCTTTTCCATTGGATATACTAAACGCATGCTTTTCAACTGAAGAACGAATTCTTTCAGCTATTTTCCTGGCTTGTTGTGGATGACAATCCAATAAGAGAACTGAGAATTCTTCGCCTCCAATCCTTGAAATAATATCAAAATCTCTACAAGATTCTAATAGAAGCTTACCAAATTCTTTTAGTATTACATCGCCTTCTGTATGTCCAAAAGTATCGTTTATTTTCTTAAAATAATCAATATCGATGAATAATAAAGAAAGCCGCTCATCGTTTTCAATTATTCTGCTAGTAATATCATTATAAGTTTTATCAAATTGTCTTACATTATATAATCCGGTTAAAAAATCTATCGATGATTCATTTTTATATTTTTTAAATAAGCGGTTTGAAGTAGCTAGATTATTAATAAACAAACATAAAATAAATGTAATAATTAAGCATCCAATGTTATAAGACAATAACAGTTGCAATAATATCATATGATCTTGAACTAAGACAATAAAAGCTATACTTGATATGAGGACGTTAAACATCGTCAAATATAAACACTTTATTTTTTTTGAACGTACTTTGTAAGTAATAAGTGGACACCCTATGCCCATTATTAGTACAACAAGAAATGCCATCATTGATGACTCTGACACACCAAACCAAAGCAGTCGAAAAGCACCTATGATTAAACCTGCTAAAATTGATGTTACTGATCCTCCAAAAATGGAAGCTAATATAATTGCAATGTTTCGAAAATCTACAATCACTCCAGGCATTACTTCAACGCTAAAAATCATAAGTATACAACCAAGAATTCCTGTTATCACTCCACCTAAAAGTCTTAATTTTATATTAGAAGCCGGACTAAAATCAAGGTCTCTAATAAACTGGTTTACCAAAGCAATGAATGATATTAGAATAGTGCCGTTTAAAAATAGGTCTTTCATAGAATCTCCTGTATAAAGCAAATGGTAGTACTCATTACGAACTCAATAAATTATATTACACTCAAGAGAGAAATGGTAGATTAATCATATTTGTTATTTTTACGGTCTTGCCAATAATACGGATCATTGGGAAATTAAAAAAGGGCACTACCTTTCGTTCGGCTTTTCAATCATCCTAAAAGGTACGCACTGTCTAAGCAAAACTTTATCTATGTTGTTAGGAAAGCAGATATCGCCTTGTTTTCTGCGATTGGAGTTAAAAATAGGTAAAATGAGAGTTCGACTCCCCCAAACTACTAAAATTCCCTATATGACATCCTCAAAATCGATGTTCTAAAAAACGGCTTTTTCGGGGGCAAAAAAGTCTCAAAAAAGGCAGAAATCCTGCGTTTCTCACGCAGGATATCTTTTTTACATACACATTATGGCAAAGGAACTAACTATTGATAAAATGCACCGCTCAAATTAAATCGTTAAAAGATGCACCGCTTTTGCACACCCCTGGTTTTAGTTGTTCTTAATATATGTTTCCCACCGATTATAGACACCTCTCAGCGGTTCATCAAGGTAACCTAATGCCTTATCCTTTATCCAATCAGGAATACCATAGGCGGCCTCTGCAATGCTGCCAGTGATTGCGGCAAGCGTGTCACTGTCGCCCCCGAGGGAAATGGCATTTCGGATAGCATCCTCAAAGTCTGTGCTTTCAAGGAATGCGATAATCGCCTGTGGCACCGTATCCTGACAGCTTTCATTGAAGCGGTAGGTAGGACGAGTTTCATCAAGGGTCTTGGATAGATCATATCCAAGATTGGATTCTATCAGCTTTTTTATTTCCGCTTTCAATTCTTCAAGTGACCACGGCTGGCAATAATCGAAGGCGTGCCCACCGGCGTAGAACCGGCTCAAAAATATCGCTACTGCGGTAGCCTGTGCACCTTTGACTCCTTCAGGGTGGTTATGCGTCACTTCAGCAGATTTTGTTACACATTCCCAACCGTTTGATGGCCAACAACCTGTACGCCCATAGAATCCACAATTCATCACCCAAGCGCAAGGTGAAACCCTCATCGCCGAACCGTTACCCCAAGAATTGTAGGGCTTTCGGTCACCAGAGTGAATCCAACTTCCAAACCTGCCGCCATATCCTGCGTCGGGATATAGCCGTCCCCACTTTTTATATGCATCAATAAAATTGTCGACTTCGCCGCCGTTCATTATTGCGTCGGCTGTGGCTATGGTCATCACTGTATCATCTGTGAAAAAGCATTCGTCGCGGAACAGTGGGAAGTCTTTTGTTTTGATATTATGCCATTCGTAGACCGAGCCTACGATGTCTCCAATAATCGCTCCAAGCATTATTTACGACCTCCTCGCCGCTTCACGTCCTTGCGGATTTCCTCAAAACAAGCCTCGTCAACGGTTCCCGCCTCCCGGAATGTCGCCACAGCACTTGCCATTACCTTATAATTCAGTTCCGTCCCCTCACTGTCGGCCAGATAATCGATCGCTCTGTCAGGAGCAATCCCGAAGCGCCTGGCTGTTTGAACCGCATCAATATTCGCACCAAGAAAGATAAACTCCCAGCCAAATTTCTTTTTTTGCCTTTCAATCTGCGCTTTTACCTTTTCTGCAGAGTATTCACGACTGGAGTTTTCCTCGCCATCTGTGATAATCACGAACATTACTTTTTCGGCGCGGTAATTCTCGGCAGTATGCTTCTGCGCGTTTCCAATTTTATGAATTGTATTACCGATTGCATCAAGAAGTGCTGTCGATCCACCAACCTGATATTCTTTCTCGGTAATCGGGCTTACCGCCTTAATGTCAATACGGTCATGGAGTAGTTCATAGTTGTTATCGAATAGCACCGTTGTAATGTGACATTCGCCTTCAATTGCCTGCTGCTTTTTAAGCATTGAGTTATATCCGCCAATGGTGTCTGCTTCCAGACCGCTCATCGAGCCGCTTTTGTCGAGTATAAATACCAATTCAGTTAATCCCTTTTTCATTTTCGTAGCCTCCTAAGATTTAATGTAACCTTAGAATACTACTCAGCTGGGGGTTGTCGGTCGCTTTGGAAGCGACAAATGATTTACTCGCCTGATTCTTGGATACTGGTGGGAGAATCGTGCAGATAGTAAAATTTGTTGTCTTTTATTATGATTTGCACATCATCATCGTAGATTTGTTTCTGTTCGGCTGGACTTTCAGGAATGTTTGTTGCTTGAGTGCTTATTTGGTTTACGAAGCTTTGTCTTAGTGCGTTAAATTTAAATTTATCATCAAACAAGCCTGGTATCGCTGAAACAACAGCTTCAAACCCAGCCTTAGATATACGCTCTTTTTTTAAATCAATACGCAGTGATTTGACCTGCCTATCATGCCATTGTCCAAGGAGATTTCTTGTTTGCACAGACAGTTCAAGATACTTATTAAAAGAAGAATAGCTTCTCTCAGTTGAGATCGAACCTTTCCCTAATAAGTACGTCAACTTGCTGATTTCCTCCAGAACAGTGACCAGAGCATTCTGATATCCCACCAGTTTTTGAAAATCATCAACTTTAGATTGATACTCTTTATAATCCGGATCAGGTGTCTTTTGCGTAATATCAGATATTGTAATGTTTACTTGGCCAAGCAGTTCAGTAGCTGTAGCTTTCAAATTCTCTATGGCAGAAAGTTTGAGTGCTCGCTGGTCATCACTCTCCATAATTTCAGAACTAAATTGCGATATTTCTCCAACAAGAGTAATTACAGACATTATTCGGCTCTTAAACTCCCTGTCCTGAAAGTCCCCGATTTTGTCGATGCTCTTCGTCATAGTCTCCAGTTTGCAGCTAATCTCGGACATATAGTATTGTCCGACTACCAAAGAACCGATATTCATCACATTTGCCACACTATTAGCAACAGTAGTAGTTTTTGTGACTTTGCTCATGTCAACTTTAGTTAGGTTCGCTTGCGCCGCTACGCCCTTACCGCCGTGAATATAACCTCTTGCAGCACCTGCAACGTCTTTCGATTTTGTGAGTCGTGAAAATGGAATATCCATTTTTATTAACTCTGTACCTTTTAGGGAGTTAATGGCGTTGTTTGCCATCAACCTCGTCCCAGTTTGCGATGTGAAAGGTATTAATTCTGAAACCCGAGAAATAACTGTGCTATCTGTAATTTCAAATAGACTCTTTTCGTCGATCCGAATTGTCGCTGGCAGAACTTCAATCGGTATGACAATTTCGCCACCCTGAACATCTCCAGCCGTTACAAGACCCTTCGAGTTTATTGAATCGGTCTGTTTTGCGCTTACGAGATTGTTTCCGTTGGGATTAGATTTTTTATGCAAGAAAATAACCCCTCCAATAATTAAAGCGAGTGCTATTATGGGCAATACAATTATTAGAAAATGATCCATAATCAGCACCCTCCCAAAAGCGGCTGGTCGTACTCAAACAGCACCTCATTTATCTCAAAAACATCGTATTTGCCGTTTGTAATGAAATATTCAACGATAACATCAAACTTTACCGCGTGGGAAAGCGCATATCCCGCCCGTTCCAAAAGGTCGTCGGTTTCGTCAAGCGATAATTCCAATGCCACGGCCAGGGCGATGGCAGTACGCTTGCTTGGCATATATCCTTTGTTACTCCTAATTTTGGAAAACAATTTGCGGTCGAGATTGGCACGCTTATAAACCTCTACATCCGTCATTCTCTTGACATCAATCAGGCGCAGAAGCGTCTGGGAAAATGGCTCATCAAGATTGCCAACCAAGTCATCAAGCGGGGCTGGCGCACCGATTGACGGGGCGAGCATTTCCTCAAAAATAGGTTCGTTATATTTGCTATCTTCCTCATCAGCCTCATATAAGGCTTCCCGCTCCACATCAAGCAATTGCCGTCGCTTTATTTGGTGAGTAACAACATAATGCTCATCAATGTAGCTCTCGACTGCTCCGAGCAGTTCGCGGCTAATGGTAAATGCTGACTTGTCAAACACCGCAAGTGTCACATCAAGGTCGTGGTCAGAAAGGAAATCTTGAATTGCTGAGGTTGCCACCTGAAGGGCCTCATCTTTCGGATAGCCATAAATGCCGCTTGAAATAAGCGGAAATGCTATGCTTTCACACTTGTTTTCAACGGCTCTTTTCAATGAATTCGTATAGGCGGCACGGAGGTATTGCTCGTTCTGTTCCTTATTCCACTGCCGATAAACGGGGCCTGCCGCGTGAATAACAAACTTAGCGGGCAGGTCGAATCCCGGTGTAATAACCGCCTCACCCGTCTTAATCGGGGCGAGTTTATCACAGGCAGCTTGAAGCTGTGCCGCTCCTGCCGCTTTGAATATGGCTCCGCAAACTCCACCACCCATTTGCAAATCGGTGTTGGCGGCATTGACGATTGCGTTAACTTTCATTTTTGTGATGTCCTGACGGACGATGGTAAAGGGCATACGGTCACCTCCCAACAAGCTGTTAAGCCCAGATTAGCTTAACCAGATCAAATAACAGCTTCTGGCGTTCTTCAATAGATGTACCATCATATTTGGCGTAGGTTTTGAAATCAAGGGCATACTTCGCACAGAAGTTTGAAAAGCCTTTGTTATGATGGGCAAAATCCTTCAACAAAGTCTGAGCGAACAGCGTCCCATTACCAACATAGGTTTTTAATTTATCGTTGTAAAGTTCGTTGCCTGATGATTGATTGTCCTTTCCTTTAAGCAGAAGCAATCCTCCGAGTCTGTTTCTCTGGACGATGAATTCCTCCTCGTCAGAAAATAGATGAGCGTTGACGTGTTTCTCGTCATGCGCCAAGATATGTTCAATATGATACACATCCTTGCCTTTTGCTTGACTTATATGACTATAGTAGGTTCCTGTACTGAGGTTTGCTCCAGTAGATATAAAATGGTCAATACGAGAGAAGAAATAACGCAAGAAGCGACCGCCCAGATTAGAGTATCCCATATTTGCGAATAGCTCATATTTGAATGGGTCAACAATATCGTTTCGGTTATGGGCTTTTGATATCATCTTAAGCAGTGCCGAATCGAACGCTGCTTTTATATCCGCACAGCTTTTCCCTCGAATAGCCTGTCCCAACTCGATAATATCATTGCTAAAAACGTTTGACTTATATGCTCCCATGAGATTTGAAATTGTGTAAAGCCTATCAAACTCTCGAATGACCAAGCCATACTTTTTATCTCGCTCCGTGTCATTAAAGTTGATTGCTGACAGCACTAAGTAAAATTGCATATCCTGTTCGTTTATTGCATTAAACCAAGCAAAGGCAGGGGTCTGCCAGTCGTTATAATCACGGCTAAGTTGTTGATAAATCGCTCCAAAGTATGGGAGTTCTTTGTCGACAAAGTCTTTTACGAGTTGAATGCTTTTTGCGGAGTTGGCGCGATGTTTAAAGCCGATTTTTTTATCGAACTCGTCGAGGTAGATGGATTTGTGATACCTATCATCCTGCATATCGCGGTATTGCAACACGGTATCTGTGTACTTTGCTTGGAAATAAGTACCGAGAAAAAAATCGACATCATCGTCACCCCATTCATCAGCTATGCTATTTATTGTCTTCTCCCACTTTGCAACATACGGCTGAACCTCTGCTTTATCAATGATGCCCAGTATCTTGCCTTTGAGAATTTCATATGCTTTTAAAGGGATGCCACGGTCGTTGATAACCTCAAACGCCATTGCGACATCTTTGGATTCGTCAACATCAATAGAAATCAAGTAAACTCGCTGGTAAAGATACAGTCTAAAGGCATCAAAAACATGCTTATTATCGAGCCGTTGTCGCAAGTAAGTCATTATTGTCTGGTAGGCTTCATAGATGTTCTTTTCGGCTATCGTAGCCGAATCAGGTGCTTTTATGATCTCATCAGGTTTTACGTCATAAATGGCTTTGAGAGCATTAACTCTGTCGAGAAATCCCATCCAGAAAACCATTTCACCGTTTGCGTCGAAATCGCAAATCTTTTTATCCAAAAAGCGCAACTTTCCATCTTCAATATTAAGACTCTTGCCGATTTTTAAAAGAGCGATTGTTAGAACAGTCAGCGTAGTCAGACGCTGTTGCCCATCGACTATGTAAGTGTTGCCACCTATTGTATTTGTCATAAATGAGTTGAGGTAGTACCAATCATATCGAGCTATGGTCTGCTCGTTAATGTCCGCAGTTGGTTTGTAGTTCAAATCGAATCGATAGAAGATATCGTCAAGCAATGCCTTAATAGGCTTATACGACTGATTCTTAATATTATCGTTCCACTTATATTCACGTTGATAGAAATCAACGAAATATTTCTTTGAACCGAAAAGGTCGCCCACTGTGACCTGTGTTGGGTTAATTGCCATAACGATATCCCCCTGTTTATGTGATTTAGTTTATCTTTAAAAACTTCTTGTTTTCCCATTTGAAGAGTACTCTTCCCGTTCTGACATCTTCAATGGTCACCCAGTCGTTAATTGGTATGTTATGCTCCGAAATGTACCAGCTCTTATAAGTTTCATGCGCTTCGGCGGTTTCAATTATCGCTTGCTTTGTCTCTGGCTTTATTCCTGTTTCTGCACTCCATTTATCCCACAACTTAAAATGGTTATTCCAACGGATGGAAATGCGGTAGAACGTCTTATTCAGCTCATCCGGCATAGTATCTTGAAACAGCAAGCCATGATTGTGGGGTGTGGATATATCCGTCATCCAAACAACACGAGGACTGACAGACTCCAAGGCGGTGAGATTGCTCTCCGTCGTCGTTATCCACTTGCTCATCAGAATTCTGTTCAGGTGAAATAGACTTGTGAAGTGAAACAACACCTCTGGGTGAGTAGCGGGTAACTTTTCCACTGTACTTTTTACAAATTCGTGTTTTATAGCCACAGCGCACCGCCTTTCTCACTTTCCGTAATTGCTTAATCAAATGTATATTTAAAATTTCTATGGTTCGCTCTCAATTCAATACAATTTCTGCTCTGCTACCACCTGTACGGTCTTTGGTCACGACGATTTTGCGACCAATTTTTTCATCAAGCCCATTAACGTGTGATATTATCCCAACAAGGCGATTAGTCTGCGATATACTCATCAATGCCTGTATTGCTTGCGACAGTTTCGTATCATCTAATGAATCGAAGCCCTCATCAACGAACATCGAATCAAGACGTATGCCTCCGGCATTGTTCTGTATTTCATCGGAAAGGCCAAGCGCAAGTGACAATGAGGCAATGAAAGACTCACCGCCTGAGAGTGTTTTTGCATCGCGTTCCGTACCGTTGTAGTGGTCGATAACATTCAAGTCTAAGCCGCTTTGTCCCTGCTTGCCGCTTACATCCCGCCGCTTTAACTCAAACTGGCTATTTGACATCTGCAGAAGTCGAATATTCGCCCGCGCAATTATTCTGTCGAAGTACGCAGCTTGGATATAGGTTTCCAGCTTGATTTTTTCCTTGCCACTTATATCTCCATTTGCTGTATCAGAGATTTCCTTCAACCACTTATAACGGGCTTCGAGATCCATTATAGTTTTTGCCGTTTTGCTAATGGAGTTCAACGCAGTCTGGTTGGTGGACTTGCGGGTGCTAACAACACGATTGCTTTCGCCCAATCCACGCTGCGTATTTTCGATAGCGTCTTTGTCTTGTTTTAGCGCATCTAAATCCAATGGTTGTGAATCGCCAAGCTGTGATTGCAATGTCTGTATCTCCGTTGCAGTGCCGTCCGCTTTCGTTTTCGCTGTATCATGTGCGGTCTGGGCGGTTTGGAGGGCGTCTTCGTAGCCTTTCTTTTTGGTGTTGAGAGCGGAGATTTCCGATTTTGCGTCAGCCTCATTCTTAAATTTGAGCTCCGCTGCCTGCTTATCCCTTGTTTTGTTGTCGGCGTCAATCTGGGTGGTCAGTGCTGCGACTTGTTCTTTGGACTTACCAAGAGCCTCGCCGACTT
This sequence comes from uncultured Bacillota bacterium, assembly GCA_927441425.1. Taxonomy (GTDB): domain Bacteria; phylum Bacillota; class Clostridia; order Peptostreptococcales; family Anaerovoracaceae; genus Anoxybacterium. Next base: position 161,721 of record CAKMKG010000006.1, on the reverse strand, counting down.
TAATAAGGTTACTCTCAGAAGTAGGTATCGCTTCGTCAAGTTCCTTTTTACGAGCTATTCTTTTCTCTTGCTCGGCGAGTTGCTCACTGACTCCCGCAATACCTGTTTTGACCTCAGTTGACGCACTTTCCAAGACAGACGGGATATTATCGAACATGGTTTCCCCTAATAACGTCGTTGCAGCAGTTATAATTTCGTCTCGCTTAGTACCGCTTTGCCCGTTCAAGTTACTTGCCAGGTCACTGGCAGTAGTCATTTCTGATTCTGCGACCTCGGCGGCTTTCTTTGCCTTATCAAGTTCTGCTTTTGTAGGAGCCATAGCAGATAAAACCGCAGGAGCAGGATGTTCGGTAGAACCGCAGACCGGGCAGGGTTGTCCATCTTTCAGTTCTACCGCCAATATCCCCGCTTGCTCGTCGAGGTACGCCTTGTTCAGAGTTTCATATCCATCCCGCTTAGTCTTTGCAATTGTAGACTTTTCGGTGTAATCGTCTTGTGCCGCTTTGAGTTCAGAAAGTAGTCTGCCATAACCTTCGAGCAAAGCGGTTAACGAACAAAGACTGATCTGCCTTGTGGTCAGCTTTCCTTGTTGGCTACGCAATGTTTCGGCTATGACTTCGGCATCCGCTAAAGACTTGAGTTCCTCTTTTGCGATCTCAAGAGCAGATGTATCGGAGATTTGTATCTTTTGTAAGTCTTCGGCGTTTTGCTTTTCGACAGATAACTTTTCCTCGTTTACCTTTATCGAATCGATAAGATTTTGCAGTTCCTGATATTTAGTCAACGACCGCTCTATCTCAGCAATTTGCGTTTTTACAGTCTCGTATTCGGGCTGTTTAGCTTTTTCCGCATTTAAAACGGATTCGGCTTCATTCTGAGTTGCCATTTCAGAGGGGAGACGGTCTTCTGCAGCTTTTAAAGTGTCACGAGCTTTTTTATCCTGCTCGGCTTGTCCGAACCTCTGGTTTATTTCAGCCAGTTTGATACCGACTTCCTCCAACAGTTTCTCATTTGCGGAGAATACTTCACCGTCAGCAGAAATAATCTGTGTAAGCCATTCGATGACATCACTCGCCAATAAGAGCCCCGACTTAGCATCGGAGAGTTTTTGCGTGTTTTCATCGTCGTTCGCATCTACTTGGACATTACCGAGGCTATAGTCGTAACCGCGTCGTTGCTCTTTGATTTCCGCAACGAGTCCATTAGCGTCCTTTTTAACCCGGTCTTGAAAGTTTTTGTAGGCATCCGTGTAAAAAATCTTGCGGAAGATCTCGATTCGGTCCTCGGTACTGGCGTGAAGGACTTTTAGAAATTCGCCCTGTGCTATCATCGCAATCTGGACAAACTGCTCGCGGTTGATACCGAGTATTTCTTCGACCTTGGCGTTGACATCTCTCAGTTTCGTCACAATACGGTCGTCTGGTAGGTGCAGTTCTGCGTCAGCCTTTTCCTCTGTTGTGCCTTCACCACGTTGCTTTGCCCGCACATAAGTCGGATTACGCCTGATAAGGTAGCCCTTATCATGGTATTGGAATGAAAGCTCAACATAGGTTTCTGCATTCTCTTGTGCGTACTTGCTGCGCAGCATATCTGCTTTCCTGTTGTCACCGCTTGTTTCCCCGAAGAGTGCAAAGGTGATGGCATCGAATATGGTCGTTTTTCCCGCTCCAGTATCTCCAGTGATGAGGTATAGCCCCTCATTTCCAAGTGTTTCAAAATCAATAGTTTGCTTGTCGGCATAACAGCCAAAGGCAGACATTGTAAGTTTGAGAGGTCTCATGCGTTCGCCACCTCCTCCCAGATTTCATTGAACAGGTTTGTAACGTATTTTGATTGGTCTTCACTCATCGGCTGCCCGTTTTGCATTTCAAACAGTTCTCCGAATAACTGAGATGGCGTTTTCTTTTCTGTTGATGCTACCGTTTCGAAGGAACTCGCTGCCTGTGTGCGTTTGTTATCGTACTCCAAGCGCATCAGATTAGGATATACGTTTCGTAACTTTGATATCGCATCTGGTTCATCCTGCTCATCAGTCAACACGATATGAATGTAGTCATCAGTGTTCGTGCCACGGTAGCTGTTACGGTTCATAATCTCGTTGTATGTACCACGAACTTCACGCATATCACGAAGTGGTGCAAGTGGCAATTCAGTGATTTTTATCTCACCCTTACCATCCATATCAACGACTGTCACTGATTTTGTATGGCTTGCTTCCGAAAACGAATATTTAAGCGGGGTGCCGCTGTATCGAATGGTTTCTCGACAAATCTGCTGTGGCCGGTGAATATGCCCCAAGGCAACGTAATCAAACCCATCAAAAACCGAGCCGTCCACATTCTCCGAACCGCCGACAGAGATTTCCTCGGATTCGCTTGTGATTGCCCCAGTAACAAACTGGTGAGCAATCAGCACATTTCTTGCAGAAATATCAAGATTCGCATTACTTAAAGCTGCGGATATGGCATCTGAGTATGTATTTACATCCCTATCAGGGAAGTGCCTCCGAATAAGGGATGGTTTTAGATACGGCAGCATCCAGATATTGATGTCCCCGTACCCATCGGAAAGAGTTACAGGAGCTATTTTCCCATTATACGACTGTACGATATGAACGCTACTGTTTTTCAACAGTTCCGCACCGAACGCCACGCGCTCCGCATTGTCGTGGTTTCCGGAAACGATAAATACCGTAATCCCCAGTTCGTTGAGCCACACAAGAAATCTGTCCAGTAACTGGACGGCCTCCACGATGGGCATAGATTTATCGTAGACATCGCCCGCTATGAGGACGGCGTCCGGTTTATGCTCTTTTGCAAACACAACGATTTTCTGCAGGATGTCCCACTGGTCTTCCAGCATGGAAAACTCGTTGACACGCTTACCGAGATGCAGATCAGATAAGTGGAAAAATTTCATGTGGCAGCTCCCTCCTTAGAAGTGTTTACTCTATCGATAACTGCTCGTGCGAAGCTTGTTTTGCGAGATAAGTAAAACTCGACTGTGGCCGGATTTCGTCGTGAGAAATAAGAACATACTTCCACGGTTTACCACCGTTTTCTGAGTTGAATTCACTGGCGGCGCGGCAGTATTCTTCTGCGGCTTCTTTTTTCTCAAGCACGTCCGTATCTCGCATCTTGTTACTCGCTTTAGGCTCACACATATAAATTGTGTCGGCGGTCTCAACAATGAAATCTGGTTCATAGCGGTTCGCACCACCTTGTCCCCAGTAAATATTAAACTGGCGCGGTGCAGGACGTAGCCACCGCAGAACGGCATTGTCGTTCTCCAGCACAACGGCAAATGTTCTCTCCGTGTCGCTGTCAAACTTATACAGCGTATGTCCTGCCTTCCTGAATCCGCTGAATATCTTGGACTTCACATCCGATGCCGCCATCGGAGTCCGCAAGTCATATATCTCATCTGACTTGAACTTGCCGCCAAAACTCGATTCAATCCGCGTAAACGGGCGCATATTCGCTGCCCTATAACTGACTTCCTCTTTATAAAAATGTTCATTCATCTGCGCGTAGATAATTTCGGCTATGGTACGCTGGCGATCCCGCATAACCTTTTCCGCCTCCTCATCATTCAAGTACGACAAAAAGTGCCTCTTTGCATCTGCAATAAGCGAATAGATAAGGTCGGAGCAAGTTGCGTAGTCGACGTTATCATGGACAATGATATGTCGAACAATTTCATTTTCCACTGTATCAATTTTTGCAAAGGCAACCGTCCCTGTTTCCAACGTGAAGGTCTCGCCGCCCTCCATAAGTTCCGTACCGAGGAGTGTATCGTCGGATGGGTGCCAACGCATACGGCTTGTATCAAGCGTGAAGTCAAAAAAACCACGCTTAACCTCGGTATGGGGCTGAACAACTGATTGAGGTATCGGAATGACGTTTTCTGTGAGGGCTTGGGCACAAGTTTCGATTGCTTTTGCGACAACTGCTGTCAAATCCTCTTTTTTAAGACCGAGTTCGGGAAGTTGCTGCATGGTTTGCGTAACAATACTGCTATGCACCCATTTGCGCGTTTGTTCATCATTGATGGCATTGATATTCCGAACCTGCCTGTTGACCTCGATCACCGTTTTGGCGGCTATACCTTGGACAATACTTGCGATAAGCATCGTCTGGTCGGGCGTTTTTTCGGCTTTGTACTCGTCAGTCGCCGTTTCACGCAGGGTAAATGCCAACTGTTGCGTGAAACTCTCGCCAGAGGTCAATGCGTCATAGACTGTCGGTAGAGGCACGGTTTCTCGCCCGTCGTCGTTGGCAGGAAGTTCTTGCTCCTCAATGTAGTAAACCTTGCGGACGAGTGAATTCGGGTCTTTGGCAAGGTCTACAATCGCCTGATAACGGTCATGACTGACGATAGATAGTCTGTCAACCTCGTCTACGCCCGCCCTCTGACCGTATGGCAAACGTAAGCCGCGTCCAATGGTCTGTTCCGTAAGCGTTTCAGATGCCGAAGCACGGAGAGGAACAATGGTATAAAGGTTCGTCACGTCCCATCCCTCTTTGAGCATATTGACGTGGATGACAATTTCAATTACGTTGGTGGTCAACTCAAGCGATAGCAGCAGCTCGATATTCTCGTCCTTTTCCGAACCACGCTGTGCCGAATTGATTTCCAATACCTTATCTTTGTAATATCCATGAAAGAAAGCGTCCGATGAAAGATACTCACGTATCTCCCGAGAATGGGTTGTATCTTTGGCAACAACAAGCACAAATGGCTTGACGATAGGCTTACCATGGGTGCGGGCGTACACATCCAGTCTGCTTTTTGTTTCTTCGTGCAGACGGATGCCATCGTTGAGTTTCTCGCGGTCAAGTTGTTGCGGGGTATATTCTTCATGACGAAAATCCCGGCGAGTGAATACGGCGGGGACTTTGACGTAAAGCCCATCGTTCAGCGCATGAGCAAGAGAGTATTCATACACCACGTTATTGAAATCAATTTTCCGTGCGCCTTTTTGAATTTGTGGTGTTGCGGTGAGTTCCACGCCAAGGACAGGGTGGAGCTCGTTAATGGTGTCAAACCCTCTATCAGCGTGGTAGTGGTGGCTTTCGTCCATAAAAATGCAGAGATCGGGCAACGATTGTAGGTACGAAAAATAGGACTGCCCAAGAACCTCCTGCAAGCGGCGCATACGTCCGCTTTCTGAGTTCAGTTTGCTGATGTTAAAGACGTTGATGGTAACGCCGCCTTCAAACAGCGACATCTGACGGAACTCTTCGTAGTTGTCGCCATCGATAATGCGCGGTGCGTTGACGAACTTATCTAAACCTCGAAACACGTACTTTTCATTGTTCTGGCTACCGAGGTCGTTTTTCAGCTTTTTATAAATCGTAAGGTTGGGAGCCATCACGAAGAAGTTATTGACACCTTTCTCGTAGTGCAGATACGCAATCATTGCTCCCATCAACCGAGTTTTACCTATACCAGTCGCAAGGGCGAAGCATACGGACGGAAAGTCCCGCTCGAAACTGGTGAGTGTTGGGAAAAGTTCACGGATTTTTATAAGTTCCTCATCCAAGTTCGGTGTTTTAGAGAGGGAGAGTATATCCACAATCCGCGCGAACCGCTCCAAGCTCTCCTTCTGAGGGGGACGGAGGGCAAGGCGGTTGTCAATGTATTTTGAGTTGTAGGAGTATGATTTCGCCGAGTAAGGTTCTCTAAGCATCTTCTCCGTCCTCCCATTCGTCATCGTCCAGTTCGGGCGGATTGACAATATTCAAATTGTAGTTATCCACACCATACTTACACTTATCAAGAACCGATTGCGGGATTTTGCGGACGTTTATGTTCTCGTAGCGTTTGCCAAGTCCAATGTCAAACGCCGGAGCGCAGATAAGCAGACGTTCATACTCCGGCAGATCGCGGGAGATATCGTCAAGTTGCGCCGCTGTGAGGTATTCGGTAGTGACGAAGATGTAGCTGCCCGCTTGGCTTTTTCCTTGTTTCCAGAACACGTCTCTGTCAGGAGCGTAATCGTAACCATTAAGTTTTGCGATTGCAGCGACGAGCATTTGCGCATTATATTTGTCGTTGATGATGGGTTGGCCGTGCGGGTCTTTGACGATAAGTGTCGGAGCCAGTTCATAGAACTTGAAACCTCCGCCGCCTTGCCAATTCTGTGATTTGGAAATTCCGCCTTGATCCCCGTCCACCACAGCTTTCAGGCGCGGCAGGCAATGGGTGTAGCAATGCTCTCCCAGTTCGATACCGATATACTGTCGACCCATCTTGTGGGCAACTGCGGCGGTTGTGCCAGAGCCGAGGAATGAGTCGAGGACAAGGTCGCCCGGATTAGTTGTTAATTCAACACATCGCTGAATGAGTTTTTCAGGCTTTTTCCCTCGAGGGAAATCAACTCCGCCTTCTTTTGCCAACCCTTCAATTGAAATGTCGCTCCATATATCTGTTATAACTTCAGCAGGCAACCACAATCCATCAAGTTCTCGAAGTCGTTCTTTATAGTAAATTACTCTTTCTCCGCCAATAAACATATAGTCCATATCATCATTTGGATGTCTGATTATACGGTCTCGGTTTTGCTTAGAAATAGCAATTGTATTCTTTCTCTTTAACAACGCCCCTCCTGTAACAGACGCTGTCCTAAAGACCCTGTCAGCATTTTCGAGAGCAAATGCACTAACACCCTCGGCAAGAGCGTCTGAATCATGGCGTGCTGCTTCGCGTGCATTGTTTAACCCCATTTTTTCTGCAACAACATCTTTTATGTTTCGCCAAGTCCAGTGTTCTTCACTTTTTTCGCAATTTTCAAAAACCCATTTATACTGTTCATCATATCCTTTTTCAATATACATGGCATTTATATTAATGTTAAATGCGGCCTTGTCCTTTGTATAAAAAAGAATGTGGTTAGCTTGCTTAAAAATCCCATCACTTGTACTCTTAAAGCCAAAGGATTTATTTGTTGCAACTATTATCTCGTTCAGATAGTTCCGTCTTCCAAAAACTTCATCTAAAAGCACTTTTGCATATGAGGCTTCACTATCATCTAAATTTACAAACAGCACACCACTGTCGCAAAGAAGATTGCGAAGAATTTGAAAACGTTGATGCATTAAACCAAGCCAAATACTATGCTCTAAATTGTCATCATAATGCTCAAATGCTGATCCTGTATTAAACGGTGGGTCGATATAGATGCACTTTACACGCCCAGCAAATTCCTGCTCCAAGGCTTTTAGCGCGAGCAGGTTATCTCCGTGAATCAGCATATTATCAGCGGCGGGGTCGCCGTAATCCTTTGAGGCATCATGAAGTAGTATGCGTGGTTCGACAACGGGCTCCTCACCCTTGCCAATCCAAGTAAGTTCAAGTTTTTGCATATGTAAAATCCTCCTATACTATCTCGAACGAGAATGTCATTATCGTTTCGGTTTCGATTTCGCCGTTTAAACGAGTGCGGATATCTTCCAAGAAAGCATCCCGCTCACGCTCCAATCTGTCCTCTTCATCATAAAGCTCTCTTTGCTTTTTTTTAAGTGTGGTTTCGAGCTTATTAATTTCAGCCTGCAAATCCAACATTTCTGCAAGTGTACCTGAGTCTTTTAAAGCACGAGAGGCTTTCTTTTTCTCGCTAATCTCTTTGCGCGTTGCTCTGAGGTATTTTTGCAGAGCTTCTTTGAGGTCTTCGGTATAAGCTTCCAACTTAGCTTGATGCTCTAAAAACAAATTTTTATTACGCTCAGATATTTCATCTTTTTGGCGTTGAATACCTTCTTGGCGAAGCCTAATGAGTTCGTCTGTTTCAGGAGAACACGTTCCAAGGATAGTAGATGGTAACTGCATAATATCGCATATCGACTCATCATCAACATGAGTACCATCCTCTGTGATAACGGTGATGATTAGGTGTTCTTCATTATCTATGCCTTTATGGGTTAGCTTTTCAAGTGATAATACGCCTTTAAGTCCTGAATGAGCATTTAAGAATCCAAAATTTCTGTTGGAATTTGAATAGTCAAATTGAATCGCGACAACCGGTGTTTCCGTATTCATAGCTTCTGTGAGCCAGCCGAGGCAAGGTTCACCATCCCGGCGTAAAAACTCATCATGCAGTACTTCTGCGTCTTTCCATCGGAGGTTATAAGTCTTACGTTCACCATTTTCTATGTAAGCAAACCGCAACTGGTCAAGGGGTTCAACACGCTCCGCACCTTTCATTAAAAAGAACCGATACAGCCACTGGCTAAACTTGCTCATTCCATCATCTGTATCCTTTTGGCAACCTCTTAAGCGACTTGCAACGCTCTCGTCAAGGTTCTCTAATATAGACTGTCGTGCTTTAGTAATATTTTCATTTATCTGTTCAGACAATTCTTCCTGCAAGAGGTCAAAAGCCACTTTAATGTCGTCGGGATGACGGCAAGTCTGGTAAATATCAAGGATACGCTTTTCAAAATCCACACCATCCTCAATTGCTCCAAGCACTTCATCCGACGACCCGAACACGCCATCAAACAGCCTAAATTTTTGAGATAGCAATTCAAAAACCCTCTCATCGGCAGCATTAGTGCGATTAAGAAAGTTAATGACTATAACGTCATTTTTTTGCCCATAGCGATGGCAACGGCCTATCCGCTGCTCTATGCGCTGGGGGTTCCAAGGCAAATCGTAGTTGACTACGATGTTGCAAAATTGCAGGTTGATTCCCTCGGCTGCAGCTTCTGTTCCAATGAGAATGGAAGCGCGGTCACGAAACTCCTCAACAATCGCCGACTTTTTATCCGCTGCCGCTGAACCTGAAATCCTGCCGTCATCTTTGTGCCGTTCTCTCCATTCCTTATAAACGCGAGTAGATACAGGGTCGTTGTTAGATCCGTCCAGAAAAACAATTTGTCCATCATAACCATTTTGAGAAAGCAGATTCATAAGGTACTGCTGCGTCCTCTTTGATTCGGTAAATATTACCGCCTTTCTTGCACCGCCAAGCTGTTGATTCTTTTCAAATCCGCGATTAAGTGCAGTCAGAAGGTTGTCGCCTTTGGCGTTGGTTGTGATTCTTTCGGCAAGAGCGGCAAATTGCTTCAGTTCTTCTATCTCGGCTCGTATTCCCTCATAGTCTGCCGCCATTTCATCCACCGCGCCGTTATCATCGCCATTCGATTCCTCATCAATGAGTTCCTCGATGCCGTCGTAATCATCAAGGTCTGTCAGATTCAACTGGGCTTCATAATCACTTAATTTAAGATTCAGGCGATCGATAATGGTGGACAGGGTGCCGTGAATCGCCATTGATGACGATGCGAGCAACTTTCTTGCCACCAACATCAGGAGTTGGCGCTGTCCTTGCGGGAAAGCGTGAAGCCGTTCCCGCTGCAAATAATTAGACACATCTGTGTATAATTGCTCCTCGTCTTGGCTTGGAGTATATTCTTGCGTTATAGTTGTTCGATTGGTATACGGCACATATTCGGTTACTTGTCGTCGAAGGGTTCTCTTGCAAAAATTCTGTAAGCGGACTTTCAAGTTCCTGTTTCGGCTCTCAATATTAGTCACGTTGACATATACTTCACGGAACACATCGGGATCGCCGAAAACCTGCTCGTCAATAATGCTGACAAGCCCGTAGAGTTCCATCAGGTTGTTTTGTAGTGGGGTCGCTGTGAGAAGCAGTTTTTTTCGCCCACGGAGAGCAGTTTTGAGATTATTACCCATTACATTGTTTCTTTTATAGACGTTGCGAAGTTTATGCGCCTCGTCCATAATCACCAAATCCCAGTCAATTGACAAAATATCACGCATCTTTGCCGATGCAAAGTTATATGAACAAATCACCACCGCGTCTTGCGCAAGAAAAGGGTTGCAAGACGGGTTCTCTTTCTTCGCCTTGTTATAATTCTTTGATTCCAGTATTTCAGAACGGATAAAAAATTTCTCCTCCAGTTCGGCTCTCCATTGTGTGCGGAGGGTGGCCGTGACAATCAAGAGGATTTTCCGTTTGCGCTCCGACCAGCACTGGGCAAGTACAAGTCCTGCCTCTATCGTTTTACCGAGTCCGACTTCATCCGCAAGTAACGCACCATTTGACAATGGCGACTGCAGAGCAAATAAAGCCGCATCCACCTGATGCGGGTTCAGGTCTACTTTAACTCCAGACATAGCAGAAGCAAGCCCGTCAATTGAGTGCTGCGGGCGTTTCAGCATAAGCTGTTCTGCAAAAAACTTGATTTGATGTACTGTATACGGCATTGCAAGTAGCTCCTTTATTTGTCTTCAGTCATCTCCATAATATCGGAGATGTCACAATCTAACGCTCGACATATTTTTTCAAGAATTTCTGTATTTACATTTTCATTTTTTCCTAATTTTGTAACCGATGCGGAACTGATGCCTGCCAAAGACGGCAGGTCTTTCTTTTTAAGGTCACGGTCAATTAGGAGTTTCCATAGCCTTTTATAACTTATAGCCATTTGATTACCTCGCCTTCAGGTTTCATAGAGTGTAAAAGTCTATTTATATATTATAACTCATTCGACAAATTATTGCAAGAGTAAATGCTGAGAAGTCATGAATTTAAGTTGTTATCGCTTGAATTGTATTTTGAGTTACCCTGTTAAAAGTAAAGGCAAAAACGACTTGACATCTTTTTCGTCACATGATATAATACGCATATCAGCGAATTTGCTGATATGCTGTGCGGCAATAACGCCGTAAGCGGAAAGGAGAACGGCCATGGCAGGAGAATTTGGCGCATATATCGACAACAAGAGGAAAGGTCGTGGTATCGGCGGCGAAGACATCAAACTGAAGGACATTGCCGAGGCTATGGGCATGACGGCGTCATACCTCTCGGATATCGTCAAAGGCAGGAGAAACCCGCCAGAGATGCAGATTCTCGAGAAAATTGCAGTTGTATTACAACTTACGTCCGATGAAAAAGAGGAGATGTTTGACCTTGCGGGACGGGAAAGGGATACCGCAGCTCCTGATTTGCCCGAATATTTGATGTCCACACAATTGCCCAACGTCCGAAAGGCTCTGCGCCGTGCAACAGAGAAAAATCTTGGCGACGATTTTTGGAAAAAGGTGCTTGACGACATCGGTAAGGAAGATAAACAATCATAGGATTGGAGGGATTATATGTCAGTGGAACTTTCGTCAAATGCTCCACACATCTGTCGGGACGAATTTGATAAAGAAGCTTTGGAATTTCTGGAGAAGTATTATCCGGAGGCTTTAGAACAGCCCATGGCGGTTCCAATTCTATATGTTGTCCGCCACCGCATGGGCTTGCGCGTTGTTGAGAAACGGCTAACCGAGGATTTTAGTGTTCTCGGTCAAATGTGTTTTACCAGCGGACTGACCGAAATTTACGACAAGGAAGATGGTTCGTACAAAATGGTAAAAGCCCGGTTCGGCACGATGATTATCGACCCTGATACCATAGCTAAACGCAATGAGGGATGTAAGAACAACACAATCGCTCACGAAGCTTTCCATTGGCACAAACACCGGGACTATCATATTGCCATCTCTTTATTCGACTCTAAAAAGGCGGTACGGATTCTTAGTGCGTTTGGAGAATATGATGAATCCAATAGAGCGAACTGGTCTGACGAGGACTGGATGGAGTGGCAGGCAAGAGGTATAGCTCCGCGCATTCTTATGCCGCCTGAGCAGTTTGATGAAATGGCAACTCGTTATATCGAGGAACATTCAAACGAAGCCGATTTACACGGAAGTTGGTATCTGCATCGTGCTGTCATTAACAGTTTAGCGGACTTCTTTCAGGTGTCTAAGCAGTCCGCAGAAATTCGTCTCAGCGAGCGAGGCTATTATTTGCGTGAATAGCTATATGGGAAGCTGTATTTTTTTAATCTAAAACTTCGCTAATTAGCTTATAGGCTATGTTGCGTGAAAGGAGAGCCATATGCAAGAGACAATCAAATGCCCTAACTGTAAAAAGCGAATTTTTGACCTCGAATGGCAGGGGCGAACGGCTGTAAAAATCAAATGTATTCACTGCCGCAACGTCGTGTCTATCGAACGAAATTCAGACCCTACACCAAAAAAGAAAGCAGTTTAACACCATACCGAGCAACGGCACCGAATGCGAGTGACCAAATAGCCGGATGTGTTACGAGTTAATCGTGATGCATCCGGCTTCTTTGTTTTTAGAAAGGAGATATGCCACATGAACGAGGTCAAAAACCTTGACCACAAGCGAATTTGCGACATTAGTTTCGATGAGAGAGTCATTGAAATCCAAAAGAAAGATTGCACTACACGAATCACGGCGAACCCAGACGGCACGTTAAAAATCACTCACGAGCGTGTGAAGCCTGCAGTTTAACCACAGTCCAGAAGCAACTCAATAACCGAAATCCGCCAGAACGCAAGACGGCAGTGCGGAATCCCTGACCAAGGGGTTCACCTGCCGTCTTGTTTCGTTTATGCGGATTCAACGGCTCCGGCGGATTTCAGAAATCTCTGAAATTCAAAGGAGCCGATTTTATGAGTAAAAAGTCTTTCAAAACCACGTCAATCCCTTATAGCACAAAGTCCGGAGAGCCGATGGCTTACTATGCGCTTTCGGACGATGGGAAAATCCACACCGAGGTTTCACGCTCAGTTTGTCTTACCCATACTGAAGAGCCCGAGAACCCATTCCCTCAACGCTGGTATGTCGATGAAGAGTCTGGTCTTGTTGTACGCCTACCTCGTAATCAAATGGGCGACGACCTCGCACGCGACAATATGCGCTCTATATGGCGAGAGCAAAAACATCAGGAGCGGAAATTCCAATGCGTATGGAAAGGCACAAGCAAATGCGATCAGAAATGTGAGACATGTAATGCCCGCACGAGCCGAACCATTGAGCTTGATAAGCCATTAGGTAACGATTCTGATGGCTCGGATACATTTTTCGAACCCGCCGATCCCACTGATATCACAGAATTTTTAGAACAAAAGGCTGTATTAGACACACTCCACGCCGCCCTTGCTGCTCTCACTCAAAAAGACCGTGAGCTTATAACAGACCGCATTATCCTTGAAAAAACCGTGCGTGAATTAGCGCCCAAGTACGATTTTAAATCATCACGCAGCATTACCGTTCATGTACGTCGTATTCTTGACATCCTGCGAAATGACGAAGCCCTGAAGAAGTTTTTTGAGTAACTACTCTCCGTGGTACGCAACCGCCCCTCTTCTGTCTGTAGACGGTAGAGGGGCGATAAAGCTTCTCGGAAACGGAGGTAAGAAAATGCAAACACAAGCAAATGAAAGTAACGCGGAAATGCGTGATGCCGAGCTGGACGAAGAACTTGCAGGCATCCTCACGGCAATAAGCGTAGTGTCTAAACGTCTTGCCAAGAAGCTGCTCGCACTTCAAAAGCAAAAAGAATCCACCAGGGAAGGAGGTGCACCAGATGAGCAAGATGAGTGAACTCGACCTCTGTGTCGGCGAACTTCGTAGTGCTGCACAGTCCCTGAACTTAGTAGCTGATAGCTTGACTTCTCTTTTCAGCGGCAGCCTGCCCGAATCATCGGTACAGCCAGAATCAAAGCCACCTTCAAAACCTCTAACGCTGGAAGATGTCAGAGCAGTACTTGCGGAAAAATCCCGTAACGGTCACACCGCTAAAATCAGGGAGCTGCTCGAAAAGCATGGCGCTGCGAAGCTATCAGAGATCGACCCCCAAAAGTACGCTGCCCTGCTTGCAGAAGCGGAGGTACTGGGCAATGGGTAAACATGCACTTCTCTCTGCTTCTTCAAGCCACCGATGGTTGAACTGCCCTCCCTCGGCCCGGCTTGGTGAGAAGTACGAAGATAAAGGCAGCAGTTATGCCGCCGAAGGTACGGAGGCACACACCCTTTGTGAGTACAAGTTAAAAACGGCACTCGGCATCCGCACCAAAGATCCAACCACCAGCCTGACCTACTACTCCGAAGAGATGGAGGAATGCGCCAACGGATACGCAGCCTACATCATAGAACTGGTGGAAACGGCAAAGCAGAATTGCGCCGACCCTGTGGTGCTGATTGAGCAACGTCTCGATTTTTCTAAGTATGTCGAGGGTGGCTTTGGTACCGGCGACTGCGTGATCATCGCTGACGGCACGCTCAATGTAATTGACTTTAAAATGGGTGCCGGAGTCCTCATAGCAGCAGACGACAACCCGCAAATGAAACTATACGCCTTGGGTGCTCTGGAGTTGTTTGACGGCATCTATGATATCGACACAGTCAGCATGACCATTTATCAGCCAAGACGGGATAACATCAGTACCCACACGGTTTTCAAAGAATCACTTTATCAGTGGGCAGCAGAAACCTTAAAACCTATCGCAAAACTTGCCTACGACGGCGAGGGCGAATTCCGGTGTGGCGATTGGTGCCAATTCTGCAAGGCGAAGCATGACTGCCGCAAACGGGCAGAGCAAAACCTTGAACTCGCAAAATACGAATTCAAGGTGCCGCCCCTTTTGGAAGATGATGAAATCGAATCCATTCTTGTCAAGATAGACGATCTTGTTTCGTGGGCTTCGGACATCAAGGACTACGCTCTTCAGAGTGCACTCAGCGGCAAGCACTGGTCAGGTTGGAAACTGGTTGAAGGACGTTCTAACCGCAGATACACAAACGATGAGGCAGTCGCTAATGCCGTCAGCGCGGCAGGCTACGATCCATACGAACACAAGGTGATAGGCATCACCGCAATGGAAAAGGCTCTCGGCAAGGTAAGGTTCTCCAAACTGCTCGGCGGTCTGGTCGAGAAGCCACAAGGCAAACCAACGCTCGTACCGGAGGGCGACAAACGTCCGGCAATCCATACAGCAAAACACGATTTTTAATGATTATGAGGAGGAAAATTCCAATGGCTAACACGACAAACAATGTAAACACACAGGCTCAAAACCCTATGAAGGTTATCACAGGACCCGATACTCGCTGGTCTTACGCTAATGTGTGGGAAGCGAAATCCATCAACGGCGGCACGCCGAAGTTTTCGGTATCACTCATTATCCCCAAGTCCGATACCAAGTCCATCGCCAAAATCAAGACAGCGATTGAAGAGGCTTACCGCGAAGGTGAGGCGAAACTTAAAGGCAACGGCAAAACCGTACCGCCCCTTGCCGCCCTCAAGACACCGCTCCGTGATGGCGACGCCGAAAGACCCGATGATCCCGCTTACAACAATGCCTATTTTATCAACGCCAACAGCGCGACCGCACCGGGCGTGGTGGATGCAGACCGTCAGGAAATTATAAACCGCTCGGAAGTTTACAGCGGTGTATATGGCAGAGCGAGCATCAATTTCTACGCTTTCAACAGTAACGGCAATAAAGGCATTGCCTGTGGCCTGAACAACCTGCAGAAAATCCGCGACGGCGAACCACTCGGCGGTAAATCCCGTGCGGAGGATGATTTTGCCACCTACGACGACGAGGATTTTCTCGGATAAACACATTACACCAACTACGGAGGGCGGCAGGGCAACTTGCCGCCTTCTTCAATTACGGAGGACTTATGAAAACATTATCCATAGATATTGAAACCTATAGCGGCTACGACCTTTCCAAAAGCGGTGTGTACAAGTACGCCGAGTCGCCCGACTTCGAGATTCTCCTGTTCGGTTATTCCGTAGATGACGGCGAGGTTCAGGTCATCGACCTTGCGACGGGCGAACATCTACCGCCAGAAATCCTCAATGCGCTAACAGACGACAATGTTCAAAAATGGGCGTTCAACGCCAATTTTGAGAGAGTCTGTCTCTCTCGATACCTTTCGGATATGGATATCAGTCTTGACCCCTTCGCCGATAACCACCACTCTGCTGAAATTCTCGGCAAGGCGAAATACCTGAACCCCGCATCGTGGCGGTGTGCGATGGTCTGGTCAGCATACATGGGTTTGCCCCTCTCCCTCGAAGGCGCGGGAGCGGTCTTGGGACTTGAGAAGCAAAAGCTGACCGAGGGCAAGGATCTCATCAGATACTTCTGCTCACCCTGTAAACCCACCGCCGCAAACGGTCAGCGGATTCGTAACCGCCCCGAACATGCCCCCGACAAATGGGAAGCGTTCAAAGCATACAATCGCCGTGACGTTGAGACGGAACTCTCTATCCAAGAGCGGCTTGCCAAGTTTCCCGTGCCTGATACTGTATGGGCAGAATACGCCCATGACCAAGAGATTAACGATCGTGGCGTAGCTTTGGACATGGCGCTCGTCCGCAATGCCATTAAAGCAGATGCCCGCTCCCGTACCAAGTTGACCCGCTTGATGAAGGAACTCACCGATCTGGATAATCCAAATTCAGTACAACAAATGAAACAGTGGCTCGCTGATAACGGTATGGAAACTGATTCTCTCGGAAAAAAAGTGGTAACGGAGCTGCTTAAGGATGCACCTGAGCCACTTGGAAAAGTCCTATCTCTCAGACAGCAATTAGCAAAATCCTCAATCAAAAAATATCAGACGATGGAAAACGCTGTCTGCGCTGACGGTCGCGCCCGTGGAATGTTTCAGTTTTACGGCGCTAACAGAACCGGCAGATGGGCCGGGCGGCTCATTCAAATGCAAAATCTGCCACAAAATCATCTGGTCGACCTTGACGAGGCACGATGGCTTGTTCATGATGGCGACTTCGCCGCTTTGGAACTGCTCTATGATAACATTCCCGATGTTCTCTCCCAGTTGATTCGCACAACCTTCGTGCCGAAGGATGGCTACAAGCTAATTGTCGCTGACTTTTCGGCGATTGAAGCCCGCGTCATCGCTTGGCTTGCCGGAGAGCGGTGGCGAAACGATGTGTTTGCCACCCACGGCAAGATTTACGAAGCCTCAGCAAGCCAGATGTTCCATGTTCCGATCGAGGAAGTCACCAAGGGTAGCCCACTCAGGCAAAAAGGAAAGATTGCCGAACTCGCCCTCGGCTACGGCGGCTCGGTCGGTGCACTCAAAGCGATGGGTGCCTTGGAGATGGGTTTATCGGAAGAAGAACTCCGTCCACTCGTTTCAGCATGGCGGTCGTCGAACCCAAATATCGTGAGGTTTTGGTGGGATATTGACCGTGCGGCTATGAAAGCAGTCAAGGACAGAACTGTATCCGAAACTCACGGCATTCGCTTCGGCTATCAAAGTGGCATGCTGTTTATCACGCTTCCCTCCGGCAGGAGGCTTTCCTACGTTAAGCCGCGTATCGGAACAAACCAATTCGGCTCAGACTGTGTGACCTACGAAGGCGTCGGTGGCACAAAGAAATGGGAACGTATCGAAAGCTATGGTCCCAAGTTCGTGGAGAATATTGTGCAGGCGATCAGCCGGGATATTTTATCCTTCGCCATGCAGACGCTCCGTCATTGCTCCATCGTGATGCACATCCACGACGAAGTCGTCATTGAAGCCGGTCCAGAAATGTCTGCCGACATTTTATGTCAGCAAATGAGCCGGACGCCGCCTTGGGCTGAGGGACTGTTACTCATTGCGGATGGGTTCGATTGCTCATTTTATAAGAAAGATTAAATGCCAGTACGCAAAACAACCCCTCCTGTCTGTAGGCAGTAGAGGGGTTGTTGCCTCTCGAAAATAAATTTTCAGGAGGTTCAATATGAACGGATTACAAGTGTTCTCCTATGAGGGGAACGAAGTCAGGACTGTCCAAAAGGGTAGCGAAATTCTCTGGGTGCTTAAGGATGTGTGTGACATTCTGGAATTGACCAGTCCCCACAAGGTAGCCGAGCGGTTGGATGATGACGAAAAGGGGCGGAGTCTGATTCCGACCCTTGGAGGGAATCAGGAGCTCACGGTTGTCAGCGAAAGTGGTCTCTACAACGTTATCCTCCGTTCTGACAAGCCCGAAGCTAAAAAGTTCAAACGCTGGGTCACCCATGAGGTGCTTCCCACCATCCGCAGGCACGGCGCATATGTCACTCCCGCCAAATTAGAGGAGTTGATGAACGATCCCGACTCATGGATTAAAGTGCTGACCGCCCTTAAGGAGGAGCGCGCTGCTAAGGAACGGCTGCGACTGGAAGCCGCCGAGAATAAACCAAAGGTTATCTTCGCCGATGCGGTTTCGGTCTCCGAGGGCACCATCCTTATTGGTGAGTTGGCGAAAATCCTCAAAGGCAACGGTATCGAAATCGGCCAGAACCGTCTGTTTGAAAAACTGCGTCAGGACGGCTACCTCATCAAACGCAAAGGATCGGATTATAACGCACCAACCCAAAGGGCGATGGAGCTGGGGCTTTTCCGGGTCAAGGAAACCGCCATCACTCATTCAGACGGTCATGTCACCATCAGTAAAACAACCAAGGTTACAGGCAAGGGGCAGCAATATTTCATCAATCTGTTCCTTGGGAAAGGGGTAAACGAAAATGAATATTGAGAAGAAGCAAGCTATCAAGACGGCTCTAAAGAAGGTTGGGAAGGCAATATGGTCTGCGCTCCCGTGGGTATTGATGTGGATCGGGCTGACATGCTTCTTCTCACTCCTGTTTATCAGTGCGGACAAAAGCGGAGAACGGTCAAAACAGCTTGCTGCGCTTGAAGCTGAGAACGCTATGTACGAATCGGTAAACGCCCGCCTTGATGAAGAAATCGACTGGCTGCGTTCGCTCGTAGAGCAGTATTGCCAAGGGGAGGTGCCCGATGGACAAGTACAATAGCGAGGGTTATCCCGATCCGACCGCCTATGAAGCATTGACGGCGGTTACCAAATCGGAAGCCCCGGCGAAAACTTATCGTCCGCTTGTTTACCTCGCTTCGCCTTTTGCAGGAGACACGGAAAGAAACATCGAACGGGCAAGAGGCTACTGCCGCTTTGCTGTTTCCAAGGGGTGCATCCCGATTGCGCCCCACCTCCACTACCCGCAGTTCATGGATGATGATGACAGAGAGCAGCGAGAATTGGGGATGTTCTTTGCCCTAGTCCTGCTTGGCAAATGCGATGAGCTATGGGTTTTCGGCAAACCTTCTGAGGGTATGTCCCGCGAGATCGCTAAGGCAAAAAAGCGCGGTATACCTATCAAATACTACAACCACAAATGTGAGGTGCTGGAATATGGAACTTAAAATCGCATATGGCGACAGCCGTCTTTCAAAACGGTGGATCAATAAAAAGACCACATTTGAAGGATTGTGCGAGCGGTTCAAAGTCACTCGCCGCACAACTGAAACTGTCGCAGAATACAAGAGATTCACCAAAGACCGTCGCGATGCTGCAAAAGATGTAGGTGGCTATGTTCTCGGGCATCTCAAGGGCGGCAGACGTAAAAAGGATACGGTGGAAAGCCGCTCGGGGATAACACTTGATGCCGATCACGCCGGTAGTAATTTTATTGACACGGTGGAGATGTTGTTTCCTCACAAGTGCGTGATCTATTCTACCCACAGCCATACACCCGAAGAACCCCGGCTTCGCATGGTTATTCCACTTGCCCGCGAAGTTTCGCCGGACGAATACGCTGCTGTTTCCCGACTGGTAGCGGAAGTCATCGGCATGGACTTCTTTGATGACAGCACCTATGAACCGGAGCGTTTGATGTACTGGCCGTCCACACCTTCCGACGGTGAATACATTTTTAAAGAAATCGATGGCGATGTCCTCGATCCAGACACATACCTCTCCAAACTCTCCGATTGGCGTGACTGTTCGCTCTGGCCTACATCAAGCCGCCAGTCCGAAGTGATACAGCGCAACATCCGACAACAGCAAGATCCGCTCGAAAAAGAAGGTGTGGTCGGCGCTTTCTGTCGTGCTTATTCGATTGAAGATGTGATTGCAACATTTCTATCTGATGTATACGAGGCGTCGGCAATGAGCGGACGTTATGACTATATCCCCGCTGATAGTTCGGCGGGCGTGGTGTTGTATGAAAGCAAATGGTCGTATTCGCATCACGCCACCGACCCCGCCTGTGGCAGGCTGTTAAACGCCTTTGACCTCGTTCGCATCCATAAGTTCACCGACCTTGACGAAAAGGCGGGCTTTAAGGCGATGAACGCACTGGCAGTACAGGATGAAAATGTAAAACTACTGCTCGCCGAGGAACGCATTGCCAAGGCTGAAAGCGACTTTGATGAAGATGCTGATTGGAAATCCCAGCTTCAGCGTGAGAAAAGCGGCATCCTCTCCAATACCCTCGGCAACCTGCTCCTTATCCTGAACAACGATGAAACGTTAACGGGTATCCGACATAATCGCCTCGCCAACCAGATATACGGGGACGAATTGCCCTGGGAACGTCCACATAAGCCTTGGCGGGATGTCGATACAGCCCAGCTTGTGGCTTTCGTCGATAAACGCTATGGTACATTTTCGGCTCGAAATTATGAACTTGCGCTGGCTAAGGTTGCCGACGACCGTGCTTATCATCCGATTCGGGAATACCTCGAAGGCTTACCCGAATGGGATAGAATTCCTCGAATCGACACACTGCTTATTGATTACCTCGGTGCGGAAGATTCGCCTTATACCAGAGCCGTCACCCGCAAAACCCTCGTAGCAGCGGTGGCTCGGATTATTAGCCCCGGCACAAAGCATGACTCCATCCTTGTCCTCAATGGCAAGCAGGGTATCGGAAAATCCACACTCTTCTCCAAACTGGGACAGCAATGGTATTCCGACAGCCTTTCAATATCTGACATGAAAGATAAAACCGCCCCGGAGAAGCTTCAGGGCTACTGGATACTCGAGCTCGGGGAGCTTGCGGGCATTAAGAAAATGGATGTCGAGACAGTAAAATCCTTTATCACCCGCACCGATGATAAGTATCGTCCTTCGTATGGCCGGGCGGTTGAGAGCCACCCGCGCCAATGTATTATCGTGGGTACGACCAATTCAGACGGCGGATTTTTGCGGGACATCACGGGCAACCGACGCTTCTGGCCTGTTTGGGTATCCGGCGAGAGTAAATACCGCGCTTGGGAGCTTGCGGACATAGATCAGATTTGGGCAGAAGCCTTCGTAAAATACCAAGGCGGCGAAGAATTGTTCTTAAAAGGCGATGTTGCTATGGCGGCGTTTGCCGAACAGCGTAACGCTATGGAAAACGACGAGCGCGAGGGCATGGTTTTAGATTACCTTGAAACCCTGCTCCCTGAAAGCTGGGACGCAATGGATATTTATCGCAGGATCGAATACATCCGTTCTCCTGACGACCCAACAAGAACGAGCGGAAGCGTCCGCAGAAATCAAGTCTGTGTGATGGAGATATGGTGTGAGTGCTTCGGAAAGTCCCGCGAGTCCATAAAGAAAGCTGATTCCTACGAAATCCAAGGCATCTTGAACCGTATCGGCGGCTGGTCTCTATTCGACGGAAATAAGACCGGCAAAAAATCCTTGCCCATCTATGGCATTCAGAGAGTGTTCATTAGAACGGAATGAAGCATTTTTATTGCCTGTCTGCTCGTTTTGAGGCTTCGGCAACCAAGCTCGGCAATGTCGCAAGCCCCTACTAAATCAGTGTTCTACGGTTGCTCTTTCCCTTATTGCCCATTTTATTCTACTAATTTATATAGGTAAGGATAAGAGTAATAGGCACACGGGAAACGCACGCGTAGTAATTATAGGAAAAATCGGGCAATCGGCAAATGAGAAATTGGAGGTTATAGTGAGAGAGAAAATCATAGAACAGAAACTCGTCCAAGCAGTCAAAGCAGCGGGCGGTATCGCACCTAAATTTACAAGTCCCGGTTTTGATGGAATGCCCGACCGCCTTATTCTCCTGCCTCGTGGCAAAATCGCCTTTGTTGAAGTGAAGCGGCATGGGGAGAAACCTCGACCTTTGCAGGAAGCGCGGCATGGGCTGCTTCGGCGGTTGGGTTTTGCGGTCTACGTTCTGGACAATGGAGCGCAAATCGGAGAAATCTTAGAGCAGATTGGAGGTGGTGCCGAATGAAGTTCATACCGCACGATTACCAGCGATATGCGACCGAATATATCAAGAAAAACCCTGTCGCAGCTGTGTTCCTCGATATGGGCTTGGGTTAGGTAAAACGGTGCTAACACTCACCGCCATCGCCGACCTGCTGTTTGACAGCTTTGAAGCCCACAGGATCTTAGTAATTGCCCCGCTTCGAGTCGCCCGTGACACCTGGCCGGATGAGCTTCAAAAATGGGATCATCTCTTCGACCTGAGATTATCCGTTGCTGTCGGCACGGAGACGGAGCGCAAAGCGGCGCTTCAGGCTAAAGCAGATATTTACATCATCAACCGCGAAAACGTAGG
Source organism: uncultured Bacillota bacterium (assembly GCA_927441425.1). Taxonomy (GTDB): domain Bacteria; phylum Bacillota; class Clostridia; order Peptostreptococcales; family Anaerovoracaceae; genus Anoxybacterium. Next base: position 139,500 of record CAKMKG010000006.1, on the reverse strand, counting down.
GTGGCTGATCGAGGACAGCGGCATCCCTTTCGATTTTGACACCTTGGTGGTCGATGAACTATCCAGCTTCAAGAACCACCAGACAAAGCGGTTCAGGTCATTGATGAAGGTTCGCCCCAAGGTAGTACGCATCATCGGTCTGACGGGAACTCCGAGCAGTAACGGTTTGATGGATTTATGGGCTGAGTACCGGCTTCTCGACATGGGTCAGCGGCTCGGACGGTTCATCGGGCAGTATCGCAGCACATACTTTACACCCGACAAAAGAAACGGTCAGGTCATATTCAGCTACAAGCCTCTGCCGTTTGCTGAAAAAGAAATATACGCCAAAATCGCCGACATTACCATATCGATGAAATCTACTGACCACTTGATCATGCCGGATCTGGTAACAGCTGGGTATCCTGTGAAGCTATCAGACAAAGAGCGTGAACGATATGACGAACTGCGGCAGGACTTGGTATTAAAACTGGCTGGTGGCGATGTCACTGCCGCCAATGCCGCCGCCCTATCAGGAAAGCTCTGCCAAATGGCGAACGGTGCGGTCTATGGCGACGACGGCACAGTCCACTACATCCACAACTGCAAACTGGATGCCCTTGAGGATTTAATCGAAGCCGCCAACGGCAAGCCCGTTCTCGTGGCCTACTGGTTCAAGCACGATTTGGAGCGAATATCAGCAAGGCTGAAAGACCGGCATATATCATTTACAAAATTGGATACATCGGATAGTATCGCAAGCTGGAACGAGGGCAAATGGCCTGTCGCCTTAATCCACCCCGCTTCTGCCGGACACGGATTGAATCTCCAGTCGGGCGGCTCCACGATTATCTGGTTCGGGCTGACGTGGAGTTTGGAGCTCTACCAGCAGGCTAACGCCCGTCTGTGGCGGCAGGGTCAAACCGCCGAAACGGTGGTTCTCCACCACATTATCGCCAAGGACACCATTGACGAACGGGTAATGAAAGCCCTGTCCGCCAAGGACAAAACACAAACCGCCTTAATTGATGCGGTAAAAGCAAATCTATGACAATCTATGGAGTCAAAAGCTGCCAATCCGAGTGGACTAAATTATCGGAGGTAGCCTATGAACAAACCAAAACTATCGGCAAAGGATTATTTGTCCCAAGCCTATCGCATAGACCAGCGTATCAATAGCAAGATTGAGCAGGTGCAGTCATTGCGAGAACTCGCCGGAAAAGCAAGTGCCACTCTGTCCGATGTGCCGCCAAGCAAGGGAAACCGCAATGTTCACCGCATGGAAGATGTTATCGCCAAGATGGTAGACCTGGAGTCTGAAATCAACGCTGACCTGACTCGCCTGATAAATCTGAAGCATGAAATCGTCACGGTGATTAAGTGCGTGGAAAGCCCCGAACTCCAGACGCTTCTGGAATTAAGGTATTTGTGTTTCAAGACATGGGAACAGATAGCGGTCGAGTTGCATTTTGACCTTCGCTGGGTTTACCGGCTTCATGGCCGGGCTTTGGACGAGATCGATGCCATACGCCACTGTTGACCACTATAATTCCACTTAGAAGCCTGTTATTATTAAAATGGCAAAATTAAATGCACACACGAGCCTCGCGGGAGCAATCCCACGGGGCTTTTCTTATGCGCAGAACAGGAGGTGCAACGTGCCATATAAAGCAAAGAAACCCTGCGCCTACCCCGGCTGCGCCAAGCTGGCCACGGGTAGGTACTGTGAGGAACATCAGAAACAGGAAGCCAAACGATATAACAGATACGACCGCGACCCCGACAGCAATAAACGCTACGGCAGAACGTGGAAACAAATCCGTGCAGCGTTCCTGTCGGCCAACCCGCTATGTGTGATGTGTAAACGTGACGGACGGCTCACTCCCGCCACCCTTGCACACCACAAGGTCAAGCTGACCGACGGCGGCACAAACGACTGGGAGAATATGATGGCGCTTTGTCAGGAATGCCACTCAAGACTTCACGCTGGGCAAGGCGACTACTTTTAAGTTCAGACCGAGGGGCGGTCTCAATCCCTGTGACTTCTAAGGTGGACAGCGCGCTTGGCCTGCCGTGCAAATTATTCAAATATCAAAAATCAAAAAATCAAAACGGAAATCAAAATCAAAAACGAGGTGATGACAATGCCCAGCGGAGGCTATCGTCCGGGGGCAGGCCGTCCTCGGAAAAATCCAATCGATAAAAAGCTTGAAGGTAAAACTTCTGGCGCAAATGCTGTAAGTTTGCCAAAACCAAAAAAGGTCAATTCCAAAAATGTGATGTCGGACTACTTCTCCATTGCTATGAAGGAATGTGAAAAAGAAGTTCCGGCGGCGGATGTGCTGCGAAATGAAATCGAGGAGTATATTTCAGCTCGCGGCTGTGATGGTTATGTAGCACCGCAGACTATTACAGATTATGTGCTGAACAGGCAAGGCTTTCTTGCCTGCGAAGCCATGAACCGTAAAATCGGACGAATGACCAAGGAACTGAAGCTCTCGCCCTACGTCACGGCAGGCGCTCAGTATTACAAGGCGATGCAAGGCGACTTTAACCTGATTATGCAAATCATCAATCGCCACAGCAGCACGCAGGGCGAAGAAAAGAACGCCTTTCTCGAACTGCTAACAAACAGGGGGTTTTAGGATATGAAATCGACAGAACGATTTGAAAAAGTGAATATAGACCGTCTCGTCCCATATGCAAGGAACGCCCGCACCCATAGCAAGGAGCAGATTTTACAGCTTCGTTCCTCCCTGCGTGAGTTCGGTTTCGTCAACCCGGTCATCGTGGATAAAGACCTAAATATTATCGCAGGACATGGACGCATTATGGCAGCACGGGAAGAAGGTTTGACCGAAATCCCCTGCGTGTTTGTGGAGCATCTGACCGAAGCCCAGAAGCGGGCGTATATTCTTGCTGACAACAGACTGGCACTCAATGCCGGATGGGACGAGGAACTTTTAGCTCTGGAATTTGCCGACCTCAAGGAACTCGGCTTCGACCTCGAAATTACGGGCTTTGACGCCGACGAGATTGAAAAACTCTTCGCCGACCCCGGCGGGGACGTAGCTGACGACGATTTCGACTTAACAGCCGCTCTTGAACAGGCGGCTTTTGTTTTACCTGGAGATGTTTGGACGCTGGGGCGGCACCGACTCATTTGCGGCGATGCCACGATATCGGAAACTGTCAAGAAGCTGATGGATGGTCGCAAAGCCAATCTTGTCCTGACCGATCCCCCTTACAACGTCAGCTTTGAATCTGTGAGCGGACTAAAAATCAAGAACGACAGCATGAAAGCAGAACAATTCTACATCTTTTTGCTGTCGGCATTTAAGAATCTTTACGAGAACCTCGCCGACGGCGGGGCTTTTTACTGCTTCCATTCAGATTCGGAGAAGGTAAATTTCTTCCGCGCTTGCGTGGACGCAGGGTTCCATTATTCCACGACTTGCATCTGGGTGAAAAATGCCCTCGTGCTTGGTCGGGGTGATTACCAGCAAATGCACGAGCCGGTGCTGTATGCCTTTAAGAATACCTCCAAACACAAGTGGTATTCCGACCGTAAGCAGACTACCATTTGGAACTTCGATAAACCAAAGAAAAACGCCGATCACCCGACAAGCAAACCCCTCGACCTGCTGGCATATCCTATTGCCAACAGCAGTCAGGCAAACGCCATCGTGCTGGACACTTTCGGCGGCTCCGGGTCGACGCTCATCGCCTGCGAGCAGCTTGACCGCACCTGCTACATGCTCGAATTGGACGAGAAATATGCTTCGGTCATTTTACGCAGGTATGCCGAGTACAAGCAAAACGGTGGCGAGGATATCACCTGTGAGCGTGACGGCAAGGTATTCCAATATGCCGACCTCGTGAAAGAGGTGGCTTTAATATAGTCAAAAGCGCTATGTGGCTCTTCCAAGTATGATTTTATTCTCAGCGGCATTGTGTCATACACACAATAACAAGGGGCTGTATTTCCTTGATATTCGGTGCATTTATTATCACATAAAAGCTTGCTAATAAAGGCGTTCAGAGTGATATATGTAGTGCACGGAGGACAAAACCCCTGCAAAATCAAGGAAAATGGAGGAAACGAGCATGAGACTTTCTTACAACGTAACAGGCCCTGAACGTAAATCACTGGTCGCAGCCATCAGCCATGAACTTAACGCCCCGACCAATTACCTCGGAGCGCCGACATTCGCCTACGAGGTTGGCGGCTACCACATTGACAAGACCGGCATGGTAACGGGCGAGGACAACCGGGAGCTGGTCGCTGACCTTTGCGGTTTGCACAGCTTCAAGGCAGTCGCCGAAGAATACGATGAGCTGACGACTGGACCCGAAAGCAGCACATACCAAGCGGATCTCAGCGACCGCCTGACCATCGAAATACCCCTTGACGGCTTTACACCTGAAAAACTCGACAACCTCTCCAAACTGGTGAATGCCAAAGCCCCGCTTCTCAAGGCGTCGATCGGAACGGATGACCTGCCGATTAAGCAGACCACCGACACACTGCAGTTCCCCTGGTTTAAAGGAACGATTGATACGGAACACACAGAAGCCTACGCCACGCTGATCAGCCTGCTTTGCAAAACTGCAATTGAAAAGAAGCGAATCACGGCAAGAGAAAAAGACATCGACGGCAACCCGAAATACGCTATGCGGTGTTTCCTGCTCTCCCTTGGCTTCATCGGCGACGAGTACAAAGCAGCTCGAAAGATATTACTTTCAAGACTTGAAGGCAATTCAAGCTGGAAAGGCGGCAAGAAAATGGAGGTGGCAGACAGTGAATAGTTTCATATCAAAAGCAGCCCTCGAAGCACGGAGGGTAAGGTACAAAAAAGGCGCTCGTGTTGAACTGATTTCCATGACTGACCCTTACACCAAGCTGAAACCCGGCGACACGGGAACGGTGGACTTCGTAGACGACACAGGCACGGTTTTCATTATCTGGGACAGCGGCTCACATCTCGGAGCGGTTTTTGGCGAGGATGAAATCAGACTGCTTTCCAAAGCCGAGGTTGTCAAAGCACAATGTCGTAAGGTGGCGGCCACGGGGCGCACGAATATGTTCGATACCAAAGCAGTGTTCAAAATTGCGATGGAGATGGGATTCAACGAATTAGCGAACTTCATTTCCACGGACACCAAGCGATATGCAAATCTGATATTGACGGGGGAACTCGAAAATGTGGAGTGAAGGAATTATCTACTGCCCGTCGACAGGCAGCAAGTACAAATACTGGGTCAAGCATTACGAGGAAAGCTCTCCGTTCGGTATCGACGGCGGCAAAATCAGCAAGCTGACAATACGCAAGTTCGGCGAGACCCGCGACCTTTGCAGCTATGACAGGGGCTGGGATATCGAACCGGGTGACGAAGTCAAGGCGGTCTACACCATCATCCTCAGCAAGTACAACTAAACACGAAACAACCGAAAGACAGACACCCCGACAAGGGGCTGTCTCTCGTACAGATAGATTTTGATGACTTCTTCGGAGGTCTTTTATTTTGCGCGAAAGGAGGACGACGGTGCCTGATTTCAAATACAAACCAACACCACTCATGTTGCCGACCAGCCGATATGATGTACGACGAGCGGATTTTGCGGTTAATTTTATATCCATGCTCAAGCACACCACCGGCGAATGGTATGGAAAACCTTTTCAGTTGATGCCGTGGCAGGAGCAAATTATCCGTGATATTTTTGGTATCGTCGGAGAGGACGGTTATCGGCAGTTTCGCACGGCGTATGTTGAGGTCGGTAAGAAAAACGGTAAGTCGGAACTGGCGGCGGCAATCGCCCTCTACCTCCTGTTCGCCGATGGCGAAGCGGGTGCCGAGGTCTACTCCTGTGCCGCCGACATCAATCAGGCGAGTATTGTTTTCAATACTGCCAAAGCGATGGTCGAGCAATGCGGCGATCTGGCAAAGCTGTCAAAACTCGTGCCGTCAACCAAGCGGATTATATTCCCGCACACCAACAGCTTTTATAGAGTGCTGTCCTCGGAAACAAAGTCCAAACAAGGCTTCAATGTTTCCGGTCTTATATTTGATGAACTATTCGCCCAGCAGACCCGCGAACTGTTCGATACCATGACCAAGTACACAGGTGACGCCAGACGGCAGCCCCTCTACTTTCTCATCACCACAGCGGGCAGGGATAAGACGAGCATCTGTTATGAAATCCACCAAAAAGCTAAAGCGGTTATGGACGGCTCAAAAATTGATCCGTCCTTCTATCCTGCCGTATTCGGCATTGAAGAAGATGATGATTGGAATGACGAAGCCGTCTGGCGACGGGTCAATCCATCCATCGACGTAACGATTCCCTTTGAAACGGTGCAGGCTGCCTATGAACAGGCGAGACAAAACCCCGCCGAGGAGATGCACTTTCGGCAGTTCCGCCTGAACGAATGGTGCAACGCCGATATCAGGTGGATGCCTATGGACAAATGGGACGCCTGCGGCGAAGACATAGACTTCGAAGAATATGAGGGTCGGGATTGCTATTGCGGTCTCGACCTTTCCAGTACCGGCGATCTTACGGCTCTGGTTCTGGTATTCCCACCGGTTGGAGTTGATACCAAATACACAGTGATGCCATTTTACTGGCTGCCGGAAGATGTGATTGACCTGCGGACAAGGCGCGACCACGTTCCTTATGCCGTATGGAAAAAGACAGGAGTGTTCAACACCACCGAGGGCAATGTGGTGGACTATGACTACATAGTGGCTTTCATCGCCAAGCTGTCGGAGCGTTTTAGAATTCGTGAAATCGCCTACGACCGCTACGGTGCAGAGAAGATTCGCCGCGACCTTGAAGAACTGGGTGCGGAGCATGGGTTTACGGTGTTTCCGTTCGGCCAGGGTTTCATTTCCATGTCCCCGCCTTCAAAGGACTTCTTTCAGTTTGTGATGGAAGGCAAAATACGCCACGGCAAACATCCTGTCCTCGATTGGAATATGGGTAATGTCATCGTCGACCAAGACGCTGCAGGAAACATCAAACCCAATAAAAAGAAATCAACAGAGAAAATAGACGGTGTGGTCGCGCTGATCATGGGACTTGCGAGGGCAACCCTCGGCGGCGGTATCAACGACAGTGTCTATGATGAAAGGGGGTTGTTATTTATATGAGCATATTCTCAGGGTTGTTCCGCTCACGGGATAAGCCTAAAAACCGTGTCGGTGGTGGCTGGAATTTTCTCTTCGGTGGCACAACCAGCGGTAAGGCGGTCAATGAGCGGACGGCGATGCAGACCTCGGCGGTCTACGCTTGCGTCCGTATCCTTGCCGAATCGGTGGCGGGACTTCCGCTCCACGTATATGAGCGAACCGCCAACGGGAGCAAATCCACAAAACCGTCACACCCCCTCTACCGGCTGCTTCATGATGAGCCTAACCGCGAGATGACTTCATTTGTGTTCAGAGAAACACTGATGAGTCATCTTTTACTTTGGGGCAACGCTTACGCACAGATTATCAGAGACGGCAGGGGGTTTCCCATTGCGCTCTATCCACTCCTGCCCGACCGAATGGCTGTGGATAGAAACGAAAGCGGCGAACTGGTCTACACCTACCAAAGTGACAAGGGTCAGGTCAAGTTACGTCGCGAGAATATCCTGCATATCCCCGGCTTGGGCTTTGACGGCCTTATAGGTTACTCGCCGATTGCGATGGCAAAGAACGCCGTGGGGCTTGCCCTTGCAACGGAGGACTACGGCGCTACGTTTTTCGCCAACGGAGCGAACCCCGGCGGTGTACTGGAACACCCCGGTGTCATCAAACCGGAACAGGCCGACAGGCTCAGAGAAAGCTGGCAGTCGCAATTCGGAGGCGCAAATGCACACAAAGTAGCGGTTTTGGAGGAAGGTCTTAAATTCCATCAGATGTCCATACCGCCTGAACAGGCGCAGTTTTTGGAAACACGTAAGTTTCAAATAAATGAAATTGCCCGTATTTTCAGAGTGCCTCCTCATATGGTCGGCGACCTTGAAAAGAGCAGCTTCTCCAACATCGAACAGCAGTCTTTAGAGTTCGTCAAGTATACCCTCGACCCGTGGGTGGTCAGGTGGGAGCAGTCTTTACAGCAGGCTCTCATTCTGCCATCGGAAAAAGCGACGATCTTTATCAAGTTTAATCTCGACGGACTACTTCGCGGCGACTACCAAAGCCGTATGCAAGGCTATTCAACAGGCATTCAAAACGGATTTATGTCGGTCAACGATGTACGTGGCTTGGAGGATATGAATCTGCTGACTGCCGAGGAAGGCGGCGATCTGCACTTCGTCAACGGCAACATGGTCAAGCTGGCCGATGTTGGAGCAGCATACAAACCAAATGAAACGGAGGATACAAGCTAATGGCAAAAAACAAGAAGTTTTGGAACTGGGCGCGTGATGCTGACGAAAGTGGCGAGCGCGTCCTTTACTTTGATGGAGAGATCTCGGATGAGACTTGGTGGGGTGATGAAATCACTCCGGCAATGTTCAAATCGGAACTCTTCTCAGACAAGGGTGACATCACCATCTGGCTAAATTCGCCCGGCGGAGACTGCATCGCTGCAAGTCAAATCTACGCCATGTTGATGGATTATCCGCACAACGTCACGGTCAAGATTGACGGCATCGCCGCTTCTGCGGCAAGTGTCATCGCTATGGCTGGCACGAAAGTCCTCATGGCTCCCACCGCCCTGATGATGGTGCACAATCCACTGACCATCGCCATCGGTGACACGGACGAAATGCAAAAAGCCATCTCCATGCTGGACGAGGTCAAGGAATCCATCATCAACGCCTACCAAGTCAAGACCAATCAGTCGAGAGCAAAAATCTCCCACTGGATGGACGCAGAAACATGGATGAACGCAAACAAGGCGATTGAATTGGGTTTTGCCGACGGTGTGCTGGAAGACAGCAAAAGACATCAAGCCACTCCGACCTATGCGTTCAGTCGCAGGGCAGTCACCAATTCCTTGCTTGATAAGGTAAAGACCAAAGAACAACCGAAACCCGAACCTGAGCCGCAAGGCGTACTCGCTGAGTCGCTTCAAAAGCGGCTCAATTTGATTATCCACTAAATTTATGGAGGTAATGACAATGAATAAAATCCTTGAACTGCGCGAGAAGCGCAACAAAATCTGGAACACCGCAAAGGAGTTCCTTGACCAGAAGCGCGGCGCGGACGGGTTTGTTCCCGCTGAAGCTGCCGCAGAGTACGACAAGATGGAAGCCGACATGGTCGCTCTCGGCAAGGAAATTGAGCGTCTGGAACGCCAGGCGGCCTATGACCTTGAGATGAGTAAGCCTACATCCGCTCCTATTTTGGGCGCGCCGAACAAGTCCACTGAGGACAAGACTGGCCGTGCGTCCGCCGAATACAGAAAAGCCTTCTGGAATGCCATGCGCACTCGTGGCAACGAGGGTCTTGATATGAGTGTAAAGAATGCCCTGCAAATCGGCACCGACTCCGAGGGCGGCTACCTCGTGCCCGACGAATTTGAGCGCACGCTTGTGGAAGCCCTCGACGAGGAGAATGTCTTCCGCAGGTTGGCAAACGTCATCACCACCTCTTCCGGTGATCGTAAAATTCCTGTCGTAGCATCCAAGGGCACCGCATCGTGGATCGACGAAGAAGGTACCATCCCCGACAGCGACGATGCTTTCGGCCAGGTGTCCATCGGCGCTTACAAGCTGGGCACGCTCATCAAGGTATCCGAGGAACTCCTAAACGACAGCGTGTTCAATCTCGAAGCCTACATTTCCAGAGAGTTTGCAAGGCGCATCGGTAATAAAGAGGAGGACGCCTTCTTTACCGGTGACGGCTCCGGCAAACCCACCGGCATCCTTGCTGCGACTGGCGGTGCACAACTTGGCGTAACCACGGCAGGAGCTACCGCCGTCACGATGGATGAGGTGCTTGATTTGTTCTACTCGCTTAAGGCGCCTTACCGCAACAAGGCTGTATTTGTTATGAACGATGCTACTGTAAAGGCCATCCGCAAGTTAAAGGATGGGCAGGGCCAGTATCTGTGGCAGCCCTCTCTGCAAGCGGGCACGCCTGACACCATTTTGAACCGTCCTGTTTACACCTCCGCATATGTACCTACCATCGCTGCAGCCGCCAAGACCATTGTGTTTGGAGACTTCAGTTATTACTGGGTAGCCGACCGTCAGGGGCGTGTGTTTAAGCGACTGAATGAACTCTTCGCTGTCACCGGGCAGGTGGGCTTCGTTGCCACCCAACGTGTGGACGGCAAATTGATTCTGCCGGAGGCTATCAAGGTTCTCCAGCAGAAAGCTTAACGGAGGTGCAATATGAGCTATAACACAAAAAACTATACCGAACAGGGCGGCGAAAAAACCGTCATCGGCGGCATGCTGGAAATCAAGGAGGGAGCCTCGGTAACGGGGCTTCCTTCTGCTATTAACCAAGCGACCAGCACAGCTACAACCGTAGCCGGAGTCAAGGACGATTTCAATGCTCTGCTACTCAAACTGAAAGATTCAGGGCTTATGACTCTGGATTCTTGGAATGTTTCTGTCACCAAGATACCTACCCCAACCGGTGATGATCTGACCGCCAATCAAGGTAAGGTCACAGCAATCACCATTGAGGACGGTGTTATTACCGTAGCTGTACCTGTATCTGAGTTGATTGCCTTTCCAAGTTCCAATCCGGCGCAAGGTACGCACAAGTGGGTTGGAATGCTCATTACCACAGGGCTTTCAGACATTACTGCGGTTAAGTACAACGGCTCTCAACTTACAGCCGCTGACGCTACGGAAGCCGCCGCTGTCGGCGGTTCAGCCGGAGATATTGTCATGTGGTTAAAATGCGATGAAATCATAAATACGCCGAAGGCCTTCACCCTGTGGACTTCCGGCTATCCCGAAGCGACCTTCACTGTCGTAATCGTAGAACCGGAAGAAGAATAATGAAAGGACGGTGGCGGTATGACACTGCTTGAAAAAGTCAAAGCAAACCTTATTCTTGAACATTCTGCGGACGATGAACTCCTTCAGCTGTACATCACCGCCGCCGTCAGATACGCCGAAAGTTATCAACATCTCGCAGAAAACTACTACACCGAACATCAGATGCCGCCTACTACAGAGCAGGCCGTCATCATGCTGTCGTCCCATTTCTACGAAAGCAGGGATGGCAGTACAGGCGGTTTTTTCGCTGATTCCATACAAGCAGGGCAGCAGATATGGAATACGGTCAACACTCTTTTGCGGCTCGACAGATTATGGGGGGTGTGAGCATGAGTTTTGGAAAAATGAACACCTTGATTGACATCATCACCGCCGCCCCGGTCAAGGACGCAGAGGGCTTCGTTACCACAGGCGACATCGTTCTCGCTTCTGTCCGTGCCTATAAAGAAGATAAACATGGCTCGGAGCGTTGGGCGAACATGGCGGCATTCTCTGAGGCGACCGCACTGTTCCGCTTCCGTAAAGTGCCGGGATTTGAAGTTGAAACGACACATATCATCGCCTGCGACACAGAGCGTTACCGCATTATCTCAGTGGAGGACGTGCGGGGACGCGGTATGTACGTCGAGTGCCTGTGCGAGCGTGTTGAAGGGAGTGTGAAGTAATGGCAAAAGTTGAAATAAAACTCCCGACTGACTTAGAGGAGCGGCTCTCCCGCCTTGCTGAAAAAACCGATGAGATTATTCCCAAAGTGCTGGAAGCGGGCGGCGAGGTGGTTCTTTCAAAGGTTAGGAGCAACCTCTCCTCTATAGTCGGGCAAGGTACCAAGGAAGAAAGCCGCTCTACAGGTGAACTCGAACGCTCCCTCGGCCTGTCTCCCGCCAAACAGAAGCGGGACGGCTCGGGCTGGGACGTCAAGGTTGGTTTCGCGGAACCAAGGAGCGATGGCGGCAATAATGCTAAGATCGCCAACATTCTGGAATACGGCAAGCATGGGCAAGCGCCTAAGCCTTTCTTGAAGCCCGCCAAATCGTCAAGTAAATCTGCAGCGGTGTCGGCAATGAAAGCGAAGTTTGAATCGGAGGTGAATGGCCTATGAGCATACTGTCTAAACTGAATACTTTGCTCACGCCCGTTCTTCCCGTGGAGACAGGCGTTTTTTCCGGCGTCCCACCAGATGAGTACCTTGTGCTGACCCCGATGACGGAGGAATTCGCCCTGTTTGGTGATAATTCTCCCCTAATCGAAATCTCGGAGGTGCGGATTTCGCTTTTTTCAAAAGGTAACTATCTCCAGAGAAAAAGACATATAACAGCGCTTCTTTTGGGAGCGGAGTTCACCATAACAGATCGCCGGTATGTCGGATATGAGGCGGATACCGGTTATCACCATTACGCCATCGACGTGGCAACCAGCATGATGCTGGACCCAAGTTTACCTGATGGCGAGTTCAATTAACAAAATGAGGAGGAAATCTTTATGGCTACTATCGGGCTGGACAAGCTCTATTACTCAAAAATCACAGAGGATGCAGGCGGTATCGAAACCTACGGCACCCCTATTCAACTGGCAAAAGCGATGAAAGCAGATCTCTCCGTCGAACTTGCGGAAGCGACCCTTTACGCGGACGACGGTCCCGCAGAAATCGTGAAGGAATTTAAAAGCGGCAAACTCTCCCTCGGTATCGATGATATCGGTATCACCGCTGCCGAGGATTTGACTGGGGCAAAAATCGACGACAACCATGTGGTGGTTTCCGGCAGCGAGGACGGCGGTACACCTGTCGCCGTGGGTTTTCGGGCAAAGAAGGCAAACGGCAAATACCGATACTTTTGGCTTTACCGTGTGATGTTTGGCATCCCAGCGACCAATCTCACCACCAAAGGCGACAGCATCACCTTTTCCACACCCACCGTGGAAGGGACAGTGCTTCGCAGGAATAAACCGGACGGCAACGGAAAGCATCCGTGGAAAGCGGAGGTCAATGAGGATGATGCAAGCGTACCTGTTTCCATTATTTCTGGTTGGTACACGCAGGTTTATGAGCCTGTCTTCACGGTTTCCGGTGGAGGTGAGGCGTAATGGCTAATGATAGAAGCGCAATGATACAAATAGGTGAAACCGAGTATGAAATGCTCCTTACCACCAAGGCAACCAAAGAGATCGCCAAACGGTACGGCGGGCTATCCAATTTAGGAGAAAAGCTGATGAAGTCCGAAAACTTTGAGATGGCGCTTGATGAGATTGTTTGGCTCATCACGCTGCTTGCCAATCAGTCGGTACTGATTCACAACCTTCAAAACCCTGCAGAAAAGCAGGAACTGCTGACAGAGGAAGCTGTGGAATTGCTCACCTCTCCGCTTGAGTTGGGTGAATACAAGAATGCAATCATGGACGCCATGTATAAAGGAACGAAACGCCATATTGAAAGCGAGGAAGAAAATGCTGGGGGTAGTGCGTCAAAAAACGCGAAGGTCGGGTAAGCGATGAAGAGTCGTTTGCCCGACTGATTTTTTACGGCGTGTCCCTCCTCCAACGCTCTGAGCAGGACGTCTGGTTGATGCCCCTCGGCCATCTGCTCGACCAGTGGGAGGTCTATAAACAATTTCATGGTTTGGCAAAACCAAAGCGTGAGTATGGGATTGATGAGATTATTCCAAGCGGACTCGTTTAGAAGGGAGGTGGATTTATGTCGGATTTTGGTTTGAAAATTGGCCTTGAAGGTGAAAAGGAATTTAAAAACGCCCTGCGTGACATCAACCAGTCTTTCAAGGTTCTCGGCAGTGAGATGAAACTGGTCTCCTCCGAATTTGACAAGCAGGATAAGTCTGTAGCGGCGGTTGCAGCACGTAATGAGGTTCTGAACAAGGCAATTGATGCCCAGAAGGACAAAATCGCCACCCTTGAGTCCGCCTTGAAGAATGCCGCCGACAGTTTCGGTGAGAATGACCGTCGCACCCAGAACTGGACTGTTCAGCTTAACAACGCCAAAGCCGAACTCAATGGTATGGAACGGGAACTGGACGAAACAGCGGATAGTGCCGACGACCTCGGCGATGAACTGAAAGAGTCGGGCGATGAAGCTGAAAAATCCGGTGGAAAGTTTGAAAAGCTGGGCGGAGTGTTAAAAGGTGTCGGCGCGGCAATGGGTGCTGTTGCTCTTGCCGCCGGAGCGGCCGCCGTTAAGCTCGGTAAAGAAGTCATTGAGGCATACGCTGACTTTGAGCAACTGGTCGGCGGCGTAGACACCCTCTTTGGTGATGCTTCCCAAACGGTGCAGAACTACGCCTCAAATGCCTTTAAAACGGCAGGCATGTCCGCCAATGAGTACATGGAAACTGTCACGGGCTTTTCAGCAAGTCTGATTCAGTCCCTCGGAGGAGACACCGCTAAGGCTGCAGAAGTTGCAGATATGGCCATCACGGACATGGCAGACAACGCCAATAAAATGGGTACGGATTTGTCCTCTATTCAGACGGCATACCAAGGTTTTGCCAAGCAAAACTACACGATGCTCGATAATCTGAAGCTGGGTTATGGCGGCACCAAGTCTGAAATGGAGCGGTTGCTCGCCGACGCCGAGAAAATCTCCGGCATCAAATATGACCTGTCCTCGTTTTCGGATTTGACCGAAGCAATCCACGTCATCCAAACCGAAATGGGCATCACCGGGACGACAGCTAAGGAAGCCACGGAGACCATCAGCGGCTCTATGGCTGGTATGCAGTCGGCCATCGGCAACCTGATGGCAGGGCTTGGCAACGCCGATGCAGACATTGAACTGTTAATAGGCAATGTGGTCGAGGCGTTCGGGCACGTGGTGAAAAACATCGTGCCTGTCATTGAGAATATCGTCAAGGCTCTGCCGCCTGCCCTTGACGGTATACTTAAGGCAATCGGGGACTTGTTGCCGACACTGCTCTCCACGGTGGTTGACCTATTTACGCAGGTGCTTGAAACACTCCTAAGTCTTTTGCCCGAACTCATCCCAGCTGCCGTGGATGCGGTGTTGACTATTGTAGGTGCTCTGATTGATAACCTGCCATTGCTCATTGATGCGGCGGTACAGTTAATTACCGCCCTCGTGATGGGGCTTGGTTCCGCTTTGCCGGAACTGATTCCTGCGGCGGTTGAGGCGATTATCACCATCGTGCAAGGTCTTTTGGACAGCATGGATCAAATCCTTGAAGCGGCATTTGCCATTATACAGGGGCTTGCGGAAGGGTTGCTGAACGCGCTGCCGGAACTGATTGACGCCCTGCCCGAAATCATCATGACTATCATTGACTTTATTACCGACAACCTGCCCCTCATCATTGAGATGGGCATTGAACTTACCATACAACTTGCGTTTGGGCTGATAAAAGCCATACCCCAGCTTGTGGCAAAGCTACCTGAGATTATCACCGCCATTGTGGTCGGCCTTGGGAAAGCGGTCGGTGCGGTATTTGAAATCGGCAAGAATATCGTGACAGGTCTGTGGGAAGGCATCAAATCCCTCGGTTCTTGGATTGCGGATAAGGTCAGCGGCTTCTTTTCCGGTATTGTGGATGGTGCGAAAAGCCTGCTGGGTATCCATTCGCCCTCCACCGTGTTCGCTGGAATTGGCGGCAACATGGGCGAAGGTATCGGTGTGGGCTTTATGAAGGCGATGTCGGGTGTGGAAAAGGACATGAAAAAGGCTATCCCCACCGACTTCGGCATAACAGCGAGTTTTGCGGGGCTTGAACCCGCCTATGCAGGAACCCCATCCATGACTTACAACCACACGGGCACAATTAGGGTGGAAGGCATCAATTCCACCGGCGAAATGTCCTCGGTGGTGGATATCATCATCAACCAGCTCAGACAGGAGGTGCGTGTATGAGTTATCTGAAAAACACAGAGACAAATGAAACCATTACGCGCTTTGTCAGCTTTCGGAAAACACAGGAAGTCATCCGAACGATTCAGACCGCCCTTGACGGGACTGAGTATTTGACCCGTTTCGGCTCGCCAACTGTGCATTGTGAGCTAACCCTCTATGTTAATGAAACAGGAAAAACTGCGCTGATGGATGCCGAGGACAGCGTTCCACTACTTGAATGCTCTGTAAAACAGGGTGTTTTTACCGGGCGAATTATTGACCTCGGCAGTTTTGACTATCAGGCGGCGGGTTGGTATAAGGTCACAGTTACCCTTGCAACGGTAAGCGAGGTGAGCGATCCATGAGAAGCATACCAACGGCGCTTAAGGAAAAACTCGCTAATCGTTTCAAGGTAGAAAACACGGACAGCTTAGCAACGCTCCGCGTGGTAGCCACACAGACCTCAGTCAACTCGCTACTCTCCGAGCCGATTCACGAAGATATCGCTCCCGAGTTCGGCGATGTAGCCGTGCGCCAGACGGTCGGAGAATCCGATTTATCTCTTGCATATGCCATCTGTTTGGACGACGGTATCGCCAAGGTGTATAAACGGAAGTTTCCGGCAGGCTTGGAGTATCCATGGGAGTACCAGTGGGCGCTTGGCACGGCGACTGATGTGGCGATTGAATTCAACGGCGTATGGAAAATGAACGCCGAAAAGGAGTGGTATTACCTACAAACCGAGGAATATCCGTATGTTTTTTATGTTCGTGACGAAAACCTCTATGTTCAGGTCTGGCGTGACAGTGATAATGCTGTACTTCTTGCCACCGATGTCTCACAGATATCTGCCTGCAAGGGCTGGCAGTCCAGCGTCGAACAAGACCTTGACCAGGGCTTAATCATCGGCTACCTCAAGAGCGGTTCTGTGTATTACCGGGCGCTCTGCTGTCAGGAAAACGGAAGCTATGTCTGGGAAGCGGAGCATGAAGTCACACCACTTGGTACGGGCAACACGACACTTTCGGTCGTCCGCACCAACGACTTCCGTATCGGATTTCTGACGCAGAATAATGGCAGGATGCTGCTGGCATTAACGCACCGGAACTATGCCGGAATGAGCGTCCGACCGGAAACGGTCCACATCAACGCTTCTAATGTAAGGATGTGGATTTCAGATATAACCGAACTGGACACACTGAGCAAGGAGTACGCATCAGGAAATACCGCTTATCCTTATGCTCTACTGGATGAGCCGGACACCGGGGAAATCTCCGTAGCTTCGGTGGAGAAGCTGAACCGCGAGACAGGTTTCGTCTGCTACGGCTTCAAGCTTCATCTAACAAAGCCTCTATATGGAAGTATCGACGCCGGGTTTCCGGTAAAATGCACTCTTTCCGTTTCCGGGGTGGCCGTTACATCCGCTTCCTATGACAGCGAGGAGCAAGCGCTTGTTCTATATACGAGCTCTGATATCCGCAGGACGGTAGCGGTAACCATTACAATGCCAGAATACCGCTCGCTCTGGTATTACAAACTTGGCACACAAAGATGGTTTCTGCCCACTCTGAGCATTGTAGCCGCCTCAGAAACTTTGGACTACTTCTCCTTTGAAAACGAAACGGCAGGCATAGCCATAGTTTCAACTGGTGCATGGATTGATGAAGCTGTTTTCACTGAGTGTTTCCAGCCCGCGCATACGGCTGTCATTGCTGTTATGGCTTCTTCTGTCAGCCTGCAGCCTGTTTCAACATTACCGATTTAGGAGGTTTTCAATATGAAGATACAAGAACGAGCCGTTCTGCATAACCGGTTTGACGTTAAGGTCATCGATGCCGTAAGTGGGAAAATCAAGCAGACAGCAGTCGGCTTCAACGTCATTACGAACTACTATTTTAACAGCAGGCTGACGGCTTCTCCGCTTAGTAAAACGACAGACCTGTTCAGATACATTGCGGTTGGCACTGGAACGGGGACACCTGCAGTTACGGATACCGCTCTTTTTACACATCTGACGCGTAAAGCCGTGACGACGTTGGAAACGGTTTATGAATATCCGACTTCGCACACAACAAAGCAGATCAAGCTGGAAGCGACAGAATGCAACGGCTCTACCATTACCGAGGTGGCTCTCGAAGGTTATTACAGCGGCACATGGTCAACCACTTACTACATCATGTCCCACGCTATGCTGCAGGATTCCGAAGGGAACCAGATTGCCATCGCAAAGACCGATACGGATGTGGTGTATATAACCGCAACCTTCTACGCCACCTGCACTTCGTCCGGTTTCGGCACAAACGGTGTGTATCCCACGGCTGAGAGCAATTATCTGTCCCGATGGCTACTTACCGGCAGCACGGACGGGTATGTACGCTTTTCACGCTTCCCAGTGGAATACTCCTCAGATATGAACCTGAAGTATCACGGCAGTAAAAGCTATTCCTTCAGTGGCGGTACCGGCAATACAACTACCTATCAGTACGACCTGCCTGTCACTACGTTCCTTGACAGCGAGTGCAACAACCGTATTGTCAAGCACCTCGGCGTCGCCGGGGTCGGTGCATTCACCTTCCCAAACCATGACGTTTTCCCACCCTATGCAGTTGACCATCTCGTCATCGGCGAGGGTGACGGAGCTACAACCGAGTTCAGTATGAAGTGCCCGCTGATACAGTCCGGGACCGTCCGTATTTTTGTTAACGATACAGAAATGACAGAAGGCACGGACTATACGGTGGATTTGGAGAACAACTGCGGCGACTGGTATGAAAATTACCATACGGCGGCGATGACCTGCAAAAGCACCGGAATATCCTTTGGAAACATCGCTTCAAAAACGCCATACTCAGGTCGTAATTATCGAGATCCAATAGCTTGGTGGGATTGTTATGATGATACGCTGTATCCTTCCTCCTGCGTGGTAAGCGACGTAAACCCTATCAAAATAGACTTCGGTTCGTCGAAACCTTGTAACACACTGAAGATTGATATTCTGACCGTACCGTCTGCAAGGCTCGATACTCTTAAAATTCAGTATTCAACAAATGATGCAGACTGGACGGATGTATCAGGGCTTTCGAGGACGGGTCAAGTCTGGAAATTCACAGAAGTATCAGCGAGGTACTGGAGAGTCTTTTTAAGTGGTGAAGGCAATGCCACTGTTGTTGTGACATCGAGTGGCATGACAGGGTCGCCGATCACACTTTCTGTGCCTGTGGGCTCATCGGATACGGCGAGCATAGTGGCGAGCAAGATAAAAGCAGCCATTGAAGACAATGCGAATATTTCAGCTTTATATGATACGTCGGTCTCAGGTGCGGATGTGATCTTAACCGCTAACACGCCAGTGGCTAATGTTTCAAGCTTGAATATCGCACTTTCAAACGGAACTTGCGCTGGGCTGACCACCGTTTCAACCTCGACCAACACAACAGCCGGAGTCGCCGCTGTAAAGCAACAGGAAAATATCTATGTGAGCGGAACCATAGGGACTGCGGGGAACGCGACGGTTGTCCTAACGGCCTCTGGAATGGCAAACTCTCCGATCACCCTTTCGGTGCCGGTTACAAGCGGAGACTCTTCGACAGTAGTTGCGACAAAAGTAAACGCAGCTCTCGCACAAAACTCCGATATTACCGACTTCTTTACAATCAGCCCAGATAACGGAAGATATGTACGACTGACCGCTAAAGTGGCTGCGGATAATGATCCTACCCTGAATATCAGCATTGCAAATGATACTTGCACAGGACTCACCGCCATACCGACATCCACAGTTGACGCCGCGGGCAATTCTGGAACAAAGCAAGTAGAGACATTAACTGTATCGGGAAGTGTTAGTTATAACTGGACATACAATTTATATTACCAGAGCTTTCCGACAAGGGACGGACAGAGCTTCGGCTCAACCTTCTTTTTGGGCAAGACCGTGCCGGGTCTAAAGTTTACTACACCGCCTGCGGCAGGTGCATCGATCACAGCCAGCTTTGCGCTTGAGTACCCGTTTAAGACCGCGAACAACTTGCTGCGCTTCACCTACTCGTTGCAGCTGCAACGGGGGTGATGCCATGACGCTGACATTTGAATATTCCCTTGACGCAGGAGCAGGCTTGTTTCCGCAGGTGATCCACACCTCGGACAACCTGCTCCGTTTTATATACCTCACCGCCGAAGGTACCGTCGCGGGCAGCACGGCGGACCCGGTTCTCGGTTTGTATGACAGCCTGACTTATACGGAAATCGGCAGGATTTCACCGGATGAAACGGTGTCGTATCCGAGCATCAAGAAAGTGGCGCATTACGGCGCATACGGGTTCTGGAGTGCTGAGGGCGACCATCGGTTTGTGATGTATATGCTGCCAACTGACATCACAAATTCGTTTATTGACGGCTCTGTGAAATTCAGCATCGGCAGTGAGGTCTCGCAGATGTCTTGCACCTTGCTCAACATCAAGGGCGCACTGCTCAACCGCTACCGTGCTTTCGTGACACCCGGCACCAAGATGGAGTTGTACTTTTCCCTCGGTAGCAGCGGCGAAATCACGCTCGGCATTTTTTATATCGACCGCGCTTCGGTCTTGTATCCGGATGAAAAAGTATCGGTATCCGCCAGAAACGCAATTGGCAAACTGCTGAAGGAACAGACCTTCAACGAGGATAACACATTTGAAGAAACGACGCTTCAGCTGAACCTGCAGGAAATTCTTCGCCTCGCCGAGGTGGAGGATTTTTTTGTCGGCGACAGCTCAAAGGCATGGAAGCTGCGCTTCGAACCAGATGTCGCCATACTGGACGGAATTAAGCGGGTCATCTCTCTGCTTGACGGCTGGAAGGTCGATGAAACAGCAAATGGCGTCATTGGTGTAGCAGCCGCTACAGATGCCCGTTTCGACCAACCCGCAGTTTATACCTTCGAGCGTGACAAAACCTGCTGGGGCTACAGTGTGGAATATGACGATTCGGAAGCGGTCAGCAGGGTCTGTGTCACCTGCGCCGAGCCGGCAAACAAGGTCTATGCCGATGTTCCTCGCAGCAAGTGGTGGGCGCAGCCGTCACACCGCACGACTTACGTTACCGCCGCAGACGGTGCGACGCTTGCCGAAATAACGGCTTTGGCAGAGGAGCTGGCGCAAGCCATCGCCATTTCAGGCAGGCAGGAGAGCTTCGTCGGCATCTTCACGCCACAGCTCACCATTGGCGACGAGGTACGCATTGTAAGTGGTGCAAAGACTGAAACCATCGGCACTGTCACAGATGTTACCCACAATTTCGGCAGAGGTGGTTTCTATACAGCATTCACCGTTGACAGTGGCGGACGGAAAGGCAAAGCGCGTCTTTCGGATTTGATTGGAATAGCATCCGAAAAGCCAAATCTGAACGGCGTGACTATTTATTAGGAGGAAAACTAACATGAAAGAAATCTGGACTTGGACGCAGACGGCGTTCGCGGGGTTGGGCGCATTGCTCGGTTGGTATTTGGGCGGATTGGACGGCTTCCTTTATGCGCTCGTCGCCTTCGTAGTCGTCGACTACATCACGGGCGTGCTTCGGGCAATTGTGGAGAAGAAACTGTCCAGCCGAATCGGAGCGCAGGGTATCGCCAAGAAGGTAGCACTATTCCTTGTGGTCGGCATTGGTCATCTCATCGACACCTATCTGCTCGGCGGCACGGGAGCACCACTTCGCACCGCGGTTATCTTCTTCTACATTGCTAATGAGGGAATTTCTCTCGTTGAGAATGCCACAGCTATTGGGTTACCCGTGCCTGCAAAGTTAAAAGATGTGCTGGCACAGCTTCATGGAAAGGATGAACAGAAATGAATCTACGGAAATTGATATTTACAAACAACGCTTGCTACAAGGCGGGCAGAACTATTACTGTCAAAGGCATTATGGTTCACTCCACTGGTGCGAACAATCCGAATCTGAAACGCTATGTTGGTCCAGATGACGGTTTACTCGGTAAGAACCAGTATAACAACCACTGGAATCAGGACAAACCGGATGGACGGCAGGTTTGTGTTCACGGCTTTATCGGGAAACTGGCTGATGGGAGTATCGCAACCTATCAAACGCTTCCGTGGAATCATCGCGGCTGGCATGCCGGAGGTGCTGCGAACGATACACATATCGGCTTCGAGATCTGCGAGGATGGCCTGACCGACAAAGCCTATTTCAACGCAGTCTACAAGGAAGCCACAAACCTGTGTGCCTATCTCTGCAAGGAGTATAATCTCGACCCGATGGCGGATGGCGTTATTATCGGTCATTACGAGGGGCATAAACGCGGCATCGCCAGTAATCATGCCGATCCCGGTCACTGGTTTCCGAAGCACGGCAAGTCAATGGATACATTTCGCGCCGAAGTTCAAAGGCTACTCACGGCAACAGAACCTTCAAAGCCTCCCACTCCCACCCCAAC
The DNA here is from genome assembly GCA_927441425.1 of uncultured Bacillota bacterium. GTDB lineage: Bacteria > Bacillota > Clostridia > Peptostreptococcales > Anaerovoracaceae > Anoxybacterium. The sequence goes on along the minus strand of CAKMKG010000006.1, from coordinate 117,296 downwards.
TGAACCGAAAAAGCTGTACCGTGTACAAGTCGGTGCTTACGCCGTCAAAGCCAATGCTGATGCCATGCTCAAAAGAGTCAAGGCGGCGGGATTTACGGATGCTTTCATCAAAACCGAATAACCAGTATATGCTGGTACGCAAGTGCCCCTCTTCTGTCTGTAGACGGTAGAGGGGCTCTTTTCATTTCCCCTCCGAATGGAGGAAAGCATATGACTACTGCTCAAAAAGAACGGATTGAATACTTACGTAGTAAAGGTGACAGCTATGCCGCTATCGCTGCCGATCTCGGCATGTCCGAAAACACCGTCAAGTCCTACTGCCGCCGAAATAACATCAGCGTTGCAATAAAGCAAGAACTGCCTGTAGCCATTGATATCTGCGCCAACTGCGGAATTCCACTTCAGCACACGCAGGGTTCTAAGCAGAAACGTTTCTGTTCGGATAAGTGCCGTATGGCTTGGTGGAAGGCACACCCTGAGGCCGTGAACCGCAGAGCCGTATATCATTTCGTATGCCCGATCTGTGGCACAGAGTTTGAAAGCTATGGTAACGCACGTCGGCGATACTGTTCCCGCGCCTGTTTTGGGCAGTCACGGAGGGCTTGCCATGAGTAAAGACGAAGCAATCCTCCGCTACAAGTCAGCTATGGCGGTGTTTAAAAACTGGCACGCAAATGGCATCATTTCTGACGATGACCTACAGGCAATAGATGCAATACTTGCCCAAAAGTATGGTTTATCCTCGTGCAGTATATTCCTCGAAAATGACTTGCTATGTAAGGAAAAAAGAGTGATATATGGTAATGCGAAAGGAGGCCATTATGGGCAGAAAGATAACAAAAGTTGAACAAACGGCGCCATTGCCGACCAGAGAACGGGTCGCAGCCTACGCTCGTGTTTCCTGCGGTAAAGATGAAATGCTCCGTTCCCTTGCCGCTCAGGTCAGCTATTACAGCAATCTGATACAGGGCAAGCCTGAATGGGAGTATGTTGGCGTGTATGCCGACGAAGCGGAAACCGGCACGAAGGATTCAAGACCTGAATACCAGCGACTGCTTACCGAATGTCGTGCGAGACGCATCGATCTCATCCTCACGAAGTCTATCAGTCGCTTTGCGAGAAATACAGTCACATTGCTTGAAACTGTACGGGAACTTAAGGATCTCGGCGTCGGCATATATTTTGAGGAGCAAAACCTGCACTCACTTTCAGGAGACGGAGAGTTAATGCTTACCATCCTTGCAAGCTACGCACAAGAAGAAAGCCGCTCTGTCAGCGAAAACCAAAAGTGGCGTATCAGAAAAGATTTCAAGGAGGGCAAGCCCTCCAACAACATCCGCATTTACGGGTTTGACTATAAGGACTTCAAGTTAACCATTATTCCCGAAGAAGCCGAGGTTGTGAGGATGATATTCGCTGACTATTTATCGGGACTTGGTAAAAATGCGATTATGAAGAAGCTGATTCGGCTCGGAGTCCCCACCAAGTGCGGTGGTCGCTGGTCAGAAAGCACCATAGGATCTATTCTGGGGAACGAGAAATTCATCGGTGATACGTGCTTGCAAAAAGGCTTTATCACTGACCACCTTACAAAGCAATGGAAGTCAAACAGCGGTGAGCTGCCGAAATACTACGTCGAGGGTTCACATGAAGCTATTATCGACCGCGAGACCTTCGAGGCGGTTCAGATTGAGATGGCCCGGCGGGCAGCAATAGCAAATCATCCCCGGAAGCTGACATTCAGCGAATTTTCGGGACTAATCACCTGTAAAAAGTGTGGAGCAAAATTCCGCAAAAAGGTAAGCGGCGTCGGCACAAAATATGCCAAGGTGGTTTGGGCTTGCGCTACCTACACTTACCGAGGAAAGCACGAATGTGCCGCCAAGCGAATACCCGAGGACATACTCAAAGAGAAATGCGCCGAAGTGTTAGGGCTTGCTGAGCACGACCCCCATGTATTAACGGAAAAGATCACAGCGATAGCAGTCCCCGACGACGGCGTCCTGGTTTTTACTTTTAAAGACGGCACAGAGCAAACCACTACATGGGAAAATCGCTCCCGACGAGAGAGCTGGACTGACGAGATGCGGCAAACAGCAAGAGAACGGGCGCTGGGAGGTACGGATAATGGCTAATATACGAGTTATACCCGCCACCGCTCCAGCTTTGTCGGCGCAGTCAAAGTCGAACGCTGTCAAGCGTCGCGTGGCGGCTTACGCAAGAGTTTCCACCGACAGCGACGAGCAGCTTACAAGCTATGAAGCGCAGGTTGACTACTACACAAAATTCATTCAGAGCCGAGAAGACTGGGAATTTGTGACCGTCTACACGGACGAAGGGATTTCTGCGGTCACCACCAAGAAACGCGATGGCTTCAATCAGATGGTAGCTGATGCTCTGGAGGGCGGCATAGACCTCATCGTCACAAAATCAGTCAGTCGCTTTGCCAGAAACACAGTAGATAGTCTCACAACCGTCCGCAAACTCAAGGAAAAAGGCGTGGAAGTCTGGTTTGAAAAAGAGAACATCTATACGCTGGATTCTAAAGGCGAGTTACTTATTACAATTATGAGCAGTTTGGCGCAGGAAGAAAGCCGCTCCATTTCAGAGAATGTGACTTGGGGTCAGCGCAAGCGAATGGCGGACGGCAAGGTCAGTCTTCCGTACAAACAATTCCTCGGCTACGAGAAAGGTGAGGACGGCCTACCGCAAATAGTTCATGCCGAAGCAAAAATTGTTCGCCTCATCTTTCGTCTCTACATGGAGGGCAAGACATTCTCGGCAATCGCCAAACATCTCGAACGTCACAACATTCCGTCACCTGCAGGTAAGAAAACGTGGCAAACGGCGGTGGTTCAATCAATCCTGACCAACGAGAAATATAAAGGCCATGCCCTACTGCAAAAGACTTTCTGTGCAGACTTCCTCACGAAGAAAATGGTCAAGAACGAAGGACAGGTTCAGCAGTATTATGTGGAAAACAGCCATCCCGCCATTATCGAACCTGATGAGTTCGATGCTGTTCAGCTTGAAATAGAGCGACGTAAGAACCTCGGCAGACCCACAAGTAGCACGAGTATATTTGCATCCCGACTTATCTGTGCGGATTGTGGCGGTCGCTTCGGCAAGAAGGTCTGGGGTAGTTATAAGGGCGACAAGACCTACCGCAAAGAAGTCTGGCAGTGTAATGATAAATACAAACGGCTCGGTAACCCCGGAAAAGGATGCCAGACGCCACATTTCACCGAGGAAGTGATCAAGGAAAGGTTTTTAGCCGCATTCAATCAACTAATGTATAACCGCGATGGGCTGATTGAAGACTGCCGACTTGCTCAAAATGTCCTTTGTGACACCACGGCAATTGATACAGAACTTGCCGAATTGTTCCGTGAAATTGAGGTTGTAACCGAACTATCCAGAAAAGCAATTTATGAAAATGCCCGATCAGCAGTAGACCAGAAGGAATGGACGGAGCGTAACAACGCCTATCTCGAACGCCACCGTAAAGCTTCAGATCAAGTCGATGAGTTGGAATTGATCAAGCGAGAACGCCTTGGCAAGGGCAAAATCATCGAAAGCTTCATCAAAGACATTGAGATCCGACCGTTTGCCATAGCCGAGTTCGACGAAAAACTGTGGCTTGCTGTAATCGACCAAGTGACGATCAACCAAGATGGCGCAATGACATTCAGATTCAAAAACGGCTCGGAAGTCACAGCTTAACATTCAACTATTTACGGCTCGCCAATCGGCGGGCTGTTTTTTTGCCGTAACAGTATCTTTTAACGATTACAAGGCAAATCGTTAAAAGATGCACACCCCCAGAGGTCTAATCGTTAAAAATAAGCACTTGGCAGCCACAGGTTCGTATCAAGTATCCTGTAAAAAAGCCTTTCTCAAAACACCAACTATTGCTACAAGCTAAAAAGCACAAAGCCCGAAAGCGGCTTAAATCAAGCACTTTCAGGCAAACAAAAAACCACCTGCTGACAAAATTCCTTTTATCAATAGATGGTATTTGATTTGGTGCGGTCGAAGGGACTTGAACCCATACCCTTGCGGACACGGCCCTCAACCGTGCGCGTCTGCCTATTCCGCCACGACCGCATAACCTGTCTTATCAGTCCGAGGATTTGTCTCTGTGAGGACTGAACAATATTGATTTTACTGCATTCTGGCCTCGATGTCAAACCCTTTTTTCAGAATCTGTTGTTATCTTGCGATAATTTTCATAAATATTTCCATGATTGAGCTCAATTGGAATCGACACGTCGTAAGCAGGCACCTACCTGCTTACAACGTGTCGATTCACTTCTCATCCGATATCTCTATTTAATTCCGGCTTTCTGCTTAAATCGCTCCACCGAGTTGATTTTGATTCCCAACACTTCTGAAATCCTGAACTTCGCTTCGATGCCTTTGGCTGCTCCATCCGATGGCATTGGATATCCTATATCCAATGTCTCCCGGATTTCCCGCATGACTGAGCAATCAGCAAGGTCATCTGTGTTGACGCCTAAAATTTCGGCAACGTGTTTTTTTGCTTCCTTCAGTCTCATGCTTTTGGCGAGCTGCATTCTCAATACCAGATCTCCGGCACTGCGAATTCCGCCCATACATGCTGCGACTTCCTGGGTTGCTTCGTTCCCGAAAGGATCACCCGAGCCAATCTACAATCCGTCTATTTTCGCTATTTCCACCATCGCTTTTGCTGCCTTTGAAACAACATCCGTTGGTGGTACATAGGCCATCGGTGTACCTCCTACACCCATTCCGACATTCACATGTACCGGAATATTGGATGCTTCGGAACAGGCTTTGATAAATGTAACTGCTCTGGCAATATTCCATGGGAAGGACTGGTTGCTGTTGGTATTGACTACAGGTCCGAAAATATTCGCGCCGGCTTTTTCCGCCAATTTGACCTGCTTATGAGGATATAGGCCTGCAAGCCTTGTATCATCATAATACAGCTTTCCATGCATCCCCATGACAAACTCTCCAGCCATGCCCAGTTCTATCCCTAAATCGGGATGCTTTTTCTTGATCCTTTCGACCGCCTTCAAAGCAGCCAGGAAATCAGCATCTCCCGATGCTCCGCAGGTATCGAAATTCATTCCGTCTGCACCAGCGTCTGCCATGCCATCTGCGATATATACGAGATCTTTTACCGCATGCTCAACTGCTTCTTCCTGTGCGGCCAAGGCTTCCTGGATTTTTCCCAAGGGAAGCAATTCTGACCAGTTGTCGACAGGACCGTCAGGCTTGGTATATCTGCCCAGATCCGGCATTCCTCCGTAAAGAACCGGGATCACTGCCTGTGCCTGTGCAATTTCCATAATCTTTGCTTCATCATGGAGGATCGGCTTCACTGTTTTATAGCTGTAATCGATATTTCCGATATCTACGGAATCAAGACCAAGCACCCTCTCGTTGACGAGTACGCTGGTCGTTCGATCCATGGGGATATTGGCTTGATAGCTCAGCTTAAAACAGCCCGAATCAGAAGTCGACACAACCTCCATACCTCTTTTCACACCTACGACATTTCCTTCCATCGTGATGATTTCGAACAGGTATTTTTGATCCTCTTCCGTCAATTCAGGGATTTTTCCCCGCGCTGCTGCGTCCTTCATTCCGGCTTCCATATCGCTTCGAATTTCATCCGCCGTCATGTATACTCCGGTTCCGTCTCCCATTCGTGTGAAATATTTCTTGTTTTCTTTCATATTCTCCCCCTCAACTCTTTCTCTGAGCTTGTAGGTTAACTTCTTGAAATTAGTCTACCTATCTTGTACAATAAAGTATACGGTAACCCAATAGTCAAGAGGAAAATAAGAATGGAGAAATATTTAACAACAGGAGAATTCGCTTCTCTTTGCGGAGTAAAAAAAGACACCATCTTCTATTATGATGAAATTGGACTTTTGAAGCCGGATTCGATCGCAGAGAATGGATACCGATATTATTCTATCGATCAGGTTATGACGTTTCAAATTATAACCACATTAAAATCTGTAGGAATGTCATTAAAAGAAATTCTCAACTATAGTTCCAAGCAAAATACAAAAGAGTTTCTCGACTTATTGAAGAAAAAAAGAGATGCGCTCATTGAAACACAAAGGCGCTTAGCTGATACCAGGGAGTTTGTCGATAATACCATCGAGATCATAGAAGCCTCCCTCCCTGTCAATTTGGGAGAGATTTCTTTGCAGCAATGTGATGAAGAATATATGGTGATTACAGAAACTCCATCCTTAGACGACATGAATGATGAAAGCTACTGGCTTAAGATAGAAGAATTAACTGATTATTGCAACCAAAACAAATTGGGGAATGTATTTCCCATCGGTGAAATCGTTCTGCGCAAGAATTTTGAGCAAAATGTATTTCGGTCGGATTATTACTGCAGCAAACCGATACGAAAGATAGCCGGTTCCAACGTTTGGCGGAAACCGGCCGGCACCTATGCGATCTTATATCATAGAGGCTCCTATAAAACATTAGTAAGCGCCTATCAAAAGATGAAAGATTACATAGAAAAAAACAATCTTACTATTAAAGGAGATCTATACGAACAAGATCAGCTGTATCTATTTTCAAAATCAAAACCAAACGATTATCTAATGAAGATTTCTATCGCAGTTGAGTAATTCATTTTTCCGCTTCAACAATGATGGCATCGATCTTCTCAAGTATTTCCGGAGCAAGCCGCTCCGGCTCATGCTCTGCAAATATTCGTCTGGCCATCTTATTTGCCCTCTGAACCATGTCCAAGGAGCCTTCCTTTTCCCACAGAGAATAGGATTTCCTGTCGATCAGCTTTGCGGTTGAGATTTCTTTGCGCATGTGTTTTAAGGTATGTCTCTGGCTCAGATAATTTCCGGCGGGTCCTACCGCGGCAATCACTTCCAAGCCAATCGTATCCTCATTCACTTCGATTCCTTGTTCGGCTCTTTTAAACATACGCACAAATTCTGCGTCCATCAGCAGCTGCTCATAGCTGACGGCCATCCCCATATCGATCATTCCCATGCCGTAGATGAGACTGGTTCTCGCAAGAGCCGGCATCAGGCCTGTCAGAGTCTTTTCATGACCGATCTGCGCATCCATGCACTTGCTGTCAGCCTATGTCCCGCCAACCTTAGTTGGGATTTTGTAATACTTCCCCAGCTGGGCGACTGCCGTGCCAAACATTCCGTGTTCCGGTGCGCCTACCGGCGAGCTGACATACTGCATATCCATGATCGTGGTTGAACTGCCGTACATCACGGGATTTCCCGGGTTGACCAGCTGAGCCAGCACAACACCGGCTAGGATTTCTGCGTTCGTCACCACCAAAGTTCCTGCAAGGGTCGCCGGGGTAGTTCCACCCACAAGACCCATTGACAGAATACTGATCGGAAGGCCGGCTTTGGCTGTTTCAATGACGACCTCCGACGCGCCCTCGTGGATCTCAAGGGGACTGTTTGGGCAAATGCAAAGGGTCACAAAGGGCCGCTCTCTCAGTTTATCTCTACCGCCTGCCACGGCTGCTGCGATATCGATGACTAAATTAGCGTTTTTCCCATTTTCTGCATCCAGAATGGCATGCTTTGTGGTATTGCTGAGGACTGCCCTTGCCTCATATAGATCCTTTACATGTGCCGGTGCCTCCTGGGACGCTACCGCTGTGGTAAACGCATTGATCTCAGGTATCGCATCCACAAACCTGGCCAAATTACCCAGATCGGTAGAATCCGACGCTTTCCGTTCCCCTGTCTCCAGATCTACGATTTCAATACCGGTTCCAAAGCACGTGTAAAAGACCCGGTCGCTCCCCAGCTCAAAATCATCCTTCGGGTTTCTGCCGCACATGGTATAGTGTTCCGGCGTTTTCATAATCGCATCGTTCACCAGTTCCTCCGGAAAATGGATGAGACCGGTATCCTCCTCGATGGTGCAGCCTGCTTTTCGATAGATTTCTTTCGCTTCTGCTCCGTAAACCCGAATTCCGTAGTTTTTCATCAAAGAAAGGGTGGCCGCGTGAATCGTGATCAGATCCTGCTCACTGAGGATCTGATAAGATGGGAATGGACTTTCATATGAGAATTTCATGGAATCCCTCCTTCTTACGCTTTATCAGCTGTGGAATCTGCTTCTGCACAAATACCGTCCATTGTTGCTACTATATCCTCAGGCAATCCATCTTCGATGGTCCCTTCCAAGATTTCTCGGACCATCTTGTTGGCAATGGCGATAGAATCCGCTTTTTCATTGATGGTCCCTCTCAGTTTGGATGAAAAATATGGGGAAGTATAGATCTCGTCATTGTCCCGAAAATTCCTCAGTGTGGACCTATGGGCAAGAAATGTACCGCCCGGGCCTTCCTCCTTGATTTCATCCACAAGATCCGTATGCTCGTTGATCCGGATTCCACGGCATATGCGTAAAATCCTCTGTCCGATTTCGTCCTCGGTCAGGATCATTTCAAGGCTTACGGCCATCCCGTTATCGCAGGTGCCGATGCCATCGATCAGATCCGCACCCCCTAAATATGCCGGCATGGTTTCAAAGGTTCCTCCCCCGGTAACAGCACAAGGCAAGCCATAATACTTGGCGATGGCCGTACCCCCCAAGCTGATCAAAGGAGCCTCCCCACTTTTCACATAAGCACCGGATCTGGCATCTGCTGCCCCGGAAGCCACGCCGTAGATCATTGGCCAGCCGGGCTTGACGGTCTGGAAGATGGTTATGGCTGACAAAACTTCTGCATTGATTTGCACGATAGTAGAAAACAGCGAAGCCGGAGATGTCATACCGATCATTGGCATCGGATAGATGTTAACAGGCACCTCATAGTCCGCCAATTCCAGGTATGCATCCAGCATGCCCGCATCCTGGGTCAGGGGAGAAACGGGGCAGTACAATACCGATGCAATTTTTCTCTCTATAAATTCTTCCTTTGAACCGGCCACCAGGTCCAGTATTTTTTTTGCGTAACCAGCTTCGTGTGTACTGCTCAGTTGAAACTGTACATGTTTGGAAGTACCTTGCATAATTGCAGCCATTTCGTGAAGGCAATGGGTTTTCTCCGGCACATCCAACGCAGAACATCCGGTCCAGGCCACCGCACCTGTAACAGCTTTTTGAAAAACCCTTCCCACATTTTTAACATCTTCCTTGGTGCTTTCCCTTCGCTCTCCGGTATAGGGGTCGTAGATGTTGGTACAGATTCCGGACATGATATGACGGCTTTCATTGGATGGAAGCCCATAGTCATATTTAGGATTTCTTCCGGCCAACACAAATTTTTTCGGAGCAGAACTTATTGCTTCCATGATGCGGTTTTCCGTAAGGTACACTCTCTGGGTTTCTTCGTCAACCCGTGCCCCGGCTTCCTTCATTAATTGAAATGTCTTAGGGCTTTTGACCCATACCCCTGTGCTTTCCAGCAGGTCCATGGTCTTCTGATGAACCAGTTTGATTTCTTCCTGCGAGAAAATCTCTGCTGTACATCTCATGATTTCCCTCCTCTATCTATTCGGATTCTTTATACAATTCGTTTCTCTATCTTGCACTATACAGTATCGGGTAACCATATAGTCAAGAGGTGATAAAGAAAATCTCTGAGTCATTCGAACCCAGAGATTTCAATACTTTTTTAGTGTCTTGTGATTTATTTGTTAATACGCTGCTGCTTCATTGATTGTTTTTTCCTCCTCATCATCCGGAACCTCCAGCATGACGAACCACTTTTCCGCTCCTTGATACAGGTTCAGGAAGGTTGGACGGATTTCCCCATTTAAAGTCGGAGAAGCAATTGCTCCATAGGTTCTATATAACAAGCAATAGTATGGTAAATCATCGGTCATGATTTCACTGATCTGAGCATAAGTAGACTTTCTATCCTCTTGGGATATTCCGGATTCCATTTTATCCAGCAAAGCGTCCAACGTAGGATTGGAATAACCGGTAAGATTTCCGTAGTTGGTATGAAGCAGGAACCTCAAATCATAGTTCTCCTTGATTTGATAACCTCCAAGATAGAGATCATAGTTTCCGCTTGCCAAATCGGAATTGTATCCGATCCAATCCTTGCTTATAATATTGCTTCGGATCAACAGCTGGTCGAGCCCTTCTTTGATAATCTGCGCAGCCGCAACTCGGGATTGATCCTCAGAATTAACAAGAATGTTAATTGAAATTGTTTCATCTAAAGCATTCTCGATCTGTCCGTCTCCATCTTTGTCATTGTACCCCGCTTCCTTTAACAACAATTTTGCTTTTGCAATATCATACAGATTGTGAGATTTTGAACTGTTGTTCCCCAGGAAATTCGGGTAATAGATTGTATCATTCTGAATCCCATTTTTAAAATACGCACTCTCTATAATTTCTTCCGTATCAATTGCACTTGCGATTGCTTTTCTCACCCTTGCATCCTTCAGCGCTTGATTTCTAAAGTTATAGCCGATAAGCTCCACTTCGTTGGAGGGAAAGTTTATCACATTGACATTCTTGTTGGTATAGATCGTATCCCGGTCTAATTCCTTTGAAAAGGTAATGGAAATATTGTTGACATCCATCAAATTGATGGCATCCTGCTTTTCGGGGATAATCTGAAAGTACAGTGTATTGATTGGATGAATATCGCCGTGATAGTTCTTATTTTCTTTCAAAACAATATGGGATAGCTCGTTATAGTCCGCAATCTGATAAATTCCGGTTCCGATGGGAATAAAACCTGGCTCCCCCTTTTTTGCCGCATCTAAATTTTTAAATTGATGCTTCGGTATGATTGGAAATGTGAAATTGCTCAATGAAATATTTTGTGGGTTGTTAAAACTGATCGTGATGAGATAGGGATTTTTACTGTCCAGCTTTGTATTTTTTATATTGCTGATATTGGTGGCGTAGAGGGTGCTGTTGGTATAGGAGGCTGCGACGATTGCGTCCATGGTGAATTTAACATCCTCTGCAGTCAGTTCTACCCCATCCTGCCAGTATATACCTTGTTTCAGATGAATCGTGATTGAAGTCCCATCTGGTGCATAGGTGTAGCTGTCTGCCAACACGTTGGTAATTGCCAGATTCCGATCAAATCCAAAGAGTCCTTCATAAATCAGCTTATTCAGATAGTATGCATCTTCATCCTTGGTGACGATGGGATTTAAAGTTCTAAGCTTCTCGATGGGAATATAAACATCCTCTGATCGAACAGTTTCTTTCTCCTGCTCCGTCGTGCCGCCTAGGAAATTTGTAGTTTCTCCGCAGCCGGACAGACTGGATAAAGTTATCATTATAATTGCAGCTATTGCAATGATTTTCCTTGTCATTTTATCTCTCCGACCTCGTTATATTTTTTTCATCAGCTGTTCTATCTGCTGATAAAGCGATTCTTGATCCCCTGTATTGTCCAGTATTACATCGGCCAGGCTTTGTTTCTCTTCTCTCGTCATCTGTGCACTGATTCTCTTCTCAATCTCTTCCCTACTCATGCCGTCTCTCGCCATAATCCGCTGGATCCTGGTTTCATCATCTGCATCGGTAAGCCAGATTTCGCTGACACTTTTATGCAGACCTGTTTCAAAGAGCAATGGTGCATCAATAAAAATAACCTTATGCTTCCGCTCTTCACGGATCTGCAGGATCCTCTCGTGGATCAGCTCCAGTATGCGAGTGTGCATCAGCCCATCCAAAGTCTTCTTTTTTTCGCGATCTGAAAACACAATTTCACCAAGCTTTTTTCTGTCCAGACTTCCGTCCTCCAGAATGATACCTCTGCCAAAGGCAGAAGCAAGCTGAATCAGCATTTCCGAACCGGGAAGTACAATTTCCCGGGCAATCTGATCCGCATCCAAAACATGAAAACCCCTTGCGATAAGGTAATCGGTTACCGTAGATTTCCCGGAACCGATCCCGCCTGTCAATCCGATTACTTTCATTTCAATTCATACCAATTCTTTCCTGTGGTTAGATCAGAGGTCAAGGTTACACTTAATTTTACTGCATGTTCCATGTTATTTTCAAGCAGCTTCTCAATTTTATCCAATTCTGTTTTATGTGTCTGGATGATCAGCTCGTCATGGACCTGAAGAATCAATCTCGATTTCATTTTCTCCCGATTCAGCTCTTGATAAACCTTAATCATTGCTAGTTTTATGATGTCCGCTGCACTTCCCTGAATTGGGCTGTTCATAGCCAGTCTTTCTCCTGCCTGTCTGACCATATAATTGCTGGCGTTGATCTCATGGATGATCCTTTTTCTATTCATGATTGTGGTGACATAGCCCTTTTCCTTGCAGCTTGCCACGAGCCCCTCGAGAAAATCCTTAACCTTTGTATACTTTTTAAAGTACTCTCCAATATATCTTTCCGCTTCTTTTCGAGTTATATTCAGTTCCGTCGCCAGACCAAATCCGCTCATGCCGTAGATAACGCCGAAATTCACCGCTTTTGCATTGCTTCGCTGCATTGGTGTAACCTGATCTTCCGGTACTCCAAAAACCTTAGCTGCGGTTATCTTATGAATATCATCTCCATGATTGAATGCATCGATCAGAAGAGGATCCTGTGACAAATGAGCCAGAATCCTGAGTTCAATTTGTGAGTAGTCCGCTCCAACCAGCACATAATCCTCGCTCTCTGTAACGAAGGCCTTTCTGAGCTTTCTTCCCAATTCCTGTCGAATCGGAATATTTTGCAGATTCGGCTCGGTACAGCTGATCCGTCCTGTTGCAGCCACAGTCTGTTGAAAATGTGCATGGATTTTGTTGTCCTTATGGATCAATGGCAAAAGTCCCTCGATATAGGTGCTTTTTAGCTTGGAGTACATTCGATATTCCAATATGAGACGAACAATTTCATAGTCGTCTCTCAACCTCTCCAAAATCTCAATTCCTGTTGCATACCCTCTCTTTGTCTTTTTTCCATAGGGTAACTCCAGCTTCTCAAATAAGATAACTCCCATCTGCATCGGTGAATTGATATTAAATTCTTCTCCTGCCAGTTCATATATTTTAACTGTCAATTCATTGATTTTTTCACTGATGATCACCTCGGCATCCATCAGTTCTTTTCTGTCTACTGCAAAGCCATAGTGCTCCATGGACGCCAACACTTCGATGAGAGGCAATTCTACCTCATAAAAGACAGCCTCCAGGTCTTCATGCGTTAATTTATGACTTAACACGTTGATTAACTTCTCAACGGAAGTACACCATTTGGTGCCGTAATCCATGTACTGCTGTTCTGATTGAGCAAAGAATCCGATCTGCCCATAATTGCTCAGAAAGCCGGCTTCCTCCACTATCTCCTCATGGAAATACTCCAGCATCAATGTTTTCATTCCATAGTCACTTCTGGAGGGGTCTAGCAGGTATTGGGCAATCACCGTATCAAATTCCGTATCGAAAACCGTATCCGTTTTTTCTGATGAAGAAGACCCGGATATCCCATTTGCCAGCAATGCATAGTAGTCATCTTTAAGATTATGTCCTGAGATTCTGATCCCATTACGAAGTATGATTTCACTAAGCGGCCTCAGCAAATCAGTGCCTTCCGTCTGAATGAAGTAGCTTGCATTGGTTGACAGAATATTTATTCCGTAAATAACTGGCACGTCCTTATGATTATGGTCATTGAAAACTTTTAGTATGATATTCTGGTCCTTCTTCAAATCATCTCGCAGGAAATCCAGTTCCTTTTCCCGGGAAATAAGGATTTGCTTCAGTCCGGTCCGGTCCTTCGCCTCGTTGATTTTGTGAAGGCTTTGGTTTTCTCCGACGAGACTGTAATCGGCAAGTTCTTTCGCCGCAGGCGGTACATCCGTTACAGGTCTGCTTTGTTTCTGTGGCTGGAGCTTTTTCAAAAAGCTGTTAAACTCCAATTTGATATAAAGATCAATGAGTGTATCGTAATCAGGCTCCTCCGACTTAAACTCGGTAAAGTCGATGTCGATGGGAACCTCCGTATTGATCGTTGCCAGCCTTCTGCTCATCAATGCAAGCTGCGCATTTTCTTCGATTTTATCCTTCAGGGATTTGCTGGCGATCTGGTCCACGTTGGCAATTAGATTTGCTACGCTTCCGTATTCCTGAATCAGCTTGAGTGCCGTTTTTTCTCCAACCCCGGGAATTCCTGGTATGTTATCGGAGGAATCTCCCATTAAGCCTTTAAAATCGATGAATTGCTCCGGTGAAAAGCCGTATTTTTCAAACATTGCAGCTTCATCGTACAGCTCAAATTCTGAGATGCCTTTTTTTGTGATCAAAACCTTGGTCTTTTCAGTAGCCAGCTGCAGCTCGTCCTTGTCACCGGTAATGATCAACGGCTCCAACCCTTCCGCTTCTGCTTTTTTTGCTACGGTACCGATGATATCGTCTGCCTCAAAGCTATCCAGTTCCAGCATTTTCACCTTCATGGCAGCCAATACCTCCTTCAATAGAGGTAGCTGCATTGCAAGCTCTGGTGGCATCTTTTTCCTGCCGGCTTTATACTCTGCATACTCCAAATGCCGGAAGGTCGGCGCCTTTCTATCAAAGGCAACTGTGATGTAATCCGGTTTATAGTCTGTTTTGATTTTATTAAGCATATTAAGAAAACCGTACACTCCTTGAGTGTACAGTCCACTTTTCGTGATCATAGGTCTTTGCAAGGCATAGTAGGCTCGGTTTATCAAACTATTGCCATCAATGATTATTATCCTCATACTTTACAACCTCATAAATTCATTGGGATAGATTGCGCTAATTTTTCCATCCTTTCCTATAATCAATATTTCTTCATTATAAGTATTACCGTCTTTTCCACGGAAAATAAAAATCCTGAACTGCCACTCGCCGGTTTTTACATAGCAGGTTTCCAAAACCTGATAGTCAAAATCCTTCAGTCTTTCTTCGATGAGATTGTCATAATACTGCACTGCAGCAGCGTTTCGCTCAACACTTGATGCAGTCAATGAGCGATTGCATTCATCCTGAATCGGATCGCGCTTGCTGTTGATCGGAGCCTCTCCATCGAAACCAAAGACATTGTTTCCCGCTTCCGGCTCTGCAGCATCAGCTGCCGATATCCCTTGATCCTCTTGATCGGGCTCCATACCCCCCGCAACACCGTATCCTTGTGTATCATCCTTGTCCGGAGCTGAGGAGGCGGCAAAGTCCGGGGCATTTGAAGTGTAACGATCCGAAGCAGTCGAATCGAGCTGTAAATCTGTATCCTGCTGCTTCATCGAAACGGAACCATCACTGGAAAGGATGGAATTCCCTTCTGAATCTGCATTGCCTGTGATACCGGTATCTATGTCGTAATTTTCAGCACCATCGCTCTCTTCCGACGGGATCTCGGCTGGCGCGATCTCGGCCTGTTCTGTTCCGTTAAACTGATCCGGTAGAATGCCTAAAACATCGTGATATAAGCCAAAAGATAAGAGGCCAACGGCAAATACAGCGGCAACTGATGTAAGTATGCGCCACTGGTTCTTCTTTTTTGAAGGCTTTCCAATTATCCCGGAATCGGTCATATTCTGCACTTCCTCTTTCAGGGCTTTTTTCAGCCTGAATCCGAACGCGTCGGGAACCGGAAGCATTTCAGCTTGACCAAGCAGATCAATCATTTCCTTCATTTCATTATATTCATTTTTACATGCATCACATGTCGAAAGGTGCTCTTCGATTTCCTTCAGCTGATTTTCATCGAGCATCCGGTCTATATAAAGTGAGAGCAACTCTCTGATTTCATTACATTTCATTCCGCTCTCCCTCCTACTATCTCAATCGCTTCATCAAATTTCGAAACTCCTATATTCTGTTAGACGATTTGATTCTAATTTTGTTCCAGAAGGATTTCACGCAGCCTTAGTCTCGACCTGTTTATTCTGGATTTCACCGTTCCGATGGAGCAATCGAGGATCTCGCTGATCTCATCGTAGGAAAATCCATGAATATCGCGAAGCACTATGATTTCCTTTTGCTCCTGGTTCAATTTTTCCAAACACGATACAATATGCTTTGCCTTTTCCTTTTTGTCAAAAACCACCTCCGGGGAACCGGACACATCAGGTATTTCGATGATCGTCTCCTTTTCATCCTCAGTTTTGAAAATACTGTCGGTGATTTTTTGGTTGCTGTTTTTCCTAAGCATGTCATTACAGGTATTGACGACGATCCGATAAACCCAGGTATCAAACCTGCTGTCCTCTTTGAAGGAGTTCAAGTGCCTGAAAATTTTAATAAAGCTTTCCTGCAAAGCATCCATGGCATCCTCTTCGTTCTTTAAGTAACGGATGGCGATATTGAACGCTTTATTCTGGCAACTTAAAATAAGGGATTCGAAGCTACCCTCATCCCCATTTTTCGCCTTTTGTATTAATTGCTTTTCCGTTAGAACTGCCGACATCCCCATACCCTTTTCAAAAGACATTTTCTTTGATATAATAATTATAGCATACTAGCTGTTAGACAAGCCACAATTTTCTAAATAGTGGTTCTGTTTTTCAGCAAAACTCAACAGAAAACAGCAAGGAGACCAAAGTATAATATGTATGACTATCACACACACTCTGCCTTTTCCGACGACTGCAGCACACCAATGACGGAAATGATTGAAGCTGCCTGTAAACTCGGTTTCAAGGAAATCGCGGTAACCGACCATTATGATCCCGATTATCCGGACACTGATTTCCCTTTTACGCTGGATTTTCCCAGCTATCACAAAGCATTAAATGACTCGAAAGAAGCCTACAAGAACCGGATCAAGGTACTGAAAGGCCTTGAAATCGGCATCCAACACGGCGATGTTCTGGAAAAATGCAAGGCACAGGCAAAAGCCTTTGATTATGATTTTATCATCGGATCCTTTCATTGTGCGGATGGATACGAATTATACGGGAACCGTTTTTTTCAGAATCGTTCCGTTGAAGATGCCTATACTTCGTTTTATTCCTATATGCGGGATTGCTTACTGAATTATAGAGAATATGATGTGATTGGACATTTCAATATCATCGATCGATATTCCAGCAGGATCGCAGCCTCTTCCATTTATTTGGATCTGGTGGAAGATATTCTGAAAATCATCATTGCGGACGGGAAAGGCCTCGAAATCAACACCTCAAGTTTCCGTTACGGATTGGGGGAAAGAACCACCCCGTCAAATAAAATTCTGCATTTATTCAGAGAGCTTGGAGGTGAGATCATCACCATTGGATCCGACGCCCACAGACCCAAGGATGTTGGCGCTCGATTCGATTTTGCGGTGGAAATGATAAAATCCGTCGGTCTAAAGTATTTAGCTACCTTCGACCAACGGAAATTAAACTTTGTAAAGCTTGATTCTATATAAATTACACGAAATCTCTAGCCGCCTTTAATCCATAGGCAGGCTCTGCCATTCTGGCTGCTCGGTTGACCGCTCTTGCCATCACATCCGTAGCAAGGGCACCGACCGCATCTGGCATTACATCAACCTCTCCCGTGGCCATCACAAATATGGTATCCCCATCCGCCATCGTATGAACAGGACGGATTGCTCTGGCAAAGCCATTATGCGCAATGGATGCCAGCTTATTGGCCTGTGCCTTGGTCAGCTTTGCATTGGTTATAATACAGCCGATAGTCGTGTTTCCACTGAAGACATTCTTGTCCTCCCCATACTGAGCATACATGGTTTCTTCCGTATTGGATAGTGCGGTGTTGTCCTCATTGAGCAAGCCTGCGATTCTTTTTCCGGTATCCACATCCACCACATCACCCAGGGCATTGACGGCTACAATAGCCGCAACCTGCAGTTCTCCAATCTGTAAAGCATAGATCCCGAGGCCGCTTTTCATCATATGTGCGATTCCCTGAAACTTTCCAACGGTAGCTCCCGTTCCGGCCCCCACATTCCCCTCTGCTAAAGGCCCGCTGCCTGCGTTCTTGCAGGCTTCATATCCCATCGCTTTATCCGGCCTGCATTTTGGGTCACCGACAACCAGGTCAAAAAGAGAGGCTCCGCACACAATTGGAACGACTCCCACGCCAACGTCGAAACCGACATTGTTTTCTTCAAGAAAGGCCATCGCTCCCGATCCAGCATCGAGACCGTAAGCACTGCCGCCGCTGAGCATGACTGCATGGATCTGTTCTACCATATTGACCGGATTTAACAGTTCCGTTTCTCTGGATGCAGGGCCGCCACCTCTCACATCGACTCCCGCCCAGGCTCCCTTTTCGCACAGAATCACCGTACATCCCGATGCGCCTTTAAAATCCTGCGCATGGCCTACCTTAATCCCTTTGATATCCGTAATATTTATTTCTTTCATTATGATGCCTCCATCACGGCGCTTTGCGCCACCACCTCCATCTAAAAGAGGAACAGAACAGACGAAATCATCTGTTCTGTCTTTGATATGTATTGTGTCTATCCTTAGAAAGCGCTTTTCACTAAATTACAGAGCGCTCATGCCTTGTACTGCCTGAATCAGTGCAATGATTACACCAATTACTGCTTCACCACCGAGTAAACCGGAAGCGATGATCAAGCCGGTTCCCTTCTTATCCCAATCAGGAGCAGCTTTCTGTACGATAAACCGTAATGCACCGCCGATGAATGCTGTTGCTGACAGATAGAACGGAAGGTATACACCAAGTCCAAGTGTCATAACTGGGAAATTGACGATATACAGCACACAGCCTAACACTAAGCCGATCAGGAAGGAGGTCATATGAGGAATTCCACCGACCATAGCTGCAACCATACCTGCTTGAGGTGCAATAAAGCCTTCCGGATTACCGAAGGCAGCTGGTCCGTAAGCGGTCAGAATAACATAAAATACGCCAACGGTTACAAAGGATCCGATCAGTCCGCCGATGCATTCACCCATCCACTGCGCTTTTGGATTGGTATTCAGGATGTGACCTGCTTTAAAGTCGTTCATAACATCCCCGGCTAGGCCGCAAGCGATGGCAACAACTGCTGCCACCAAGAAAGCTTCCGTCTGCCCCAAGCTGGATACAGCTTTCGCTGCAAGAAGCACGATGATTCCGAATACTTCCATCGGGTTGATTCCGGTCTGTCCAACGATCTGAGCAGACATTGATGTTGCAAGCCATACGCCAAGAATGGTAATAATACTCGCAACAACGCCCATATCACAGACAACTGTGAAAACAAAAGCAAGGGCAACCATAACGATAGGAGCCCATCTCAGGTTGATAAAGCTGTTTGACATGGCGTCTTTGCTGAACATCGGTCCAAAGATTTCCTTTGCCTTTGGAATGATCCCTTTTACGATGATCCCGACTCCGGTTCCAACCATAAGTCCGATACCGAGGGAAGATTTAATCGCGGAAGCGGTTGCTGCATCCCATAAGCCTGCATTGGTTCCGCCAAGAACGATACCAAAATCACCGATGATCGCTCCGAGGAACCAAACACCGATGTAAAGCGGTCCGATGATGAAACCGACTGCGATGAGCATCGGTGACAGCCATATTCCTGCATAGATACCTTTTCCCGCTAACGCTCCGTTCATGAACGTGGCAGGAATGACAGCAAACCAGTCTCTTAAAAGGGTAAATACGGCTGCGGCGCCTAGTGATGCAAATAAAGTTTGGGATTTCTTCCCGCCTTCATCTCCTACGACTAGTGTTTCAGCTGCTGCCTGACCCATCGGATAAGGCAGATCTTTTGTAACTACAAAATATTTTCTGATAAGTGCTGTAAAAATCAGTCCCAGAACAACACCGCCTAATACGACTGCAAACAAAGCAATCATACTGACATCTGCTTCCGGATTCAACATGTATATACCTGGAATGGTGAAGGCAAAGCCTCCTGCAGTCATAGCACCCGCTGACATTGCGGTGTGGGTAACGTTGATTTCATTGATATTTGTATTACCCAACAACTTGAGACTGAACATGGATACCAGCGCAACAAAGATAATCGGCCATGGCAATGCACCAAGCTTCAATGCGACATACATTGAACTCATTGTTAGCACGGCTGCACCTACGGATCCGATAATC
Organism: uncultured Bacillota bacterium; assembly: GCA_927441425.1. Lineage (GTDB taxonomy): Bacteria > Bacillota > Clostridia > Peptostreptococcales > Anaerovoracaceae > Anoxybacterium. The sequence goes on along the minus strand of CAKMKG010000006.1, from coordinate 97,299 downwards.
ATTCCACGAACGGTAAACTGTTCTTTGAAAGATGCGGCGTATTTCACACCTTTTTGATTCTCTGACATAATTTTCCCTCCTTTTTAAAATTTGTTTTATTATACTACGTTTGAAAAACGTAAGCTATAATTTTTACATAATTTTCATATCACTCGGTGAAGAAGCGATCGTCTATCAAATTCCCAAATATGCCTTTTTTACCTCATTGCTGTCCAGCAGCTCTTTTCCGTTTCCTTCCATAAGGATCCTTCCATTTTCGATGACATAAGCACGGTCCGCCAGTTTCAAGGATTGTCTGACGTTCTGCTCCACAAGAAGGATCGTCATACCTTCCTTTCTAATATTTTTTATCAATTCCATAATTTCCAAAACGATGATCGGAGCCAGACCCAGTGAAGGCTCATCGAGCATCAGAAGCTTTGGATCCGCCATTAATCCTCTTCCAATGGCACACATTTGTGCTTCCCCGCCGCTGAGGGATCCTGCCATCTGATTTGATCTTTCCTTCATCTTCGGAAGGAGACCATATACGTATTCCAATCTCTCTTTTCTGTTGTTCCTGCTCCGTTTACTATATGCTCCCAGCTCCAGATTTTCACGAACAGTTAGCTTAGGGAATAGCAACCTACCCTCCGGCACCTGTATCAACCCATGGTCGACCACTTGATCAGGCCGTAAGCCATCGATACGATGATCTTCAAATGTGATTTCACCGGTAAAGGATTTTACGGTTCGGGAGATGCACGAAAGCATTGTTGACTTGCCGGCTGCATTCGCTCCGATTAACGTTACGATTTCCCCTTGATTGATTTGCAGGGATAAGTCCTTCAATACCTGAACTTCTCCATAGAATGAATTGACATTTGATAGCTTAAGCATCCAGTTCTTCCTCCTCTACCCCGAAATATGCCTCAATCACTTGCTGACTATTACTGACATCTTCTGGAGATCCCTCCATGATTTTTTTTCCAAAATTCAGCACAATAATTCTTTTTGAAAGAGACATGATGGCCTCCATGATGTGTTCAATAATGATCAGTGTAACGCCGGAGGCATTGATGGAATGGATAATTCTTACCATTTCCTGAACTTCGATGGGGGTTAGTCCTGCCATGACCTCGTCAAGGAGGAGGAGCTTCGGTTGTGTGGAAAGCGCTTTTGCAATTTCCAGCTTTTTACGCTCCCCCAGATTAAGATGCTTTGCGATAATATCTTTCTTATGATCAAGATGGACAAGCTCCAAAGACCTTAGCGCAATTTCTTCTGCTTCCTTATAGATCTTGGTCTTGCAGAAACCGCCTACCATCGCATTTTGAAGCGTGGTCATATTCCCAAAGGGCTGAACGATCTGGTAGCTTCTTGCAATTCCTAATTTTGCAATTTCATAAGACTTTTTACTTGAAATATCTACCCCGTCAAAAATAATTTTCCCTTCGGTTATCGCCAGTGTTCCGTTGATGCAGTTGAATAAAGTCGTTTTCCCAGCACCATTTGGACCAATCAACCCAAGTATGGTACCCTGCTCCACCTCTAACGAGACATCCGATACCGCACTTAATCCACCAAATTTCTTTGTCACCGATTCTATTTTTAGTAACATAATCATTCTCCTTTTTTCGGCTTATCAAGTTTCTGCAAAATACGTTTCGACAGTAGCTTTAATTGGGGCAGGATGCCGTCCGGGCGATACAAGAGAATGATTATCAGTATCATTCCGAGAATAAAGCCATGCAAACCGCTGATCCCTGCCAGATATCCTCTTAATAGATTGCTGACTGGAGTCAGGATAAAGGAACCGACCATTGGTCCGAAGGCTGTTCCCAACCCTCCCGCAATTGCCAATAATATAAAGTTGATGGAAGTAGATAAGCCCATTACCGAGGTTGGCTCGATAAACATAATATATTGAGAGAAGATTGTTCCGCCGAAGGAAGTCAGTACTGCACTCAAAATAAAAGCCGTCATCATCGTTTTCGTGGAGTTTACCCCTAGGTTTTCTGCTGCTTCCTGATTCTCTCCCAGTGCGATCAAAGAATATCCTAGCTTTGATTTCTCCAGCTTTACACTGATAAAGAGGGCAACCAACATATAAATCCAAGCTAAAATTGCATAGGGGATTTTACCGGTCCAGATCATATTGGCAAAACCCGGCTGGAATGGAATCATCAATCCCAAAGCCCCGGAGGTAACTTCTGTTGATGTTATGGTCATTACTTTAAGAATTTCTCCAAATGCGATGGTAGACAACACAAAGAACGTTCCCTTTAATCTTAATGTGATTCCTCCGATCAGCAGCGCCGTTAATGCGGATAGTGCTCCGCCGGCAAGCATCCCGATCCATGGTGATATTCCAAAGTTTAAATATAGCAAGGTTGAGGTATAGGCACCGATCCCCATAAATGCTGCATGACCGATACTTAAGCGGTTGCAATAACCACTGTAAAGATTCCATGAAGTCGCAAGCCCCGCCCATAAGAACGTCATCACTGCAATATCTTGAAAATATCGATTTGGCAGTATGAAAGGAACGATGATTATGCCAACGGCAATGATCCACAATACTGAATTTTGTTTTACTATAAGTTTCTTTATCATACTCATTCTCCCTACTGCGCTCTACGAACGGCCAAATAATCCATTTGGCTTAAAAATCAGGACCAGAATAAACAGGAGAAAATATGCGGCCTGCTGATAAGCAGGTCCTGCAAAATATCCTGCAAAGCTTTCAATGACTCCGATAAACAGACCGCCTATGATTGCTCCCGGAACGCTGGACAGCCCTCCCAAGACCACTACGATAAAGGCCAACGTACTAAAACTGGCCCCAACCGTAGGAAACGCCGGATAGATCGGAGATATGAGTAGTCCTGCAAGTCCAACCAGTGTAGTACCAATCACAAAAGCCAAGCAGTAAATACTTTTAATATTAATACCCATCAGCTGAGCAGCTTTTCCATTTTGTGAAATTGCACGCATTGCAGCTCCTGTAAAAGTTTTTTGCAAGAAAAGATATAAAAGGACAGAGGCACCAATTGCGATAATAAATGCCAGAACCCTTGGTGTATTCAATGTGATAAAACCAATATTCATGATATCATTTGTCATGTCAATTCGAATGTTTCGATAATCGGCCTTAAAAAACATTAAGGCAAGGTTCTGTAAAACCATGGATAGCGCCAGCGTAAGCAGCATTTGTATCGAGTGATCCGAATCAAGGACACGTTCCATGATCACCTTGAAGGTAATATACCCGATCGCTGCCATAACAACAAGATTGATCAAGAGTGATTGATAGGGATCCAATCCGACGATATTAAAGATCCAGTAAGCGATATACATTGCAAGCATGAGATATTCGCCATGGGCAAAATTTACAAGCCCGACTACTCCAAAAATCAGAGCTAGCCCAACACTAGCCAATGCATATATTCCGCCGGATAAAATACCTGAAATGAAAACTTGTAAAATTTGTTCCATATTTATACTCCTTTTTTTGATCAAGTTGTATGAATCCCCGCAGTCACTTCTATCAAGTGGCTGCGGGTTCATTCATTAGGTTGACCTGTTAATTATTAATATGAATTACTGCGCAGCGATTGGAAGAGGAACGTTGATTACATCTCCATTCTTCACTCTTTCAGGTGCTACGGTAACAACCTTCCCGCCCTGCCACTGATTGATATTGGCTGATGCTGCATAATTTTGTCCGTCATCCCCTAAGTCCCAGCCAAAGCCAAGGGTTGTCATGTCTAGTTTTGTGGATAAAGCAGCTTCACGAATGCCTGCAGCATCCAACGTCTTTGCATTTGGAAGAATATTGTTCAGGAAAGTATAGCTTCCTGCAAAGGCTGCTTCCGCTGCAACAGATACATTGTTTAAATCAGGAAATTCAGTCTTAAAGCGTTCTCTGAATTCGCTGACGACTTGATTCATATCTTCATCTGTAAAATATTCCAGTGGTAAATTTGTTGGCATATCTGTGCAGAAGATACCGTCAGAATCGGCTCCGATGGTTTTTGCAAAGTTTGGATCTGTAGTTCCTGCACCACAGCCCATCATTACTTTTGGCATTGCATCGTACTGCTTCAAGGTGTCTACTAAAAGAATCGCATCGTTGATATAGTTTACTGATAGCAGAACATCTGGTTTTGCATCTTGAAGCTTCAATACCATTGCAGACATGTCTGTAATAGTAGAATTGTAACTTTCACGAATGACTACATTCACTCCCAATTCTTCCAGCTTTGCAACTGCACCGTCTGCGACGGATGTGCCGTAAGCCGATTCCTCGTGGATGATCGCTACTTTTAATTCTTTTGCATCAATATTCAGCATTGGTGCTAAAGCGCTGACAACATAGTCTGCTCCGGCGGCACCACGAAGGCTACCTTTGTCGAGAATTCTAAATACATTTTTAAATCCGGAATCTGTGATAGCGTCTGCAATTCCGCCTGATTCAACTAAAGTAACGCCGCTCTTTTCCGTTACTCCGGCGATGGCAAGTGAATTTCCGCTGGCTAGGGATCCAAAGATAACCTGTACTCCCTGCTGATCAACAAGTCTGCCGGCTTCCGTCGTCGCTGCAGTAGGATCCGGCGCATCAGCTTCTACCAGTTCAACGGGTCTTCCCTGTACCCCACCATTTGCATTTACGATATCCACAGCAATTTTAACTGCTGCCAGGCATTGTGTTCCAAGTAAAGCATTTGCTCCGCTCAATGGGTAAATTGCTCCAACTTTAAATGGCTCTGCATCTCCGGTTTCCTCTTCACCACCGCCGCCGCAGCCTGTTAAGGTGGACAAGAGCATTACCAAAACCAAAAGGATCGCTAAATTCTTCTTTTTCATCTTTTTCCCTCGTATGATCTGTTATCATACACTTCCTTTCATTTAATTTTGAGATAAGTTTCAATTAATTCCAACAATACAAGCCTCCTCCTTTTATATATTGGAATACGAAAAGAATATTAAGCCTCCCATGCTGTCAATGCTTGTTTATTCAAAGGTAATAGTTTTGCCTTATTACCTGAAAATAACTTTTCCATAACCTTTTCAATGCTTTCTTGTTTTACGATTCCTGTCTTATTTATGATCGCGCCCAATATTACCATGTTTGAAACTTTATCATTCCGAAGCGCGACAGCAATTTCATTTGCTTCAATTTGATATATCTCCAAATCGTTTCTGGTAGGTAATTCTTTGATTAAAGAGGTATTCATAAAAAGCTGGCCACCTGGTTTTAGGATTTTTTCAAATTTGATCAAAGATGGCAAATTCATTGCCGCAACCGCAGTCGCTTCAACAATGATCGGGCTGCTGATTTTTTTATCGGAAACGATGACAGAACAATTCGCCGTACCGCCCCGCATCTCCGGACCATAGGATGGCATCCATGTTACCTCTTTTCCTTCAAGCATCCCGGCGTATGCGATCATTTGTCCCATCAGCATGACACCTTGCCCGCCAAAGCCGGCAATCACCAATTTATGCGTTGCCACTTATTTCACCTCCTCGGGAGATTTTAGATTTCCGAGAGGATAATAAGGGATCATGTTTTCGCGCATCCATTCCAGCGCCTTGACCGGAGTAACACCCCAGTTGGTAGCGCAGGAGGATAAGATCTCAACAAAGCCGAATCCCAGCTTCTTTTCCTGAACTTCGATGGCTTTCCGAATCGCTTTTTTTGCTTTCCTGACATTACCGGGAGAATCCAAGGATACTCTTTCCACAAAAACAGCACCATCAATGGTTGCAATCAACTCGGCCATACGAAGGGGTTTTCCCGATAGCTCTTGCATTCTTCCATCCATGCTCGTCGTGGTTTTTTGTCCGAGTAGGCTTGTAGGGGCCATCTGCCCGCCTGTCATACCATAAATCGCATTGTTTATAAAAAATGAGGTTATTCTTTCTCCTCGATGAGCAGCATGAACGATTTCACCTGTGCCGATCGATGCCAGATCACCATCACCCTGGTACGTAAATACGATTTTGTCCGGATGAACGCGCCTGATTCCGGTTGCGATGGCGGGAGCTCTGCCGTGTGTAGATTCGCACATATCGATATTCATGTAATGATGCGCCAAGATACTGCACCCAATCGGTGCTACACCAATGGTTTCTCCCAAAAGTCCCTTTTCGTCCAGCGCCTCCATAATCAAGCGGTGGGCAATTCCGTGGGTACAGCCCGGGCAGTAGGTGGTTTCTTCCGGCAGCATTCCTCTTGTGTATTCAAAAACAGGCTTCATCGTTCCACCCCCAAAACCTTCTTCACATCTGCAGCAATTTCGGGTGGTGTGATCAGGATCCCGCCTACTCTGCTTGAAAGGCCGACGGGAAATCTTCCCTTGCTTCCTATTTTTACGTCATCCATCATCTGTCCTCTGCTCAGTTCAACGGAGATGACTGCTTTCACCTTTTCAGGGATTTTATCGAAGGCTTCATAAGGAAAGGGCCAAAGACTGATCGGTCGGATCAATCCTGCCTGAATTCCTTCCTCTGCCAAAAGTTCCATTGCTTCCTCTGCAATGCGAGCGGTAGAACCATAGGCAACCAAGACAACTTCGGCTTCTTCCAATCGGTTCGTTTCATACCGGACCAATTGTTCCTTGGCTTTTTGATATTTCAGGTCCATTTCCATGATTCTGTTTTCCAATTCTTCCGGCTTTAAATACAATGATTTGACTACGTTATGAGGTCTCCCTTCCTTCGTCCCTGTTAAGGCCCACGGCTTTGCCTTAAGAATACCTTCCCTGACAGCATCAGGAATCGGATTCGGGAGAACCACCGGCTCCATCATCTGTCCAATCAGTCCGTCTGCCAATATCATAACCGGATTTCTATATTCTTCGGCAACTCGGAATGCCATTTCCATCATATCGACTGCTTCCTGGATGGAGGATGGGGCAAATACGATCAAATGATAGTCACCGTTTCCTCCTCCCCGTGTTGCCTGGTAATAGTCTGCCTGACCGGGCTGGATTCCGCCAACTCCGGGTCCTCCTCTTGAAACATTCAAGATAACCAGTGGTATCTCTGTGGAGCAAAGGAAGGAAAATCCCTCTTGCATCAAAGCAATGCCCGGTGAAGAGGAGGATACAAACACTCTTCCTCCTGCTACCGCGCCGCCGTATGCCATACTGATGGCTGCAAGCTCGCTCTCCGCCTGAACGAAGGAGCCACCTACCTTTGGCAATTCTCTCGACATATATTCCGGTATTTCATTTTGAGGGGTGATCGGATAGCCAAAATAGTATCTGCATCCGCTTCGAATCGCAGCTTCCGCAAACGCTTCATTCCCCTTCATCAGAACCTTTTCACTCATCACTTTTCTCCACATCTTCCTGATAAACGCTGATGGCGCCATCAGGACACATTACAGCACAATTGGCGCAGCCGATGCAGGAATCTATGTCTATAACACATGCCGGATGATACCCTTTCGAATTTAACTTTGTTTCGTGGAGCATTACTATTTTCTTCGGGCAAACCGAAACACAAAGCTCACAGCCCTTACATCGTTCTTCATTAAATTTCACCAAACCTTTTGCCATTGATCAAAACATCCTTTCACTCAGATGGTTGCTTACCGGTCAAGCCAGCTGCTTCTCATGTATCGTTTCATCTTGAATAGGTGAAAGTCCTCAATATTCTTTGTTTTTAATTGAAGCATATCCTGCAATTCTTCCATACAGCAGTTATATTTCAATGGGGTTTCCAGTATTTCTGATAACTCGCTGCAAAGCCGATAGCCCTTCATGATATCTTCCGTTGTCGTTTCCTTCATGAGATGAGTATTGTTGATCAAACCTGTTATCTTCAGCTTCGTTTCCTGTTCGATCCTATTGATATGGCTCAAGGCACCGTCCACTGTATCGGTTTCCGGTCTGTTCGCATTCACCACACAAAACAGATCACAATCAGCAATCTTCCAGTATTTCTCAAACTGGATCAGAATCCTTGCACCCAGATCATCCCCGCCGGCATCAACGACTGTATGGCACGTCTCATCCTCCAACGGTGCTTTGATCCTTGCGGTGATTGCAGGAAGGTCCGCAGTAATATCATAGCCGAAGGTATTGCTGTAAACATGTATGCCCTTCTCCTCAAGCTGCTGCTGTCTTTCTCTGCTTCTGAAATATGGATTTGCAATATCAAGGTCAACAAGCGCTGTTTTTTTGCCCTGATCTGCCAGTTGAAAGGCATAATTTACAGCAAATTCGGTTTTTCCGCTTCCGTAATGGCCGACAATAACTCTGATTCTTTTGTCGTTAAAACGCATCATTCAAAAAGTACATGGATGTCAACGCATAGATCTTTGCAGTTTCAATCAATTCCGGTATATCCACATATTCGTCGGCATGATGCGGGATATAGGTATCCCCTGCTCCGATGACGATAACCGGAATTCCCTTAAGGGCATGGAGGAAGGTTCCGTCTGTTGCACCGGGCACGCCCTGCCAAACCGGTTTTTTTCCGGTTACCTCTTCCACTGCCTTGTACACGACCTTTGTAATGACTGCATCCTTTGGCGTTGAAGTCCATGGTCTCTCCTCTATAATTTTTAAGGTTGCCCTGAAATCAGGATCTGCTGCTCCCAATTTTTCATAGATCTCCAAAATTCTCTGTTTTAATTCATTGTGATTCTGTCCCGGTACCGTCCGGATGTCCAGCGTCATAAATGCTTCGCCGGGAACCACGTTGATCTGTGCTTCTCCCTTTGCCGGAGAAGTGATAATCGTCGGGGTAATGCTGGGCCATTTCAGGTATTCATGACAGCCCAAACGATCCTTTTCAGCTTGTTCCAATTTTTCCAGTTCGCAAATGATTTTGGCCAGTCTCCAATTGGGGTTGATCCCAGTCAGAGGCATGGCACCATGGCTCTGCTTACCGTAGACCCTTACCTCTGCTCTCATTGCTCCCTTTGAGAAAATGCAGATATGGTTTTCCTCCGGCTCGCAAATCACCGCAGCATCAACATGGTCTGCCCATCCCCGACGAATGAAGTCTTTGATACCGATCATCATTCCTTCTTCATCACAGGGGATGCATAATAGGATATTGCCTTTGAACTCTTCACCGGAATCTTTTACCGCTTTGGCTGCAAAAATAGCAGCGGCAACGTTTCCTTTTGTATCACAGGTACCTCTTCCGTACATCCTATCGCCAACGATTTCTGCACCAAAGGGATCATAGTTCCATTGATCCATATCTCCGGCGGTGACTACATCCGTGTGTCCCTCAAACAAAATGGTTTTCCCGGGTTCTTTCCCCCTTAAAAAAGCAATGACATTGGGTCTTCCGGGAACGACATTCTCGATATGTACTTCAAAGCCTTCTTGCCTTAAATAGTTCGCAATATAATTTGCAACCGCTTCTTCGTTGGCTCCGAACTTTTCCGGATCGAATACGCTCTTTATTCTAACAATTTCTTGCGTAAATTGGATTAACTCGTCTGATTTTACGTAGTCCGCGATGTGTTTATAGCTTTTCACTGTACGGCTCCTTTCTTTCTTCGACGATATTAAAAGTGTTCGCTACTCTGATTTTTGCATAAATTGAATCAAATTCGTCAGTACCAGATTAACGGTCACGTCAATCCCTGCCGCAGCACCTTCCCGTACAATGGCTCCATTGATCATAGCAATTTCTGTCTGTTTATGGTTTAGGATATCCTGCAGCATGGAGGATTTGTTAGCCGCCGTTGCCCTGCACACATCCTTTGTATGGCTTACGGGATCATCATAGCTTAATCTGATTCCCTTTGCCCGTGCGACGGCGTGTGCTTCCCTAACCGCGGCTTCAAGCAGCGCTTCGATTTCCGGATGACGCAGCAGTTCTCCGTTCTGTAGCTTTGTTATTCCGGTAAGGGCATTGATCCCCACATTTACCATCAGTTTATCCCAGACCAGTCCCAGTACGTTATTGGAGATTTCCGTTTCCAAGCCTGCTTCCCGCAAGACCTGCGCGATTCTTTCCAGGCGGTCGGACTGTCTACCGTCCAATTCTCCGATGATTGTCTTGCCGCTCCCTGCGTGCTTCATCCTTCCGGGCCCAAGCATCGTTGCCCCATGGGCTGTGGTTCCAGCAATGACATTGTTGTCACCGATTTCAGCACGAATCAGATCAATGTTTCCCAATCCGTTCTGCAGTGTCAAGGCAATGGTTTCCTGTCCAAAAACAGCTTTATTATCCCGAACAGCCTTACTGGTTAGGGTTGATTTGACAAAAACGATAGCAAGGTCACAGGGTCCAACCTGCTCTGCTTCTGAAGCCCCCTTCAGCGCATGATACTGTATGAGTGCTCCTTCCTCTTCCATCGTGAGTCCTTTTTCGTTGACCATATCGATGTGTTCCTTCCAAACATCAATGAGATATACCTCATTTGACGGATTGGCAGAAAGCTTTGCCCCATACAGACAGCCCATGGCACCCGCTCCGACGATGGCAATTTTCATTTTTTTCACCTCTTTTTTCCATCCGGAAGGTATTAGTAAAGTCTTTTTAATTCCTCTTCCGATACTCCGCCGAAGGTATGCTGTGCTTCCGGAAATTCGCCGCATTTTACTTCTTCTTTAAATTTCTCAAGTGCCTTTACAATTTCCGGGCTCAGATTCAGATATTGTTTTACAAACTTCGGTACAAATTTTTCAAAGAGACCAACCATATCATGGAAAACCAGCACCTGTCCATCGGTATATCTTCCTCCGCCTATCCCGATTGTCGGTATGGTCAATTTTTCTGTAATCAATTTACCTAGATCTTCAGGGATACATTCTAGTACGATGGCGAAGGCGCCGGCTGCTTGTAATGCCAAAGCATCGTCCAATACCTTCTTCGCTGCATCTCCCTTTCCCTGGATTTTGAATCCGCCAAGTTTCGATACGGTTTGCGGAGTCAGTCCTATATGGCCCATAACCGGAATTCCCGCATCCACAATCGCTTTTACCGTATCCGCTACTTCCATTCCGCCTTCCAATTTGATGGAATCACATCTGCCTTCCTGGAGCAATCTTGTTGCATTGATAATAGCCTGTTCCTTTGATACATTATAAGAACCAAACGGCATATCTCCAACGATATGTGGGGAAGGTGCCCCTTTTACAACCGGTTTGATATGATGGAGCATCTGGTCCATGGTGCATGCTACTGTAGAATCATCTCCCAGCACGGTCATCATGAGGGAATCTCCGACAAGAATAATCTCGATGCCCGCCTTTTCTACTAAGACTGCAGTGGGATAATCATAGGCAGTGGTCATACTGATCCTTTCGCCTTTTTCCTTCATTTCCTGTAATTTTAACGTTGTGATTTTTGCCATTTTATTTTCCTCCATTTGTTTCCGCGGACTTCTCCGCAAATATTTAATTAATTTGTAAATTGTTAAACAGCTTGATAACGCGCCCTTTACTCTGATTTGTATCCCATCCTGTTTGATATGCTCCCTGCAGCCTCTACTGCAAGTCCGGTGTATAAGTGCAGGTGTTTTTCCTCATCATACCTGTATTTTGGGCAGGATACACTGATGGCTGCAATCGGCTTTCCGTGAAAGTCAAAAATTGGTGCTCCGAAGCAGATCAGTCCATCAACATATTCCTCATCATCCACAGAATATCCCTTTTGCTTGATTTTCTCCAGTTCCTTCATGAAGAGCCCACTATCAATGATAGAATGATCTGTAAATCCTTCAAAGGTAATACTGTCTATGATCTCCTTAAGTTCAGGCTCCGGCGTAAATGCAAGGATTGCTTTGCCTAGTCCGGAACAATAACTTGGGACACTGACCCCAATGCCCAAGCCGACCTTAATTGTGGAGCTGCTCTCCAGCTTATCGACATAAATAATTTTATTTCCAACGCGAATTCCCAGATTGATCGTTTCACCGGTTTTTCTTGCAAGCTCTTCCACATAAGGTCTTGCAATGTGCTTGACTCCTGATTTTTCCATGACCCGGTTTCCCATTGCCAGGAGCTTCAGACTGTTAGAATACCTTTTATTATCAGGGTTCTGATTTACATAGCCTGCATCCTTGATCGTATTGATCAAGCGGTGCACCGTTGCTTTATCCATAAGCATTCTTTCACTTAAGTCTCCAATGCTCAGCTCTCCTGATTTATCCAGCTCCTCCATAATTAGTAACGCTTTCATTACGGATTTGACATTATTTGATTTTTCATCTGTACCATGTCCTGGCATACGATCCCTCCAATGGGTAATTAAATATTGGTCAGATTGGTTTAAGCAAAGCTATGCCTTTTTGTATACATACCAATAGGCCATGCCGACAAAGATCCCTCCGCCTACGATATTTCCAAGGGTAACGGGAATTAAATTGTGTATCGCAAAGCTGCTCCAGGTCAGAGAATTCATCGCCTCCTGTGACAAATTGGTGAGTTCTGCAAAGGATCCATTGGCTTTTGCCATAATTCCCGCTGGTATGTAATACATATTTGCTATGCTATGCTCAAATCCGGATGTTATAAATAACCAGATCGGAAAAAAGATGGAAAAAATCTTTCCTACCATTGATTCCGCCCCTGAGGCAATCCAAACCGCCAGGCAAACAAGCCAGTTGCACATGATTCCAAGGTAAAAGGCCTCTAAAAAATCAAGATTAACCTTGTATACCGCAATTTTAACTGTGACTGCTCCAAGCAGATCTGCACCGCTTCCAAAGAGTCCGGAATGAACCATCATGTAGGCAATCAGTAAGGAGCCGAGAAAATTTCCAATGAAAACAATGATCCAATTTCTAAGCATTTTACTGACTGTAATTTTTTTATCTAAGACCGCTGCAAGCATCATTGTATTTCCGGTAAAAAGCTCTCCTCCTGCCAGTACAACCAGCATCAGGCCTGTTCCGAACACCACTCCGGCCAGAGCTTTGCCTAATCCGAAGGTTGTCGGTTCTGCGAAGAGGTTGAAGGCCGCCATATTAGACCCTTCTGCCGCAAATGCAATAAACGCGCCTGCTAATATACCCAGCACCAGTAATTTTTGAAAGCTGCCATTCGCTTTTTCTTGTGCTGCGGCAATGGTAAAATCAGTAATTTCGGATGGCTTTAAAGGTTTCTTTTCCATTGTGTGACCTCACTACAAGTACGATTTTTATGTTTTGATCGGGAATACTATTTCATTCTCTGCTGCAGCTTCATCGCCTTGATCACATGGCTCAGTAAAAGCATCGAGGTTACCGTACCGACACCCCCGGGTACGGGAGAAATCGCAGCAACGGATTCTGAAACCTCCTCAAAATCGACATCGCCGCACAAACTGCCATCAACCATATTGATGCCGACATCAATAATCACCGAATCTTTGTTGAAATAATCTGTGCCGAAGAATTTACTTTTTCCGGCGCCTGTTATGACGATATCTGCACTTGAGGTTACCTGCGGCAGATTTTTCGTCTTTGAATGGCAAATTGTTACGGTTGCATTTTCTGCAAGAAATAACATAGCAAGCGGCTTCCCCAATACCATGCTCCGATTCACGATCACTACGTTTTTACCGGACAATTCATATTGGTAATGCTTTAACATCTCAATGACCGCTTCCGGAGTACAGGGCGGGATCCCGCTTATATCTCCTGTAAATAACTTCTCTGCATTGACCGGACTCATACAGTCGATATCCTTTTCCGGCTTGATCCCACGGCTGACCACTTCCATGTCCAATTGCTGCGGCAATGGCCTGAATATTAGGATTCCATGGGTTTTGGGGTCTTCGTTGAGACGGTCCAGCACTGCCATGAAGTCTACCATACAGATATTATTGTCAACCGCAACAACCTCTGCCTCGATTCCCAGCTCCGAACAATTTTTCAGCACCCTTGACTCATATGCCACGTCATCGGATCGTTCTCCAACGCGCAGGATTGCCAACTTGGGGATAGGCGCTCCGTAGTTCCTGCATTCCGCTACCGTTTTGATGATCTCTTCTTTTATTCTGTCAGCAACAGGTTTTCCCTTCAGCAGCATAACTGATCCTCCACATATTGATAGATCTGATCCGCCAGCTTTAGCCCTTCCGCTTCAATAGCAGTCATTTTATCATTCAGTTCTTTTTTTAATTTTTCATCCTTCATGAGCTTTAAATTGATTAGGACGTTCAGCTTCGATCCTTGTATCGCAGCTTTGCAGAAAATAACGCCCACACCGGCATCGCTGACTGCAATTCTGCTCCCTTTTCTTGCATATTGATCAAGAAGACGGATTCCCTCCAGACTGCATTCCGCAATTGCCAGAGGCACCTTCGTTGCCTGCACCAGCGATTCCTGCAGCACACGATCTTTTTCCGTTCTTTGTTCCTCGGTATCTATGGGCATGCCGTAAGCCTTTGCCAGAGGTTCAAAAACGGCCGCATCCTTCTGTACCAGCTGATTTAGCCGCATGATCAACGCCTCTGATTTTTTCAGCAAAATTTGAACCTCTTCTTCGACATCCGCGTATTTTTTCTTTCCAACAGTGAGATTTCCAACCATACAACCCAACGCAACTCCGATTGAACCCACCAACGCGGCAGCGCCACCGCCACCTGGTACCGGATTCTTTGAAGACAATTCATCTATAAATTTTAAGCAACTCAATTCCAGCATGGGTACCTCCTAAAATAAGCCTGATATTTTTCCTGTTTTATCAACGTCGATCAACTCCGCAGCGGGAGTCTTTGGAAGACCCGGCATCGTCATAATATCTCCGGTGATTGCGACGATAAAGCCAGCGCCGATGGATGGCTTTATATTTCTGACCGTAATTCTGAAGCCGGAAGGTCTTCCCAGCTTTTTGGGGTCATCGCTGAGAGAGTATTGCGTTTTCGCCACACAAATCGGAAGGTTTCCGTATCCGATTTTTTCGATTTCTGCAATCTGGCTCAATGAATTTCCGATATAATCCACGCCATCTGCTCCGTATATTTTGGTTGCAATGGCCTCGATCTTATCTTTGATTGACAGGTTTACATCATAGGAGAACCTGAAATCACTTTCATTCTTATCAATAACTCTGATTACCTCTTCTGCCAGCGCAGCTCCGCCTTCACCGCCCTTTTCCCATACCTCGGAAAGGACTGCATTGACCCCGAGCTCTCTGCAGCGGTCTTCGATATAATTTAATTCCGCTTCTGTATCGGTAGGGAACTTGTTAATTGCAACGACTGCCGGCAACCCGAAAACTCCGGTGATATTCTCAACATGCTTCAGCAGGTTTTCAATTCCCTTTTCCAGTGCGGGTATGTTTTCCTTGAATGTATCCGTTTTTAAAACACCGCCATGGACTTTTAAAGCTCTAGCCGTTGCAACGATAACCACTGCATTCGGTTTCAGACCGCTAAGTCTGCACTTGATATCAAGAAATTTCTCCGCTCCAAGATCTGCTCCGAATCCAGCTTCCGTCACTACGTAATCACCCAACTTCAGGGCAATCTTTGTCGCCATGACACTGTTACATCCATGGGCAATATTGGCAAAGGGGCCTCCGTGGATAAACGCAGGCGTATGCTCCAAAGTCTGAACCAAGTTTGGTTTCAAGGCATCCTTCAATAATGCAGCCACTGCACCCTGTGCCTTCAGATCCCCCACCGAGATAGGCTCCCCTTCATAGCTGTAAGCTAAAATGATTCTTGCTACCTTTTCTTTTAAATCATGAAGGTCATTGGAAAGACAGAGCACTGCCATAATTTCAGAGGCAACGGAGATATCAAAGCCGTCTTCTCTCGGCGTTCCGTTTGGCTTTCCTCCAAGGCCGTTTACCATGAATCTTAGTTGTCGGTCATTCATATCCAGACATCTTCTCCAAATAACTCTACGTGTATCGATTCCAAGATGGTTTCCCTGCTGAATATGATTATCCAGTAATGCTGCGATCAGATTGTTTGCCGTAGTAACCGCATGGATATCTCCGGTAAAGTGCAGATTAATATCCTCCATGGGTATTACCTGCGCATATCCGCCTCCTGCAGCTCCGCCCTTTACTCCAAAAACAGGACCCAGGGATGGCTCTCTCAAAGCAATAACCGTATTTTTCCCCAATTTGCTTAACGCATCGCCAAGACCAACTGTGGTTGTGGTTTTTCCCTCACCAGCCGGCGTCGGATTGATTGCGGTTACTAAGATCAATTTGCCATTTTCCTTGTGGGCATATTTATCTAATATGTTATAGTCGATCTTTCCTTTATACTTTCCATAACACTCCAAATAATCATCTTCGATTGAAAGACTGGATGCAATCTCCTGTATCGGTTTCGGTGATGCCTCCTGTGCTATTTCGATATCACTTTTAAAGCTCATTTTTTTCCTCCTTGTATTCTAGATTCCCTATTGGTATACCATTCGTTTTTACTTTCATTTCGCATTGTGAAACGGCATTTCGCATTCCATAATTTAACTAAATTCTACCCCGAAGAGTAACAAAAATCAAGCTAGAATTATCAAATTGTCAGAATTTTAGATAAAAAAAAAGTGGCTTTGCCACTTTCCCATATTCTCATAAAAAAAATCCCGAACATGTCGTCAGGGTCATAATTCACACCCTATCACAGATAGGGGGGTACTCTGTTCCTGCTTCTGTCTTCCTCTCGTGGGAGGCTTGACATAGGCCAGGGAAACTCGAGTTCCCAAGGTCAAAATGTAGGTTGAATTATAATTCCTAAACGAGCATTCCAGGATCTTCTTGCTTTTATTGATTTATTTTTTGTCTGTACTGATAGTATAAACGATAATGATTGAATTTACAAATCCAATAATTCCCGATAATACGATTTTATTTGTGTTTATTATATACCCTTCGCGCTTATTTTTACGCAATCAGAAACAATTTTTTTGTTATTTGCCTCATTCGTATCTCGTCTGGAAAGCAATATCCTTCGGGATTCTCTTCGATTCATCCTTGTACTGGATCTCACCCGGCTCGATACAGTCCGGAACAGGACATACGTTGAGACACAGGTGGCATCCCACACATTCATCATTGACGGAAGGTCTTCTTTTTTCAAAATCCCAGTTGATCGCCTGATGGGCTGCATCGAAGCAAGATACATAGCATCTGCCGCAGCCGATGCATTTTTCGTGATCGATCTTTACGATAACCTTGAAGTTTCGATCAAGCTCCTCTGCCGGAATGATATTCGGAAGAGCCAATCCAACCATATCTTCCACTTTCTGAAAGCCATGCTCCTCCATATAATAGGCTAGCCCGCTGGCCATATCCTCTACAATGCGATACCCGTACTGCATCACAGCGGTTGTGACTTGAAGGTTATGACTTCCAACCAAAATATATTCCAAAGCATCCCTCCAGGTTTCAATTCCTCCGATGCCGCTCAGCTGAACATCCTTCAATAAAGGATGCTGCTTCATTTGTGCGATGAATCGCAACCCGATTGGTTTTACCGCGGCACCGGAATATCCGGAAATGGAGGATTTTCCATTGACCACGGGCATTGCTGTCATGTGTTCAAGATTAATATTCGTAATGGACTTAATGGTATTGATTGCGGAGACTCCTTTCGCACCGCCCTCTATGGCGGCGATGGCAGGCACTTCCATGTTACCGATATTCGGAGTCATCTTTGCAATAACTGGCAATTTCGTTGCGCTGGATACAGCTCTTGAATATTGCCTCACCAGTTCAGGACTCTGACCGACGTCGGAGCCCATGGCATGACTTGTCATCTGTGGACAGGAGAAATTGCATTCGATTAGATCCGCTCCAGCTTGCGTTACCAGCTCAGAAAGTTCTTTCCACTCTTCATCGGTACTTCCCATGATGGTGGCTACCATGATCTTATCGGGATAGTCCCGTTTCAGACGATGGATTGCCTGGAGGTTATCCTCCAACGGTTTATCAGAAATCTGCTCCATATTCTTAAACCCGATCCATGGAGTTTGTTCCTTTCCATTATTGTCGAATCTAGGGGAGCATTCATCGGCGATAAATCTTCCGACTGTTTTAAAAAAAACACCTCCCCAGCCTGATTCATAGGCCTTGGCCACCATATCATAGCATCCACCTACAGGTGATGAAGACAGGAAAAACGGATTTTCACACTTCACGCCTAAATATTCAATCGATAAATCTGCTTTGTTTGCCATGTTAATTGACACCTTCTTTCTTTGTCAGGTATTTGATGATGCTTTCTGCAACGGCTTTTCCCGCAGCAACCGCTTCATTGACGGTTTTGCCGCCATTTACAATGTCTCCTGCCGCAAAGATTCCATCGATATTTGTAAACCCTTTATTGATGTCGCATGCAATCGTGCCATTTGGATTCAGCTCCACCGGTGCGATTTTATTCATGTCCTCTGCATCTTGACCGATTGCGAAGATGATATGGTTTGCCTTCAGTTTTAATTGAGAAAAATCATCGGTACCTTCTGCGATCAGACCGGTCACCTTTCCGTTCTCACCCACGATTTCCTGCGGCTTAAACTTTGTAAAGATACTAACTCCCAATGCCTGTACATACTCCAATTCGGCAATATCTGCAGGAGCTTCCTGAATGGTTCTTCGGTAAACAATCGTTACTCTCTCTGCTCCCAGCAGCTTGGCTGTAGCGGCACAGTCCATGGCAACATCGCCGCCTCCGATTACGATGACTTCACCGTCTATTTTCCAATCACCATTTGCGGATCGCGCCTTTTTTAGAAAATCAACTGCATAAGTAACTCCCTGCAGTTCTGTTCCTTTCACATCGACTTCTTTTGATTTCCATAATCCAGTGCCTATAAAAAATGCCTTGTAGCCTTTCTCCTTCAGCTGCTCTATGGTAACATCCCTGCCCACCTTGGTATTCATGACAAATTCAACACCTAAGTCTTTGATCTTCTTAATATCATAGTCAACCACGTCCTGTGGAAGTCGTGGGGGTATGATTCCGTAAGTTAAAACACCACCGGCCTTGTCAAATTCCTCAAAAATCGTAACCTGATATCCCCCCAATGCCAGCCTCTGAGCCACGGTGAGGGAAGCAGGTCCAGAACCAATACATGCAACCTTCTCTTTATCGGCCTTCGGAGCCTTTAATACATCCATGTTGTATTCTCTCTCCATGGCTACCGCGAAGGCCTGCAGCCTCCCTATCTGGATCGGCCTATCAATACCGGTTCTGCTGCAGGCTTCCTCGCACATTCTGTCATAGGGGCAAACCTTGGCCGTACACCCACCAAGGGCATTGGCCTCCCGGATGATTGCCGCAGCACCTTTCAGGTTTCTGAATCGAATGGATCGGATAAAATCAGCCGGTCTGGTATTTGATGGACAGCCCTTACTGCAAGGGGCATCATAGCACAAAACACAACGAGCTGCTTCTTCCATTGCTGTCCTGAGATTATATCCATGAACCGCTTCATCCAGATAATCTCTTTCGATTTCTTTTCCCTGTAATTGGTTCTTACTCGTTACTTTACTCAAAATTTCTCCTCCTCTGTTCATTGAATTTGGTCATAGTATTTGATTTCTGCCGGAATATCATACATATAGGACAAAAAACAAAAAAGACAACCGGAAGCAAACCGCTTGTTGTTTGAAGTCGAAGGAATCGATAAAAACTACTCTTTCGCTAGGTAGATATCCGAAAATTCCAATTGAATATTCTCAATCCGCTCTTGCCGGGGTTTTAATGCTTCCTTATTAGCAGCTTCCGGAAGTAAAGTGGTCGGCAATTCAATCAGGAACGTTGTCCCTTTGCCATATTCGCTCTCCACCGTAATCGATCCCTGATGCATCTCAACCAATGATTTTACAATACTCAGTCCGATACCACTGCCTTCCCGAAGCCTTGTATTCACAGGTGAAATTTGATAAAATCTCTGGAAAATATCCTGCATATGATCGGTTGGGATTCCAATGCCCATGTCTTTGACCTTGATGCAGACATGATTCCCTTTGCCGAGGATATCTACATAGATGTTCTCGCCAATGGGAGAGAATTTAATTGCATTGGATATTAAATTCAACATGATTCTCTCTATTTTATCTTCATCAAAGGACATGATCTTTTCTTCGATATCTGAGTGGAATACCAGCTTCAAGCCTTTCGTGGTGACATAATCCGCAATGGATGAAACAATTTCACGAACGACTAAAACAAGATCATTATTCTGAAGGTTGATTTCAAACGCTTGTGCATCAATTTTTGTAATGTCGATCAGGTTGTTCACCAGCCGAAGTAGCCGCAGACTGTTTTGCTTGATACTCATTACATTCTTTTTTACAAGCGTCTGACATATCGGATTCGCCTCATCACTCATATTCAGTTCCATCAGCTGAACGGCGCAAAAAATAACATTCAACGGTGTTCTTAGTTCATGGGAAATATTTGAGAAGAATTCCGTTTTCAGCTTGTCATATTTCTGCATCTCATCAATGATTCGCTTTTCTTCTTCAATTCTATGTTTGAGTTTGTCATGTTCCTTTTGTTCGGTAGTATCAACAAAAACACAAACGATACCCGATGGTTCACCTCTCTCATCTGTCAGCAGTGCCTTGGTAAAGATAAAGTGTTTTTTTGTTCCTTCTTTTGATATAAAGCTGACTTCTCTCGATTGTCTTATTTTATGTTCCAGTAAATCGATGTCCATCGCTAAGCAAGGATCGGCAACTTCCGGATCAAATAAATCATGGGCCCGATACCCTACAATATCCATTTCACGCAATCCAAAATACTCCTCATACGCGGAGTTGCATCCCGTAAACCTGTATATAAGATCCTTATAGCATACCGGAGTCGGCAAAGTACTCGTTAAGCTTTCCAGTATGGATAGGTTTTCCTTCAATTCCTTTTCTACGCTTTTTCTCATCTCAATCTCTGTCTGAAGCTCTTTGTTTTTATTTCTGAGCCGATCGGCACCTTTGCCGGTATACAATGCGACAAGAAAAAAGACTGCCATTCCTAAGATCATGCTGACCATTCTATATTTATAATCAATATTATTATCAAATATATAGTTGATCATCATTAAAACATTGATTACAAGGGCAGTGATCAAGCTGCCTTTCAAATTTGTTTCAATACTGCTGATAATAATAAAAATTACTCCCAGAAGACCTTTCAAAGATGTGGGCAGAAAAGGATTGAGATATAGAATTGTTATAATTGTAAAGTATATAGCTATTCTTATCATTCCGGTCTCCTGTAATATTTTTCTGAATTCTATAATATAACAAATTTTTCCAGCAATCTACATGTAAACCGAAACAATGTTCGACATTATATTGCATAATATGGCGTTCTATTCTTGTAAGTATTGAAATCCAAACATCCTTGAGATGATTATTCCAATAAAAAACCTGCTACTATCGCATCTTTCGCTACGATAAATAACAGGTTGATTTTTCGGTGTGCTCAATACTATTGCAGGTAATAGGGATGTATGGTTTATTCCTCTTCCTCCAGGTCAACTGCACAGTTGTGATATACCTTCTGTACATCGTCGTTTTCCTCGAGGATATCGATCATCTTTCTCAGATTCTTAATGTCATGCTCATTGGTCGGTGTCGCTTCCATGGAAGGCACATATTCGATGTCGGCTTCTAATAATTCGTAGCCTGCGGACTTGAGCGCTTCCGATACTTCGTGGAAGGTATCGGTTGTTGTCTGCACCTCAAAGATTTCTTCATGGGTAATCATATCCTCGGCACCGTTTTCCAGAGCCGCTTCCATCAAGGCATCTTCATCCACCTTATCTGTTTTTTCGATCAGGATGATTCCTTTTCTTTCAAACATGTAGGATACACATCCCGGAACCCCCAAATTACCGTTATATTTATCAAATGCATGCTTAATCGCTGCGGTGGTTCTGTTTCTATTGTCGGTTAATACGTCTACGATAACGGCTACTCCTCCTGCTCCATACCCCTCAAAGCTGCCGGATTCATAGGTTTCACCTGCCAATTCTCCGGTACCCTTTTTAATTGCTCTGGCAATGCTATCATTTGGCATATTAATCCCTTTTGCTTTATCGATGGCATTTTTCAGAGACATATTATAATCAGGATCTCCTCCTGCTTTCGCTGCTACCGTAATTGCTCTGGAATACTTTGTGAATACTTGTGCTCTCTTAGAATCCTGAGCGGCTTTTCTATTTGCAATTACTCCATGTCTACCCATTCAATCATTCCTCCTATCTATATATAGCTTATTTTTTCCCATATATTGTACCATAAAGATTATTAGATTACAATTTTTTACTTCTCTTTGTCCATATTTTTATAGGCCGTAGCCATCATTAGCTTGATCCGATTCAGCTGGTTCACGTCGCTGGCGCCTGGATCATAATCAATGGCAGCAATATTCGCCAGTGGACTGTAATTTCTTAGGGCTTTCATCATGCCCTTGCCTGTAATGTGGTTTGGCAAGCAGGCAAAAGGCTGCAGACAGACAATATTTTCCACCCCATTGTCGATGAGCTCAACCATCTCTCCGGTGAGCAACCAGCCTTCTCCGCATTGATTCCCCAGAGAAAGGATCCGGCTCGCTTTTTCTGCCATTTCCTTGATGAACAGAGGTGGTTCGAATCTTTTGCTGAGATGCAGTGCTTCTCTGGCAGGCTTGCGGAATCGCTCCACAACCCGAATCGCGACGGCGTTGCCTAGCATTGTTTTATATTTGCCGGACAGCTTTCTGAAATTGAACTCTTTGCTGTGCATACCATAAAGGAGGAAATCCAGAAGATCGAGCACAACAGCTTCCCCTCCTTCTGCCTCGATAATCCCAACGATGTCATTATTTGCGGTCGGATGGTATTTTACCAGAATTTCTCCCACAACCCCAACTTTTGGTTTCTTATTATCAATGAGCTGCAACTTGTCAAAATCCTCAACAATTCCATGAATATATTTTTTAAACTTACGGAAGCTGCCCTTTTCGATATTCACATATGCTTTCCCGGACCATTTTTCAAACAATTCATTTGCGGAGCCCTTGACTGCTTCATAAGGTCTCGTGGCATAGAGTACCCGCATAAGCACATCACCGTATACCATCGCCATCAACATTCTTTTAATCATCGGTATGGTAAATTTAAAGCCCGGATTCTTTTCGAGACCTGCCATATTTATCGAAACAACAGGAATTTGCTCCATCTTCAAATCCTCCAGCGCCTTCCTCAGAAGTGCCACGTAATTACTGGCACGGCAGCCTCCGCCGGTCTGTGACATAGCGATCGCAATTTTGTTCAGATCATGTTTCCCAGATTTCAGTGCGGAAATGATCTGGCCCAACGTTACAATTGTAGGATAGCAAGCATCATTGTTGACATACTTCAATCCTTCCTCGACAGCATTCTTATCTACAGACGGAAGCAGCACTACCTTATATCCACTGTGATTCAGCGCAGGTTCGAGAAATTGGAAATGCATCGGTGACATCTGCGGTATGATCAGGGTATAATCTTTTTTCATTTTTTGCGTAAATATTTTTCGCTTGTAAACGATCTCTTCCATGCTGTGCTTAACGTTGTTTCTTTCCCGTTCATCCATTGCAGCTTTCAGGGATCGAATTCTGATCTTTGCAGCGCCAAGATTAGAACCCTCATCAATTTTTAGCAGCGTATAAAGCTTATTCTTATTTTTCAATATCTCTTCAACCTGGTCCGTCGTGACTGCATCCAGTCCGCAGCCAAAGGAATTGAGCTGTACCAGTTCAATATCAGTATTCCTGCCGGCAATCTCTGCCGCGCGATACAGTCTATTATGGTACATCCATTGATCCAGTACGCGGATAGGACGCGTTAGCGTTGTAAAATGAGCGACAGAATCTTCCGTTAAAACTGCCATGCCAAAGGAATTGATGAGTTGATCGATACCATGGTTGATTTCCGGGTCCAGATGATATGGTCTGCCGGCCAGAATGACTGCTTTTTTATTATTGTCTTTGATATATTTGATTGCATAAGCACCATTCTTCTTTACATCATCTTTGAATCTTTTATCCTCATTTCTGCCGGCTTTGACCGCCTTGCTTACTTCATTGAAACCGATATGAAGCGGTCTCATCATTTCGTACAGCTGTCGGGCCAGCCTGACATCATCATCATAAGGTAAAAACGGATGGCTGAACAAGACGTCATTCTCTGCAAGGGCATCATCCATATTGTTGGCGATCACTTCGGGATATGTAGCTACGATCGGGCAATTGTAATGATTTTCAGCTGTAGTATCCTCAATCATCTCATGATTGAGGCATGGATAAAATATCCATTTAACCCCATTGTTAATTAACCATTTAATGTGCCCGTGGACTAGCTTAGCCGGATAACACGCGGTATCTGAGGATATGGTTTCCATCCCCATCTCATAGATCTCTTTGGATGAGCTGGGGGATAATACAACGCGGAATCCCAGTTTTGTAAAAAAAGTAAACCAGAATGGATAGTTTTCATGCATATTCAGAACCCGAGGTATGCCAATGGTACCCCGTGATGCATAAGCTTCCTCAAGGGGCTCATAGGAAAAGAGCCGTTTATACTTATAGTCAAATAAATTTGGAAGCAGTTCCCCTTTTTTCTCCAGGCCGGCACCCTTTTCGCACCGATTTCCGGTTACAAACTTTCCACCGTCATTGAATTTATTGATGGTCATTAGACAGTTGTTCTGGCAGCCCTTGCAGCGGGTGTGAGTATTGTTTACGGTAAAGCACTCCATCTCAGATAGTTTGATGATTCCCGACTCCGTGCCCTCAACGTAGTTTTCCCTAGCAATGATTGCAGATCCATATGCACCCATGATTCCTGCAATATCCGGACGTACCACATGTCTGCCTATAATCCGTTCGATACTCCTCAGGATGGAATCGTTCATAAACGTCCCACCTTGTACAACAATCCGATTGCCTGCATCATCGGTATCTCGTAGCTTTATGACTTTATACAGCGCATTTTTGATGACAGAATGGGAAAGACCGGCAGAGATATCACCGATAGAGGCTCCTTCTTTCTGCGCTTGCTTTACCTTTGAATTCATAAATACAGTACATCGGGTACCCAAATCAACAGGCTGCTCAGCAAAGAGACCTTCCTTTGCAAAAGCCTCAACACTCATATTTACAGATTTTGAATAGGTTTCAATGAAAGAGCCGCAGCCGGAAGAGCATGCTTCATTGAGCATGATATTATAAATGGCACCGTCCCTTATCTTCATGCATTTCATGTCCTGTCCGCCGATGTCCAGAATAAAATCAACACCTGGTAAAAATTCCTCGGCAGCCTTGTAATGCGCCATTGTTTCGATTTCACCCATATCGACGTTAAAGGCCGCTTTAATCAGTCCTTCACCGTATCCGGTTACCGTCACGTTGGCTATGAAGGCGGTATCAGGCAGCTGAGAATACAACTCCCTCAGCATAACCATGGTTGCTTCCAAGGGCTTGCCTTCGTTGTTTTTATAAAAGGAATAGAGTAAATATTTCTCATCGTCGATCAATGCGGCTTTCGTGGTTGTGGATCCGGCATCGATCCCCAGAAACACCTTGCCCTTTGCCCGTTTGATGTCTCTTCTTTTAATTCTATCTTTATCGTGACGATTCTTAAAAATCTGAAAATCGTTAAAATCCCTAAATAAAGGTTCCATATGCTTCGTCTCGGAAAGCAAATTCAGATCGGCATTCTCGATCTTTGCGAGAATGCTTTCCATACTGATGGCCGCATGTTTGTCGGACAGCATAGCAGCACCGATCGCCACATAGTATTGGGAACCTTCAGGAAAGATGACCTGTTCCGGCTTTAAATCCAGTGTTTCAACAAAACGCTTCCGCAATTCTGAAAGGAAGGACAACGGCCCTCCAAGAAAAGCTACGTTTCCGCGAATCGTCCTTCCACAGGCAAGCCCGCTGATGGTCTGGTTAACCACAGCCTGAAATATGGATGCTGCCAAATCATCGATTTTCGCACCTTCATTGATCAGCGGTTGAATATCTGTCTTCGCAAACACTCCACATCGTGCAGCAATAGGATAAATCATGGAATAGCTTTTCGCTGCTTCATTGAGTCCCTGGGCATCCGTATTAAGCAAAACGGCCATCTGGTCTATGAAGGCGCCGGTTCCTCCGGCACAGGTTCCGTTCATTCTCTGCTCTATGGTCGGCCCATAAAACGTTATCTTAGCATCCTCACCACCAAGCTCAATCGCAACCTCGGTATCGGGAATCAGCGATTCCACAGCAGTGCTGCATGCAATGACCTCCTGTTCGAAAGGAATCCCGAGAACCGTGGATAACGAAAGTCCACCGGAACCTGTAATGGAAACCGTTGTCTGTATATCCTTATAGGTATCATACAGCTGTAACATGAGCTCTGAAACCTTATCAAAAACATTTGACATATGTCTTTCGTATCTACTGAATACAATTTTATCATTGCGATCCATTAGAACGAGCTTAACAGTAGTTGAACCAATATCAATCCCTAATTTCATAAATTCGACCGTATCCTCCTGCTTAGAAATGCGATGTATAACAAGTCTTTCATCCTGATCAGACCTGTCAATTAGTAGTTAATTATACCATATCGGTCACTTTAAATCAAAAAAAAAGAGAAGTAGCTCTATTTCCAATTCCATATAACATGTTTACTATGCCAAGTTACATGCTATAATACTCTTGTTATGAAAAGTACAATCAGAAAAAATACGTATAGAGCCATCTACCGCCTATTAAATCGAGTAAGCCCCCTTCCCACCGATTGCGGGCAGCTTTGCTCTGCAGCTTGCTGCGATTGCGGTGGAGATGGCAGCAGCGAGGAAAGTCTAGACTTTGATATGGGTATCTATCTTCTTCCCGGCGAAGAGAAGCTATTTACAAAACAAGAGGACTGGCTCAAATGGAATATTGAATACGCGGAGGATTTTGAGTATCCGGCCTCCTGGTCTGGGAAGGTCTATTTTGTGAGATGCAAGACTCCTCCTCACTGCCCAAGAGAAATGCGTCCTCTCCAATGCCGCTTTTATCCACTGGCTCCTTACCTGACAGAAAAAGGAGAATTGGCATTAATTCTCTCGCCCACAGCGCTGCCGTATCAGTGTCCCTTGATTACGGAAAGGATCCCCCTTCAAAACGCATTTATTCAAGCGACCCATACCGTATGGACGCATCTGATCCGGGATCCGCTGATCTACGATCTAGTAGCAATGGATTCTGAAGCCATACGAAAAAACAAAAAATGCACCGAAATAGTATGTTCACAGACATAGTACAAGCGCCGTGCCAAGGGTGTTCACAAAGAAAACCGTGAAACCTGTTACCGACTTTGATGCGAAGCATCATAAAGGAGGCGGTTTCGAGTGAATACCCTGGCTGGCGCCTATTAATTTAGTCTTGTTAGAAAATATCTGATCGGTGCATTTTTATTATGTTTTTTCGTTCTATTTTACCTGCAGCGTATTGTAGATGATCGTTGCTGCTTCGGCATTGGTTACTTGATTTACCCCGTTGAACCGTCCTTTTTTATCCCCCTGCATGATCTTTAAACCGTAGCAGATCGCCGCATATCCCTTGTAAGAGTCCGTCACTCGATCCTTGAACGGGTTGATAAAGATTTCCGGATGTTCTGCTGTCTTTCCCTGTCCAAGGAATCTCACAACAAACTTAGCGGCATCCTGCCTTGATAATATCGCAGCCGGCGCCTTTTCACCATCCTTCACGATCTTGTCGTTTACTAACAACTTGTAGAATTCTTCCTCGTCATAGTACATCTGGATCGGAGAATACAAGTATCTCAAAAAGCTCAACTGATTGATTTTCTGGTTCGGGTTGAACTTTTCCCCCTGGAGATAGTATCCGTTTTCCAAAAGCTTATTAATATTTGTTTCTGCCCAATGACCTTTGATATCGGTGTATTCCGGCAAGGATGCGTCCTTATAAGGCTTTCCGTCCCATCCAAGCATGGAGCCATTGGCAGGGTCGATGAGGAAATTCCCTGCACTATAGGTAAAGTCATATACCAAAGCGATTTCCCCGTCCTTCACCTTTTTGTACATGAAATCCATTTTCCCTGTTGTATTGAATGCGTCATAGGCCTTCTCTTCCGAGATAACCTTTTCAATACTCGGGAAGGTAATCCCTTCATACCAGCTGCAATCATAATGCGTGATCATTCCGCTTGCCTTATTCACGATCACCGTGAAACCATTCCCTACAAAATCAATTCCATTAACCTGTCTGTAGTAATTGAAGCTGTACTCGGAGATGCTATCGTCTGAAATGCTTTTATATAGCCTGTTTTGAGGACTTTCATAGAATCTGGATTGCTCAAACTTTTCTGAAGCTAGTTTTTTCATAAAGGCTTCAGCCTTTTCTTTTGCTTTCGTTTCTGATATTCCAGCATTTCCTTTGCTGCTATCGGCATTATAAATGTAAAATGAGGTCACTTCCCCGGTTTTTGCATTCACCACTCCGTATGCACCATCAAAGCCGATTTCCCAAAGATATTTATCCTGCTCAATATAATTCTTTGACAAGGATGCGCTTAACATTTTCATACTCGAGGTAATGCCTGGCGCCGCACTCCGAAGGATGCTTTCCGCTTTATCTTTTGAGATCAAGCCGGATACACTTTCAACAGCCGCCAGCTCTTCTTTCGTCATCGCGTTTTCTGCTGCTGCTGCATCTGCTGTCTTTGCGAGTTCGCCTATGCCGCCCCTGCCATAATAGTTGAAATAATCATTGTATAAAGGTACTACTTCTCCGGTTTTTGCATCAATCACCTTCCCCTCGGGATTGTTTCCGGAATAGGCCGGGAAAATGGTCAAGGTTTTTTTACTGTAGTCAAAGTGGGAATAATAACGCAAAGCTACATTGATTTTTTCCAGATAAGCCTTTTTTGCTGCGTCAAGACCGATTACTCCGTTTGTAGAAGGGAGTCCGGCAAGATCTTCCCCCGTGCCCTGACAATTAAATCCGATGACTTGACCGGTGTATTTGTCAACTTCAACGCCTACCTCAACAAAATAAACCGCAGCATCATTTTGATACAATTTATACTTGAAATAATGCCTATCTGTGCTTGAGTAATCCGTATTCTCCATCAGTCGAAGATCTGCTGCAATATCCGGCCTTGCCTTTGCCAGAAAAACAGCAGCGGTTTTCAGTCCCGCTTCTCTGGTGACCTTACCGAGTCCCTCTTTTTGCTGATTGGAATACATGTTAAAGTTGATCAGATATCCTCCATTTTCAACGGAAGCTGATATTCCTGCGCTGTAGTCATCCTTGTTCCAACTCAGGTACCAAACAGAGACTTGTTTTCCATTTTCCTCGTATTGGTTGGAGTTATACTGAAAATCCTTGTAGTCGCTTGGTATCGCGATCACATTTTTAACCTGCTTGATTGCTTGTTCCAAATCCTTGCTGTCTGTTTCCTCAGCAAAGGCAGGGATCGCAGAAGTCAAGATAAGACTGATTGCCAAAATAATACTAACTAATTTTTTCACTAACACGCTACCTCCTTTTAAGCTTTATAGTAATTAAGACGAAACACAATGGAAAAAGTTCCCGCCATAAGAAAAATAATCTGCTGTGGACATAAAAAGTTGTCAGTCTTTTTACGTTAGATCGATGTCCAGCAAAACCGGGCAATGATCGCTGCCTAGAATATGATCATAAATGATAACATTCATGATCTTCTCCTTGATCCGCTCGGAAACAAGAAAGTAATCGATTCTCCATCCCGCATTGTTGGCTCTGGCGTTAAAACGGTAAGACCACCAGGTATATACACCTGTCACATCCGGATATAAATATCGATAGGTATCGACAAAGCCGGATTCCAACAGTTCCGTCATCTTTTCCCGTTCTTCATCTGAAAACCCTGCATTTTTTCGGTTTGCAGCAGGATTCTTCAAATCAATTTCCTGATGAGCCACATTCAAATCCCCACAGATGATGACTGGCTTTTTTTTATCCAATTTCAAAACATATGACCGGAAGGCCTTCTCCCAGTCCATCCTGTAATCAAGCCTCGCAAGCTGTTCCTTTGAATTCGGTGTGTAAACGGTCACCAGATAGAATTCTTCAAATTCCAGCGTAATGACCCTGCCTTCCTGATCATGACCCTCTGCGTCAATATCATTATGTATTGCGATGGGTTTTTTCTTGGTGAAGATTGCCGTGCCGGAATATCCCTTTTTCTCTGCACTGTTCCAAAACTGTTCATATCCATCCAAAGGCACTTCAGCCTGTCCTTCCTGCATCTTCGTTTCCTGTATGCAGATCATATCCGGGTTCTGGTCGATGCAGAAATCCAGAAATCCTTTGCCTAAACAAGCTCTCAATCCATTTACATTCCAAGTAATCAGCTTCATCAATCAACCTCCGTGGTAAATTCCTTCTCTATAAAAAGTATGTACGATGTCAAAATTTTATCATATGACTTGAAAGAAAGATACTCATATCTATGATAAAGCATTTGGTATTTGGGGAATGCTATGAATGATTGAATGGCAGGGATACATTTTTTAAGGTGAGTGAATGAATAAAACGGGATCCGGTGACACCGAGAAATTGAATCAAAAAAGAAGCAGACGAGATCGTGTTTGGCTGAGAATATTATATAACATGCTTACAATTGTCGTTGGCGCTGCACTGGCTTCCATTGGACTGGAAATTTTTTTGATTCCAAATAATATTATCGATGGCGGAATCGTCGGAATATCCATCATGGCGTCCTATCTCAGCGGTATCCCTATCGCTGTTTTTCTTATTTTGTTGAATTTACCCTTTTTATATTGGGGGTATCGACAGATCGGTAAAACCTTTGCTCTGTCAACTTTATTTGCAGTACTTTGCTTATCTGCCGGTGTTTCTCTCCTGCATACCGCACCGTGTGTCACCGATGACTATATTCTGGCAGCCCTATTCGGAGGAGTTATCCTTGGTTCCGGAGTTGGTCTGATCATCAGAAGCGGTGGTTCACTGGACGGTACGGAGATCATAGCCATTATATTTGACCGGAAATCTTCCTTCACAGTTGGAGAAATTGTAATGTTCTTTAATCTTTTTATCCTATCCGGCGCCGGCATCGTATTTGGTTGGGAAAATGCGATGTATTCCTTGCTGGCCTATTTCGTGGCCTTTAAAATGATTGACATTACCATCGATGGACTCAACGAGACCAAAGGCGTTCTCATTTTTTCTGAATATTATGAGGAAATTTCCAAGGCAATACGGAATAGATTGGGTCGAGAATACACAATTTTTGAATGCAAAGGCGATATGGAAAAAGCCTGTACCATCTTTGTGGTTGTCACCAGGCTGGAGATCGCGAAGCTGAAGTTAATCGTGAGTGGGTTTGATAGAAATGCACTGATTGCAATAACTGATATAGAAATTGAAGGGAAACGATTCCGCAAGAAACCAATCCATTAAAAGCTATTTGCGTAAAAATTTATGAATAGATAGCGATAAATTGTAAATACTTACCTTTGAGGAGGTGAAAAAATGGGGAGCAAGAAAAAAGGCAGCGAATTAACCAATAGTACGAAGGATAATCCTTATGATAATTACCATGGGCATCAGTCCAGCAGCCAGAATCTTGAGAATTCTCAAGGGAACACGAATAAAGATTCCGGCAATAGTTCGGGCAAAGATCCAAAGAATAAAAAGCAAAAAAATAGATGAACTGAATTCCTGATTCAATAACCGAGACTGCACAAGGGACGATACTTCCAATCATTGTATCGTCCCTTTATTATCTCAATTACACTTCCTGATTTCTATATTCTTTCAATCTACTTAGAATATCCGGATTTTCTTCGATAAATGAGATGTATCGTTCGAAGCATTTCACCGTTTCATCACTCAACGTATGCTCCACTTTTTCCGTCTCCGCCAGCAAGACTTCAGCCTTAACGCCGAGCAAACGAAAAAAGGCCTCGATTGTCTTATGCCTTTCTATCAGCAATTCTCCAAGCTTTTTCCCTTCTGCCCTGAGCAGGATCACGCCATACCTTTCATATTCCAGTAAATTCATTAAACCAAGTTTTTGCACCATTCTTGTGGCGGACGGGGGATGGACGTTGAGTGCTTCCGATAGCTCATTGATTCTTGTAAAGCCTGTGTCCTTGGATAATCGGTAGATCATCTCCAGATAATCCTCCATAGCTGCAGAGAGCAAATGCTCCTCCTGTTTCATATATCCGCTGAAAGTACGGAAATTATTGTTCTTCATAATACTTCACCTGCTTTGAGGGTTAAATGTCCCACTCTTAATTATATGCAGGAGAGGATTTTTATTACCTGTGGGAAACACTTTTTCAAATTTACCTGATTTCCCGTAGGATACCGGTAATCTCAGCTTCCGTATTTGCTTCAATAAAGGCAATTATATTGTCCATGGTACTGTCCGCCAACGCAGTATTCCCGGCCGCACAGGCTATCATTAAAACGATGCTCTGATGAAAGTCCTGATCATCCGCTTCAATGACTGATACGTTATACTTATTTCTGATTTTTGCTATAAGACTTTTCACAATCATACGCTTTTCCTTGAGAGAATGAACCCAGGGAGCATACATTCTAATTTCCAGCGTTTCAATAGTCATAACATCACCACCATTGATATCATTATAAACAATTTTTCATAAAAAAACCTGCTAAAAAGCAGGTTTTACGATTCGATCTTTTCTGTGGTTTTATTAAAGGACAGTAACAGCAACCGCTTGAGGTCCTTTATCTGTTTGCTCTGTAACAAATTCAACTTGCTGACCCTCTGTTAATTGCTCAAACTTGTCATCAACAACATTTGTCTTGTGAAAGAATAAGCCTTTGTCGCTTTCTTGCGCACCATCCGGTAATATAAAGCCAAATCCTCTAGTTCCTAGAAATTTAATTTTTCCAATTTGTTTTTCATTCATTCTATTTCTCCTTTTATCACTGATAAATTAACCTTTTTTTGATTTTCTCTTTTGATTGATTTCTGATTGCGAGTCTCTCTTGTTCTTCCGGCAGTTTTCACAAACTTTGTTATTCTCACCGGGTTTTAGTTGGGACCCGCACTGTTTACACTTTTTAATCATGAAACTTCCATCCTTCGTAATTAGGGCCTACAGAGTAACCGGTAATCCAATTATTCAATAAAGCCTAAATTAAAAACCTACTGAAATCATCTTATCCAGTAGGCTTGAATTTTAGAAATCTTATCTGTAGTTTCTATTATTGTTGTTCTGATCTTTTTTTGCTCTTCTGCAATCAGGACATCTCTGTGGCTCATTTGTGAATCCTTTTTCCTGATAGAAAGCCTGTTCGCCTTCAGTGAAAACAAATGTCACTCCGCAGTCTTTACATGTTAAATTCTTATCTGTCATTTTACATTTCTCCTTGTAATTAAACGATTTGATGAGATAAATATTGATTCTTAAAACTCTTAACTCGAAGAAAATGTAATAATCATATTTAATCTTGGCTTATAGTGTTGATTGACTCAACTTTTTTAATATATCACAGAATAAATTATTATGCAAGTTCTTTTCTGAAAATTTAAAATATTTTATTTTGGGATGCCGTCCTGACAAGGTATCTTGCTTTGGCAAATCCCGCATCCGGAAATATAATGAGAATTCTTTACAATATCAGGACCGATCTCATTTTTGATTCTCTGAAGGTACGCACTGCATTTATCTTTATCATGCCCATCCTTTGTAATTGCAACGACAGGACATCGTAAAATACAGGCGCCACAAGAACCATCTTGATAGAATTTGCAGTATGCGTGATGATCCTGATACCCTCGCTGGGTTGGTTCAAATTGCCTGTTTACGATTATGGTAGTAAACCTCATCGCTTTGCCCTTTCTCGTAATGAGGCCGTCAGATAATCCAAAGGTCCCTAATCCCGCTATGAAAGCAGTATGCCGGTGGGACCAGTTCGATGCGATTCCAAACTTTTCTGAGGTATGCCTTGAAAACTCTCTGATGGAATCTAATGAAACAGCTTTCATACCATCTGATTCCAATTTGGTTACGATATCTTCCGTAATCTTTTCGATCATGCATTCCCATTCGCCTCTTGTGTAAAGCCAACGGTCACTGGGCATTTCTAGTGCTTTTCTTTGTTCCAGTTTGGTTTCCTTAGTCTGCGGGAAACCGATGCTTATGACAGTAAGTTGACTGTCATTGATTGATTCATTCTTATATTTAAGCTGATATACCTCTTTCGGTAACCAGTAAAAATCACCGATAGACTTTTTATAATATTCAAAGTATGGATCATCACCTTTTGCAAATCCAACGATAGGATTTTCCCACATCGGCAGATCTTTCATCCCAATAACACCAAAGTTATTATACTGCGACGTACCCACAGATTCTTCTATCATCGTTATAATTTCTTCTTTTGTTAACATAAATTCTCCCTAATTTAATCTTACTATATCCTTTTCCGGTCAAAGACAAGATTTAGATCCAGTCGTTCCAATTTACAGCCGCTTCAAAATTTTTAATGGGAATACCCAGAATATCAAAGACCTCTGGGTAGAATTCTGTTACAACAGGCTGCTTCGTTAATTTCCATGCATAATGCTGCGCCAGATGAACGGCTGCTACGATTTCTTTATTCATAATCCTCGAATCAAGAGGCCTATGGTGGAACAGCGCCGCCTCTACAATGGGAAAGGGCAGCTTCCACCAGTCTATTAAATATCCACCCGCTTCTTGGTGGTTTATCTGGTAGGTTTCCGTCTCAATGTCTATTAGATTGAGGGATTTGATTCGTACCTTGTTGATTAGTGCACCATAATCTTCAATGTTATTTTTGATCAGGGGTAGGATGCCGATATTATGAAGAAGGCCCGCGGAGTAAGCGGCTTCCGTCAGCTTTTTATTCATAAAAACTTCATACATGTAGTTAAGAAGCTTGTTTGTAAGGGCTGCATGATTCCAAAGATCATTTACTCTTTGCTGATCCTGCGGAGAGGCCGAATTGAGTGAATTAAGGATCGTAGTAGAATAAATCAGGCTTTTCAGATTCTGCAGTCCAAGATAAACAGCGGCATGCTTAACAGAGCCGGTACGGAGCCCATAGTATGCTGAATTAGCGATTTGGAGCAACTTGGTCGAAATTGCAAAATCCTTTTCGATCTCCAACGCGATCGAACCGATATCCGAATCCTTTTCGATCATAGTTAGTATTTTTTGGTAGCTTGTTTCGATGGTTGGCAGCTTTTCTATATTGTTTATGAAGAGCAGCAGGTTATCGGACCGCAACATATCTTCCGTTTCAAAAACTTGGTCCACATACTCCAGAAGCTTCTCATTGTTCCAAGGTTTAAGTATGTAAAACTTCGCTACGTTTTGAAGAATGGCTTTGAAGACAGATTCCTCATCTGTGTTACTGCCCATTATGACTCGAATAACATTAGGAAACTGCTCCTTTATGTATAAAAGCAGTTTATTACCGTCCATCAGCGGCATGATTAGGTTGCTGATCACTAAGTCAATTTCCTGCGTTTTCATGAGCATTAAAGCCTTGATGCCGCTTTCCGCTATGATTATAGTATAGTCCGTACCCCTGAAAGCTTCGGACATTGAATTCAGGATGTGGACATCATCGTCTACAACTAAGATTCTTTTCATGACATTAGGCTTCCTTTCATTGCTGCAGTGTCTATTGAACTGTTCCCTTGTCCCTTAGACTTTCTTCTATCTTAGTAAACTCTTTCAAAAAAAACAACAGCAAAAAAAACAGCCAGAATTCTGATAAATTTTTATATCATTCTAGATTTATTATTCTCGTCAATTGTATATATAATATAACTCTAGGTTCAATATATATTCCACCCATCGATTTTTTTAGTAAAAAAATAGAATTTTACTTGAACTTCAAAAAAGACGTTGTACTTGCATAAAAAAACCTCCTTTTTACAGCACACGTCTACTCAATTTTTAGTAAATTGATGTGTTCTGCTTCAGAAGGTTTCACCCTTGAAAACGCATATTTCTCAACGTTTACAAGACATATGTAGTGTGAGTAAGTCTATAAGCCGAGTTCTGTATTAGACAATCATCTATCTAGGCGTACTGTCACCAGTACGCTCATGCGACCTACCTACCGGGAAGCGACGGGCAGCCGCCTTTCAGGCATTGTACCCCGAAGGGTAATTACCTCCCTGCTTGGTCTTGCTCCGGGTGGGGTTTACACGGCCAGCATGTTACCATGCTGCCGGTGAGCTCTTACCTCACCATTTCAACCTTACCTCAGCCTAAGCTGATCGGCGGTATGTTTCTGTTGCACTTTCCTTAAAGTCACCTTCACCAGACGTTATCTGGCACCCATGCCCTGCGGAGCTCGGACTTTCCTCGTGGATATCAAGTATCCACGCGATTGTCTGGCTTACTCACAGAATAATTATATCACATTAGATCACATATTTAAATGGATTTGTATTAATTTCCGACTCTAATATCTGGATTTTAGAACCAACGTTTTTCTTTAGCTTATCGGCGAAATTTTCCGCAAAAATCTTTTCCGTTCCATAATGACCGGCATCAATAATGCAGATCCCCTTTTCAATTGCAATTTGCGCTTCATGATGTCTGACATCTCCTGTGATGAAAAGGTCACAGCCATTTTTTATAGCAGCAGACATGGTCTCACCCCCTGATCCGGTGCACAAACCAACGGTCCGGATGATTTTATTGGAATCGCCGACGGTCTTTAGCTCTCCTTTGACGCCAAGGGATTTCTCCACCAGTCTGCAGGCGGCTTCCATCGTGATTGGCTCCGGAAAGTCTCCCATTCTGCCAACGACATACTCTCTGACCTCTCCCTTCATAGCAGCACGTTTGTTTTTGATTCGCCGTATCCTGGATAGGCCCAGAATATCCGCCAGATACTCGTTGTTACCTCCGAAGGTATCATCAAAGGTGGTATGGGCGGAATATACAGAAATGCTGGCTTTGATTAAGTCGATCACGTAGTTACCTGTAATAGTATTATTGTCCACTACGTCTATTTTCTGAAATAGCAGCGGATGATGGGTGATAATGAAATCGATATCTTTCATCATTGCCTCTGCGATAACACCCTTTGTAATTTCAAGCGCAATAAGGACCCGGTTTACTTCCTGATTGCCCATATTGATCTGCATCCCACAGTTGTCCCATTCCTCTTCCAGCTCTCTTGGGGCAATGACCTCAATCTCTGCAATCAGTTCGCTCATCGTCATACTCATTTTATCCACTCCTCTTTCGCAATTCCTGCAGTAACTCTATTCGTTCTTCCGATTTCTTTAGTTTATCAGCCTTTTCTTTCGTTGCACCGGCTTTTATTTCATCATATACCTTCTTCTCTATTCTAATCTTATTTTCAATAAATTCAACCAGCAGGGGATCTTTTTTTTGAAAAAGTAGTGGACTGATTTCCAAATCGATTGCCTCCGGCTTTATTTCTACTATTTGGCCGTCAGGAACAGCCAGTATGATCTCACAGAGGTATTTTCCTTCCCTGACAAGGAATTCATCCCGAATTGCAAACCCGTTTTCAAATAGCCAAAGTCTTAGCTTGTCCTGGGCATTTCTCGGCTGAAGGATCAGCTTATTATAACTTTTTGATTTATTTTTATCTTCTCCAAGAATTTCTGCGATCAACTGGCCTCCCATCCCTGCAATCACGACGGTGTCAACTTCCGCAGGCATTAATGTTTCAAGGCCGCTTCCAATGCGGAGATCAAATAAATTTTCCGGGGAATATTTATTGATATTGTCTCGTGCTTTTTCCAAGGGTCCGGTATTGATGTCGCTTAATATAACATGCGGGCTTTTCCCGCGCTCCCATAACGCGATCGGCAAAAACCCATGATCGGTTCCGATATCAGCAATAGACTCTCCCGGCTCGATGAGATCTGCGATTTTCTGCAATCGGTCTGATAGCTTAATCATTTTAAAACTTCTCCTCAGATAAATAAGCCACCCGCTTGCCACGGGTGGCTCTTGGTTATTCTAAATAATCCTTTAATTTCTTGCTTCTGCTTGGATGGCGTAGCTTTCTAAGGGCTTTTGCTTCGATTTGACGGATTCTTTCACGGGTTACGTCAAATCGTCTCCCGACCTCCTCCAGCGTTCTTGCACGACCGTCATCAAGCCCAAATCTGAGCTTTAGAACCTTCTGCTCTCTATCTGTCAGTGTATCCAAAACTTCCACAAGCTGTTCCTTCAGCATGGAGAAAGCAGCAGCTTCCGCCGGTGCAGGAACATCATCATCCGGTATGAAATCTCCCAAATGGCTATCTTCTTCTTCTCCGATTGGAGTCTCCAGTGAAACAGGCTCCTGGGCAATCTTCAATATTTCCCTAACCTTTTCCTCGGTAATATCCATTTCGGATGCGATTTCCTCAGGGGTTGGCTCTCTGCCGAATTCTTGCAGCAGCTGTCTGGAAATACGAATTAGTTTATTGATGGTTTCGACCATATGCACTGGTATTCTTATGGTTCTTGCCTGATCTGCAATGGATCTGGTAATTGCCTGTCTAATCCACCAGGTAGCATATGTACTGAATTTATATCCTTTTCTCCAGTCAAATTTGTCTACCGCTTTAATTAAACCTAAATTTCCTTCCTGAATCAAATCCAGGAACAGCATCCCTCTTCCGACGTATCGCTTGGCGATGCTGACGACCAGCCTCAAGTTTGCTTCGCATAGCCGCTTCTTCGCTTCGTTGTCACCCTGCTCCATTTGCTTTGCAAGCTCGATTTCTTCCTCCGCCGACAAAAGAGGAACCTTGCCTATTTCTTTCAGATACATTCTGACCGGATCATCGACTGCAATTCCTTTTGGAAGCGTTGCTTCCAGATCAATTTCTCCGCCTTCAAGATTGATATCCTCTAACGTGGCATCTGCTTCCGCATCTTCATGCTCCAATGCAATGATTTCAAAATCATCTGGATCGACCTCGGAAACAATTTCTATACCCATGGAAATCAAAGAATCGTACAAATCATCCATCTGATCTTTATCCATGTCTATATTTTCCAGGTAATCTGATATTTCCCTGTAAGAGATGGAACCTTTACTCTTTGCTTTTTCCAATATTTCGTTTACATATTCAAACTTTTTATCTTCTTGTCCCTCTTCGTAGCTCATGCAAACCACCTACCTTCTACTTTTTTTGATTGCTTCCTTGAGTTCCATAAGTTCTTTAAATTCTATCGTAAGGGCTTCGATTTTATCCTGATCCTCATCATCATTCAGGACCGCTAGATCTCGAATAATTTCTTTTTCTCTTTTGTTCAATCTGGCTTCTTCTATCCCTTTTATACAATCGTGAAAGTACTCTTCGTCATCATCAGAAAGCTTTACATTATCAATGATATCCTGAAAAAGTATATTATCTTCTGCTTCCAGACTGTCCTCCACTTTATTGAGATCGATCTCTTCATCGTCTTTATAGACTGAGAGAATCAATTCGTAAATCTTATATGCGGATGGACTTCTAAATACCCATTCATAGGGTTTCATTTTTAAAATATAGTTACTTTTGAACAACATTAGCTTAATAAAATGTTTTTCCAGTTGACTCGCTGTTCCGGCTCTTTTTCCTTCATACGTCTGCCTTTGCCCCGCTTCCCGATGGGGCGGAACATTTGAATTCCTTGTATTTTCGGTATTATTATTGCCATTAATTTCTAGTCTTATAGCCCCTTCAGAAATTTTTGTTTCGTGGGCAATTTTTTTAATATAGATGTCCGCTTCCACCGGACTCAATTCCCTTAAAATCTTCGCCGTTTCCTGTAGAAATTCCACACTTCCTTCTGTAGTCGTAAGATCCAGACGCTGCTTTAATAGATGAATCTTATAATCGGCAAAGGTCATGGCATTTTGAATCAGCTTTAAAAACTCGTCCTTTCCATTCTTTTTTATGAAGTCATCCGGATCCTTGCCGTCATTGATATGTAGTACTTTGACCTTACACCCGGATTTGTGCAGAATGTCCAGACCACGAAGCGCAGCCGCCTGACCTGCTGTATCCGAATCATAGGAAATAATCACATTCTCAGTATACCGCTTCATCATCGCCGCCTGATTTTCCGTCAGGGCAGTTCCCAAAGAAGCCGAGACATTCCGAACTCCGTGTTGATATAATGAAATAACATCCATATAGCCTTCCACGAGAATCACTTGATTTTCTTTATTTATATCCTGTCTCGTTAAGTTTAATCCATATAAGTTGTTTTTCTTTAAAAAAACCGAAGATTCCGGTGAATTCAAGTATTTAGGATTCCCATCTCCAAGAATTCTGCCGCCAAAGCCTATGATCTTTCCCCTTGTATTGATGATTGGAAAAATCACTCTATCTCTATACTTGTCATAATACTTTCCGTTTGAATAGGATATGAGTCCCAGCTCAAGAAGTGTTTGCGGGTCAATGCCTTTCTTCATGAAATACTCATACAGGCTGTCCCACTCTCCGTCGGCGTAACCGATCCCGAATTTTCGAAGGGTGTCCGGCAAGATACCGCGCTTCTTCATATATTCATAGGCAGGATTGGGAATTTTCGTGAAAGCTCTGTAAAAGTAGGCTGCGGCCTCTCGGTTGATTTCATAAAGCACGGTTCTTTCCCGTTCGCCCTGAAAATTTGTGCTTTTGACCTCGATTCCATATTCACCGGCAAGCTTATCTACCGCTTCGGGAAAATCAAGATTGTTGTAGCGTTGTACAAATTCAAGAACATCGCCTGTGGCTCCGCAACCAAAGCATGTAAAAATCTGTTTCGTGTCAGAGACAACAAAAGAAGGTGTCTTTTCATTGTGGAATGGACAAACGCCTTTGTAATTGCTCCCTGTTTTCTTTAGGGGCACATGGCGTCCGATCACATCAACAATATTGCACCTGCTTTTAATTTCATCAACTATGTTATCACTAAATCCCACACCCACATTTGTCTCCGAATCACATAATCTTATAAAAGAATTACAGTTACATATTCGACAAAAGTTGTGTCATTCCTTTTTTTCAGTAAAAAATATTTTTACTGAATTGAAAGGAGACCCTTGGGTCTCCTCTACTTCCATCCTTTCGGGATAAATAATGTACTGTAAATATTGATTGCATACCGATCTGTCATGCCTGCAATATGGTCCTTCACCACTTCGTCAATGCCAAACTCTCCGATCATTCCCCGGGTTTCCGACGGCAGCTCCTTCGAATTTTTTTTATAGTAATCATAAAGAGCAAAGATCATATTTTTTACTTTATCCAGTTCCTCATCCTTTTTTACGATCTTGCTGTGATACACGTTCTCAAACATGTAGCCTCTCAGTTTGTCCATATGAAAACGGCGTTCGTCGCTCATCACGATACGGTCCATGCCGTCACTGTTCCTGATCAGATCGGTTACGAGTGTATTGATTCTCGCGCGGTGATCCTGCCCCAAAATCGTAACGCAATCCTTTGGCAGATCGGCTTCTTTTATCACCCCGCTGCGTAAGGCGTCATCAATATCATGATTGATATAGGCGATCCTGTCGCTGAGTTTGACGATTTGCCCCTCCAGTGTGGCCGGAACAATGTCACCCGTATGATTTAAAATGCCGTCTCGCACCTCAAAGGTAAGGTTCATCCCTCTTCTATTTCCGCTTGGTTCCAGAACATCTGCCACTCTTAGGCTCTGGACGTTATGACGAAAGCCGCCGGGATGCTTCTCATTCAGAAAGCTCTCCCCGTTGTGGCCAAAGGGCGTATGCCCAAGGTCATGACCCATCGCAATGGCTTCTGCCAGATCTTCATTCAAGGCCAGTGCTCTGGCTATGGTCCTTGCGATCTGAGATACCTCCAGGGTATGGGTTAGTCGGGTTCGGAAATGATCCCCCTCCGGAGCCAAAAAAACCTGGGTTTTATGCATCAGCCTCCGAAAGGCTTTCGAATGGACGATCCGATCCCTGTCCCTCTGATAGTCCGTCCTTACCTCGCATTTTGCTTCCTCATATTGTCTCCCTTTTGTATCAGCAGCCTTGGCGGCAAAGGGCGATAAGGTCTCATATTCTCTTTTTTCAAGATCTTCTCTTAATATCATCCTACTCTCCTGTCAATAAAAAACTGAAAGGGTATAGCTTATTTTACCTTTCAGCGTTGTTATAGTAAAGTTTTTTCTGGATAAAAGTGGGACCTGACTTTAAAAGTCAAGTCCCCGGGCGACGCGCGCTCCAAACTCTTCATCCGCTTGTGTAAAATATCCTACAACCTTTCGTTGAATCTTATCGTCAACAAACATCAAATGGTCTATGATGTTATCCACCAAACGATCCTGCTCCTTTGGGGACATCTCTCGATATCGTTCCCCCGCTTGTGTGAAGTCATCCCCTTTCACAGCTTGATTCCGTTCAATTTTCCCTTCCACACGGACTGCAGATGGGACTCTGCTTTGAGGAGACGCTGCAGTAATCGGGTATCTGGTCTGATTGACCGGAAACTGTTCAAAGTTCGATCCCAACCGATGCCTTTCTGCATCCATGGAAGCAAAGATCGCGCCCTGGAGGAGCCGGTCGAAGGAGAATTCTATCCCCGGAACAATATTCGCCGGTGAAAAAGCCGCCTTTTCTACTTCCTCCAAGTAGTTCTCAGTTGCTTTGTTCAATGTCAGTTTTCCAACTTTTAGGAGAGGAATCACCGCTTCAGGCCAT
Source organism: uncultured Bacillota bacterium (assembly GCA_927441425.1). GTDB lineage: Bacteria > Bacillota > Clostridia > Peptostreptococcales > Anaerovoracaceae > Anoxybacterium. The sequence continues at coordinate 54,711 of CAKMKG010000006.1, read as the reverse complement.
GCTTTCGTAGCATCCAAGGGATCAAAATCATATTGATCCTGTTGATCAAATGGGATGAGCTGTACATTGAGTTCATACTCCGTTAGTTCCCCACGCTCCAGAGAGTCACAAAGATCTCTGGCAGCGGCATCAGGATCAAAGCCTGCCAGGAATTCAGCTTCATACCTCGTGATATTCTTCCTTCCCAGCATTGGTTTCCAATGATATCTTACCAATTGTCTTTGGCCATTTTCAGAAATCCAAACGTAAGTATTTATGCTGAAGCCTTCCATATGACGATAGCTCTTAAGGGTACCGTTGTCAGAAAACAGCCATGTTACCATATGGGTGGCTTCCGGCGCTTCCGCTATATAGTTCCAGAAACGTGCAGGCTCAGTTAGATTGGTACTGGGCGAAGGCTTAAGAGCATGCATGAGCTCAGGAAAGTGAATTGCATCACGTATATAAAAGACAGGCAGGCTGGTGCAGACTAAATCGTAGTTTCCTTCAGTGGTATAAAACTTAACTGCAAAGCCCCTCACATCACGCAGCGTATCCGCTGATCCCTTGGAACCGCTCATTGTTGAAAATCTAACAAGCACAGGAGTTTTCCGTTCAGGATTTTGCAAAAATGCAGCCGTCGTGAAATCACTCATCGGCATATATACCCTGAAATAACCGTGTGCGCCTGTCCCTTTGGCGAAGACCACCCTCTCGGGAATTCGTTCCCTCACGAACCGAGTCAACTTGTCAATGAGCCGGACATCCTGCAGCAGAACCGGACCGTTCTTCCCTGCCGTTAATGAGCTTTCCTCCTTGTTCATCATGTCAACCTCCTTGATTTAATACTACAGTATATGAAACCAATCGAAAAAAGGAGCATTTCAAATATATAGAAATGCTCCTAAAATAGGAATACTGATAAAATATTTTTACTAGCTTCTTAATCGCTCTCTCAAGTCTATCACATTGGCTTCGATGGTCTTTATCACTGTTCGAAATTCCTCATCCCCTTTTCCGGTGGGATCGTCTAGCCCCCAATCTTCTTGAAGCTTGGCCGGAAGATAAGGGCATACCACATTACAACCCATTTTGACAACAACGTCCACCTCCGGGATATCGGTCAAAAGCTTGGAATATTGGGTTTTTTCCATGTCGATACCGTATATTTCTTTCATCAGTCTGACTGCATCCTGATTGATCTGCGGCTTTGTCTCCGTTCCCGCCGAAAAGCTTTCGAACACGTCTCCGGCAAAATGTTTGCCCAGTGCTTCTGCGATCTGACTTCTGCAGGAATTGTGAACACAGACAAATGCGACCTTGGGCTTATTGACACTCATCTTGACTCCTCCTCTTCATTGTTTGCTTGATCGGCATCTAAATCTTTGAACTCGTCAATAAGTGTGACCACCAGCCCTTTGATCGTATCTCTCAGGGCTCTGATTTTCACAAGCTTATCCTCTTCTGTACCTTCCAGCGCACTGGGATCCGGCAGATTCCAATCCAGTACCCTTAGCGTCAAGGGGAATATGGGGCATTTCTGACCGTGCTCTGTATCACATACCTTGACGATCATATTATATTTTCGTCCTTCTTTATAGAAGTCAAAAACCGAGTTCGTTTCATTTTTAGAAATATCGTAACCGATTTCTGCCATTGCCTTGACAACCAGGTCATTTAACGGCGCAGGTTCAAGTCCGGCGCTTTCTGCAAGGAAATGCCCTTGTCCCAGCTTGTTCAAAAAGGCTTCTGCCATCTGACTCCTTGCAGCGTTATGAACACATACAAATAATACTTTTATCATCCTTTACTCCAATCAATACTTCGTATCTTTCAATAATATTATATAATAGTATGAAATCCCAGAGATAAAGCCTTTGTTAATTTACTGTTAACTTTCTGTTAAATCATTTCCTTTATTCCCTATTCATCTCTCTTTCAGGAAACCATGATGTCGTATTATTTGCAATCTTAACAAGGATTAGCATAACCGGAACTTCAACTAGCACTCCGACGATGGTCGCCAATGCAACAGGAGAGGTTGTTCCAAACAATGCTATGGCTACAGCAACAGCCAACTCAAAGAAATTTGAAGCACCAATCATCCCTGCCGGTGCAGCTATGTTGTGGGGCAGTTTTAACATCTTCGCTGCAATATAAGCGACAAAGAAGATTAGGAACGTTTGAATAATAAGCGGTACCGCGATCAATCCAATGTGCAGTGGATTTTCAACAATCACATTTCCCTGGAAGGAAAAGATGATAATCAGCGTTAGAAGGAGTCCAACAATTGTAATATGATTGAACTTGGGTAAAAAAGTATGATTCAAATATTCTTCCCCCTTATTCCCGATCACTGTTAAACGGGTTATAATTCCTGCCGCAAGAGGGATTACAACAAATAATACAACTGATAGAATCAGGGTATTCCACGGAACCACAACTCCACTAATACCAAGCAGCAATGCTACAATTGGAGTAAAGGCAATCAGAATAATAAGATCGTTGGTTGCAACCTGTATAACCGTATAGGCCGGATCTCCTTTTGTAAGATGACTCCATACAAACACCATTGCGGTACAAGGTGCGGCTCCAAGTAATACTGCTCCCGCAAGATAGTCTTTCGCCAAATCAGGAGGTATGATTGACTTGAACACAACGTAAAAGAAAAAAGCTGCAATCCCATACATCGTAAAGGGTTTGATGATCCAATTTGTGATCCAGGTTATAAATAATCCCTTCGGATTTTTCCCGACATTTTTGATACTTATAAAATCAACTTTCATCATCATCGGATAGATCATGATCCAGATTAAGATGGCAATTGGCACAGAAACGTTAGCATACTCGAATTGTCCTAAAAATTCAGGAATTGTAGGCAAATACTTGCCGATTAATATCCCAAGTACCATACAAAGTATGACCCAAACAGTTAAATACTTCTCAAAGAACCCAATTTCCGATTTCTTGTTTTTACTCATTTTAAATCACATCCTATTTCTCAAATTAAGGTTTCCCCTTTTAACAATTCATATTTTTCTTACCTAACCATGCAGCAAGCTGAATTAAATCATTGTCATATGGTGGATTATTTCTAAGCGACTTTTCGATCAAATCACCGATAAAGGAGGTGTCCTCCTCTTTTATAATTGAGTAGTACACCCATTGGGCTTGCTTTCTGCCTTTTATGAGCCCCATCTTCTTTAGGTAGCTAAGATGGCGGGATGCCTTCGTCTGCATAATATCTAATGATTCATTGATATCACAGACACATAGCTCTCTCTCATACAGTAGATTGAGTATTCTCAGCCGCGTTTCATCTGAAAGCGCTTTTAGGACATTTACAATATCCAGAGTTACTACCTCCCTTCCTATCAACATATAGATATTTATATATATGTGGTTACACGAATATACTAACTCATGCTGCAATTTATGTCAATCCATTTAACAGTAATTTAACAATAAATATCCTGGAGCGATACGAAATGTAATATTTCTAACATAATATAAAACGAGGTGGCAAACCCACCTCGCGTATAGAAGCCTACTCTTTTTTTAATCCTCTGAAAAAAGATTTCAAGTTCTCCGGAATTACATATTCCACTCCTTCTGATGCGTTTGCATTGGTTTTAGAATACACTTCTTTCATGATTGCGTTAATGATCATAGCCGCAGGCGGTTCATTGTATTCCTTTCCCTCATACTCCCAGACTCTGCAATCAACAGAATCTCCGCAAAGATCCCCGCATTCCTTACAACCCGACTCTTTCACATTGAGCGCAATATCTCTTCCGTTGATTCGGATGGTTGGGGAGCTGATGAACTGATACTTGTTTGCCAGTTCTTCCGATGTGATGTTTACTTTTGTAACCTGTATTTCATACCCTGCAGCACGCAAAACTTTGGATACCTCATTCACCGCTTGGTCCAAATTTGTCTCAGTTCCCTGGCATCGTTCACAAACAGTTAAATCCAGATATAGAAAATCAATTGTGATTTTTTTTCTTTCGGGTTCAGGAGTACAGCAACCACTGCTCTCGCAGGGGCAACATCCAGAATGATTACTCATTTTTCCACACTTTCTTAATCATTTTATAATCCATCCTCTCATTAAGATGGATCCACATTGTCGATAAAACCCTTTAAACGATCATATGTTTCTTTGTTAATCGTATATCTCATCCAAATTCCATCTCGCCTGCCGTTGACCAATCCGCTGTCACATAAAATCTTCATATGGTAGGATAGGGTCGGCTGCGTGATATTGAATTCTTCCAGGACCTTACACGCACAAAGCTCACCTTCCGCAAGCATATGGAAGATTTTCAACCTCGTTTCATCACCCAGTGCTTTCATCATGCTCGCATATCCTTTGTAGTCGCTTTTCAATCATTTCACCTCTCAATCATGCATTATTCAGCCAAAACGTATTATTCAATTATCTTTTCAAGAATCTTGATAATATCATTCGGCTTTAATACTTTTCCAAATGAGACCACCTTGCCGTTTGCAACCAATCCCGGTGTGGACATAATACCATAGCCGGCGATTTCGGCATAATCAGTTATCTTATCAACGGTTGCTTCTACACCCATCTGTTTTAATGCTGCTTTTGTGTTTTCCTCTAACGTTGTGCAATTTTTGCAGCCTGTTCCTAAAATTTTAAGTTCCAGCATATTGCTCATATGAAGTTATTCCTCCCCACTTATTCTTATAATTTATAATATGATTACATCAAAATCCTAAATAAAACATATAAAATCCCAAAAGCAAAATGATCGTGCCCATGGTATATCGTAAGATGCTGCTGAACATTCCATACTGACTGCTGGCAGTTAACTTGCGCACAAACACCAAGGAAGTCCCTGCAACAACAACCAGTATCCCATGGCCTATTGAATAAAGCAGCAGCAAAGCAACTCCCATCAATACATTTCCACTCTTGGCTACGATGGCCAAAAGAACAATGAGTACAGGGGTTGCACATGGCGACGAAAAAAATCCTCCCAGAACTCCCGCGAGAAAAGCTCCTACATAGCCTCGTTTGTTACTCTTTGACAGAAAGGAGGACGATGGAATAAAGTTGAATAATTCAAAGGTCTGTAACGCCATAAGAACCATCAAAACACCTAAGAATAAATACCAAATAGATGAAGATGTTCCCATTAGCTTCCCAAGCAGAGAAGCTGCAGTCCCTAATATAGTAAAGGTTACAGCAGTTCCAAATGCGAAAGTCAATGAAAGCGCAAAGGCTTTTTTTGTATCATTTCCACTTGCACCTCCAACGTATCCGATTACAAGGGGAACGGTAGACAGCGAACAAGGGGTAAATGATGTCAGGATCCCTGCAGCAAGGGCAAGAAGCGGTGAAATCCATAGATGATCATGAATCAATTGTGATAACGTTTCCAACCATTCATTGATCATTCCTCAAGCCCCATTTCTTTCAATACTTCTAATAGCTGCTCTTTTGTCATTCCACCTTCATGCATCGTGAAAACATGCTCCTTCGTCTCATTGGACTCATACATTGTCATGCCCATACCTGCCGGATCCGAAGGCGTGTAAGGTTTCCCCTCTTGATCGAAGAACATCTGTGTAGGAATTAAACTGAGGGGATACCCTTTTGCCGCTTCCGGGTACTTCCAGACATCTACAAACTTTATAATCGCTTTTCCCCTCAACTCTGCATTCAGTTCCTTTAATACAGGCGCCATTTCTTTACAAGGATCACAGCTATCCGCCCCAAAATCAATAATGATAGGCAGGCCATAGCTTTTAAGCTGGTCCAAATCTATTTCCATTGCCTCAAGGACAAAATCAGGATGATCTGATCCGATCTCGGTTTCTTTATCATTGTTATTTTTAGCATACCATATCCCTGAAACGCTTAGTATGATAAGGATTGCTATAAGGATTCTCACCAAACTCTGTTGTTTCTTTTTATCCATTTTCCCCCCCCATAATTCATATTATTAAACAATTAAAAAACTTAACGCATTAAAGAAATAGCCAATAAAGAGAATGCCGGCCGATACGACCAAAACAAACACACCAAGCAGCTTGGGCTTTACTGCCTTTCTTAACATGATAATGGATGGAAGAGATAATGCCGTCACAGCCATCATGAAGGACAGTATTGTTCCAAGCCCGATTCCCTTGAAGAACAATGCTTCTGCAATCGGCAGCGTACCAAAGATATCAGCATACATTGGAATCCCAACAACCGTTGCAATTAGAACAGAGAAAGGATTTTCTTTTCCCAATATTCCTTGTATCACTTCTGCAGGGATCCAGTTATGAATCAATGCGCCAATACCTACGCCGATTAAGACATAAAGGTAAACCTTCTTTACAGTATTTTGCATTTGTTCTTTAGCATATAAAATTCGGTCTTTCCTAGTTAGATCCGGAACTTCAATATCCACGCTTCCTGCAGCTTTGATGTATTGTTCAATTTCATCTTCCATCCGAAGCCTTTCAATGAGCGAGCCTCCGAGTATCGCTAAAATCAGTCCCACAACCACATAGGCAATGGAGACTTTAAACCCGAAGATGCTCATAAGAAGTACAAATGCTCCTAAATCAACCAATGGGGATGAGATCAAAAACGAGAAGGTAACGCCTAATGGTAAACCTGCATTCGTAAAACCTATGAAAAGCGGAATAGATGAGCAGCTGCAGAATGGCGTTACTGTTCCCAGCAGCGCGCCCATAGCATTTGCTGTTATTCCTCTGTATTTTCCTAGAATCTGCTTTGTCCTCTCCGGAGGGAAATAACTTTGGATATAGGATATTACAAAAATCAATACCGACAATAGAATTAATATTTTTATAATATCATAGATAAAAAACTGAATACTTCCACCCAATCTTCCGGTAATATCAAGACCAATTGAATTGAGACCATCTCCAATTATTTCGTTTAGCCATCTCATGCCAAGTATTTGATATTGGAAAAAATCCCATATCGATTTTATTGTATTCATAAATCCCAACACTTCTCTTTCATAATATAGGAACCTTTCAGAAATCAATTGATATGAACAAATTGTAATCCAATAGAGGTTTATCTATGTATCATTATATTCAACACATTTATAAATGTCAATGTGTTTAGGAATTAAAAAAAATAAAAGAGGAGAGACATCTCCACTTTTATCGATTGTTTAATTGCTTGGTTTTCACGTTTCTCTATTTTCTTCCGGTGCTTCCAAAGCCGCCCCGGTCCTCTGCCACCAGTTCTTCCACTTCATCAAATAGTATGACCGGCTGATTTTTTACGATTCGGAACTGACAGATCCTGTCGTTTACTTCGATCACTGTATCACGTAGCGCATAGACCGGCATATGCCACCAATCGCTTGGACCGCTGTATTTATTGTCTACGATCCCGCAGTGATTGGTCTGTATGACCCCAAAGGTTTTAAAAGTACTGCTTCGTGGAACGATATGGGCTTCATAGCCTGTCGGCAGCTGCATCGCAACACCCAAATGAATCAGCTTGTACTCCCCCGCCTTGAGTTCGACCCGTTCTGCCGCTCTCAAATCGATCCAGTCCGATTTTCCTTCGATATATTCCAGCCTCTTAATATCCTGATTGAGATACTTAATGTTTATCTGCTCCATATCCTGTTCCTTTTCATCAAATAATCCAACCGATTCCTCACTATGACTGAATGATCTTCTTCAGATCCACCTTGTTTCTGCCGATTAGAATGCCGGAGTAATTGTGTATTTCCGTAACCATGTCGGAGACTTCTCTGATTTCATCCATGGTCACTGCGTCAATGCTCGCCATTACCTCTTCCACAGTATAGATCTTATCCATCAGAAGCATGTTCTTCCCAATAGAGAACATACGGCCGTTGACATTTTCCAGACTGAAGATATAGTTTCCCTTCAGCTGTTCCTTGGCTGTCTCCAATTCTTCCGCTGTGACGCCACCCTTTTTCAACAGGTTCAGCTCATCTTGAATTCCACGTAAGGCATCCTTGATCTTATCATGGCTGACGCCGGCATAAATATTGAAATACCCGGTATTGCTGAAGGAGCTGGACATGGAATATACGGAATACGCCAGGCCCTTCTCTTCTCTGATATTCTGGAATAGTCTTGAGCTCATGCTGCCGCCCATGATATTGTTCAGCAGTACCAGCGAATAATAGCGTCCATCATCAAGGGCCAGGCCTTTTAATCCCAGACAGATATGAGACTGCTCGATATCCTTAACCTTCACTTTGTAATTCGGTTGATACGGGGCTTCCTCGTAGTTTTTGGACGTTTTATTGCCATTCAACTCCATGAGCTTGCAGTCAAACAGCTCACAAATATGTTCCTGATCAAAATTGCCGCAAATGGAAATCACGATGTTGTCCCTGGTGTATTCCTCGCTGATATATTTTTTAATTGTATTGCGCGTGATTCCCTGTAAGGATTTTGGCGTCCCGATGATGGATTTTGCCAACGGATTCCCTTTGAAGACCAGTTCGCTGATGATGTCATGGGCATCATCCTCAGGTGAGTCCTCTATCATCTTGATTTCTTCATAGACAACTCTTTTTTCTTTTTCCATTTCCTCCTCATCAAATTTTGAATGAATAAACATATCGATGAGAATATCCGCCGCTTTATCTACATTGCTGGCCAGTGTTTTCAGGTAATAGCAGGTCGCTTCCTTCCCGGTAAACGCATTGATCTGTCCCCCGATCTTGTCCACATCTTCTGCAATTTTCTTTGCGCTTCTGTTTTCTGTTCCTTTAAAAAGCATATGCTCTATAAAATGGGAAATACCCGAGTTCTTTGCCGTTTCATCCACAGAGCCTGCTTTAACCCAGATTCCAACAGAAACAGATTGTACATAAGGTATTTCCTCCATCACAATTCGAACGCCGCAATTTAGCTTTTTATTTATTATCATTCTGCCTCCACTTTTTCTTCTAATGTAACATGGACTTATAAACATGTTTCATCCATCATTATAACTTTAATGCAACAGCCTGTAAAGAGGAACGATCTCGATCTTCTGAGCCCTGATTTTTTCAATGAGGACCGGCAGCGCTTTTACCGTTTCTTCCTTCGGATGCATCAGGACAATCGCACCGTTTAACCTCTTTTTCAGCACTCTGTCTAGAATAACCTCCGCGGTGGAACCTTGTCTCCAATCGATGGTATCAGAGCTCCACAAGGCCATCTGATAGCCCAAGCTTCTGCAGAGCTCTACCGTGGTTTCATCGTAATCTCCCGAAGGAGGTGCAAATACATTCGTTTTAACTCCTAATATATCCAGTATAACCGCTTCTGTTTTTAATATTTCTTCTTTTATTGTATCCACTGAATTTTGTGAACATAATTTATGACTATACCCATGACTTTGAATTTCATGTCCCGCATGATACATTTCCTTTAACAATTCCGGGTGATTTTCTGCCCATCGGCCGCTGACGAAGAAAGTAATATGAATCTTATTCTCCTGAAATACTTTCAGCATGTCAGGAATCACTTCTTCTCCCCAGTCCACATTGCAGCTGAACACCAACTGGTTGCTGTTGGGAAGGCCGCTGCGTATCACAACGCCTTCTTCATTGGGCGCCAGACTCTGGAGTTCCTTTTCCTTCATAGCAGAATGATTTTCTAAAAGAATCGAACCCAACGATAAAATCTGATATGCAAAGAGCAAAGAGACCGTTGTAAAGACAACGAAAATAAGAAGTTTACCGGTTTTCATATAAACACCCCCAAACATTCTATGCTTGGGGGTGAAAAATTATTATTGATTATTTATTTGCTTTGGCGATGTTGTCTCTGATTAGGATCAGCTTATAAATCACCGTTGCGGCTTCGGCTCTTGTGGCTTTCCCCTGGGGATTATAGTTTCCCTCGGGATATCCGCTCATGATACCAGAAGAAACAATCTTGGCAACAGCTTCGTTTGCCCAAGGACTGATCATTGTGCTGTCGGTAAATCCTGTCCCTGCGCTGGTTTCCGGAAGAACCAATTCGGTGCTTCTGGTGAAATTGCTGAGCATGATCGCCATTTGCTCTCTTGTTATATTATCATTCGGTGCAAAGGTGACTTCGTCTATCCCGTTGACAATGCCGTTGGCAAAGCCCCAGTTGACGTAGTTGTAATACCATTCTACCGCCGGTACGTCCATAAAACCGGCTGGTGCCGTCTGGGATGGATCCAGACCATAGATCGTCTTTGAAAGCATCGTCAGGAATTGTGCTCTGGTGAGTGAAGCATCCGGCTGATAATAATTATCACCCATTCCGTTGACAATTCCTCTGGCTGCCAATCTTCCGATGTATTCCCGTGCCCAATGGGCTGTAGTATCCATAAAATCGATGAGTGATGCACCGACTTGAACCGGAATGGTCTTCGTCACATTGTTGTATGCCACATAGATATTCCCTGCGATCCCCGCTTCACCGGTCGCTTGGAAAAGGCCGTTCCCATCAATTGTCCCGATGGTCGGATCACAGCTGAAGGTAAAGAGGCTGTCCTTACTGGCAATAGGCGCATATCCGAATTTAGCCGTTATATTGATGTCGGACGATTTTCCGGGATCGATGACGAGATTTTGCACATTCGTCGTAAACGTTATATTATTTTCTATATTGATTTCCGTTGTCGTACTGAGGCTTCCGCTCTCTGCTTCAATGATTGCTGTTCCCACTGAAGATCCAGCGGTAAACAGGCCGTTCTGATTGACGGTACCTGCCGAATCATTCACACTGTAGCCCACGTTGTTTCGTAACGCAACGGATTCATATTTATCATTAGACCCATAAGTCGTCATTTGTATGTCAGCACCGGGCATCGCCAGCGGCTGGCTAGCGTATGTATGTAAATTTTCTGCTTTTGAGCTGCCAGTATCTCGATAGACTAAAAGCAGACCATTTGTTGTTTTTCTCTGTGTTCCCCCGGAAGGTGAGTTCTTTTTTACAGCTTTGGAATCCTTTCCGCCTTCCCTTACGTTCATCACCGAGGAGCCGCCTCCATCCATGTTAACAACGGTGGTGCAGCCCAATGCCATCAGGTGCTTTACCATATCGGTAAGACCAAGGCCTGCGGAAAATCCCGGCTGTCTCCCATCCAGTACATAGAGCAGGATGCTTCCGTCCGGCTTAATGCCAACTGCGGTTCTCGGGTTTAGGTTGGTTCCGTTTGAAACGATCTGCCCATTCTCGCACATAACGTAGTAAACACCAAGGGCTTCCCTGCTGTCCCCCAAACCTCCGTTGTTCCAGTCCTCGACGGAAATCTCAACGGTGCTGCCGGGAACAAGATACGAAATCGGAATCGCATAAGGGGAATCTGCCGCTGCAGATAGAACGAGCTGATTGCTTCCGATGGGCGTATTGGTTGTCCCGTTTCTGACCTCAACTACAGTCGCAGTAATGGTACCGCCCACCGTCGGTTCAGCATGATCGGCAGAGCCCGCATCCAGAATCACCTCGACCGAATTGGCGGAGGTTTTTGTAGTGGACGCATATTGTCTGTTGAAAAGATGGAGCGCTTTTGCTCCACCATGAGGAATATTGAAAAATCCGATGGGAGCGGTCCAGTCCGTCGGCACATTAACCATCTGCTGGGTCACAGCAGGAGGTGTTGTAACCGCAGCGCCGGTAGTCAGTGATGGATCGACTGGCTGCGTCGGATCGACAACAGGCACTTCCACCGTTGTCGGAATATTAATTGTTCCTTTTAAGGAATATCCAAGATTGACCTTTTCTAAGGATGCCGCTCCGTCTTCATTGAAGGAGATGACATATTCCGGTGCATATCCGGAGGTTTTAATCTTTCCCTCATGGATTGTCAATCCCTTTGGCGCCCCTGTGGCAGTGTCGTACAGATCCCCGTTGATGCCTGCTACGACCTTATACCCTTGGCTTTCCAACGTATTGACCATGGTATCCATGGTATACGTACCGGTGACCTCACCTTCAAACACATAGGGCTTCAAGTCCGATCCTTCCAGATCCGCGTTTACAAAATAGGACCGTTCGATGCCATTGGTGCTGTGCCCCGCCAATTGTTCTGAATAGGTAGCCTCGTCGAAAATCTGAGATTTGGTCTGATAATATACATTTCCAATCCCATCTTGATATGAAAAACCTGTCAAAAATGTTCCTGCCACCAATGCGAATATTAAAACACATGCGGTGAATCTTTTGCTTCTTATAAATGTCATTTACCCCTTTACCCCCCTAACCTTTTCTGCTAATTACTATTTGCATTCAACTTATTCTAACACCCCTCATCCGCTTTGTTCAAGTTACACTTCCATTACAAAGAAGCCACTATCTTGATTTGAAACGGAACATGTGATCACCGAAACAATCCCCGTTATAAAGGATGATTACAACATCCGGGTCATATTTTTCTGCATATTCGGAAACGGAATCCTGAAACAGCCTGACGTCCAGCGCCCTTACTTCATGAACTCCCGTAGATAAGAACGAATAGATCGGCAAACCGAAGGAGTCCTTGATCAATAGGATTTTGCCTCCTTGTACTTGATGATTGACAAATTGCAGCTCAGCATTATCCCCGTGGTAGACTGCATAGCGGTTTGTCTCAGGCGGCGTTCCCTCAGCAAGGTAAGAGTTGGTCAGAACTGCCTCCCGGAAATCCCCCTCATATATCTTCTCCGCACCGTAATCCCGTTCATATACGGTATAATTCGTGTCAAATTTCGGAGTGATCAGGGTGAAATCATCGATTCCGGCATAGGGCTCGCCAACTCTTCTGCCCATGGAGCCAAGATAATAATCCTTGAATACTTCCTGATTATAGTTGTCCAGATCAGTATAACGTTCATCAATATGAAATCCATACTCCCCGTTTAATGTATCCGCAATTTCCTGGTAGCTTTGAAAGGCTCCATTGATTGTCCAATGGTGGTCCGTATTAAAGAACAGGTCATTCTGGGTCATTCCATTCGACCAATAGTTTTCTCTGAGATCCAGATAATCAATCTCCACGGCATCAAGCCCTTTGAGAAAGCGGTCTGCATTTTCGTTGGCATAATCCGTTACGTTTTCCGGAAGCTGCTGTTCCTCTGGGGGCAGCTTAAAAGGCGCCTGGATATACAGCAGCGCAATATCGTGTTTGTCGAGCTCCTCTTCTAGTCGGTAGATGCTCTCCAGTTCCTCGGAAACATCCTGTTTCGGAACGACATAGGTAATCTGGCCATATTTTGTCTTGTACAGCTCACCATAACCGATATCTACCATGACCCTCTTCCCTAAAAAATTTTGAACCCATCCGTAGAAGTCAATGTATTCTTCTCTTTTGTATGTATCGTTGTCGATGGTCTTTTCTAGGCTGTCGATGGCGCCTACGACCCTCTCGATGATCGGTGTGCCGGGAAGGATCGTCGTTCTGTAATCCTTGAGAAAATCTTCCTTGATGTTATGGTTCGTTAAAAACAGCCCGGCCAGCATTCCAAAAATGATTGCCAGAAATGCGACCGCTGTAATTTTTTCCGCTTTATGTGTTGTAAATAACTGTTTCAATTTCATCGTAATTCCTTTTTATGTATAACTCATCCTGCCGCCTGAAGGATCTTCCATCTCCAGTGCTATTCTAAAAATTAAAATAGATAAACGGATTATAGGAGCCTTTCACGATATAGGACATTGCTATAAAGAATAAAAACAACAAGGTGGTAGGATACAGAATCAGCTTAGCTGCCGTCAAAATTGGACTGCCAGAATTCATCTTTTCTTCATACCAGCTTGAAAACACCTTTGATATCGGCATTGAAAATAGAATTCCCATAGCCAGAAACAATTGGTTTTCCGCAAAATATACCAAGGTGTTTCCGTCAAGGAACTGTGCTCCGTTGAGGAAGAGCATCGTTTTTAAATACGATACGGCACTTGCGATGGTCGTAGCCCGAAACAGGACCCATCCGAAAATCACCAGCAGCATGGTGTAAACATGTTTTGCAATGGCTGCACCCACCTGACTATTTCCCAGTTTTTCAAAATTTGTAACCTTCTCCAGAGAAATCGATGCAAAGTAGAGCAAGCCCCAGCAGATAAAGGTCCAGCTGGCCCCGTGCCAGAGTCCAGTCAGCGACCAAACGACGAATAAATTGAAGATCATGCGCCCGTTGGATTCCACTCTGCTGCCTCCCAGTGGAATATAGACATAATCCCGAAACCACGACCCCAGCGATATATGCCATCTTCTCCAGAATTCGGAGGTAGATTTCGAGATGTATGGGTAATTGAAGTTTTCCGGAAAATGAAAGCCGAACATTTTTCCCAGCCCGATTGCCATATCCGAATACCCGGAAAAATCAAAGTAAATCTGCAGGGTATAGGCGATGGCTCCTAGCCAGGCAAAGGAGACGGAAAGCTCCGAGCTATGTAAAGAAAAAGCCGTATCGGCAATGAGGGCGAAGTTGTTGGCCAACAGAATCTTTTTTCCAAAGCCCATGAGGAATCTGCAAACTCCTTGGGAGAAACCCTCGAAGGTTTCTTTCCTCCCCATGATCTGATCAGCAATCACTGAATATCTGAGGATCGGGCCAGCCACAAGCTGGGGAAAGAAGACGATATAAAGCCCCACATGGAACAGATTTTTCTGCACCTCAGCCTTTCCTCTGAAGATATCGATGACGTAGGAAATTGCATGGAAGGTAAAAAAGGAAATTCCTATGGGAAGGACGATCTTGGATACGGTAAAATCTGTACCCCAAAACCGGTTGATATTTGATATGGTAAACATCAAGTATTTAAATATATAGAGAATGCTCAGATTAAAGGCAACCATAGTAAAAATGATCCCCTTGGCCCATTCCTTATTTTCTCTGTGGCGGTCTACCGCTAGACCGAAGATCCAGTTGACCGCGATGGACAGCATCAGAAGAAACACAAATTTTGGCTCTCCCCATGCATAAAAGCCCAAGCTGGCAATCAGCAAAAAAAAATTCTGGAGTTTTCTATGTTTTCTTAAGACCGTATAATATAAAACCAAAACGATCGGTAAATAGCATACAATAAAAATTAAAGATGTAAAAAGCATTCCATTTCTCCTCAAGCAACATCGTAATACGTCGAATATTGTATCATATTAATTGGATTTTTGAAACCATTAATCCTGCCAAAAAAAGTGGTTCCGTCACTTCCGCTGGGTGGCGAAAAACAAGGCGGTGTCTGATTTCTCAGATACCGCCTTGGCCGTTCGTTTTATTTGGCTATTTTGTTCGTACTAGTCCAGTAATTCTTTTCTGGTCAGGTTGATTCTGTTCTGGCTGTCGATTTCTGTAACTTTGACCTTCACCACATCACCGATGTTCATTACGTCCTCGACCTTATCCACTCTTTCCTTCGCCATCTTGGAAATATGAAGCAAGCCTTCTTTTCCAGGTAAGATTTCGATGAATGCGCCAAATGTCATGATTCTGGTTACTCTTCCATCATAAATCTCTCCGACTTCCACTTCCTTCACTAGCATCTCGATGGCTCTGACACCATTATTTGCGGATTCCATATCCGGAGCGGCAATATAGATCAACCCTTCATCATTGATGTCGATCTTCACACCAGTTTCAGCGATGATCCTGTTGATCGTCTTTCCACCCGGGCCGATGACGGTTCTGATCTTGTCAGGATCGATCTGCATGGATATAATCCTAGGCGCATAGGACGACATTTCTTTTCTCGGTTCAGCAAGCTCTTCCATCATTTTGTCCATGATGAAGCTTCTTCCTTCATGGGCTTGTGTCAGCGCATCCTGTAAGATCTGTCTGGACAGTCCGTGGACTTTGATATCCATTTGAATCGCGGTGATTCCCTTTGCGGTACCGGCCACCTTGAAGTCCATATCTCCCAGGAAATCTTCCATTCCTTGAATGTCAGATAGGATTGCAATCTTGCTGGAACCATCCGGTTCCACTCTCTCAATGAGTCCCATGGCAATTCCTGCTACCGGAGCCTTGATCGGAACACCGGCATCCATCAAAGACAATGTGCTTCCGCAGACGGAAGCCTGGGAAGTACTTCCATTGGAGGACAACACCTCGGATACCACTCTGATGGCATAGGGAAATTCTTCCACGCTTGGCAGTACAGGAATCAATGCTCTTTCCGCCAATGCACCATGGCCGATTTCACGTCTACCCGCGCTTCTCATCGGTTTTGCTTCCCCTACACTGTAAGGAGGGAAATTGTAATGATGCATATATCTCTTTTCCACTTCCTCGCCGATACCGTCGATGGTCTGGGAATCTCCCATTGGTCCAAGGGTCGTAACAGATAACACCTGGGTTTGTCCTCTTTTAAATAAGCCTGTCCCATGTGTTCTTGGAAGTATGCCGGTCTCACACCAGATTGGTCTAATTTCATTTGTCTTTCTATTATCCGGTCGGATGCCATCATCAAGGATGAGGCTTCTTACCTGCTCTTTTGTGATGGAGTATAAAACTGCAGCGATATCCTTCTTATTATCCGGATAGATTTCTGCGAAATATGCTTTTGCTTCTTTTTCTACAGCATCCATATTATCGAGGCGTTCTTGCTTATCATACGTCTGGATAGCGGCTCTCATTTTATCTGCTGCATATTCTTTGACTGCCGTTTCAATCTCTTCGGCAACCTTATAGAGAACAACCTCTCTCTTTGGCTTGCCAACTTCAGCTACAATCTCTTCGATGAATTCGATGATCTTCTTGATCTCGTCGTGAGCAAACATGATTCCTTCGAGCATCACATCCTCGGTAACCTCATTTGCACCGGCTTCCACCATCATAATCGCTTCCTTGGTACCGGATACGACTAAGTGAAGATCGCTGGCTTCTCGATCAGCTAGCGTCGGATTTACAACAAATCTTCCGTCAATCCTGCCGATTAGCACCGATGCGGTTGGTCCGTCAAAGGGAATATCGGATATAGACAAGGCCACAGAGGAGCCGATCATTGCGACGATTTCCGGGGAACAGTCAGGGTCAACACACATTACTGTAGCAACCACCTGCACATCGTTATAAAATCCCTTTGGGAAAAGCGGTCTGATTGGTCTGTCTATCAGTCTGCTACTCAAAATTGCCTTTTCAGAAGGTCTGCCTTCTCTTTTAATAAATCCTCCGGGGATTTTACCTGCAGCGTACATTCTTTCCTCATAGTCTACACTAAGCGGAAAAAAATCAATATCAGCTCTAGGTTCCGCAGATGATGTGGCGGTAACATTAATTACGGTGTCCCCGTACTTTAACATTACGGCACCATTTGCCATTTCACAATATTTGCCAACTTCCAGCTGCAGTAATCTTCCGCCGATTGCGGTTTTAAATGTTCTGTAATCTTCAAATCTCATTAACAACTTCCTCCTGTTAATCTTTTTCTTTTACCAAATTTTTATGTGCTCAGGCACAATGGGAGTCCTGATAAAAGAACGGCCTCCCTGTTTTGTAGTCTGCCCAATTTGCATACAAATCGCAGCGAGTCTTGCAAGAAACTACTAAAATAAAAGCGGGGATTCCCCCGCTTTTGATTTTCAGAACTATTTTCTTAATCCCAAACGAGCAATCAGATCTCTGTATCTTGTGACATCTTTGTTCTTTAGGTAATTAAGAAGGTTTCTTCTCTGTCCAACCATCTTTAGGAGACCTCTCCTGGAATGGTGGTCCTTTTTATGGATTTTTAAATGTTCATTCAAATCGTTGATTCTGTAGGTAAGAATGGCAACCTGAACTTCCGGGGAACCGGTGTCTCCCTCTTTTGTCTTGTACTCATTGATAATTTCTGCTTTTTTTGTTTGATCAATCATTATAATATCTCCTTTCATTCTTTCACCTCAGGCCGTGTACTACGTCGGAGTGTCGTAAAACTCAGCCAAAGGTATCTATTGACAATAAATGATAACACATATGTTTTTTTTTGTAAAGTATTTCTAAATATATTATGGGTTGTATCGTAATACTTATGTATCAAAATTCTACTTGCTCAGATAGAATAAACTATATTGTAATGATCCTGTACTACTTCCGCACCCATGGGCTTGCTGAAATAGTACCCCTGAATCATGTCACAGTTTGCTCCTCGGAGCAGTTCAATGTGCTCGGAATCCTCAATCCCTTCTGCTACAATTTTAAGCTTTAAAGCATGCGCCAGCTTAATCAAGCTTTCTATGGCATCATTTTTTTCTAATTCCAAAAATTTCCGGCTTAAATCTCGATCAATTTTCAGAATGTCAAAGGGAAGGGAAGTCAGATAGCTTAGTGTTGAATATTCTGCTCCGAAATCATCGATTGCAAACCGTATCCCGTAGGACTTCAGATCATTGATGAAATCGATGGCTGCTTCCCTATTCTCCACAAATACGTGCTCTGTAATTTCTATTATAAGGTACTGCGGCTGCACCTTATATTCTGACAATAAGTCAAGCAGATAGGATTTATATCCTATATCATAGATCTGCAGTGCAGAGAAGTTGATGGAAACCGGTCTTGGTTCCAATCCAAGTTGGTTCCAGGCTGACATTTGTTGCACAGTGAGTTTCGTTACGATTCGACCCAATGGAATGATCAGTCCATTCTCCTCTGCAATCTTGATAAAATCACCAGGCAATATGGTATGTTCTTTTAACCTTACAAGGGCTTCATATTCGGAAATCCTACCGGTTTTTAAATCAACCAAGGGCTGGTATACCATGTAGAAGTTTTCTTTATCGATTGCCTGGATCAGTATTTTCTTAATTTCCATTCTATAGTTCAAGAGATTTGCCATGACATGATTAAAGTATGCGAAATTGTTCTTCCCATTGTTCTTAACATGATAGAGTGCCATATCTGCATTCATGATAATTTGGTCGATATTTTCACTATCATCTGGAAAAACAGATATTCCCATGCTGAATTCAATTTTCACTTCCTGATCTTCAATCTGCAACGTCTTATTAAAAAGACTGAATATCTTTTTGATATAATCCTCGATCGTATCTCCTTCATTTTTCGATTTGTAGAGGATAAGAAATTCATCTCCTCCAAAACGGGATACAAAAATAGAAGGGTCAGCCGTTCCCAGCTTTTCAGAGACATACTGGAGCACAATATCGCCGAAAACGTGTCCCAGAGAATCATTTATGCTTTTAAAATTATCCATATCCAGGAGTATTACGGCACCCTTTGAGCCGGCCGTCATCTCCTTATCAAGCTTTGCATGGAAACTGCGGCGGTTTGGCAAATTTGTTAATGGGTCATGTTCCGCCAGATAATGGATCTCATCGCTGTACTGTTTCACCTGTTTAATATAACTGTAAACTCTCTGCAAAAGACCGTTCACAGAATTAGCGATCCCTGCGAAAGGATTGTCATCGGATAAGCTTAATCTATGGATCTTAGTATCCTTAAGGTTTATGCTTTGAATTTCTTCATCAATAAAACTGATTTTGCTTTTCAATTCGATGTAATTGTCCTGCATCGTATTTAAGGCACGGGATATTTCACCGATCTCGCTGCTTTGACTTGTGTAATCCTTGAAATCCTTATGTTCATACGCATCAAATTGAAACGTAGCCATCTTTTTAATAATCTGTGTCAAATACCTGATCGGTTTTGTGATACGGTTGGAAATGATAAAGACGAGAACTGCGACTATGAGAGCAGTCGCAACGAGAATAAAACTCATCATTGTGGAAAGTGCACTGGATTGTTCCATAACAACACTTTTATCAATAATTGAGATATATTTCCACCCGCTGTTCGGTGAAATGTAGACGGTTAGTACTTTATCGACACCACTCAGCTGTCCTTCAAAGGACGTTCCGTTAAAACGGTCAATCTCTTCAAATGCATTCAGACCAAGCTCCTCGACGGATCTCATATGCCATTCCCTATTATCGGGACTGCTGATAAAAACATCATCTTGGCTTAAAACGAATATATTTCCTGCTATTTCATTAGGAATTTTCTCGATTCGATTCATAATATTATCCAGATTGATCGTTAAGCTGATCACGCCAATTTTTTGATCATCAGTCACTACTCTTTTGTCTACACTGATGACAAGTTCATTGGTAACCTGTGTTTGATAAGGTTCCGATATAATGACTTGATCAGATGCGATTGCGGTCTGGTACCAGCCCCTGGTCCTTGGGTCATATGGTTTTTCCGGCCGGAAATCGGGGTATTCAATATACTCTCCCTTTTCCGTTCCATAGGAAATAAAGGAGATGATATCTTCAACTTCCAATATAAATTGAAACATTGCGGTAATTTTTTCTTCGTCTTCGGAATGATTTGCTTGAAAGGTTGCAGGATCGAAGGAAACATAAGAATTAAGTGCCAAATCTGTATCGGCAAAGGTTTCCTCGACAGCCATCCTGGATGCGATCCCTTCGGTATGATCCAGAAATTCATCGATATATTCTGCTGTTTGGTGTAATACCAAACTGGTATGTTCAACATAATTATTATAGAGCCATTTCTCAGTCTGATTCTTAATAATAATACTGCCAAGGGCAAATGGCAACAAGCAGCCTATCAAAATACCCACTATCATTTTTTGATTTATCGAGCCCTTTTTCAACATATCGTACCTTTTCTACCAGCAAGAGAGTAAAACAGCTTAAATATATTGTAACATTTTGTCGAAAAATGTTCCAGTGATTCTTCATTTTATTACCAGAGAATTCCTATTTTATCTTGATCACATGAAATCTTTATTGAACAGATTTCAATGTTTTGAAAAAATCCGGATAGGAAATGTTGATACACTGATGATTTTCGATTCTACTCGTTCCTTCGGCAGCCAGGGCAAGCACCGCCATGGACATAGCAACTCTGTGGTCGTTGTAGGTTTGAAAATTGGCACTATGAACCGGTTTTCCGCCTTCAATGATCAACCCGTCAACGGTGGAACACACATTGATGCCCGCCTTTTTCAACTCGTTTTCCATTGCTTCGATTCGGTTGGACTCTTTGACCTTCAGTTCCTCCGCATCCCTGATCACCGTTCTGCCTTCCGCAAAGGCTGCTGCGACTGCAAGGATCGGTAATTCATCAATCAGTCTTGGAATCAGCTCACCTCCGATCTCCGTGCCATGCAGCGGCGAATGCTTTACGGTGATCGTTCCTGCCGGTTCGATTCCATCCCCTGCCTTTTCGATATGAATAGATGCCCCCATGGATTTCAGAACATCGATGATTCCGGTCCTCGTATCATTCAGTCCAACATTTTGAATCGTGATTTCTGAATTTGGAACGATTAATGCTGCAACCAAAAAAAACGCAGCAGAGGAAATATCTCCCGGCACGGTGATATCGTGGCCGAACAGTTCTTCCGCCGGGTTTACGGTGATTTTATTCTTTTCTGCTGTAATATTGCCCCCGAACCCGTTGATCATAAGTTCCGTATGATTTCTGGACGCTTTCGGCTCAAAAATGGTTGTCTCCCCGTCCGCATAGAGCCCTGCAAGGATCAGCGCTGATTTCAGCTGTGCGCTTGCAACGGGCATGTTATAATTGATCCCTCTCAGCCCTGTACCTTCTATGGTTATGGGTGAATAGCCACCCTTTGTGCCGGTTATTTTCGCCCCCATCTCTCTCAGAGGCTCAATCACGCGATTCATCGGTCGCCTGCGGATTGATGCATCCCCATCCAGGGTACAGGAAAAGTGTTGGGGTGCCAGCAATCCACAAAGCAATCTCGTAGTTGTCCCCGAATTCCCGGTATAGAGCAGCTCCTGCGGCGGCTTAAGCCCCCGAAGCCCGTTTCCTGTAACGGAAACCTGATTGTTTTTTATATCAATGGGGATTCCCGTCTTTCGGAAACAGTCGATGGTTGATAGGCAGTCCTCTCCCATCAGAAAATTCTGTATAACAGTTTTCCCTTTCGAGATTGAACCCATCATCACTGCTCTGTGAGATATTGATTTGTCCGGTGCAACGGTGATCATTCCCCGCAGACCCCGTGAGGTTGTGATTTCCATAATTCATTCCTTTACAATCTATGATTCGTTCTGTATTTTACTTTAATTTTTACTTTCGTAGCTTCCGATAATCTTGACAAAGGGGAGTTCTTCCGAGAGCTGATATAATAAGGCTCTGATCCGTTCATCCTTTAAATTACCTGTAAAATCAACATAAAAGAGATATTCCCAAGGGTTTTTCCCATCAGGCCTGGAATGAATCTCGGTAAGATTCACGCCGTAATCTCCAAAGATACCCAAGACGCCAGCCAGACTTCCGCTTCGATGGGGACAGGCAAATACAATGGCGATCCTGTCATGGCTCTCTTTTACAATCAACTGCTGTGAGACAGCAACGAATTTTGTGGCGTTTTCCTTGTTATGATTGATCCCTTCCAGAAGAATATTCAAATCATAACGTTCAGCAGCTTCTTTAGAGCATATGGCACCTTTGCTTTTGTCCCCTGCTTCTGCTACATCCTTTGCCGCTACCGCCGTATTGCTGCTTTCTTTCGCTGTAAACCCATGCAACTTTAAAAATTCTGCACACTGAGCAATCGCCTGGGGATGGGAATATACTTCCTTGATCACCGCAAGCCTCGCTTCTCTGACAGCTGCCAGACAATGATCCACCTTTATGATGTTGCAGGAATTAATATACAAATCATACTTCTGAAGCAGATCATAAACCTCATAGACACCGCCGGCCGTGGTGTTTTCCAATGGCAAAATCCCGGCCTGGGCCTCTCCGCTGCGGATACACAAAAACACATCTTCAAAGGTATCAACAGGTGAACTGCTCGCTTCCGGGAAAATGTTACCGGAAGCCAATTCCGAATAAGAACCCTGCAATCCTTGATAGCAGACCCGTTCAATGATCGGGCTATCCTCCCGAAAGTCAACCTGAAAAGCTGCACCAAGATCCAGCATTTTACGATATTGAAACGTCCTGCTGACCTCCATCACCTTTTTCAAGAAGGAGGAATAGGATAGCTTCCAGGCCCCGTCCATATGAGCAGTCAGCAGCGCAATGATCTCCTCCTCCCGCTCCGGCTTCAGAATCTTGTCACCCGTTTTGCTTTTGCTAAGAGCAACCTCTTCTGCCACCTTCATTCTCTGCAAAAACAGCTCTTTTATCTTTAAATCGATCTCATCGATGTTCATTCTTAATTCATTTAGCGTCATACCCGAAAGCCTCCAAATATAAATCCATCAAGGCGACGGCCACTGCTGCTTCAACGACAACCGGCGCGCGCATTGCAATGCAAGGGTCATGCCTTCCGTGAATCCGGAGTTGTTCTTCTTGTCCGGTTTCCAGATTTAAGGTGACCTGTTCTCTGCTGATGGAAGGGGTCGGTTTTATCGCAGCTCTTACAATGATCGGCATTCCAGTGGTGATTCCGCCTGCAATCCCGCCGTTGTGATTGGTTCTTGTCTTCACGCTACTTCCTTCTTCTATATAACAATCGTTGGCCTCGGAGCCGCGCATACCTGAGAGTGCAAAGCCCAGCCCAAACTCGACGCCTTTTACTGCGGGCACACTGTAAAGGATAGAAGCGATGCGGCTTTCCACATTTTGAAACATGGGACTTCCGATTCCGGCTGCTGCCCCCACTACGGCACATTCGATGATGCCGCCCACAGAATTCAGTTCTTTTCTGGCCTGTTCAACCGTCTCCCTGATCTTCTCTTCCACCTCATGGCTGATGAGAGGAAGGGTTTCCTGTTGCAAACGCTCCAAAAGCGCTCTGTCTGTTGATACAAGGTCAAAGGATCGGTCTGCAACTCCGCCGACACTATAAATATGAGATCCAATCACTATGTCATGATTCCTTCTCAAGAAATCCTTACACAGTGCTCCTGCAAAAACCATCGGCGCCGTGAGTCTGCCGGAAAAATGTCCGCCTCCGCGGATATCATGATATCCACGATATCTCAGTTTGCCTGTATAGTCACTGTGGCTGGGCCGGGGTACTGCTCTCAGGTTCTCGTAATCCTGACTATGGGTGTCGGTGTTTGGAATCATGATGCAAATGGGTGCTCCGGTTGTCGTATTTTCAAGGATTCCAGACAGGATAATCGGTCTGTCCTCTTCCTTTCTTCCCGTTGTCAGGCTGCTCTGTCCTGGAGCTCTTCTTGCCAGCTCCTGTTGGATCCATTCCATATCACATGCAAATCCCGCCGGAAATCCGTCGATGACTGCACCGATCCCCTTTCCGTGGGACTCGCCAAATATTGATATTTTCAGTTGATTTCCCCAAGTGCTTCCCATCTTAATCACCTAACACTTTCATCATTTTTTTTAATTCTACTGCAGGGATCTTTTTCATCTGCGTCTTGCCAAACTCCTCGATAAAGACAAAATGGATGCTGTCTCCCTGTTTCTTTTTATCGGTCAGCATCGCTTCATAAACCTCTTCCACAGGCTCAGTTAGTGCAGTAGGCAATCCAAAGGCTTGCAGAATAGGAATCAGTCTCTCGAAGCAGCCGTCCTTTGTGATTCCGATGCTTTCTCCCATTTTTACAGCCGCTGCCATTCCAATTGCTACTGCTTCCCCATGGGAAAGCTTTGTATAATTCCCCAGCTTTTCAACACCATGACCAATGGTATGTCCGAAATTCAGGATTCTACGTAGGCCTCCCTCCGTTTCATCCGCTTCCACGACTTTTATTTTGATACGGATGCATCGCTCAATGAGCTCCGTGATCCGTTTGTTATCCTCGACCTCTAAAACGAGTTCCAGTAGTTCCGGATCGCTGATACAGCCATACTTGATGATTTCCGCCATTCCGGAATGATAATCCTTTTCCGGAAGGGAAGTCAGCACCTCCGGATCGATCAGAACCAGATCCGGCTGGCGGAATGCTCCCACCAGATTTTTCCCTTGGGGCAAATCTACTCCGGTTTTCCCTCCGACAGAAGAATCCACCTGTGCTAGCAATGTGGTTGGGATCTGCACCAGATGCCGAATTCCTCTTAGGTAGGTGGCAGCGACATAGCCAGCAATATCCCCTGTAACACCGCCACCCAGGGCAATGATCATATCATCTCTTCCGAATTGATGATTGCTTAACGTATCATAAATCCCGGCAACGGTTTCCAGTGTCTTGTGTTCTTCTCCTGCGCGTATCATATGATGAAATATCGGGAGCTTTAACTCAGAAAGTCTATGCTCCAACTCCTTCAGGTAAAGCCCGGCAACATTGGTATCCGTAATCATACAGATTTGGGAAGGTCCCATTTCCATGCAAGTTGTTCTGCAGAGTTCGGCAGCCTCTTTCAGGATTCCCTTTTCAATCATGATTGTCGATGTATTCTGTTTTCCAATCAGCTTTAATACTTTCATTTTACAATTCCCTGTCTACTACTGCTGCAATCGCTTTCAGCTTTTTCATGGTACTGTCGAACATTTCATAGCTCAGACTTTGCGCACCGTCACTCAAAGCATTCTTGGGATCGTTATGCACCTCAATCATCAGACCATCAGCTCCTGCGGCGATGGCAGCCATGGAAAGTGATTCGACCATCCATGCCATGCCAGATGCATGCGACGGATCGATGATGACGGGCAAGTGGCTTAAATGCTTCAATGCAGGAATTGCGCTGATGTCCAGTGTATTCCTCGTGAAGGTTTCATTCGTTCGTATCCCTCTTTCACATAATATCACATTTTCATTTCCGCCGCTTAAAATATATTCTGCCGACATGAGAAATTCTTCCAACGTATTGGAGAATCCTCTTTTAAGAAGTACCGGTATTCTCGCCTTTCCTAATTCGATGAGCAGTTCATAGTTCTGCATGTTTCTTGCACCTACCTGAAAACAATCCACCTTCCCGATGAATTTTTCCACATGCATGGGGTTTGTGATTTCTGTTACGATTGGTAATCCGGTTTCCGCCTTTGCAATATTAAGAAGTTCCAAGCCCTCTGCTTTTAATCCCTGAAAGGAGTAGGGCGAGGTTCTCGGCTTCCATGCTCCGCCTCGAATAATCGCTGCTCCCGATTTTTTGATGTGCTTCGCGATATCGACGATTTGCCCTTCGCCTTCCACAGAGCATGGACCTGCCATTACTACAATTCTTTTTCCTCCGATTTCCACTCCGCCCACATTAACCAGCGTATCCTCAGGGTGCATTTTTCTGTTGGCGCGTTTATATGGTTCCTGCACCTTAATGATTTTATCTACATACTCACTAAGATAAGCCGAATTTCTGTCGATGGAAGAAGTATCTCCCACAACGCCCAATATCGTGGTTTCAGCACCGACGATTGGACAAACCTCTACATTATATCTGCTCAGCCAACCTGATATCTTATTGATGTCCTCTTGTGTCGTTCCATTTTTCAAAACAATAATCATTTTTATTCTCCTTTTCTGAATAAAACAAAAACCTCTCGCCCCTATACAGGGACGAAAGGTTATAATTTATATCTTCCGCGATACCACCCAAATTCAGTACTGAAAAAGCACTGCACTCTCTTCAAATACGAAGCAGAAAAACTGCCGAATATTCTATCCCTGTAACGTGGGAAAACGCCTAGGCCTACTTACTCGCTCGCTCGATTTGTGAATCAAATCGATTTTCAGCCTGGAGCTCAAGAGGGAACTTCAAAATAATTTCTCTAATATCCACTTCCAGTCAACGATGGATAATCCCTGATAGGTTCCTTATTTCTACTTTCCTCTGTCATCGCTTTTATATTATGATTATACATATGCTAACCGTTTCTTTTTTGTTTGTCAAGGAAAATAAAAAAATTATTATTTTAGGTTCCTGGTTTATTCTTCATTCAATCTCCGGTGATAGTCCTCTGCTTCCCTGCTATCTTTTTCGATCTGCTGTGCCAACGCAGTGACACTGCTGAACTTAATCTCAGGTCGGATTCTTTCGAGGAATTCGACTCGAATCTGCTTTCCGTAAAGCTCTTTGCTGAAATTGAAGATATGCGTCTCGATGTTCTTTTTATTATCCCCAATGGTCGGTTTGATCCCCACATTGGTGACACCCTGATAGCAGATTCCATTGTATTTGCAGTAGGTAACATATACTCCATGGGCTGGCGTGACCATGGTTTCATCGATCAGGATGTTCGAGGTCGGGAAGCCGATGGTTCTTCCAATCTTGTTGCCTACAACCACTTCACCACCTACGGAATAATTTCTTCCCATATATTTCTTGCACTCACCGACTCTTCCCTCTGCGATTAGCTGACGGATAAAGGAGCTGCTCACCAGATTTCCGTCTATTTTAAATGGCTCCAAAACATGAATTCCAAAACCTTCTTTCAGCCCTGCTTTCATCAAGATTTCTGGATTTCCGTCCGCTTTGAAGCCGAAGTGATAGTTGAAGCCGCAGTAAGCCTCTCTCATTCTAAAGGCGCCGATCAAAAGTTTTTGGATAAACTCCTCGGCAGATAAATGCTGGATAATCTCGTTGAATTCCAGAGAAAACAGATAATCCACACCTAGAGATTTGATGATTTCTGCTTTGTCCTCCAAATATAATATGTTTTTGATGACAGGTTTCCCCGCCAGTACATTCTTCGGATGGTTGGTAAAAGTAAACACGGCGCTTTTCAGCCCCGCCATTTTTGCACTTTTCACCGTTCGCCTGATGAGCTCCTGATGGCCCTTATGAACTCCATCAAAATTTCCTAATGCAACGACTGTTTCTTTGATATTTTTAATTTCTTCCAATGAGTTGAATTGCTTCATCTTTCCCATCCTATTCAGTAATCATTTACCCTAAGATAGTTCTATCACTCAGAAAAATCTTATCTGCCACGAATTTCTCAAGATCATCATTATAAAATGCCACCCCTAAAAATCCGTTTGATTCTCTGCCCGTTAACAGGTCCTCATGCAGATAAATATTGTAAGCACTTTTGTATTCTTCACGAAGGTTGAGTTCAGCTTTGGCATGTTTAAATTCGGGTTCTTCTGTCACCTCGACATCGGACATGCTTAATTTCCCACCGTTGGCAAACCATCTCCCGCGATCCAGATTTACAATCGCTTTGCCGAAATGAACCAGCGGAAAATCCGGTTCCATTCGATACTGTTCCGGATCCCCTTCCATCAATTCTTCAATGGTCACCGTTTTGTCCAGTGTAAACGCTCCGCTTGCCGTTCTGATCAGACAACTCATAACAGCTCCACAGCCTAAAATTCTGCCCGCGTCATGGCAGATTGTCCGAATATAGGTGCCTTTCGAGCATTCCACGTCAAAGGTCACCCTTCCTTTTTCCAAATCCATTTGGATTACTGTAATATTCTTTATGTCAACTTGCCTTGGTTTAATATCGACCGTCTCACCTTGTCTGGCATATTCGTATAAGTGCCTTCCATTTACTCGAACGGCGGAATAGCCGGGAGGATATTGTGAGATCAGACCTTGAAAGCTACTGAAGGTTTCTAAGATTTTTTTCTCATCAAAAACAAATGCACCTTGATGATCCTGAATTGTCGTTCCCCAGATATCCTGGGTATCCGTTTCGATCCCTAGCTGCATTTCACAGCGGTACTTCTTGTAGTCTAAATCAAGATATTCGTTAATACGCGCTGCACTTCCGATGCATAGCGGCAGTACGCCCACCGCCATAGGATCAAGTGTCCCCGTATGGCCGATCCGTTTCACGCCTGTCATTCTTCTGAGAAACTGAACACCATCGTGGGATGTCATGCCGGCCGGTTTCAAAAGGTTGATGATTCCATCCCTAATCATTGTTCACCGAATTCGTCGTTTCCTTCCCTTTTATATCTGATCCCCCTAGTTGGGTATTGATTGCAGCAGTGATCTTTTGCTTGGCTTCTTCCAGCGACATATGTAGCGTGCAGCCGGCCGCTTTTTTATGGCCGCCGCCGCCAAATGACTGGGCGATCAAAGATACGTCCCCATAGGTTTTGGCCCGCAAACCTACCTTGATCTCATTTGGCTTGCTCTCCTTCAAAAATGCGGATATTTCTACACCGCCGATGTTTCGTAGCGTTTCAATAATCCCCTCTGTTTCCTCCATCCGCGCACCTGTATTCTCCAGCATAGCCTGCGTTACGTAAGCAATATCGGCCTTCCCGTCGGATAGAATCTCTATGGTATTCAGTACGGCATTGGTTATTTTCAGTTTTTCATGTCTGATGTTCTGATAGACTTCAACACTGATTTTTTCCAAATCAATGCCCACATCAAAGAGATCAGCCGTAATTAGATGGGTGGTTTTCGTCGTGTTTGTGTACTGGAAATTGCCCGTATCCGTTGAAATAGCTGTATAAATTGCTTCTGCCATAGTGACGTCCAGTTCAACTTCCAGAAGCTTAATCAGATCATACACAATCTCGCCGGTCGCACCGGCAAATTCGTCAATATAATTCATATCTGCGAAATAGTTGTTTGTCCTGTGATGGTCAAGGCAAATGCTGAATTTTCCTTTCAGAAACGTGTCCTTTCTCATGACAAACCGTTCAATATCACTGCAATCAATGGATATTGATATGTCCGGCGAATCGATTATGTTCTGATCATAGGTGCAATATCCTTGTTCCAAAAAAAGCAGATAAGAAGGGATCTCATCCTCAACGAGAATGTGAGCCTTCTTGCCGATCTTCCTCAGTGCAATGCATAGTGCGATGGAGGAACCTAAAGTATCCCCATCCATAATGATATGAGGATACAGCAATACAGTTTTTGCCTCTTTCAGTTTACTCGCGATCTGATCCAATGTGTTTTTCTTCATCTTTATCTTCCGTTTTTTCTATTCCCAGCTCATCGATCAACTTTGAGATGTGCCTTCCGTATTCCAAAGAAGTATCAAATTTAAATAGTAAATCCGGCACATGCCTCAGCTTGATTTGTCTTCCGATTTCTCTTCGAATTAAGCCTTTGGCACTTTTAAAGGCCGCCAAAACATCATTTTTCTCATCCCCGCTGGTTTCCTCTGCAGCATTGCTCCCTAATTTTGTAATGTATAGGGTAGCATAGCTTCCATCCTCAGTCACCTCAACTGCTGAAATGCTTACAAACCCGGATAGTCTCGGGTCTTTTATCTCTTTTAGAAGCAGGTCGCTGACGATCCTTCTGATCTCTTCTGCCAGCCGACCTTGTCTATAACCTTTTCCCATGATTCTTCCCTCTAATCTTTTGTTTCTAATGCAGGCGGGAGACATTTTAGCCTCATTACTTTCTTTCTATTTCTTCCATCTTGAATGCTTCAATGATGTCCCCTTCTTTAATGTCATTGTAATTTTCAATACCGATACCGCATTCGAATCCACGGGCGACTTCCTTAGCATCATCCTTGAATCGTCTGAGGGATGATATTTTGCCTTCGTGAACGACAATGCCGTCTCTTACAAGTCTTATTTCCGCATTCCTTTGAACCTTCCCTTCAAGCACATAGGCCCCAGCAATGATACCTGCGCCCGGAACTTTAAAGGTGTTTCTAATTTCTATTTTACCCATTACGACTTCTTTAAATACAGGATCAAGCATACCTTTCATAGCAGCTTCCACCTCATCGATGACATCGTAAATTACACGATACGTTCTGATTTCTACACTCTCTCGTTCTGCCATGCCCGAGATTGCCGTGCTTGGTCGAACATTAAAGGCAATGATAATCGCACGGGCAGTATTTGCAAGCATGACATCCGACTCTGTAACCGTACCGACACCTGTGTGAATGATCTTAACCTTAACATTTTCATTCTTCAATTTTTCAAGAGACTGTGTCAAAGCTCCCACGGAACCTTGTACATCTCCCTTGATGATCAAATTCAGTTCTTTTACTTCGCCTTCCTGAATCTGACTGAAGAGCTGTTCCAGCGTAATGCTGGAATTTCTTGCCATGACTTCTTCTCTTAGTTTAACTCTGCGGTGTTCTGCGATTTCTCTTGCCAACTTGTCTTCCTTCACCGCATTGAACTCATCACCGGCTTCCGGCACGTCAGTTAATCCAAGGATTTCAACAGCTGTAGCAGGGCCGGCTTTTCTGATGGCATCGCCCTTAAAATTGGTCATTGCTTTGATTCTACCGGAGCACGTTCCTGCAACAACACTCATTCCAGCCTGAAGCGTACCATTCAATACGAGAAGGGTTGCAACAGGTCCTTTATTTTTATCTAATCTGGCCTCGATTACAGTACCCATAGCCAAACGGTTTGGATTCGCTTTTAATTCCAGCACTTCCGCCTGAAGTAAAATCATTTCAAGCAGGGTATCGATGCCTTCTCCGGTCTTCGCTGAAACGGGAACAACAATCGTTTCACCGCCCCATTCCTCAATGAGAACACCACGTTCTGTCAGATCCTGCTTCACTCTGGTCGGATCGGCACCCGGTTTATCCATCTTATTAATTGCGACGATAATCGGAACGTTTGCTGCTCTTGCATGGCTGATTGCTTCAATCGTCTGCGGCTTAACGCTATCATCCGCAGCAACAACAAGAACGGCAATATCTGTAGCATGAGCCCCTCTCGCACGCATGGCGGTAAAAGCTTCATGTCCCGGTGTATCCAAAAATACGATTTTCTGTCCGTTTGAATAGACCTCCGAAGCACCGATATGCTGTGTTATCCCGCCGGATTCCGATGCGGTTACGTTGGTTTTTCTGATTGCATCAAGCAAGGATGTTTTTCCGTGGTCAACATGGCCCATGACAGCGATAATCGGTGCCCTGCCCTTTAATTCTTCATCTTTATCCTTAAAGAGTTCCAGTCCTTCTTCAACAATTTCCTTTTCTACCTTACCGACAACAATGTTTACACCCAGCTCTTCACCAAGGAGTACCACGGTATCTTCATCGATATTCTGGTTGATATTTGCCATAATGCCAAGCTTCATCAATGCCATAATGACTTGTGATGTTGTCTTTTCAATCTGATCTGCAAGACCTGCTACAGTAATTGGTACATTAACAATCTTTGAGCCTGGTGGAAGATCTTCCAACTTAATTTCCGGCTCAACTGGTTTTGGAGCAGGTTTTGGCTTTGGCTGCGGCCTTTGCTGTGTTGGCCTTTGATTGTTAATGCCAGGTCGCTGCTGATATCCTCCCTGATTTGGCCTTTGCTGAGATGACTGCTGGTTATTGGTTCCAGGCCTTTGGGGGGTTTGCGGTCCGCCTTGGGCAGGTCTATTCTGAGACTGGCCGCTTTGGGCAGGTCTATTCTGTGACTGCGGTCCGCCTTGGGCAGGTCTATTCTGTGACTGCGGTCCGCCTTGGGCAGGTCTATTCTGTGACTGGCCGCTTTGTGCCGGTCTATACTGTGATTGCTGTCCGCCTTGTGCCGGTCTCTGCTGGGACTGACCACTTTGTGCCGGTCTCTGCTGTGATTGCTGTCCGCCTTGTGCCGGTCTCTGCTGAGACTGATCGCCTTGTGTCGGTCTCTGCTGAGCTTGCTGCTCAGCCTGCGCAGGTCTCTGGGGCAGAGGATGATTGGTCTGCACAGGTCTTTGCGGTTGTCCCTGACCACTGTCTGCAGGCCTTTGCTGCTGCGGGGTATGTTGGCTTTGGTTTGGGTATGCCGGTCTCTGAGAATGA
The DNA here is from genome assembly GCA_927441425.1 of uncultured Bacillota bacterium. Lineage (GTDB taxonomy): Bacteria > Bacillota > Clostridia > Peptostreptococcales > Anaerovoracaceae > Anoxybacterium. The sequence goes on along the minus strand of CAKMKG010000006.1, from coordinate 22,269 downwards.
GCCTGCGGTTTCACAGCAGGTTTTACCGGTTTCGCTTCCGGGCTCACGCTGGGATGAACTGCAGCCTTAACGACCACCTTTACTTCTTCTTTATCTCTAATTGTCTCTGTTTTCTTTGGTGCTACCTTGACAATTTTTGTCTCCGAACCACTTTTTCCTCGTAAAACTGTATTCCTGACCGCGATCACATCCATATCAGATAATACGCTCATATGACTCTTCGCATCAATTCCCATAGAATTTATTTTATCTAACATATCTTTACTTGTCATATTCAGTTCTTTTGCTAATTCATGTATTTTTATATTGGACATTAGAACACCTCCATTCTTTTATAACGCATCCGAAGAAAATTTTCGAATGTAGATAATTTTCTTTCCTCTGTGCGTTTCAACGAGGCAGAGAACATTTCCACCTCGTTATTCTCCATCGATTTCTTTTACTATCACATCTGCAAAATTTACATCGGTAATGCCGAAGATTCCTCTTTCCTGACTCCCTGTAATTTTTGACAGTTCCTCTGATTTTCCATAGTTTCGAAATGGTATTTCATTTTCCTTTGCAAGCTTCGTCAGCTTTTTTGCTGTATTCTCCGATAGATCTTCCGCTAGAATCAGCAACTTCAGCTTCTTTTGCTTTATGGCATTTAAGCAGGAATAATTTCCGGAAACCAAATTTCTTGATTTGGCAGCAAAGCCTAAGTAGCTATCAACCTTTTTTCTCATGTTCAGCCAGCTCCTTAAATAAGTTATCCAGAACCTGTTCTCCGATCTCTATCTCTAAACCTCTGCTAATGGCTTTTTTCTTCCTGCCCTTGTTGAAACACTCTGTATCAGGACAGAGATAAATACCTCTGCCATTGGCCTTTCCTGTCGAATCTATTTTCGGTCCACCTTCAGTCGCAACGATTCGAATCAACTCGCGTTTTGGTTTTGATTCCATACAACCTACGCACCTACGCATAGGGATTTTTTTTGTTTTCAAAGAAGCACCCCCCATCTGCTGTTGGTCTTCGCCTAACTTGTATTTTACTCTTCCTCCACTACCGGCTCTTTTTTCTTTCTTCCTCGCTTCGGCTTTTCCGCAGCAGGTTCTTCGGTAGCGATTTCTTCGATAATGGGTTCTTCCACTTCGATGTACGCTTCATTGGTATTTTCAATGTCATCATATGCTTCAAAATTTTCCTCAGGGAAGAACTGGGTGTGACTCTTAATATCTATTTTCCAGCCGCAGAGTTTTGCAGCCAGTCTCACGTTCTGGCCTTCTTTCCCGATGGCTAGGGAAAGTTGATAGTCAGGAACGATTACCGTTGCGGATTTTCCTTCCGCATTGATGATAACCTTTTCGACCTTAGCCGGGCTGAGCGCACTGCTGATCAGCTTTTCCGGAATATCACTCCAGTTTATAATATCGATCTTCTCTCCGAACAATTCATCTACGATGGCCTGAACTCTCGTACCTCTGGAGCCGACGCATGCTCCAACTGGATCCACATTTTCATCCGTTGTGTAAACAGCCATCTTTGTTCTGGATCCTGCTTCTCTTGAAATGCTTTTTATCTCAACGATTCCATCCTGAATTTCAGGAACCTCTAGTTCAAACAGTCTTTTTACCAATCCCGGATGTGACCTAGATAGGTATACCTGCGGTCCTTTGGTCGTTTTTTTCACATCCATGATAAACACCTTGATTCTACTGTTTACCACATATTTTTCACCCGGAACCTGTTCCGTCGCAGCCAAAATACCTTCTGTTTTACCCATGTTGATGAAAACGGTATCGTTGCTGATTCTCTGAATAATACCAGTCACGATCTCCGATTGGCGGCTGGAATAATCATCATAAATCATGCCGCGTTCCGCCTCGCGGATTCGCTGTACAACAACCTGCTTGGCAGTCTGTGCGGCAATTCTTCCAAAGTCTCTCGGAGTAACCTGTTTCTCTATCACATCACCAACCTGGTACTTTGGATCGATTTCTCTTGCATCGTCAATCGACACCTCTAACTGTGCATCCTCAACTGTTTCCACGATATCTTTTCTCATAAAAACATCGATATCTCCGGTTTCTTTATTAATATTCACCCGAACATTCTGCGAGGTTCCATAATTTTTTTTGTATGCGGAAACAAGAGCAGACTCAATAGCCTCAATCAGAAGTTCCTTTGATACTTCTTTTTCCTTTTCTAATTCCTCAACTGCCTTAATAAATTCTCTGTTCATTATGATTCAACAATCCTCCTTAAAAAATAACAGCTAGCTTGGTTTTTGCTACTTTTTCCATTGGTAATTCTATTCTATTTTCTTTGTCATCTATTATCACTAAATTTCCGCTCTGTATGCCGGCAAGCTTTCCAAAGAATGTTTTCCTGCCATCTATGCCCTGATACAGAGTAACGTCTACAAAACGCCCCGCATATCTCACATAATCACTGTCCTTGAGCAATGCTCTATCCATTCCAGGAGAGGATACCTCTAGGTAATAATTCTGCTCAATGGGATTCAGCTCATCCAGTCTTGTACTGAGATATCTGCTGACCTTTTCACAGTCATCGGTGCTGATTCCACCGTCGGCATCTGACTCTCGGTCGATATAGACCCTCAGGAACCAGTCTTTCCCCTCTTTGATAAATTCAATATTATAAAGTTCATATCCGTTCTTTTCTAGAAACTCCGCCAATTCTTCTGCAACGAGCTCCTTTATCTTGATTTTCGCCATACTCTCTAAACTTTTCTCCCCTCGAAAGATGATTACAAAAGTGAAAGAGTGGGATTGCCCACTCTTTTGCATTTACAAGTCAAGTTTTTTACTACCATTTAACATTAGCATAAAACCCTCACATTTGCAAGTTTTTTCTAAAAAAGGCTAATTTGATCTGATTCCGGGATTTCCGAAAGAACACCATGATTCATGAGGGCTTCGATTGCTGTTTTATTTACCTTAGCCCGGCTCTTCATATCGTCAACGGACAGGAAAGGCTTCTTTGCAAATTCAGAAACGATGGCCTTTGCAGCATTTTCTCCGACCCCAGTTAACGCTACAAATGGAAGCAGAACCTTGCCATCAGCTACCAGAAATCTTGTAGCCGGAGATTTTCCGATTACCGCCGGAGCAAATTCATAGCCTCTGGCGTACATTTCATACGCAACCTCTAAAACCGTTACCTCGTCCTCTTCCTTTTTGGTGGCATTCTTCCCTTTCGCTTCAATCAGCTCGATTTTATTCCGAATCGCCTTGGCGCCTTTTAGAATGGTCTCCGAATCAAATTCACTGACCTTTGTTGTAAAGAATACGGCGTAAAATTCCATTGGGTGATAAACCTTATAGTACGCGATTCGATAGGACATCATCACATAGGCAACCGCATGGGCTTTCGGAAACATATACTTGATTCGTCGGCAGGACTCGATATACCATTCCGGCACATCATTGTCTGCCATTAGGTCAGCCTCCTCTTGGGTGATGCCCTTGCCCTTTCTGACGTTCTCCATAATCTTAAAGGCAGTTTTATTCGGAACTCCCTTGTGAATGAGATAGTTCATGATGTCGTCTCGCGTTGAAATAGCGTCCTTCATGGTAGCAGAACCGTCCCGTATAAACTCCTGAGCGTTGTTGATCCAAACGTCGGTTCCATGGGAAAAGCCGGAGATCCGAACCAGATCCGCAAACATAGATGGCTTGGTATCATCCAGCATCTGCCGGACGAATTTCGTTCCAAATTCGGGAATCCCAAAGCTCCCATGGGTAAATTTATAGTCAGGATCTTTGATATCCAAACCATCAATCCCGTTAAAAAGACTGTCTACCTTTTTATCCTTCAATGGAACAGTCAGTGGATCTACCCCTGTCATGTCCTGTAATTGACGGATCATGGAGGGTACATCGTGGCCTAGAATGTCCAGCTTGAGCAGATTTTCATCAATGGAGTGGTAATCAAAGTGGGTTGTGATGATTTCCGTATTGACATCGTTTGCCGGATGCTGAACGGGACAAAATTCATAGATTTCGTGTCCTCTCGGTACAATGATGATTCCTCCAGGATGCTGCCCGGTGGTTCTTCTCACGCCGGTACAGCATTCCGTTAGGCGGTCGGCCTCCCATTTATTCACAGGCTGCTGTCGGTCCTCATAATATTTCATTACAAAGCCATAGGCTGTTTTTCCTGCTATTGTTCCGATGGTTCCTGCACGAAATACATTTTCTTTTCCAAAAATTTCTTCCACATATTTGTGGGCTACCGACTGGTATTCTCCTGCGAAATTCAAGTCGATATCAGGTTCTTTGTCTCCCTCGAAGCCTAAGAATACTTCAAAGGGGATATTAAATCCGTCTTTCTTATATGGCGTTCCACATTTGGGGCACTCCTTGTCTGCCATGTCGATGCCACAATCAAAACTTCCATCTAGTATAAACTCTGAATTTTTACATTCCTTGTTTGGACATATGTAATGAGGCGGAAGCGGATTCACTTCGGTAATCCCGCCCATCGTCGCTGCAAAGGAGGACCCGACGGAGCCTCTTGAACCCACCAGATACCCGTCTGACATCGATTTCTGAACCAGCATTTCCGCTGAGACATACATTACAGCATAGCCATGGTTTATGATGGAATTCAGCTCTCGTTCCAGTCTTTGTCCCACAAGCTCCGGCAAAGGATTTCCATAAATGCTCCAGGCAGTTTCCATGCAGCGATTTCTAAGCCGTTCCTCCGCTCCGTCAATCTTGGGTGGGAATTTTCCGCTTGGAACCGGAACGATCCTTTCAATCATATCTGCAATTTGATTGGATGCTTCAACGACCACCTCATAAGCGAGGGCATGGCCTAAATAGTCAAATTCCTTCAGCATTTCCTCTGTCGTTCGTAGATGAAGTCCTTTGTCACCCTCGATATCCTTGTAGCCCTGTCCCGCCATTAGAATCTTGCGATACAAGGCCTCCTCCGGCTCGGCATAATGGGCATCGCAGGTAGCGACCACCGGCTTATCCAATTTTTTCCCCAAATCAATGATCTTTCTGTTGATTTCTTTCAGTCCCTCTTGGTCGGCAACGCTGCCGTTGTCAATTAGAAACTGATTGTTTGCCAGGGGCTGGATTTCTAGATAATCATAATACGTTGCGGTGCGCGTGATCTCTTCCTCGGATTTATGATGCAGGATACTCTGATATACTTCGCCTGCTTCACAGGCTGATCCGATGATAAGACCATCTCTATGGTCTGTCAGTAGGGATTTCGGGATCCTTGGTTTCTTGTAAAAATACTCCAAATGGGATTTTGATACAAGCTTATAAAGATTTTTCAACCCCTCCTGAGTTCTGGCAAGTATGATTACATGGTTTGTATTTTTGGATTTATACTCAATTTTCTTTCCAGTATCTCCAGTATCGTCATAAAGGTATCCTTCCATGCCATATATGATTTTCATATCCAGCTTTCCGTATTTCACCGTCTTTTCCGCTTCCGGGAAAGCCTGTACCACGCCATGATCCGTAACGGCAATTGCTTTCTGTCCCCATTTTGCGGCGAGTCGTATCATGCTTGATATTTCGTTCAAGCCATCCATGGCGCTCATTTTTGTGTGGGCGTGAAGCTCAACACGCTTCTTTTCGCTGTGATCCTGACGCCCAACCCTTTCAGTCTTTTCAATATCTTTCCCCATTAGGACGAGGATATTCTCATAGGTATCAAACTCAGCATTGCCTCTAATGATAACAGAATCACCCGGTTTCAGATTTTCGTCAATATCATTCCATTTTTCCTCTGATGCAAAGAGCTTGACGCAAATAGAAGTGATCTTATCCGTAACAAGCAAAGTAACGAGTTTTTTATTATTCTTTATGGTTCTGGCGTCCTTGCGAAACAGAATTCCTTCAATAGTAGCCAATCCGCTGCCCACAGTCAGGCTTGTGATGGGGACAGGCTCGTCATGAATCTTTTTCCCCATAATCCGATTGCCAACCATAGGTTCTTCCTTATCCCTACGTTTCCATTTTTCCCCACCTTTGCCGGACCCTGCACTGCCGCCCATGTTTCCGTTGTCTCCGCTGCCATAGCTTCCGCCGTTTGCATTGGTCCCGGCGCTGTTGCTGGCTGCGGCCAGTTTCTGTGCCTTGTCTGCCTCATCCAGCTCTTTTTTCGCCAGCTCGGCTTTTTCTTTTGATTTTACCTTGTAGTTGTCTTCATGATTGGCAAAGACCACTTTTACTGTCATCCCAAAATCTCTGTTGAAGTATTTCTCAAACTGATTTGCAACTTTATCATTGAGTTCACTGACTGCAACGGCACCAAGGGCCATAATGGTCAGCTGTCCGTTTTCATAGGAGAACTCTCCTGGGAAGATGGTCTTCGTAATCGCCGCGCAGCTGCCGTTTATTTCATGAATCATGTGTTCAATAGAATGCTTGATGATTTCCTTTTCCGAAAGAATCACATCGTCATAGATGAACTGCAATGATACCCCCTGCAAGCCCGGGATTTCATTTTTGATGATTTTTGAAATCCGATCCACATCAGAAAACGGGACGATAAAATTCAGTCTGACATCCATAGAAAGGACAGCCGTCTCCTTGGAAACAACTGCCTTTTCGATGGAGTAATGATAATTGTCTTTTGCATGCTTTCCGATTTTATTCCAACTGATCGTACTTTCGATTAATGATTTCAATGATTGCCTCCGTAAATGCCGCGTTTATTTTTGATCTTTGTTATCATTTTTTATCAGCTCCGTCAAAGAGGTTGCCAGACCTGCGATTCCCTGAATCTGAGATGGTATAATAATCTTAGTCGCTTTCCCATCTGCCGCTGCTGCAAAAGCATCCAGACTCTTCAATGCGATTACCTGCTGGGTCGGATCAGATTCTACCAGCATCTTAATGCCGTCGGCTGTTGCTCTCTGCACCAGAAGGATAGCTTCTGACTGTCCTTCTGCTTCTCTGATCTGTGCTTCTCTTTTTGCTTCTGCAGCTAAAATTACTGATTCTTTATTTGCTTGTGCAGTTAGAATTACCGATTGTTTATTTCCTTCCGCAATGAGGATTGCAGCTGTTTTTTCTCCCTCAGCACGCAGAATGGCTTCTCTTTTTTCTCGTTCTGCCCGCATCTGCTTTTCCATTGCTTGCTGAATATCTTTCGGAGGTAAAATATTTTTAACCTCAACGCGGTTTATCTTAATGCCCCAAGGATCTGTAGCTTCATCAAGAACCAATCTGATCTTTGTATTGATATGTTCTCTGCTCGTAAGGGATTGATCCAACTCCAGATCGCCAATAATATTTCGAAGTGTGGTGGCCGATAAATTCTCAATTGCACCCATTGGATTTTCTACTCCGTAAGCATACAGCTTCGGATCCGTAATCTGAAAATAAATTACAGTATCGATTTCCATGGTTACATTATCCTTTGTAATGACCGGCTGTGGTGGAAAATCAATCACATGCTCTTTTAATGAAACTTTTCTGGCTATTTTATCAATGAGCGGAATTTTAATGTGAAGACCTACCTGCCATGTTGCATGATAAGCGCCCAGTCTTTCAACAACGAAAGCCCTGGCCTGTGGTACGATACGAATATTCGTTACAACCAAAAATATTGCGATTACAATCAGCAATATGATTGCCAATACTGAAATAATACTATCCATTATTCTTCTCCCTTCATTCGCTCAACGATGAGCTTTACCCCTTCAATTTTAACAATTTTAACCAGTTCACCCACTGTCAGGGTTTCCTTGTTATCCTTTGCAATCGCCGTCCAGACCAAGCCATTCAATTTTACTTGTCCGGTATGGTATGGCTCAATGGTTTCTGTTACCAGACAGGACTTACCGATCATCAGGTCGATATTGTTTTTTTCATGCCCGATTTTCAGTCTTTTTTCAGCCAGTGGTCTGGTAAAATACAGCAAAATAATTGAGATAATCAGAAAAACTGCAATCTGCAGCAACAGCGGGCCTCCAAGCAAAGCAACGATGCAGGCCCCGACTCCTCCCACCGTAAACCATATCGTTGTCAATCCCATGGTGAAGCCTTCAATGATTGCAAAAATAACTGCAATCAGAATCCAAATCAATGGCTCCGACATTTCCAAACCAGCAAACATAAGCAACCCCTTCTTTCTAAATTTATATACCAATAAAATCTCACTGATCTATACTTTCAAACCAATGCTTTTTCCTGTTTAATATAGAGAATCAGTTCTTTGGCAAGGTCCTCTTCTTCAACTGTTTTTACAACCTCCCCATTCCGGAAGAGGATTCCCTTTCCCTTTCCGCAGGCTACACCGAAATCAGCCTCTCTGGCTTCCCCCGGTCCATTGACCGCGCAACCCATAACTGCCACCGAAAAGGAAGGTATGTTTTTCTTTTTCATGTTGTTTTCGACGGGCTTCAGTGCCATTTCCACCTCTGCCGTGATCTTCACCAGATCAACCCCGCATCGCCCGCAGGTCGGGCAGGAGATAAAATGAATTGAGTTCTTCTTTAAATCCAATGCCTTTAAAATTTCCTTCGCATAGGAAACTTCATTGACCGGATCACCGGTTAGCGAAACCCGAATGGTATCTCCGATGCCTTCCAATAGCAGTGCTCCGATCCCGATGGCAGATTTGGCCTTTCCGCTTTCCACCGTCCCAGCTTCCGTAATTCCGATATGTAAAGGATACCCCATCTTTTCAAAAACAAGCTTATGGGCCTGATAATTTAACCGCACATCAGAGGATTTCAGAGAGAGAATAAGATCCGAAAATCCCATGTCCTCAATCAATTCTATGTTTTTTAAAGCACTCTCTGCCAGGCCCTCGGCTGTCACACCCTGATATTTCTCCAAGATATCTTTCTCCAGGGAGCCGGAATTCACGCCGATCCGAATGGGGATTTGCCGGCTCCTCGCCGCGTCGACCACGGCCTTTACTCGTTCTCTGCTTCCGATATTTCCGGGATTGATTCTCACCTTATCGGCCCCGTTCTCTATGGCAGCAACTGCCAGCCTATAATCAAAATGGATATCGGCAACCAGAGGAACCTTCACCAGCTTTTTGATCTGCCCAAAAGCAGCCACAGCCTCCATATCAGGAATCGCACACCGCACAATGTCGCAGCCCGCATCCGTTAGTCTCGCAATTTGATTGACTGTATCTGCAACATTTCTTGTATCCGTATTAGTCATGGACTGGATGGAGATGGGTGCTCCGCCGCCGATGAGAACGTTCCCGCAGGTAACCTGTCTGCTCATAATATGAACCTTCCTACATCCTGGAATGTAATATAGATCATCAAGCAGAATAAAAGCATCAAGCCTACAAAATGGATTTTTCCCTCCGTTTCATCAGAAATGGTTTTTCCGGTAAATATCCTTATGAATAAAAATAACAGGCGCCCTCCGTCCAGTGCCGGGAAAGGGAGCATATTTACGATTGCAAGATTCAGACTGATCAGGGCAGTCAATTGTGCGAGATAAATCCAACCCAGCTTCGCCGTATCGCCGACCATATAAACAATCCCCACAGGACCGGTCAGATTCTTGGTGGATACTTCACCGGTAATGAGCTGGCCAATGATTTCGACCATCTTTACACCCATTTCAAAGGTGCTTTTCGTACCATACAGCAATGCCTTCCCCGGACTCTTTGCATAATCCGGCGTGATTCCGATGATTCTGCGTCCATCCTCTGCTTTAGCCACATCAATTTCGAAGGAAAGTATTTCTCCGTTACGTTCTGCAACTACCGTCAAGGTTGATTCCTTGCTGTTGCCGATGGTATCCGTAATATCGTTCCATTCCTTGATCACATTATCTTCAACTTGAACGATTTTATCTCCCGGTAGCATTCCTGCCTTAACTGCAGGATGATCCGGTGTTAAATCCTTTATTATATTGGTTGGCATCCCAACAGCGAAAAGCACGGCAGACAATATAAGGATTGCCAAGAGCAGATTCATAGCAGAACCTGCAACGACTACCAGTGCCTTAGCCGGAAAAGACTTGTTATTAAAGGCAGAAGCATCGCTGGAGTCTTCATCCTCGCCTTCCATTTTGCAGTATCCTCCGATGGGAAAAGCCCTCAGCGAATATTCCGTTTCTCCTTTTTTGAAATGGAGCAGCTGCGGTCCCATCCCCAATGCGAATTCGTTGACCTTGATCCCTACCGACTTTGCAGATATGAAATGCCCCAGCTCATGAACAAAGATGAGCAGGCAAAATATTAATATCGCATATACTATCATCATACTTCTAATTCCCCCCTGATATTTTGATCTATTTCTAAAATCGTATCCAAATCCAATTGATTGACCGGTTCATGCATCTGCAGAACCTTTTCTATAGTATTCTGAATATCTAAAAATCTTATCCTGCCTTCCAAAAACTGCTGAACGAGCACCTCATTTGCAGCATTTAAAACCACCGGATAGCTCCCTCCTGCTTTCGAAGCTTCATATGCGAAGCTGAGGCATTTGAACGTATCCAGATCAGGTTTTTCAAAGGTAAGCGAACCCATTTTATAGAAATCCACGCCATTGATCTCATTTTTAATTCTTTCCGGATACGTTAAGGCATAGCTGATCGGAATCCTCATATCCGGGACTCCCAATTGAGCAAGGATGGAATGGTCTGTATATTCCACCATGGAATGAATGATGCTCTGGGGATGAATAACCACTTCGATCTTTTCCGGCGGAACATCAAATAGCCATCTTGCTTCAATGACCTCTAAGCCCTTATTCATCATGGTAGCTGAATCGATGGTAATTTTGTTGCCCATCTTCCAATTTGGATGGTTCAATGCCTGGGAAAGGGTGACCTTACTCAGCTGCTCTCGCGTAAACCCTCGAAAGGGACCTCCCGATGCGGTCAGTATGATTCTGTTAATTTCCTGATCGTCATTACCCTGCAGTGCCTGAAAGACAGCACTGTGTTCACTGTCAACGGGAAGGAGTCGGACATTCATTTCTTTCACTGCATCCATGATCACCTCACCTCCGGCGACCAAGGTTTCTTTATTCGCCAGTGCGATGTCCTTACCCGCCTTGATTGCATAATAGGTCGGAATCAGTCCCATCATACCGATAAGAGAATTCAACACCATATCGCAGTCTGTTTTCGCAGCAGCGACAACAAGGCCTTCCTTGCCGTACAAAAATTCCGTTTGGGGATATTTTTTACCCATTTCCACCGCATCATCCTCGTTGGAAACAACCGCCAAAGGTGGCTTGTGCTTTGCAATTTGTTGGCCCAGCAGTGTGACATTCGTCCCGCAGGTCAATACCGCTGCAGTGAATAGATCGGGATTCTGTTCTATGATATCCAGAGTCTGTGTTCCGATGGAACCGGTGGACCCCAGAATCGCTATCTTTTTCATATACGCTCCTTCAATGAGATGGATTACTTTTTTTCGCATTAATTACTGAACAATAATCAGTACAATATAGTAATACACCATCGGTGCGGTAAAAAGCACGCTGTCAAAACGATCCAAAATCCCTCCGTGCCCAGGGATCAGGTTTCCAAAGTCTTTGATTCCCATTTTCCTCTTGAAGATTGATGCTGTCAAATCACCGAACTGGGAGATGACTCCGCCCAATAAACCGATTACAATGCAGTGTAGGAGTATCCCCGGCGTTACAAAGTAGCCAAACAAGCCGCATAGTAGTATGCTTCCGAGGACTCCGCCAATGGAACCCTCGATGGTCTTTTTCGGACTAATCTTTGGCGCAAGCTTATGCTTTCCTATGGCAAGACCGGTGAAATAGGCCATACTGTCCGTACCAAATGCAGTAAGAAAAATCAGCCATACGAGAATTCCATACTCTCCGATCTGTTCCACCAGAGTGACATGGAGGGAGAGGAATACGACATATAAAATACCGGTCAAGGTTGCCATCGCATCCGCCAGTTGTCTATGCTCAATATTGAACAGATAGAGCAGACTCATGATGACCACTGCCAAAAACCACATCATATATAAATTATACACTGCTGGTGCAAACAGATTGATGGCATATAAACCAAGAATGCTGATGTTCGCAACCATAAAAGAGGGCTTTACATTGAGACTTTCAAATCCACGGTAGAACTCTCTTACCCCCATAATTCCTATGGCAAAGCATGCAAGCAGCAGTAGCTTTCCTCCGATGAACACAAGGACAAGCAGGGGAAGCATGATAATAGCTGATAAAACTCTTGTTTTCATTCTTTCACCTGCCTCCAAATCGTCTTTTTCTATTTTGAAATATCTCAATTGTTTTTTCATATTCTTTTTTTGAAAAATCCGGCCAAAATACGTCGGTAAAGATAAACTCGCTGTAAGCTGACTGCCATAAAAGATAATTGCTCAATCTCATTTCACCGCTGGTGCGGATGATCATATCCGGGTCAGGAATTCCGGCAGTGTAAAGGTATTTCACGATCGTCTCCTCCGTGATCTCTTCTGCTTTCAGTTTTCCGGCCTCCACTTCCATAGCCAGCTTCTTGACCGATCTAAGAATCTCATCCCGACCGCCGTAATTCAATGCAATATTAAACTGAAGTCCGCTGTTATCCTTCGTCGTCTCAAGAGAACGCTGTAGGCTTTTTACTGCATCCTTTGGAAGCTTTTCATAATCTCCCAGAATTTTCACCTTCACGTTGTTTTCGTGAAGCTCTTTCAATTCCTTTTCGATATACAAAACCAACAGCTTGAAGATTCCGCTGACCTCCTCCATGGACCGTTTCCAGTTTTCCGTGGAAAACGCATAGACCGTTAAATACTGCACCCCCATCGTTGAGGAAGCCTTTACAATTTCCTTCAACGCGAGCATACCAGCGTTGTGCCCTGCCATATGAGGCAAGTTTCTGCTCTGAGCCCAACGTCCGTTTCCATCCATGATGACGGCTACATGAGCCGGTATTCTATCAAAATCAATCATATTCTGCACACCGTCAATAATATATTTTGCGTTTGAGTCTTACTCTTGATTACCCGAAGGGTTCCGTCCGTGAGCTCTTTTCTTGGCGGCTTCGTTTCGGCTATAATAAAAGCTAACCCTTCTGCTTCCAGAAGGGCTTTAGCGTCATGAAGCTCCATACCTAATACATCAGGAAGATAACGCAATGATTAAACCTCCATGATTTCCTTCTCTTTTTCAGAGATAATCAGATCGATATCCTTGATGGTTTTATCCGTCTTCTTTTGTACCTCTTCCAAGGATTTCTTCAGATCATCCTCAGTAAGTTCTCCGGATTTTTCCTGTTTTTTCAACTCGTCGTTTGCGTCTCTTCTTTCGTTTCTGATAGCAACCTTCGCATCCTCACCATATTTTCTAATAACCTTAATCAGTTCTTTTCTTCTTTCCTCTGTAACGGCCGGTATCACCAGACGGATTACTTTTCCATCGTTGGAAGGGTTGATTCCCAGGTTGGCAATATTGATTGCCTTCTCAATATCATGAACTGATTTCGGATCAAATGGTGAAATCATTAAGGTCCTCGGATCAGGAACGGATATATTTGAAATGTTCTTGAGCGGTGTTGGACTTCCATAATAATCCACCATGAGCTTATCTAATAAGGCTGGATTTGCTCTTCCTGCTCTAACGGTATTCAATTCTTCCTTTAAAACTGATATACTCTTTCTCATTTTTTCTTCAAGAACCGGCTGTACATCAATACTCATAATTTCATCCTCCGCAATTAAAATATTTTTTTGGATTTCACCTGATGATCGTGCCTATTTTTTCACCATAGACCGCTTTTATTACGTTGTTTGGCTCAGCGAGCCCAAATACATGAATCGGAATGTTATTGTCCATACACAGGGATGCTGCCGTAGAATCCATTACCTTAAGACCCTTTTCCAAAACATCTTTGTGGGTAAGCTCTTCATAGCGGATTGCATTGGGATTTTGCTCAGGATCCTCCGAATAAACCGCATCCACTTTCTTTGCCAGCAAGATGACATCTGCTTCGATCTCCGCAGCTCTTAACGCAGCGGTGGTATCTGTTGAAAAAAATGGGTTTCCGGTACCTGCCGCAAATATGACAACGACATTTTTAGAAAGATGAGCCATAGCGCGCCTTCTAATGTAAGGTTCTGCGACCTCTTTCATTTCAATGGCAGTCTGCACACGCGTCGGGAGATCAATCGCCTCGAATGCATCCTGAAGTGCCAGTGAGTTGATCACTGTTGCCAGCATTCCCATGTAATCTGCAGTAGCACGATCCATGCTTTTGCTGGTTCTCCCTCTCCAGAAATTTCCTCCACCAACGACGACAGCAACCTGAACATTTAGCTCAACCAGAGCCTTGACCTGTTTTGCAACCATGCTCAGCATTTCTTCATTCAAGCCAAATTTTGCTTCTCCGGCCAACGCTTCTCCACTAATTTTTAATACGACCCTCTTGTATTTTGGCTCCATAATCGCGTCCTTTCTCGTAATCAGGTTTTGGGGTTGGCAATTCCTTTTTCCGTAACCTTAAACTACAGGCGCCCATTGTGTTGACGCCACGGTTAATCTAAAGGACACTAATATTTAGTGTCCTTTAATTATATCATATTCTGTTTAGTTGTTCATCTGTTTTGCAACTTCTTCTGCAAAATTTTCTTCCTTCTTTTCGATGCCTTCGCCTACTTCATATCGAAGCATTTCCACTATCTTAGCAGCTTTTCCGATTGCCTTCGCGGTGTTGTCGATATACTGGCAAACACTGAGTTCACCGTCCTTAACGAATTTTTGCTCAATAAGGCAAGTTTCCTTAAGCTCTTTCTTTAATCTGCCGGTAACCATTTTCTCAACAATATCTGCCGGCTTGCCTTCATTTAATGCCTGTTGAACAAGAATTTTCTTTTCGCTTTCAATATAATCCGGATCGATGGCGGATTCATCAATGAATTTTGGATTCATCGATGCAACCTGCATCGCAACGTCTCTGCCCATTACACTGATTTCTTCAAAGGAAGCATCCGTTTCAAATCCTACAACAACACCGATTTTTCCGTTGCCGTGTGTATAACCAACATACACAACCCCCGGTGTCTCGAATTTTGCAAATCTTCTTACGTTCATATTTTCGCCGATTTTTACAATTTTATTGTTTAATGCATCCAGTATGGTTCCTTCTTCTTTATAAGGAAGGGCCATAAAGGCTTCTAAGTCGTCTGAGGTTGCTTCCAAAGCCTTATCTGCCAATAATGTTACAAATTCAATGAACTCTTCATTCTTTGCAACGAAGTCTGTTTCGGAATTTACTTCAATCGCTGCTGCTTTTGTTCCATCTGCAGAAAAAGCAAGTCTTACCAAACCCTGAGAAGCGACTCTGCCGGCTTTTTTTGCAGCCTTTGCAAGTCCCTTTTCTCTCAAGAGCTCGATTGCTTTTTCAATATCTCCACTTGTTTCAACAAGCACTTTTTTACAGTCCATCATACCTGCGCCTGTTCTTTCGCGCAGCTCTTTTACCATACTTGCGGTTACTTCCATTATCGTGGGTCCTCCGTTTCAAAATGATTTGTATTTTTACTATTCTGCATCTCTACATGATATCATGCTGTTTATTGCACGGAATTATTCCGCATCCACAACCAAAGCTTCTTCTTTCTCTTCCACAGCGGTTTCGTCTGCTTCTGCAAAGCTTTCTCCCTGATTGGATTCGATAATCGCGTCAGCCATTCTTCCTGCAATCAGTTTCACTGCTCTGATCGCATCGTCATTGGCAGGAATAATATAATCAACGTCATCCGGATCACAGTTTGTATCAACAATACCGATGATTGGAATTCCCAGAATTCTTGCTTCTTTGATTGCAATTCTTTCTTTTTTAGGATCAACAACGAATAATGCCGCAGGCATTCCCTTCATATCCTTGATTCCGCCTAAGAATTTTTCAAGTCGTTCGAGCTCTGCTCTTAACTTGATTACTTCCTTCTTTGTCAAAGCATCGAAGGTTCCGTCTGTTTCCATCTTCTTGATATCGTTCAATCTCTTGATTCTACCGGAAATGGTCTTATAGTTTGTCAGCATCCCGCCGAGCCATCTCTCATTTACAAAATACATGCCGCATCTCTTTGCTTCATCAGAAATGGCCGCCTGTGCCTGCTTTTTGGTTCCAACGAAAAGAACCGGTCTGCCAGTCGTAGCAACTTCTCTCATGAAAGCATACGCTTCATCGATTTTCTTTACTGTTTTCTGTAAGTCAATGATATAGATTCCGTTTCTTTCTGTAAAGATGTACGGAGCCATTTTAGGGTTCCATCTTCTCGTCTGGTGGCCAAAATGTACCCCTGCTTCAAGTAACTGTTTCATTGAAATAACTGCCATAATTTTTTACCTCCTGGTTTTCTCCTCCACCGCGCCTTCCATCAAAATATCCTTTTCAGGCACCCATTTCTCCGTAACACGATGTGCGAATTTTAATAAGTAACATATCCCAATTTGAGACATATCCTAAAACAATATACACTATTATCATTTGAAAATCAAGAAATATTTAACGAATGCTCTTATTTTTAACGCGCATTCTGTTCTAAAAACCTGATATAATGGTTTCTGGTCTGTCTATAGCTGTTTTGGCCCACCCGGAGCGTCATTCCCCCAGAAAAGAAAAAGGTACCATCTTCCATCCGTACAATTTTTTCCAGATTAATGACGCAGCTTTTATGACAGCGATAGAAATTACTATTTAGGTACTTCATAACTTCATCCAGCTTTCCGTAAAACCGGTATACGCGGCTTTCCGCATAGATATTCACAATTCTCAATTCAGTTTCGATGTAAAATACTTCTCTCGTATCCGCTCTGGTCGTTTCCTTTCTCGTAATCACAGGAATAAAACTCTCTTCTTCGTTTACAAAAGAATTCATTCAACCACCTCCCATTATTAATAACGGGAGCGTTTTTTTGAAAAATGTTGCAATTCTTTTCATCAAAATTGGAACTATTTTCTCAATTCCGGTTTAATAATCCGCTTTCATTTTTTGTCCCTGCAGTTTAATACCAAAAAGTGTTCTTTCAACAGGAGCGGTAAAGAGTAAGTCCCGGATCACTTCAGATGCGATCAGCAAGCCTGCAGCGGCCGGTACAAAGGAGATGCTGGAAGGTGTATTGCGACCGTCATCGGGCATTTCTTCGCGATGTGGCACTTCCGCTGAAAAAAGAACCTTGAGACGTTTGATTCCCATTTTCGCTGTTTCTTTTCTGATCACCTTAGCCAGCGGACAGGTATTTGTCTTTTTGATATCATCGATTCGAAACTGAGACGGGTCAAACTTATTTCCTGTACCCATTGAAGAAAGAATGGGGATGTTCAATTGATTTGTTGTTTGAATCAGCAACAGCTTTGCCGGAACGTCATCGATTGCATCCACAATATAATCATATTCTTGCAGTTGGAAGGTCTCAATGTTCTCAGCTGTAAGCCTTTCCGCGTACCCTCTTACCTCTGCTGCCGGATTGATATCCTTGATTCTTTCCTCCATGACTTCAATCTTTTTTCTGCCTATGGTACTATGGAGCGCTATGATTTGTCTGTTGATATTGGTAATATCAACAATATCATAATCCACAATTGCAATCGTATGAATCCCCGCACGTACAAGGGCTTCAATTACAAACCCTCCGACGCCACCCACACCAAAAACAATAACTTTTTTTTGCTTAATTAAATTCATGGTATCCGCGCCTAAAAGCATTCGCGTTCTGTCAAAAATGGTTTTCATATTACACCTCATAAAATTACAAATATAAATTGTCGGATTACACATTTATTAATTAAGCGCCTGCCTGGGGTATTCTCTTGGAAACCGCTCACTTTCGCTCGGACGGTTTCCCGTGAAAACACCCACGGCGCGGCGCTTTTATAACACACCGACTCGGTGTGTTTATTCTATATAATTTCTCGAGATCATTCAATATAAAAACCATTCGATTATAAAACTTTATTCAGGAAGGTTTTGATCCTTGGATGATCGGGATTGACGAAAATGTCATCGGGCACACCATCAATCACGATCTGACCGTCGTCCATGAAAATAATACGATCCGAAATTTCACGAGCAAAATTCATTTCATGGGTGACGATGATCATAGTCATATGTTCTTCCGCAAGTTTCTTGATTACTTGCAGCACCTCTCCGATGAGCTCCGGATCCAAAGCAGAAGTCGGCTCGTCAAAGAGCATAATTTCTGGTTCCATCGCCAAGGCTCGTGCAATAGCAACCCTCTGCTTCTGCCCGCCGGAAAGCTGGTTGGGATACGCATCCCTTTTATCAAGCAGACCCACCTTATTTAAAAGTTCTTCCGCTATTTTACCGGCTGCTTCCTTTGACTTTCCCTTTACCATCATCGGTGCTTCGATGATATTCTCCACAACCGATTTATGCGGGAATAGGTTGAAGTTCTGGAATACCATACCAAGATTGCTACAGATTGCAAGCACTTCTTTGTTGCTTTTATAAACTGCTTTTCCCGTGGTGTCCGCTTTGGCGATATACTGCCCTTCGAAGCTAATACTGCCCTTATCGGCAACCTCAAGATGATTCAAGCATCGTAGCAATGTGCTTTTCCCGGAACCGGAGGGACCAATGACGGAAACGATTTCACCTTTTGCAACCTTGAAATTAATTCCTTTTAATACATGCAGAGAATGAAAGCTCTTATGCAGGTTTTCTACTCTTATGATTTCGTTCATGTCCCCTCCTCCTAATTATAGTATTCAAACCGTTTTTCGATATACTTGAACGCTTTGATGATTACAAAGGTCATGATCAAATATAACGCCGCCGCCACTAAATATCCTTCTACACTGGCAGTTCTCGAAACTACGGATTTTGCATTTCTTAAAATATCTGCCAAGGCGATGACGGAACACAAGGCGGTATCCTTGATCAAGGTTACTGCTTCATTCCCTGTCGGTGGCAAGATTACCTTGATGGCCTGAGGAATGATGATCCGCTTCATAGTCTGCCCGTAGTTCATCCCCAATGCCTTTGCTGCTTCATATTGTCCTTTGTCGATGGATTGAATACCGGCGCGGAAAATTTCTGTGAAATATGCTGCATAATTGATAATGAAAGTCAGATAGGCAGCCATTTCCTTGCTGAGCTCGATTCCCAATAATATCTTGAGCCCAAAATAAGTAAAGAAAAGTTGCAGCAAGAGCGGCGTTCCGCGAAATATCCAAGTGTACATCTCCAGAAACCACTTCAATGGAGCAATTTTTGTCATTTTCCCCATTGCACAAAGCATTCCAAGGGGGATTGCAAAAATGATTGTTACCACATATATTTTGACTGAGATAACTGCACCCTGTAAAATATATAAGCTAATATTCAAGAGATCTGCCAAGGGTTTCCCACCTTTCTTTATTATAGAACTCTCTTCAGAGAAAGAATAAAGCCCCCGCCGAAGCGGAAGCCCTATCCTTTATTTAATCTAAGGAGCACGCTTATTCAAAGTCGTCAACTGTAAGCTGATCGACGTCACGGATCACGATGTTTTTGCCAAACCACTTGATCGACAGTTCTTCAATGGTTCCGTCCTCATATAATTCATCCAGTGCTATGTCGATCGCTTCTCTCAGCGCAATTGCACCTTCTGCACAGCCAATCCCATAATACTCGTCTGCAAGACTTTCGTCAAGCATTCTATATTTACCAGGTTCCTGGGACATGATATAAGCAATATATATTTTATCGATCGCAATTCCATCCAATCTGGAAGAACCTAAGTCGAGTAAAGCCATCATATAATCGTCATATTCAGGCACCTCTGCCAGTGTGCCGACAAAATCTGTATCTGCATTCAATGCCGCTAACCCTGCACTCTCAACCTGGGCACCAACGATTTTACCTTCCAGATCCGCTTTCGACTGGTATGCCGAATCATTTGCAACAACCAAAACTTGTTCGTTGTTCAGATAAGGCTTTGTAAATTCAACCTGTTCAATTCTTTCGGCTGTAATGGTATAACCATTCCATATCATATCAATATTTCCGGTGTTGAGTTCCATTTCCTTTGCGGACCAGTCAATGGGCTGAATCTCAGCTTCTACGCCAAGCTTTTCAGCTACTAATTTGGATAGCTCAACATCGAATCCTGTAATTTCACCATCTTCACCTACAAAGCCCATCGGCGGGAATTGGTCGTCAATTCCGACGATCATGGTTCCTTTTTCCTGAAGATCGGTCAGG
This sequence comes from uncultured Bacillota bacterium, assembly GCA_927441425.1. Lineage (GTDB taxonomy): Bacteria > Bacillota > Clostridia > Peptostreptococcales > Anaerovoracaceae > Anoxybacterium. The sequence continues at coordinate 2,120 of CAKMKG010000006.1, read as the reverse complement.
GATGTGTCGGCATCTGCCGTCGGTTCTTCCGCTGCACCGCCGCAGCCGACAGCGAATACACTCATCATTAGTACGAGAACCAGTAATATACTAACTTTTTTAAACATTTTAATACTCCTCCGTTGTTTGTGATATATTCTGATATCGCTATTATACTTTACTGTGCTAAATTTGTAAAGTAGTAAAATTAAAAAAGGGTAACCGGCGATTAGGAAACAGTTCCTTTTGACAAGAAAAAAACCCGACGCTTGTCGGGTGTATTCTTCAATATTATTATTGATTTTCTCGGCGGTAGGTAATCAAATCCTCAGCGATTTCATTGGCAGCTATGGAGACCGGTTTTTCAATATCTGCTTCCGTCAGCTTCGGTTTGCCATCGATAATATCTCTGGCCCTTTTCGCCGCTAATATTACAAGTGTGTATCTGCTGTCTGCTTTTTCCCTGATCAAATTAATAGATGGATATAACATTTAAATCTCCTCCTTATACTTTGCAATCAATTGATAAATATCTTCCGAGACTCTGGAATGTTCTGCTTTGGTAATTGCAGCCACTCGATTTACAGCTTCGTTAATTTCCCCGTTTACAACACAATAATCGTACTTGTCGATATAGGATACTTCCTTTAAGGTTTCTCCCAGCCTCAAATTGATATCGTCCTCTGTTTCGGAGCCTCTTCCGGTAATTCTCTTTCTCAGCTCCGACATGGAGGGCGGCAGTATAAAAATAAAAATTCCCTTCGGGTAAGACTCCTTTATTTTCAGCGCTCCCTGAATATCAATTTCCAGAACCATATCCCGGTCTTGTTCAAGCTTTTTTAAAACAACTTCCTTCGGGGTTCCGTAGTAATTTCCATAAACCTTTGCATACTCAAGAAATCCGTTGCTGTTTATCGTCTGAATAAATTTTTCTTCGGAAACGAAATAGTAATTTTTCCCGTCTATTTCTCCCGGCCTCGGTTTTCTGGTTGTCATGGAAACAGACAGGTCTATATCGATTTTTTCAATCAATTTTTTACAAATCGTACCTTTTCCTGCTCCCGATGGTCCGGAAACAACGAATAATAGGCCCTTGCTCATCGTAACTCCTCACATTTTTTTCACTATCCTGTGAATATATAGAATACAATAAAATGCAGCTTATTACAATACAATTTTTTACGGCAGAGCTGCGAACCAGTGTGTTTTTTTATGGTTACTAACATATCATTCGATATTCTGGACCTGCTCTCTGATCTTTTCAATCTCGCTTTTAATTTCTAGAACTTGATTTGTAATCTCGATATCATTTGCTTTGGAGCCGATGGTATTTGCCTCCCGATTCATTTCCTGCACAAGGAAGTCCAGCTTCTTGCCGTCGGGCTGATTGCTTTTTGAGATAATTGTATTTAACTGGATAATATGACTGTCAAGACGGACAAGCTCCTCTGTTATGCTGCATTTATCAGCAAAAATTGCAGCTTCAACAAGAATCCTATCTTCCGGAATGGTTGCATTTGAACCAATAAGCTCTTTGATTCTGTCCCTTAATTTCTCCGCATATGCCTTTGTTACTTCAGGGGATCTCACTTCAATCTCTTTTACTCTGTTTCTGATATAATCTCCTCTTTTGATAATATCTTCCGCAAGCTTTGCACCTTCGAGGGTTCTCATCTCATCCAGTTTTTTCGCCGCTTCGCGGACAGGTATTTCAAGGTTTTTATAAATCGCATCCTCATCCTCAACGTCAGGAATCGCTTTCATCACATCGGGAAGCGTGGATAAAAACTGAAGTGTGATGTCACCGCTGACATCAAACTCCTTCTGGAGTTCCCTCAGGTTGTTATAATATTGTCTGGCCACCATGGTATTCACTCTGACGTTTGTATCATCCTCGGTGATATTTTCAACCATGATGGATACATCGATCTTTCCTCTTCTGGCGATATCCTTTACGGCACCCTTCAGCCTATCCTCTGCAAAAGAATAACGTCTCGGCATCTTAATCGTAATATCACTGTATCTATGATTGACTGACTTGATTTCTACAATTATGCTCCGTTTCCCGTCTGTATATTCGCTTCTGCCGAAGCCGGTCATACTTTTGATCATACAATGTTCTCCTTGCCTTGCTTGTTATT
>CAKMKG010000005.1 GCA_927441425.1 uncultured Bacillota bacterium | reverse complement strand
CCATAGTGAAATGTTACCAGCTCATTACTATCCATTCTTTAAAAAATATGATAACTTTGCCGGCAACTACGGTGGCTCATGGTGGCGTCAAGTAGATGAGTTTGGACCATTCAATGGACCAATTTTATTTACAACGAACTGCATTGTACCACCAAGAACCGATGAAATTAGAAATAGAATTTTCACATCAGGGGCTTCTGGTTTCCCAGGATGTACGCATATTGTTGCAGACGATAAAGGCAAGAAAGACTTCTCAGCTGTAATTGAAATGGCGAAAAAATGTCCTTCTCCAACTGAAATCGAAACAGGAACAATCGTTGGTGGATTCGCACACGAACAAGTATTTGCTTTAGCTGACAAAGTAGTAGATGCCGTTAAAACAGGTGCTATTAAAAAGTTCTTTGTTATGGCGGGATGCGATGGCAGAATGAAGTCTAGAGAGTATTACACTGAATTTGCTGGAAAACTCCCAAAAGATACAGTCATTCTTACTGCAGGTTGTGCGAAATACAGATACAACAAACTGCCGCTTGGTGATATTGGTGGCATTCCGAGAGTACTAGATGCTGGACAGTGTAACGATTCTTACTCATTAGCAATCATTGCACTTAAGCTTAAAGAGATTTTCGGTTTAGAGGACATTAATGAGCTTCCAATTGCCTATAACATTGCATGGTATGAGCAAAAGGCTGTCATTGTACTTCTAGCACTTTTATACCTGGGCGTGAAGAATATCCACCTTGGACCAACACTTCCAGGATTCTTATCACCAAATGTTGCAAATGTGTTAGTAGAGACCTTTGGCATTGCAGGTATTGGTACAGCTGAAGACGATATCAAGTTTTTCATGGCTTAATTTTAAAGAGCAGCCTCAGTGTCTGGGGCTGCTCTTCTAAATAATAGGGGGTGGATTTGTGAAGATTAAGAATCAATTGTTATTAACACATGGATTATTAGTTGTACTAGCACTTGCAGTAGTCTTTATAAACATTTTTGCATACATGGATATGGAAAATGATGCAAATATTATCAACCAGGCAGGAAAGCTGAGAATGTTAAGCTATAATATGGCTCATCTCTCTAATCAAATTACAACTGGAAATGACCCAGTTCATGAAGAACACCTAGCATCAAATTTAAAATTGAAAATAGATGAATTTGAGACCACTTTAACCTTATTAAGTGGAAAAAGTGTAGATTCAATTTCAGTTGATCACCCACAAACAGCTATTAAACTTGAGACAATATCAAAAGAGTGGGGTGAGGCATTTAAACCAGCATATCTTAGTATCATAAGTACTATTCCAGACGAGAAGTCGTGTGAGAAGATTAATCGCGAAGTCGATTCCTATGTAAATGACATCAATGAGATGGTTGCATCTTTTTCTATATACGCAAGAGGAAAAATAATAAGAGCACTCACGATAAACGGTGGCCTGGTATTAGTCATCATTGCCGTTACTTTCTATTCATTCATTTCTACTAATAATCGAATAAGAAAACCAATGAAAATCCTCATGAGAGAGTTGAAGGATTTATCACTGATCGATGATGAAGTTTCAAAGCGACTGAAAAATATTGATACTGATGAAATTTCTGAGATGACGGAGTATTTCAATGAGTTGATGTATGATCAACTCACAAAGACCTTTAATAGAAGATCAGGCTTATCAAAACTAAGCCGTATGCTCCAATATGATAATAGAAGACACTTGAAAATGAGTTTATGTTTTATCGATATCAACGGACTCAAAGAGGTTAATGATCAATTAGGACATCAATTTGGTGATGAACTAATTGTAAGCGCAGTTGAGGGGATTAAACATGTAATTCGTGAAGAGGATTTTATAATCAGGATGGGCGGAGATGAGTTTTTAGTTGTTTTCAATGGAATAGATCAAGATCTTGCTGAGAAAGTATGGGAGCGCATTAATCACAGATATGAGCAAATTAACTTAGATGAAGGCAGACGATATAACATAAGTGTGAGCCATGGTATTGTAGATTTTGGAAGCAACGAAATATCTGAAGTAGAATCTTTAATAAAGTCAGCGGATGATAAAATGTATGCTGAAAAGAAATACATTAAAGAGGAGCTGAAGATTCAAATTATTAAATCGGAAAATCATTTGATCTAGAACAATAAAATAATCGACATGAAAGGTGGCTATTCAAAATGAAAATAAAGCATAAATTACTTATGACTTTTGGACTTTTAATACTTTTTTCGGTGGCAATGGTGGGCATTAATTATATGACTTATCAAGCGATGGAAAGTGATGCGAATTTTGTTAACCATGCAGGTAAATTACGAGCTTCAAGTTATAAGATGGCTCAACTTGCCAACATCGTTGTGAATACAAATGACCAAGAATCCAAGAAGATTCTTGAAGAAAGTATTAATCAATTTGATATCATTCTTAAGGATGTTACAGAAGGAAATACCGAAAAAGGTCTCACTGTCATGGCACATGAAGAGACAAAGGCTTCATTAACACAAATAATAGAAAAATGGAATAGTTCTTATAAGGGTGCCTATACAAGCATCTTAAATAGTGGGGATAAAATGGCCTTGCAGCTTATAAATGCTGAAGTCGCAGAATACGTTAACGCAATCAATGACATGGTAACAGGCTACTCAGAATACTCAAGTTCAAAGGTTGCTGCGGCTAAAGTGACTAATGGCATTCTCTTGGTAATTGCATTGTTTGTGGGTATTCTATCCTTCATGCTTCTTAATAAGGGAATTCGAAATCCAATTAATGCCCTAATTGAAGACTTAAAAGATTTGTCAGAGGGAAATGGTGATTTAACCAAACGAATTGAAAGTAAAAGCAAAGATGAAACAGCTGAGATGATACACTATTTCAATAAATTTATTGGTAATATTCACGGCATCGTAAAAGAAATCTCAAAGATATCCATTGTCTTATCAGACAATATGAATGCCATAACCAATACAACCGAAGAACTTACAAAATCCACGGAAATGATTGCAATGTCATCTATGGACGTGGCAGAGGGTTCCGTACTTCAAAACACGAAGCTCGAAGAATTGAATTCCCTAGTTGAAAAGATTAAGCTGGATATTGAAAATGTTTCTCACAAAGCACTTCAGACGCTTAAATCATCTGAGAGATCTCAAGAATCTGTTCTTAATGGTGATCGACAAGTATCTACTCAATCAGATGAGCTCGCTATGTTTGTGAATTCCATAAAGTCAGCTTCCAATACGGTGGAAGACTTAAATCAATCTTCTGAAGAAATTAAAGCAATTGTAGACCTAATTCACAGTATATCTTCACAGACAAACTTACTTGCCCTTAATGCATCTATTGAGGCTGCTAGAGCTGGAGAAGCAGGACGTGGCTTTGCTGTTGTTGCAGATGAAATAAGAAAATTAGCTGAAGAAACATCGGTATCAGCGAAAAAAATTAGTGAAATTGTCATGAGCATTGGTGATAAAACAATGAATGTAAAAACCTCAATGGATGAGTTAGTCGATAAAACAAAAATTCAAGAGCAGTCCATGGAGACATTGAAAATTGAGCTAAAAGAGATTTTAAACGTGTCGACAGTTACTTTGAATGAATCACAAGAAATAATGGGAATCTCAACTAAGGTAAATGATGAGTTTAATGTGATTACCCATTCGGCAAAAGATATTCAAGGAGTTGCGGTCCAAAACTCTGGAAATACTCAAGATGTTGCATCAGCAGTGGAAGAGCAAACAGCATCCTTTGAAGAAGTTTCTGCAAATATAAATTCAATTAATGAAATGGCAGATGAGTTAACAAAAATTGTAGGTAAGTTTAAAATATAATTTAGGAATACAATTTGATTTAAGTGAGGTATAAGAATATGAAAGTAGGCTTAATCAGGTGTATGCAAACAGAGGATATGTGTCCTGCGACCACTTGTTTTAAAGTAATGAACACAAAAAAGATAGCCTTCGAAAACATTGAAGAGGACATTGAAGTTGTTGGTCTCACCACTTGTGGTGGATGTCCTGGAAAAAAGGCAGTTACTCGAGCTGCGGAGATGGTTAAAAGAGGAGCAGACACAATCGTTCTAGCATCGTGTATAACTAGAGGAAATCCAATAGGATTTGCTTGTCCTCACGCAGAGCAAATGATAGCTGCAATTGAAAAAAAGGTAGGAAATGAGATAAGAATCATTGACTATACACATTAGTATGTTGCTAGTTTAAGGGGGCTGAATTGTTTAAATGAGAAGAAAAGATAGAGAGATGAATACAGAGTTCGCAAAACAAGTTATTGATCGATCACGCTACGGTGTGCTTTCAATTCTTGATACCGGAAGCAGTACGCCATATAGCATTCCGTTATCGATAGTTCGAGATGATGAGCTTCTATACTTTCATTCGGCAAAAGAGGGAACAAAAGTTGATTTGTTCTCAGGCAATAATCAAGTTAAGATTGTCTTCGTTGGAGAGGTTCATGTACCGAATCTTTTTACAACATCTCAACTAGATGAAATGACTAAAAATGAAGAGAAAACGGTGCAACTGATTAGCAGTGTATTCACAACTGAGTTCGAGTCTGCAATTGTAGACGGTAAGATACAAGAAGTCTTGGATACAGATGAAAAGATACATGCTTTAAAACTCATTTGCCGTAAATATACACCTGATAAAATGTCCTATTTCCAGCATGCAATAAATTCAGGAGAAAAATATACTCGAGTTTATCGAATTACGATGGACGTGGTAAAAGCGAAACGCAAAAAATACGACTCAGAAGGCAACGAGATGAAATGGGGAAGATTGGAATAGGTCGTTTATGCACTTGCGATTTAAAACTGATCATACGAAGAAATAGCACCTTCAAATTTCATATGCAATCTTATAAAATATAATTTTAGTATTGTATATGAAAGAGAGATAGGACTCAAAATACGGATTATTGTGATTTGATTTTGAGAAAAATACCCCTCCGCCAAGGCACAATAGATTCACATGAAATCATTTTTTGTCTATTCAGGCCACGTAAAAGCGATAATTCTGATGACTGTAGTGGTTCAAATATTGATAATTATTGGAGTGGGGTTCTCCGTTCGCAAAAGAAAATTGATTTTTTGAAAGTAGAGGTCAAAATTTTTAAAAGCACTGAAATTAGTGTGTTTTTAATGTTAGCTTTCTTGTTCGGGGTATACAAAAATTTAGAAAACCGCTCATAACAGAGCGGTTTTTAAATTTTTTGATCAAGGACAGTATGGGGCGAACGAGCGTCAGAGAGGGTATCGGGAGAGAGCATCTCTCCTGATTAGAGTATATCGCCGTTAAGCTATGAGGGCTGGAATCGGGCGATTTGCGGATCACCGCTTCGGGGGTGACAGGCATCGTATGATGCCGCCGAGAGTGGGGCAGAGCCCCCTACGGAGCTTGCGTCAGCAAGCTGGACGCGAGTTCGACGAATTAATATTTTCTAATGAGAACTAAAAAGAGCAGTGAATGAAAAGAAAAACAACGGTGATGTTTTTCCCTGAGCGGATACGAGCCATTGATTGCCCATTATTACAGCTTTAGCTGTAATAAAAATGGGACAGCGTAGCGTACAGCAGCGAGCGGAGCGAGCTGGAGGCCAAAGGCTTACGCGTCAGCAAGCTGGACAGGAGTTTGACGGGCTTGGATTATTGATCTTAAAATTACAAATTGCTGTTTGAATTAAACAATCGTATAGTCTGTACGTTTTAAAATGATAAAAGATCTAGCCAATGAAAGTGAATGGTGCCTAAAAAGTTGAATTTTGTAAGAATTAATATACTTTATTGATGAAAGTAAATATGTTGAATTATGGAAAAAATAGTCGTAGAATTAGTTAATAAGATTTATAAAGGCAAATGGGGGTGATGCTTTGAGAAGTATTACCTTTTTTGGTATTATGTCTATAACACGAAGCTGAGATGGGGTTTAAGGCTGTTTATTCTAAAAGTTGCTATGTTATTAAAAGGAGGAATTAATTTGATTAAGTTTGACTTACATATTCACTCAATAGCTAGTAATTATAAAGAAGATAAGAATATTGTTGATGACAGTACAACTGCTAATATTAGGACGTTGCTCACAAAATTGAATGAGAATCAAGTTGCGTTATTTTCTATAACTGACCATAACCGCTTTAATATAGAATTATATGAAGAGATCAATAAAATACTATCTGCTCCACATTGCGAATATGAGCATGTGAAAGCTGTTCTAGCTGGCGTAGAATTCGACGTTAAAATAGACGAAGCGATGGAGAAATGTCATATAATAACAATCTTTGATAGCAAAAACGATGTAGCGAATTATAAGAAGATTAACGATGAAATCAATAAGAACCTTCTTACTGATAAAGATGCCTATTATAACAAAGAAAGCTTTGAGCAGCTGCTATATAGCATTGGATTAAATACTATTTTGATTGCGTGCCAAAGAAAAGACATTAACAACCATAATGGACATCATAACTCTCTTAGTGATTCATCAGATGATGTTGAAGAAATAATCAAAGTTGGGTATATCAATGCACTTGAATATCAAAAACCCAAAGTTCAAGGAATATTAATTGACAACTTAAAAGAACTACCGTCACCTGTTAGCTTAGTAACGGGTAGCGATTGTCATATGTGGAGTTGTTATCCCGATCATGATTGTATTAATAGAAACGCTGATTTTTATCATTCAAAAGCAAAGATTTTACCTACCTTTAAAGGTTTATTAATGGCAATTACATCACCTGAAACTAGATTTAATTGTCGGGAAAACAACAATGTTTTGTATTTGAAGGGAATTAAGATAGGCGGAGAGGAAATACCATTTAAAAACGGCATTAATGCAATTATAGGTGAAAATGGCTCAGGGAAATCAACATTACTTAAATTTATTAATAATAAGACAAATGATGCTTTTGTTAAGGATATAATTAAGAAAAGTCAAATGGACCATATAAATACTGTTGATCTCACAAAAGTTAAATATATTGGTCAGGGAGATATTATTAATAAATTCAATAACAAGACTTTATTTGCTTCGGGTAGCGAAAGCAATTTTAAAGAACTTGATGATACTGAGTTTATGGAGAAATATAAGCAATTTGCGGAATTGTTAAAAGACAATATTTCAATCAGAATTCGTCAAAAGACTGCTCTTGACTCATTAAAAAATCATTATATTAAGTACAATCCTGATTTGGAAGAAAAGAATTATTATATTAATATTATCTGTCAGGACGGCTTTGATAGTATTAGAAATGTACATGACGATCCATTAAAAAAATTGCGTAAAATAATACAAGACTTGAAAGTTATCAAATCAGAAGGATATTTTGTAGAATACTTAGAAGACATTACGATTGCAGAAAGTAGCTTAACAAAAGCATATAAGAAAATTAAAACTAAATGGAGCATTATTGAAATTGAATCAAAAGTGAAAAACATTATTCATAGTTGCATAACAGAATATAGCATTAAAGTTAGTGAGAATTCAACTTCAAAAGATAAAGAGATAAAAGATTATGCCGATAAAAAGCAACGATTAATTGGTGCAATCATTAAGACTATTGATCTAAATTCAAAGGAGGTTGCATCTATAACTGTACCAGAAATTTGTATGGGATCTAGTAAAAATGCAAAAGGTGGCTTTTGCTTTAATAGAGAGGCAAATTATAATAACACATTAATGCTAGAAAGTTTTATGAACATTATGTTTAACAAAGATTATAATTCACTTACAGCAATTACTCAAATAAATACTAATTCTGAATTCGTGAGCGCGTTACGTAATTGCAGTATTGAATCAGATATCCAAAGTAAGTGGGATACTAATTATCAGAAGTTTATAAATGAAGCCACTCAAATTAAAGAATATATTACAGATGGCGCAGATAAACACATTGGAAATACATTAGGAGAAATGTCACTATCATTCTTCAAATATTACACACAGGACAGCGAAGAATGGAATGTGTTGATCATAGATCAACCTGAAGATAATATATCAAATAATAACATCAGTAACCAATTAATTAAGTATTTTAACTCAATAAGAGACACGAAACAGTTAATTTTTGTTACTCACAATCCACTTCTTGTAGTTAATCTTGATGTCGATAATGTAATTTATATTCATAATGATGATAAAAGCATAACGTTTAAAAGTGGATGCCTTGAATATGAGGATGAAACAACCGACATCTTGCAAATAATTGCAGACAATATGGATGGTGGTAAAGAATCTATAGAAAAGAGGTTGAAAGTTTATGGAAAAAACAATTAAGCTTGTTATGAATGAGGATAAAAGCATTTCTGTGTTTTTAAATGAAGCGTTAAAATGTGAAATTAAGGAAGAATCAAGAGAAATTTCAGCTCAAACAATTTACGAAATACTTGATTATAAAAGTGGTGATAAATTAACTGTAGAATCCAAAAATGAAAAAAATATCGATAAGAATGTTTTAGTTTATTTTAAAGAACTTTTCGATGATCTTTGTAAACGTATTAATGGAATGGATGAAGATGAAGAAGACGATTTATTAAACGAGGAGTAAAACAAATTCTTTTCTCTTGACTTAAAAGGTTAAATTGAACTTCCCATTATCCATATTTGCCGTAGGCATTATTAATTCCCCGTTATGTTCACAAATTTCTGATGGAGTATTTGAATTCAGTTTAATAATCAAGGAGAGAAGGTCACGAGTAAATGGAAAAATTCAGAGAAGTCTTTAAGAATGAAGTGTATGGCTGGAGAAAGGCAGAAGTCTTCTGGCTGGCTTTCACGACGATAGCTATTACAGCCTTATCCATAATTATGGGGGATACTGCAATCGGTATTATAGCCTCAACAACGGGTGTTATCTGTGTCGTTTTGACGGGAAAAGCGTTGGGAAGTCGACATTAGCGGCAAATCTATCACTGCATTTTAACACAAACTATATTGAGGAGGTAGGGAAGCACCTATCTGAAAAATCGGGAACTGATAAACTGATGCTCCCCGAGGACCTCACCGAGATATTATTAAAGCATAAACTCATTGAGCTGGAGGCTCTTCAGTACAGCAATCGCGTTTTATTTGAAGATACCGACTGCCAGATTACGAAGTTTTATCTCAATTTTCTGGAGCAGGAACCTGACCAAAAACGAAAAAACGAAATATTGGCCGATGCAATTAGCGGCATAAATACATATGACCTGGTTCTCTTCCTTGAGCCCGATGTCGAATTTGTTCGAGACGGCAACAGAAACAAGGAGATCGAAGAGAACCGCATAAAATTCAGTGAACAGATAAAAGACATCTTAGATGAGAATGGAATTACATACCACTGCATAACTGGCACTTATCAGCAAAGATTTATAAGGGCCGAAGAACTGGTAACGGAGATCCTCACACAAGTAAATATATAGATGATCAGCGATTTGAATCGGCGTAAATTATGCTGCCAAGGAGCAATACCCTATAGATATTATGGAGCCAAATCCGAACTGCGCATTATAGCAATTATAAATATCAATAAGATATATCCTATGGGACTAAATGGACTAATGCCGAAGTTGTTTGACAAAGATGCAACTTCAATCACTGCTATAAGAAAAGAATTTTGAAAAAAGGTGAGAAAATATGAAGATTAATAAGTCCTTTAAAAATTTACTAGTTATTTTAGCTTTAATACTTATTGCGTTCGCTATACCAAGTCTGTTTTTATTATCTAAAGCATTTCAAGGCCCTTGTATTAATGCTGAAAATGCTGGCCAATTCGGAGCTTTTCTTGGGGGGTTCTTAGGAACAAGCTTTTCATTTATTAGTATCCTATTGATTCTATTATCTTTGAAGTTTCAGAGAGAATCACAGTATGTTGAAAAATTTGAGAATAAATTTTTTGAAATGATTCGTCTTCATAGAGAGAATGTTCTTGAAATTTTTATCGGGAGAGATGTTGGTAAAAAAATCTTTGTAGTCTTAATAAGAGAATACAGGGAGATCGTTTTATTAATTGATAAACTAGCATGCCAAAATACTTTTATACTTACACAAGAAGATAAATATAATATTGCATATTGTGTATTCTTTTATGGAGTTGGACCGAATTCTTCAAGAATACTAAAATGCGCACTCAAACAATATAATGAAGATTTCATAGAAGCCATTATTGAATCTTTTGAACTACAGGCAACAAGAGATGAGGTAAAGCAAAGGAGGAAATTGAAATTTACGCCGTTTGAAGGTCATCAGTCAAGACTAGGCCATTATTACAGGCATTTATTTCAAACAATATCTTACGTTGATAATCAACCTGAACAATATTTGAATATTAATCAGAAATACAATTATGTAAAAATACTGCGAGCACAGTTAACTAATCATGAGCAGGCCCTTCTGTTCTTAAACTCAATTTCTGTACTAGGTAGTGAATGGAGAAGAAATGGATTAATTACAAAATATCGGTTAATCAAAAACTTGCCCGAAGAATTCTTTGATAAAGAGAAGGAAATTGATGTTAAACAAGTATATCCAGATTTAATTTTTGAATGGGAAGAAGCATCTTTGAATAGTACAAATTGAAAGATTTTTCAGGTGTAATGGAGAAATATGTTTTTTAGCAATAGTAGTACTGACAATGCTAAGTTTTTCTTATAAACAAAATAGAAACTCTAGCTGAACTGATTCTTATCAAGCTGAACAAGTTCACATTATAGCAATAATTAGAAATTAAAATGAAAAAGAGGTCATAATCGTGAAAACATATGCCGAGATGGTAACTCTATTTGAAAGAGCAAATGACGTTTTCTTGAAGGTGAACAAAGCATGTTACGCGATCAAGTTGCAGAGCAAGCTTTATGTGGTAGGCTTATGTTGCATCTTAATGCTTTAATCACACAAGACGAAAGTTTGTCCGGCTACTATGCTGATGTGGAATACAATCGCAATAGGGGCTGCATTAAGACCATTAAAAAAACAATAAGGGGAGCAAATGAGCAGATCGTATCAATTAAATGTGATTTGATTCTACATAGTCGTGGAGAGCGTCCTGAGCAAGACAATCTAATTGCATTAGAGATGAAAAAATCAAAACATAAGAAATTAGAAAATCAGTCAGATCGAGATCGATTAATAGCCCTTACCAAAGACAGCTTTGATGATATATGGTCTTATGATGGGATCACGCTCCCAGAACATGTCTGTCGATATGTGTTAGGCGTATACTATGAAATTGTCTATGACCTAGATCTTATATTGATAGAGTATTATGAGAAAGGCGAAATGACCACTTCGTATGAATTGCAAATTGCTCGATAGTTTGAAGGCTATTACTAAACGTATCCCAGCTACAACTACGCATTATGTTTATAATGCAGACCTTAATTTGGCTTATAAAAGTGAATAATAATTAATAATCTAGAAGACACTCTTTACCTATGTGTCGCTAATTTGTAACAAGGAGAACGAAAATATGAAATGTATTTGTGGATCTGGAAAAAGTGTTAAAAATTGCTGTGGTGCAGATAACCAAAATCCGGCACTCAGAACACGATTGTCCAAGAAATTTTATAATTATGAGAATAATAAAGTAATTTCATCTTCAGAATTCAAAGAAATTTCAGGAGCAAAAATAAACACATTTAGAGTCGAGGTTCTATTTTCAATGGTAAAAACACCTTTGGGAGAAATGACATTACCATTATTAATAACACACAATCATAAAGCTCTAAGACCATTAACTTTAGATGGTGTTGTAAATCATAGGTTTGAAAATGGTAAAGATGTTTGTGTCTATAGATGTATGATAACTCCAATACATTGTGCATATATTCAAATCCATTTAGGGCAAGACGTTCATAGAAAAAGTAGAATTAATAAAAATATGATTTGGCAGTCTGCTTATTTAGAAACATTCGGGAATCCATTTGAATCTTTATTTTCAAGTGAATACAAAAATGGATATATAGGCATATACCACCATACTGGGGAAAAAGCAAAAGATTTAATATTAAGTTCGAAGTATTTTATTGGAAGCAAGTGGAATTTTCAAGGAACTAATGAGTTGATTGGATATGAGTATGCATACTTTACCGACATTAGTAAAATTGATTCAATATTTGACTTAATGGCAATAGGCATGTGTGATAACGGGGCTAATATTCTAATAGTAAATGACAATGATGAAGGAAATGAGATTAAGGTGTTAAGAAGCACAAAAGAGGAGCGTAAGGAGACTCTTAAAGTATGGGTTAAACCAGAATTATTACATATTAATGGATTTGTTTTACATAAAACTAAAACACTACTTAATGTATCAACTGCAGAATACTACAGTTGGATAGAAATGTTTTGCCCAAATATATATAGAATACCTGTAAATGCAGACGGAAAGATAAATTTCAAATTAAACAGCTTGGATGAACTATTTATTGATGAGAATGCAAGTGCTCCTAAAATAGGCTTTATGGCGGCATTGGGAAGTGACCTTGAAGAAATAGAATTGCTATGGCAAGATAATGTAATAAATAGAAAAGTATTTGACTTAAATTGTCTAAACAATGAATGGAAGTCAATATGGGAAAATAATATTATTAATCTTGCAAGTCAAACTTTTTCTCAAACAATCTTCAAATAGTATTAGCTTCGTATTATCCATAAAAAGAGTATTACAGATTACCAAGTCAAAGTAGGTGTATATTGAATAATCGATTAATTGCACAGTTGAATAATTTAACAATCAATGAAAAACTAACTAAGGGTATTAAGATATTTAATAATTATAGGTTAACTAATAGTTTTGAAGTCTTTAGCAATGATATTGCAGACGATGCAATGGTTTTTTCTATTGGTAGTCTAGAATATCAATCATTTGAATCATCTTGCTACGTTTATGCTTTTATTGATGATAGTTTTAATATCTATGAACATGAAGAGCGGATAAAAATGATTTCTCAGTTGCTTAAAATATGTAGAAGTTTATCGACCGCTATATGGTTAATTAAAGATAATAGTGTCAATGTCGAAACGGGGTATTTATATACGCCCACAAATGATATGGTCTCCTCAAATCGGATTGATCCATATTATTATAGCCATAAGTGTGAAGTTATCGATATTACACTGTCAAGAGAAGAAATTCATAAGTGCATCCATTTAATAAAAATACTATATGGTTTCGACAATATATTTAATACAGATATAACATCCAAAGAATATATGGCATTTAGTCAAATCTCAAAACTATCGAGAGCATTCGCTTTTATTAGTTTAGCAAGAAGTCAATTCTTAATTCCAATGAAAATTACACTTTATATGACAGCGCTGGAAAGCATTTTATCGAATTCAAATACTGAAATAACAAATCAAATATCGCAAAATGTAGCACATATTTTAGGTGATTCTAAAGAAGATAAAATATCCATAAGTAGATTAATAAAGAAAGGTTATGATGTAAGATCATGCTGCATACATGGAAATAATCTTAGCAACAAATATAAAGATGCTGAAAGCTTATTTGAATTGTCGCGACAAATCGATGACACTGTTAGGAATGTTATATTATATATTATGGGAAATGAAGACCTTTTTAGTATATTTAATAATGAAAATCCTGTACTAATTAACGATTGGATTGAGAATTTACCATTTAAAGTATGATAAAAGACCTAGAGAGACTTCATAACGTACTCTGAAAATTTAATAGTATGATACCAACTAATATGATTTTTAAGAATGAAGTTATTTCACTTATTAATAGCGCCTATAGTGAATATGGTAATTGTGATATGTTTAAGAATCAAAAATGTTGTGGTGTTTACATTATTAACTACAAAATAGCATGATTTAATTAATCTAATATATGTTGTTAAATAGCAAGGAGCACAAAAATGCAAGATAGATATACAGGTGATGTTGGAGATTTTGGCGAATTGGGAATGCTCCGTCACATTGCCAGAACTGAACTTAAAATTGGAGTAAACTGGTATCTCACTACTGATGAGAATCACAATGATGACGGCAAACATATTACATACATTAGTGATGACCGATTTTTCGGTTGTGACGATGAGCTGCGAAATGCTTTAAAAATTATCGTGGGTAACGGCAACCGTTCCGTTTCAGCGCTTGAAGAGAGCGGTGTGCTGGATGCGGTATTTTATATTAACGTTTTACATTCCTCCGGAAGATCAGGCATGTTGTCACGTAATGAATGGCATAAAATGGCTTTGGATAAACTGTCAGACTGCGAAGTTGTTTTTCTTGATCCTGACAATGGTCTGTTGGTAAAAAGTGTTTCTCCGAATGGTTGTAAAAGCAACAAGTACGTTACAGATCAGGAGCTTATTGATTACTACCGATCTGGAAAAAGTGTGGTGTTTTATAATCATCGCTCCAGATTACAGGAAGACGAATATTTAATGCGATTTCGAGGTTTGGCAAAAAGTGAGGACTATATCGGTGCTCAGTGGTGTGGACTGAAATTTTCGAGAGGCACAATTAGAGATTATTTTTTCATTATGCAGCGGGATCATGAGCTTCAAATAAGAGGTGCAATTTCTGCTTTGCTTGCGAGCAATTTTAGAAGGCATTTCTCGCTGCTGAATTTCGGATAATAGCAATAATGAGAAAAATAAAGTGTTTTAATAGACAGCAGGAGGATGCATGGAATATTTATATCATTACTGTAGCAATCTAAAAAGCTTTAGCATTCTACAAGGCAAAACAATAAGACTGTGTGATATTAGGAAAAGCAATGACTATAATGAATTGCAGGTATTCTTCCCCGATATATTTACTAGCATCTGGAGAAATTACATTAGTAGTCCTTTCCCTTTCAGTTACAATGGAAAGAAAGATAATGAGGCTATTATGGAACTTTTGGAAGAATCACAATCTATGTGGGAAGACAGGCTTTTGTCTGGAGATTTCTCGAATTTCGTTATGTGTTTTAGTGAAGAAAGTGATTCTTTAAATCAATGGCGTGGGTATGCAGATAACGGTAAAGGTTGTTGTATTGGCTTTTCCCACGAACTGTTGCAACAATATTGTACAAATTCAACAGGACTGTTGCGACTTGAGAAAATTGAATATATATCGGAAGAACAAGTTGTTAATATGGTGCAAAATAACTCGAATGAAGCTCTCATGGACTTAAGAACTCTTCGTCAATGGATAGTTGAAAATATGACTCATAACAATGATGATCCTGATACAGATGATTTGTTAGGTTTTAATTTTAATGGTATGCTTGAAAATCTATTTATTGATTCGCTAAAATATAAGTCTGTGGGTTTCAATGAAGAAAAAGAATGGCGTTTATTTTTAGCAAATCCTGCATATAAGAAACCAGAATGGGTGTACGGAAATGAACAAATCAATATTGGACCAAATGGTTTTGTCGAGACCATTAACTATTTGAAGAATAAAATTGAGTTTAACATTACTTCAGATGATATGATTCCATATCTGCCAATAAAATTCTCTGAATTTCTGAAATGCCCAGTTGAAGAATTACGACTTGGACCTAAAACTAAAATTTCTGAAAGTGACATTAAATTATTCTTAATGCAAAATGAGTATAGTAATCTAAAAATAATTTATTCAAATATTTCTTATCGATAGAAAAGGACAAGATAAATTTCGCATTATATTTATAACTTATCTCAACTGCCGAAAATGGCATCGCATCTATTTAACTTACTATTGTCAGGAGGCCTTACGTGAACACAAGCAAACACCTGATTCTGAAGGACGGAGAAGATATTACTTTCAACGTAAAGCTTTGCAAATACAATCCGGAAATAAAAAAATACGATGTGACTTTTCAGAACGGTAAGACTGATTCATTTGACTATCAGTCCATTGAATGGGTGAAGGACCCGGAAATACTGAATCCTGCATTGGTACATATTATGCGCGGTGACCGTGAGTTTTTTAATATTCAGGACATCTTTGTTTTCCACGCAAGGGCGGTGGATTATTGGCTTATTCGATTTACGAATGGTACTGAGAGAAAATATGCGAAGAGTGATCTACAGGTTGAGTACTCATGCCTAAGCGAGAAAGAGGCTCAGAACTGTATGAGTTACTTGTACCAGTTGGCATCTATTAATGAACTTAAAAGTGAAGATGGGAAAATCCTTCTACAAAAGCAATATGAGAAGCTTGATTTTGTGGGTGTGGATACTGCCATGGCGATTTATTTGGATCCCGTTGCACACAAAATATGCACCTATAATAGACGAAATACGATTTTTCCCTTCGGTGGCAACGCCAGTCAGTTTAAAGCAGTTGAAAATGCGCTGGGTAATCAAATTAGTGTGATTCAGGGACCTCCCGGCACTGGTAAAACGCAGACGATTTTGAACATCATTGCAAATCTGTTGGTTGATGGCAAGACGGTGCAGATCGTTTCCAACAATAACTCCGCCACAGAAAATATACTGGAAAAGCTGGCTTCTCCAAAATACAATATGAGGTTTCTTGTGGCACCGTTGGGAAACTCAACTAATAAGAAGGCGTTTGTTCAAAGCCAAACAGACTGTTACCCCGATCTATCCAACTGGGAGATGAGTGCCGATAAACAAATTGAACTGCGGGAAAAAATCAAGACTCACGCCGAAGAACTAGCTGAAACATTTACCAAGCAGGAGCGACTTGCGCAAGTTAGAATTGGACTGGATTCTCTGCTTCTTGAAATCGAGTATTTCGAGCAGTATTGCAGTGAAACTGGTCTTGTATGCTCAGGAGTAAAGCCTCGACGCAGCCTGAAGTCGGAAACGCTCATGCAGCTTTGGCAAGAATGCTACGAATTTTCTGAACAAGATCGTACTATCTCATTATGGTTCAAGATCAAGAGTGCTTTTGTCTACGGAATTTCAGACTGGAATTTCTATAAAAAAGGTTTGCATGCTATTATTACACTCTTGCAAAGCCTTTTCTATCAAGCACGGCGGTCAGAATTGAGTAGTGAGATTACTATGTTGGAAAAGTATCTCGCTGACATTGATGCCAAAAGAAAAATGGATGAGCTTACATACTGGTCTATGGAATATCTGCGCGCAAAATTGTTTGAAAAGTATGGGAATAAGCCTGCACGCGTGTCCTTCACTGAAGAGGATCTGTGGCAGCGTTCCGGTGATGTTGTGAAAGAATATCCTATCGTCCTCAGCACTACCTTTTCTTCTCGCAGTAGCTTGAACGGGGCGATATGCGATTATCTGATTATGGACGAGGCCTCGCAGGTGGATATAGCTACGGGTGCCTTAGCCTTGTCTTCTGCTAGAAACGTAGTCATCGTGGGCGATCTTAAACAGCTGCCCAACGTGGTCAAAGGTGACATGAAAAAGCGCAGTGACGCAGTCTTTAATTCCTATAAGTTGTCTCAGGGCTATTCTTTTTCAGAGAACAGTTTCTTGAAATCTGTGTGCAGTCTATTCGAAGATGTACCACAGACATTACTTCGAGAGCACTATCGTTGCCATCCAAAGATCATCGATTTTTGCAATCAGAAATTTTACAACAATGATCTAGTCATTATGACGGAAGATCACGGTGAAACGGATACTTTGTCAGTCTTCAAGACGACCGCCGGTGATCATAAGAGAGATCACATCAACCAGCGTCAAATTGATGTAACAATTAAGGAAGCACTTCCGATGCTGAAGGTTGCAAATTCGGAAGATATAGGAATTGTTGCTCCGTATAAGGACCAGGTGGCCACCATTGCCAAGCAACTGGATACAGACAAATTTGAAGTACACACAGTGCATAAGTTCCAGGGGCGCGAAAAAGACACGATTGTGCTGACTACAGTGGATGACATGGTCACAGATTTTTCCGATGATCCATATCTCCTAAATGTGGCAGTTTCTCGTGCCAAGAAAAGGCTCTGCCTTGTGGTGTCAGGAAATGATCAGCCAACAGACAGTAACATTGGCGATTTGATCGCTTATATCGAATACAACAATTTTCAGATTGTGCAGAGCAAAATCTATTCGGTATTCGATTTGCTCTATCGGCAGTACACAGACGCGAGAATCACATATCTGAAAAAGCATCTACGCATCTCTAGGTACGATTCAGAAAACCTGATGTACGGTGCAATCGTAGACATGCTGAACAGACGTCCTCAACTGTCGCTGAACCTCATTTGCCATCAACCACTCAATATGCTAATCCGCGACCCAAAACACTTGAATGACGAAGAGTGCCGATATGCTATGAACACGGCCACCCATGTGGATTTTCTGATCTACAATCGAATTAGCAAGAAGCCTGTTCTTGCAATAGAAGTTGATGGGTTCCACAATCACAAACCTGGTACACTGCAGTATGAGCGTGACCGCATGAAAGATCATATTTTGAATCTCTACGGTATCCCACTGCTGCGTTTAGCTACAAATGGAAGCGAAGAAATTGCACAAGTCGAACGAGCTTTGGATGGATATGAGAAGAGTAGATAGAACTTAATTTGTTAAGGGAAGAAAAGTCAAGGAGAAAAAATGTTTGAAATGAATCCATCGAATAAAATATATCATTACTGCAGCGTAAATTCCTTTTTTAATATAATCCGATCAAAGTCATTGCGATTAGGAGATATCGAAAAAAGCAATGATAGTATGGAAAAAATGCTTGTTATTGGCACTATTAATAGGTTACTGGGTGAATCTATCGATAATTATACAGATCCAGTAATCCAAAAAACAATTAGGGGAACTCAAACGCTGTTAAATGAAGTTAACGATATATATTCTTATGTTTGTTGTTTCTCCGAAGATAAGGATTCTTTAAGCCAATGGAGAGGTTACGCTGATGAAGCTTTAGGCATGGCAATTGGCATAGATAAATCAAAGATTGATTTTGAAATCAACAGATATCGATTCTTTAAAGTATCCTACGATCCAAATGAAATGGAAGATGATTGTAAACGTATAATAAATGAATCATTGAAAAATTTTCATTTAGATAAAGTTGATAATTCTAAAAGTCTATTTATTAATTTACAGGATCATCTCCGAGATATTTATTTGAGATACAAAAACAAAGCCTTTGAGTATGAAAAAGAGTGGCGAATTACTGCAAATGGTGGTTTTTATAATCAAGAGGATGGTGATAAATTATATGTAATGGGGATAGATAGCCCTGAGGATCTTGACAAAAACAATACCGGAAATATAAAATTCTCTAAACTTCAACATTGTGTTGCTAATAATCAAATACGATCATATATAGATTTGAATTTCGAAGATGATAAAAACGATTTCATTAAGGAGATTTGGCTCGGACCTAAATGTAATAATAATAAGAATGATATTCGTATATTGTTAAGCGAATGCGGTTATGATGTTGAAGCAATGGTTAAAAATGGATTTCAAATACATAAATCAAGTGCAAGTTACAGATAAAGGATGAATTTAATGAATAAAAAATTCTTACATGAAATAATATTCACTGCACTGGCCCTATTTGCCGTTAGTCTTGCATTTGCTGATATTCTAGATAAAGTTCCAGACGAATATGAATCAATTTATTTAATATGTGATAGAGCAATATTAATCATATTTGCCATTGAATATTTTGCTCGGTTATATCTAGCGAAAGATAAGAAGACTTATTTTAAGGAAAACATTTTTGAATTACTTTCTATAATACCTTTAGATTCATTTTTCCGAGGTTTCCGTATTTTTAGGATCATCCGCATCATTAGAATCATCTTACTTACAAAACGCCTCTCAGGCAGGCTCATTTTATTCCTTAAAACAAACGGATTTATCTATGTATTAATGATTACATTTGCGACAGTTTTTATAAGGGCTACTGCAATATATTATTTAGAAAATAATATATCAATGGAATCATTTGGAGATGCACTATGGTGGAGCTTTGTTACGGTAACCACAGTAGGATATGGTGATCTATCACCAGTGACTTCCGCTGGAAGAGTAGTGGCAGCGGTATTAATGATAGTAGGAATTGGTTTTATTGGAATGCTTACTGGTACAATTGCAACTTTCTTTTTAAGTAAGAAGAGTAAGGCAGATATAAGCAACGAGAACCAAATCCTCAATCTTACAGATTTAGAATACAACAAATATTTACTGGTAAAGGATTATAGTGACTATATAAGAAATAAATAGTCCTTTTAGAATCTTTGACCAAACATAGCAAGTAGATGAGTTTACAAAATGGTGTCCCATACATAAAAATAAATGATTTTAATAAAATGTTATGAAATATCAAACCGTCGTTTTCTGTACCTGAGCCCTTTATTTATGCATGTTTTCGTACATTTTCATGTAAAAACTCAAAATTGAGCATCAAAAAGAGAAAAATATAACTTCTGAACATCTATCAGGCATCTTATAATTAAGCATGACATGTGGGACGACCCTTATTATAAAAGTCTATATATTTCGTGGCTCGTTCTTTGAATTCAATTAAAGAAAAGTAGGTGTAGAATATGTCATATCGTGTATTTATCAGCCATTCTTCGTTTGATTCTGAGGTTGCGTTAGCGCTTTATACATTTTTACAAGATGGGTTCGAAATTAACGGTTCAAATGTTTTTTGTACATCAAAGGATAACCAATTAGGTACAGGTAATATCCCACATGTTGAAATTATTGATGCACTTAGAGAAACGGACGAAATCTGTTATTTCATTATATCTCCGTCAACATTTGATAGCATGTATTGCTTTTGTGAGATGGGAGCAGCATGGGCTCTCAATAAAGACGTAACCTTAATACATATTTATCCGATATCTTATAATGACACACGACTTCAAAGGTTACCTTTCTCGCAACATTGGTCAATTAATGTTAACCTGCTTTCAGATGATAGTGTACGTGAATTTGCAGTTTCAATTCAGGAAAAATTAAAATACAAAAATATTTCGGAAAGAGCTAATTTTATCAGCAAGCGCGATAAATTTATTAATGAAATACTTTCTATTCCCCGAAAAAAGCAAACGCTTATCGATATGACGGATTCCGCGTTGTTTCATGAAAACGCAGATGGAAAAACGTTGATAATGCTTACTTGCTTAGAAGACGCTATTTATCTTACATACGATTTTAGTACTTCGAAACCTGAATATGTCGGATACGCGATAGATCTGGCAAAATCTGACTGGCGTATTCATATAAAGCATGAACATAGTCTGATGTTCGATATAGAAGTATCGCACCCAATTGTAGTTAATCTTGAATTTAAAGGCGAAAACCACAAGGTGTTAGTGACAGAAAAAATGGAATTATTTTCTACCATTGAACATAGAGCTATTAATCTCAGCAACTTGAGCGTTAAACTTGATAAATGGTCGATCATGACGCAGTTGGTATTTTTGCTTAAACCCGAAGAATTAAACAATACTCGCGGTAATATCAAAATCAGTAATCTTCGATTACGGCAGGCTTAGCGGATTTCAAGACCGTGTTTTGAGAAATCTTCATAGTCTTTAATCGACACAAAAAATGAAATGCCACCATACGGTGGCATCTTTATTTCCTCAATAATAGTTGTTCTGACTCTCATTCACTTACTTATAATCTTCAAATAAATCCGTAATACTAATGTCTAACTCGTCAGAAATAGAAAAAAGAACATCAAGAGAAAAAGACTTGATGGTATTTGGTGACTCAATCTTACTAAGATAACTTTTACTTATTCCGATTTTATCAGCTAATTGTTGTTGTGTAAGTCCACGTTTAGCCCTTAACTCGGCAATTTTGAGCCCAATATTCTTATATCTTACTGAATTTTTTAAAACCATAAATTAATACCTCAATTTGATTATAAAGGAAATGATAAAAATAATAGTTTCACTTATAGTGAAACTATGGTATAGTATTGCTATAGTTCTTTGATTTTAATTAATAGAATAAAAGAAAACTGAAGTAGTATCTACATGCAATTACGCTGTTGTAATGGAGGGCAAATGAAAGAAATCGGATATTCAATAGAAAACAATAAAATCCACGCCCTTATAATTTCCGACCGTTTGCTCAATCAAGCAAACGCGTTGGCGAACTATCTCATCAGTACAGGCAGCATTCATGTTATTGGACTAGCTGAGAACAAACAGCAGGCATTAAGCATTGCAAAGGATCATTATTTTGATTATTTGATCATTGTAGGTTATTTGAAAATGGAGTACACCTATGAAGTGATTGCTGAGCTCCAAAAACAGCAAAAGGAATTCTTGCCGGTGCAATGGGCCATCCTTGATTCATTGATTTTCACCTTCTGCCAGCGTTACAAGATACCGCTGAAGTTTGAGAGAACGCTTCCGATTACTGATTTCGTAAGCTTTCTGGTTTCTCATAAAAATGATCCCATACCCTGCAGTCCGGAAGATACACGAGAATCAAAAATTGTAAATTGCAATTAGACTATGAAAGTTGGAAATAGAGGTTTCGGACAGCTATATTTTGACTGGTATTATTTTGCGTACACTTCACAAAACATAAAAAATGAGGTCTTTTACCTCATTTTTTTATGTTTTATTAATTTAGAATTACGGGAGATTATAGGTGGGAATAAACAACGTTTCCAATCTACCCATATGTCGAATATTGTGATATTATAAATAAAAAGCATGAAACTTGGAGGAGGAAAAGAATCGATATGAAGTCAAATGAAGTAGTTGCTAAAAAAAGCCATAAATCCCTCTCAATTATAAAAAGTATCGTTTTGAAGATATTTCTTACCTCTATCATTATCGTTTTCATAATTTCCTTGATTTCTTATTATAATACCTATAATCGTGAAACCGAAGAAAGGCTTGAGGAATTAAAGGAATATGTTTCTGAAAGAGTTAGAACAGATAGCGAAATCTTTAGATTGGCAATCGACAATTTAGATGTTTTTTCTCAAGAGTTTATGAAGCTTTATCATTCTGATATAAAGGTAACGGAAGAAGAATTCTGGTCTTACTACTTTACAGATTCAGAAGGCGCTACAAGAATGAAGCAAGAATATTTTGATGGTACCTATACAGTAAACGGAGAGTATAGCTACGGAATGTCCAGCTTCATAGGGAACAATCAAACCGTTGAAGATACTGATTTTCAAAGAAGGCTCATTCTTGCAAACAAAGTGTTGGCTAGATTGGGACCAGCCTGGGTGAATCGATTTGCGAATGTACATGTGGCATACCCAGAAAATGCCATTACTCTTTTCTATCCGGCAGAACCCTGGGGCTTAATTGCAAAAGCAGATCTTCCAATGAATGAGTTAGGTGTAATTCGGGCAGTCAATAAGAAGGAGAATCCTGAGCGTAAAGCGATTTGGTCAGGTCTTTACTATGATGAAACTGCCCAAGAGTGGATGGTAACATATATGAATCCATTGGATGAGGGTGATCGACATCTAATCACGCCTGCTCACGACATATATCTATCAGAGTTAATGGATCGACTGATTGAAAATAATGTAGATGGTACTTATAACTTTATTATTCGAAAGGATGGTTATCTAGTAGCACATCCCAGTGGTCCTACGGATGATCAAAAAATGGTGGGACAGCTATCTCTAGATAAAATAAATATTCCTTCCGTGAAGGAAGCCTACAATCTCATTCAAGAGGAAATAGGGGAAGACTTTTCTGAGATTAAAATTATTAAAAACCAAGCGCATGACAGTTATTTAGCAGTGGGTCAGCTAGAGGGTCCAGATTGGCTTTTTGTAAGGGTTTTCCCGATGGATAATATTAGAAATACTGCCCATGCTGAAGCGAGCGCAGTCTTTCTTGAAGGGATTCTAATTCTTATTATCATTCTACTGGTTGTGTATTATGTTATAAGATATCAAGCAGAAAAACCGCTAAAACAATTGACCTTTGCAGCTGAAGCCATTGGTAGAGGTGAGTATAAAGAGGTAGCCGAACAAGCTATAAAAGTACCTGTGAACCTAAAAAATGAAATTGGTCTATTGTCTAGAAGATTTGTTGAGATGGCAACGAGTATTCGAGATCACCAGGAAAGCCTTGAAAAAATTGTTGAGGAAAGAACTGAGGCTCTAGAGTTTGCCAATGCTAACCTGATGGAGATGAGCTTATTGGATGGGCTTACGGGAATTCACAATAGAAGATCCTTTGACAGAAGCATGAAACAGGTTTTTCATGATGCAAAAAATGGCTTGGGAACCTTCTCCATCTTAATGGTGGATATTGACTTTTTTAAAAGCTACAATGACAGCTACGGTCATGCAGAAGGTGATAAGGTCTTAAAGTATATTGCCGCAATATTAAAGGATAATATTAGAGAAGAGGATCGTTTTTTTAGATACGGTGGAGAAGAATTTATTGGCATTTTCAACCATGCTAACGTTGCGACTGCTCATCAGGCTGCAGAACGAATCACAGAGGCTATTCAGGAGCTTCATATTATTCATGAGAAAAGTAGCTTTGGCTATGTCACCATAAGTGGAGGCATTGAGGAGTTTCAGACAGAGTATAATACACCAGAAGAAATGGTGAAGATAGCAGATCAGAAACTGTATAAAGCGAAGCAGGACGGTAGGAATCGGATATTGAGTTAACGGCCGGAGCGAATAACTTCCGTAACATTTTCCACTTGAAGACCACATACTGTGGTCTTCAACTTCGTTGTGCGCCCAGCATGGGCGCAGTCTAACGGGTGGAAGTCCCAATTGATCAGGGCTCTGAAAAGTTCACGGTATATCCGACCGATTGCTGCCGGTATTATAAGAAGCATCGATATACAATGTTGTGGAAGAAGGAATGCTGGACGTGTATGTATGGAGATTTTGGAGTCGACACAGGAAACCCAGTGGACATAGGTAACTGCAGATATAAAGACAAATAGATAAAACCACGCTTTGAAGCCGTAGCTTCCGGTTGTTGTTCAAGCGTTTGGCATCGATTATCGAAATACTCAACGCGACGGATTTCTATCGAAACCCTCGCGTTTTTCTACCGTTTTGGAAAAACCAAAGAGATGCGGGAAGAACAAAATTCACAGTAGAAAAATTAACTTCAGAATTTGGAAAAGGATATACGGTTTGCAACCTAAATAATATGCGTACGTTTTATAGTTCGTTCTCAAATTGGAACGCACTGCGTACCAATTTGAGATGGACGCACTATCGATCACTTTTACAAGAAGGTGTACGAAATGAAATCCATTTGTTGGAAAAAGGCATTGATGTAAAAGATATCATTCATGATCCATGTGTACTTGAGTTTCTTGGACAGGAACATACCCCAAACCTTTATGAAAAGGAATCCCCTGTGCCGATATGGGAAAATAATAAATTTCTTATCTGCCAGCGTCCGGCAAATAAGGCCCGATAGATAATATTATCCTTAACCTATTGCAATAAATTAAAACGTGTCCTATAATAGTATTAAAAAAACCAAATAGGTTAATAATTAATTTAACTTAATAAATAAATATGAAACAGGTGATTGGTGTGAAGTACTATGAAGGAATGTTAAGGCTGGAAGTATTTAATTTTGCAGAGGCCAGCAAGCTCATTGGGAAAGTCGGTAATACAAAAATGATCTTGGATTCTTACTTGGAAAAAGGCTTGATAAAAAGGGTAAGAAGGGGCCTTTTCTATGCTGTGAATTTAGATGGCCAGAATGCGCCGGCTAATAGATATTTAGTAGGCTCCAAAATAAACGGAGCTGCATGCCTGAGCCATCATACTGCATTTGAATTGTATGGGTTGACCCATCAGGCAAGCTTTGTCGTGTATGTTGAATCCGATAAAATCTTTAGTGATTTTATATTTGAAGGAACGGAATTTAAATATGCAGGGAAAGGAATAAAAGAAGGAGTGGTTTCACATAAGCAAAATTCTAAAATCAGAGTCACGGATTTAGAAAGAACGATCGTTGAATCAATCAATCGGTTAGACTACTGTGGAGGCATTCATGAACTTGATGAAATACTTAAAATATGCCCAATCATAAAAGAAGAAAGACTCTTGAAATACCTTGAAATCTATGACAAACAGTTTTTGTATAAAAAGGCAGGGTATTTTCTTGAAAAACACAGCAATTCATTGGGATTGACGGATGATCTGCTGGCTGCTATTGAAATGAAAGTAGGCAGTACCAGAAAATACATAAGTGATGATGCCAGGAATGGTCACGGCAGACTCGTGAAACGCTGGGGTTTGATTGTCCCGGTTACATTGGATGGTGAAATAGAAGAAGGTGATGAGTTTGTTTGATTTTGATCGAAAGTTTTACATAAGTCTTTCTGATGCAACAGGCTTTCATAAGGACGTAATTGAAAAGGTATACCGGCTGATTATGATTATGGAATTCATCAACAGTAATTCATTTCTTAGAGAACGATTGGTGCTAAAGGGGGGGACCGCATTAAATCTGACGATATTTAATTTGCCAAGATTATCGGTAGATATAGATGTGGATTTTCACTCATACGCTGATCGGAACACTGTTTTGGAGGAGAGGAAGGTTGTTGGAGGATTATTGGTTGAGTACTTAGATAGGGAAGGATATAGGATTTCTCCAAAATCCAAGGAACATGTTTCTTTGGATTCCTTGGTCGCAGGATATGTCAACAATGCCGGAAACAATGACAATATTAAAATCGAGACCAATTATTCTCTGCGGAATCATATTTTGCCTATCGTGAGCAGGAAAATAAGCACAGAAGTCTTTGGTGAAGCTTCGGAGGTCAGAACGCTAAGTGGGGTTGAACTATTGGCGGCTAAAACGGCAGCATTATATAATAGGCTGGCAGCAAGGGATTTTTATGATATTTACAATGTCGTTAAATATAAAACCATATCCGAAAGCGAGTATGATTTATATTGTCGTTGTGTAGTTTTTTATCGCTCATTAACTAGCGACCAGAACATGTTGGATTTTTCTCCGGCCAGGGTAGATGAACTAAAACGAAAAACAATGATCCACGATTTATATCCGATGTTGGTAAAAGGAGAGCATTTCGAACTGGATACTGCAAAACAAGAGGTAAAAGAGTTTTTAGCATGCAGTATAATTCTTAAACCAGAAATAAAAGAATATATTAATTTTTTCTATCGAGGGATTTATAAGCCAGAATTGCTGTTTTCCGGCAAGATGCTTGAGAATATTAGAAATCATCCGATGGCGATTTGGAAGACAACGAATATTCTAAGGAACAAGAAGCATTTGCCGTAGTTAACAAGGCAATGCCTAAAATAAATAAAATAAACAAAGGAAGAATCACATCTAACTTTTCGGGATTTTTCATGCTTGCAGGGATAGAGGTAAAAGAAGTAACAATTATTGAAAAAACAGAAGCAGAAATAAGAAATCAAACAACTGTGACTTATTCTGATGGAACTAGATAACGCTGAGAAGGTAACCGTAACTCGAAAGAAAGACAGCATAGAATTCAGGATTGATTGGAAACAAGAGGAAAGGAAGGTTTCTCCGAGTATCTACCTGCAATACTTATATTCACAGATCACTGTCGATAAAGATGGCTATATTACAGACTGGTCATTTTATGCAAAGTCATATCAAAAAGATGATGCAGGGAACATGTTTAACGTTGAAGATAGTAACGCAACGGTTAGACTTACAGATTATAGTGACTTAGAGATAGATACATAATGTTTTGTTTTTCTTTTCTATTGTGATAACATAGTGTAAAATCAAAAAAACAGAGACTATATATCAAAATAAAGGAGGGCAAGGCTGTGCTACAAAAAAATGAGGCGATTTTACTCAACGAAATCATTGAGAAAATTTACATCATGGCAGACTATCGGCAAATGAGAATCACATTGCTGGAAATGCTAGACACCTTGATTCCATACCAGCAGGCTTCTTTTTATCTGGCATCAAAGGAAAAAGAGCATCGGCTTGCTGATCCGGTGGGCAAGGGCATACCCCAATCCGAGTTGCAGCGATATATAGACGAATATGAAGATAAAGATTATACAAGATGGATATTTATGAGCGGCAAAACCATGGTATACCGGGAGACTGATTTGTTTCCGGATAGGGTACGGCAGGATAACGCATATTATAAAGATATTTATCTCCCTGCAAAAATATATTACTCTGCCCAGATGAGTATCGCACGTGGAGACACCTTCCTGGGAATCATTTCTCTTTACAGAAACAAGGGACAAGGCGACTTTACTGATAATGAGTTGTTCCTTCTGGAACTTCTGAAAGATCATCTGGATAACAGAGCAAATATTGAATGGGAAAAAGAAAAGAACGAGCTGACAAATATAAGAAACAAAGTAAATTTTGACGCATACCACTTTGTTGAACAATATGGGTTGACGACGAGAGAAGTGGAGGTTTTGGGGTTGCTGTTTGCAGGGATCCCCAACAGTACCATCTGCGATACGCTGGTGATCAGTCCAAATACCCTGAAAAAACACGCGTTAAGCATTTATAAAAAACTTGGAATCAATAACAGATGGGAATTAATCAATATACTAAATCATCAGCGCTGATGTGCTGCTCCTAATAATAAAGGTAATGAACAGCGGGTTTGTCTTACTTATGATAAGGCCGCTGTTTTTGTTTTTCAATAGAAAGGAAATAACCCGTGAGGATTAGAATAGTCCCTAGGGAGTAGAAAGAGTATAAGTGCGGGGAATTTCTGTAGAAAGAATTTTCAGATAATATAGTACATGAAATGAATACCGCCAATAAGGGGGGTATGAAACCGAAATCATATTTTTTTAGGAGGAATGGTTTATGGATTATGGAATTATCTCCTGTATACCGATTGCAGTACTGATCATCGGGGTACTCATCACGAAAAAAATGGCTGAAATGATCATTTTGGCTTCCTTGATCGGCGCTATCCTGGTGCACAAGGGAGACTTTTTTTCCGGGTACATCGGGATGATGTACGGAGCGCTTTCCAATCCCTCTTATCAGTTTTTGCTCATCATTTTGCTGGGCTTCGGCGGAATGACCAAGCTGTTCGAGAAATCGGGATCATTGCTGGGAATTGGCAATGCGCTTTCAAAATACGCTAACAGTCCCAAAAAATCAATGGTGGTGACCTGGATCATGGGAATCATTATGTTTGTTGACGATTATCTTAACGTGCTCGCCACATCCTTTTCAATGAGGACGCTTACGGACAGGAACGGAGTGCCGAGAGAGCATTTGGCCTACGGAGTGAATTCCATGGGGGCCTGTGTTTGTGTGCTGATCCCCTTTACCAGCTGGGCGGCCTTCGCCATAGGAACCATCTCGGAACAGGGACTGGGCTTTTCTGATTATGTCCGGAGTATCCCATATATGTTTTTTCCCTGGATTGCAATCATCGTATGTCTTCTTGTGGCAATCGGTGTGATTCCAAAGGTTGGTCTGATTAAAAAAGCTTACGAGCGAGTGGCAGCCGGCGGGCCCGTTCATTTAGAGGAAAAAGCAGGTGCTTCTCTCGTGAATATTGAAGTGGATGAGAACACAAAACCAAGCACTCCGTTAAACTTTATTGTTCCAATCGTCGTTTTGATCGGCGCTGTTCTTATCTTTGAAAATGATGTGATTCACGGCGTCATCGCGGCGCTGGTGGTACAGGCGGTGATGTATATCGCCCAGAGGATCGTGACGCTGGAAGAGTTTATGGGTACTTTATTTGAAGGCATTTCCTCCATGGCTCCACTTGCAGTGGTGATCAGTTTCGCCTATGTACTGGGATCTGCCAACGATGCCATGGGATTTGCACCATACCTGATCGGAGTAATGACAAAAGCAATTACCCCTCAACTGCTGCCTGCTTTCGCTTTTATCGTCGTTGCATTAGTATCTTTCGCTGCGGCAAGCTTCTGGGTATTAATTATTATAACAGTTCCAATTTTTATTCCTCTCAGCGTCAGCATGGGTGTGGACCCAGCCATCATTGTGGCCGGTATCATGTCAGGCGTGGCCTTCGGCAGCAAATTCTGTTTCTACTCCGATGCCGTATTCATGACATCAGCAGGAACCGGTGTTTCCAATATGACCCAGATTAAGGCAGTAGCGCCTTATGTGCTGGGATCAGCAGTTCTGGCAATTTTGTTCTATCTGGTAATAGGGTTTGTGTCAGTTTAGAAGGGGATTATGAATTATATTTTTCCAGGTAGCAATAGCATAAAAAGGAGTTTGACATGAATACAGCAGATATTGTATTAAAGGGCAACGCGATCTTTACTGCGAGGCACCCAAATCTTATGTCTGGTGGAATTGCCCTAAAGGGGAACAAAATCGTCGCGGTGGAAGAAGGACAGAAGATAGACCGATGGGTAGGGGAAACAACCAGAGTTCTTACCTATGACAATCAGCTCATCATGCCCGGATTTATCGACGCTCATGTTCATTATTTTATGGGGGCGATCTCGGCCAGTGAGCACATGTGCACTGAAATCGCGGAATCTTCTTCGGAAGAGGAGTGTGTCGCCATCATAAAGAAATTTTCGGACACCAATCCTTCAGAAAAGAGGATTCTTGGAATCGGTTGGTTTCCTGCAAACTGGGGCGATGCTCCGCTTCCGACCAAGTGCTCTTTAGACAGAGCCATTCCGGACAGACCGGTTTACCTGATCAGTGCCGATGTGCATACCTTCTGGATGAACTCAAAGGCGCTGGAAGAAGCGGGCATTACGACGGAGTTGAAGACCAGGAGCGGGGAGATCGGACATTTTGAAGACGGAGAGCTCAACGGACTCCTTTTCGAGCCGGAAGCTTTTGCGCCTGCCATGGCCAAGGTTATGGATCTGGATACAGAAACGATGAAGGAAATACACCGGAAATTTCTGGCTCACATCGCGGCCTGCGGAGTGACTTCCATCAGTGAGATGTCTGCGGATGATTATACGGAAACCACTTATAAAAACTATGCAGTCGTAAAGGAAATGGAAGAAGCGGGAGAACTTACCGGCAGGATCCATCTTTACACCCGTCTAAGCGGCGTAACAGATTTTTCAAAGGCGCAAGGGCTGAAAGGGTTATATTTTTCAGAGAAGCTAAGGCTTTCCGGTGTGAAGGGCTTTGTGGACGGCGTGACGTCTACCTATACCGGATATCTGCTGGAACCTTACAGTGACAGGCCGGATACTTCAGGGATAGGCGTGCCAATTGAGCCAAGAGATGAGATGGAAGCCTCGATTATAGCGGCAAACGCAGCGGGACTTGCGGTCAGGCTGCACTGCATCGGCGACGGGGCAGTGCAAATGGCATTGGATATGTTTGAGGCCTCCGAAAAGGTAAACGGAAGACACGGATTGAAAAACACCATAGAGCATATCGAAAGCATCCATCCAGATGATATCCAAAGATTTGCGGAGCTGGATGTGATCCCTTCCATGCAACCTTATCACCTGACCATGGATCAGAATGAAAAAATCAGCAGAATAGGAAGGGAACGATGCAGGTGGGAATGGCCACATAAAACAATACTGGAAAAGGGTGGAAAGCTTGCTTTCGGTACTGATTATCCCGTGGTGGATTTCAATCCTTTTCCGAGCATCTACGCAGCTGTGACCAGATGCGACGATGAGGGAAATGCGACCGGAGTCAACCCGGAGGAAGCCATTGGTCTGGCGGAGGCTTTGATTGCCTATACCGCGAGCGCTGCTAACGCCTACGGGAGGCTGGAGGAGCTGGGCACTCTGGAAGAGGGAAAGCTTGCCGACATTATCGTGGTGGATCGAAATTTATTTACCATTGATCCTCATGAGATCAAAGATGCTTCTGTTGCGTTGACCATCATGGACGGTAGAATTATATATGAACGGTAAAAATCGTTCGTTCTGATTTAACTCAACATATTTAAAGCTGAGCTTGTACAGGTGTTATGAAAGTGGCACCTTGAATAAGCTCTCTTTTCATTGTTCTGTAGAAGAATTACAGAGGAGAGAACCGTCTCGTTTATTATTCTTATGCTATGACATTCCTTGACGGTACGTGATAAGTTAGGATAAAATAAGGGATGCTTTATATTATCTTTAAGGAAGCGCAAGCGGTCACTACTTTGAAAGAAATAGATGTTTTTGTAGAAGAAGGGAAGCGAATGAAAATGAAATATGTTTGCTCAAAATGCGGCGCGATATCCGATGTGTCAACCAGAAAGGCGAAGTGCAATTGCGGAGGCCTTTGGAAGCTTGATTATAAGCCCCCGAAGTTTGATTTGTCATTTGTCGACCGAGATGCATGGAGTATTTTCCGCTATCGTAATTTTATGCCGATAGAAGGAGACATTTGGCGCGATATCAGCCTTGGCGAAGGTATGACACCTGTGATTCCGTTCAATGAAGATGTCCTGCTTAAGATGGACTATTTTATGCCGACCTTGTCATTCAAGGACAGGGGCGCGGCGGTATTGGTCTCTCATTGCAAAGCGATCGGAGTGGACTCCGTTGTACAGGATAGCAGCGGAAATGCCGGAAACAGTGTGGCAGCTTATTGTGCAAAAGCCGGTATCGATTGTGAGATCTTTGTTCCGGAAGGGACTTCGTCAAAGAAGATCGATATGATTCGATCTCACAATGCGCGCGTCAATGTTGTCCCCGGTTCGAGAGATAACTGTGCAGATGTATGCAGAGCAAAAGTAGAGAAAGAGGGGAGATATTACGCAAGTCACGTGTATAATCCATTCTTTTATGAAGGGACTAAAACTTACGTTTACGAAGTCTATGAGCAGCTGGGTAGAATTCCTGCGAATGTATTTGTCCCCCTTGGCAACGGTACTCTCTTCATCGGCATGATAAAAGCATTGGAAGAACTGCTTGAAAGTGCCGTAATTGAGAAACTTCCACACATCGTAGCGGTACAAAGCGAATATTGCGAACCTTTTGTAAAAGCATTCCTGGCCGGCGAAAAAAAGCCCGCGATCGTAACGCCAAAGCCAACAATGGCGGAAGGAATTGCCATCGGCGTACCATTGCGCGGCGAGGAAATCTTAGCCTATACTTATAAATATAATATCGAAATCATTGCTGCTCCTGAAAAACGAATTATGGAAGCCAGAGAGGCACTTGCCGCAAAGGGGATTTACTGTGAATATACGACTGCAGCCACGTATGCTGCATATTTGAGCTATTGTGATCTGAATGGGCAGACCTCTGATTGCTTGATCCCTATGTGTGGGGCAGGCCTCAAATCTGATCACTGATAGTGTAGAGTTTTATCTATGCAAGTAATAAGTATTATAGTATTTTACTTATTTGAAATTAAAAGCTATATTTATATTATTGCCAACGATTACCTACTGTTTGCCTGATATGAGCGATTGATGAAAAGAAAATAGGAGTAATATTAATAATGAATGGACTATGGAATGAATTATTAGCCGGAGTAATTAATTTAGAAATCGGCCATTTTGTGATGTTTGCAATCGGCGGATTGCTCATCTACCTTGCTATTGCCAAGGAGTATGAGCCAATGCTACTGCTGCCGATCGGGTTCGGAGCAATTTTATGCAATATTCCCCTTTCTTCCGCTGTCGGAGAGGAAGGGTTTTTGACCGTCCTGTACAATGCAGGTATCAAGACGGAACTGTTCCCTGTGCTGATTTTTATCGCGGTCGGTGCGATGATCGATTTTAAACCGCTGATTCAGAATCCATTTATGCTGTTCTTCGGTGCGGCGGCCCAATTTGGTATTTTCTTTACCATGATGTTCGCTCTTGCAACAGGATTTTTTGACCTGAAGGAAGCGGCAGCCATCGGGATTATTGGTGCTGCAGACGGACCAACTTCCATTTATGTCGCAAAGGAATTTGCACAGGACTATCTTGGTCCGATTTCGGTAGCAGCCTACTCCTATATGTCACTGGTGCCCATTATACAGCCACCGGTGATCAGGCTGTTGACTACCAGCAATGAACGAAAGATCCGAATGAAGTACACGCAGGTCGAGGTTCCTAGAGTGATAGAGATCCTGTTCCCCATCGTGATAACCCTGATTGCCGGGATCATAGCACCCATCAGTGTAGCGCTGATCGGATCATTGATGTTCGGCAATCTGATCAGGGCATGTGGTGTATTGACAAGGCTGTCCAATGCGGCGCAGAACGAATTGGCGAATCTGGTCACATTGCTCCTTGGCATTACCATTGGATCCACGATGACCTCGGAAGCCTTCCTGAATATCCATACTATTATGATCATGGGAATGGGGCTTGTGGCGTTTATCTTTGATACGGCAGGGGGAGTACTGTTTGCGAAGTTTATAAATCTGTTCCTGACGACAAAAATAAATCCGATGATCGGTGGAGCCGGAATTTCAGCTTTTCCGATGTCGGGGCGTGTCGTGCAGAGAATGGCGTCAAAGGAAGATCCGAACAATTTTATACTGATGCAGGCGATGAGTGCCAATGTGGCCGGCCAGCTTGGTTCCGTCGTTGCGGGAAGCCTGATCCTTGCTTTGGTTCCGGCAGTGATGGCAGCAATGTAATGGAGAAGGAGGAATCAATATGGATATGCAATTGATAGGAGCAGGGCTTGAGGTTTCTGCCTTTGGACTGGGCGGAGTGTTCGCAGTACTGATCATGTTTTACTGTGCGACAAAGATTATGCTTGTTTATGCAAGAAAAACGACCCAAAAGAAATGAAGAAGTTTATTGCTACAAAGCATACGAAAAAAGGCATCTCGTAGAATTCCATCGGAACTTAGTGAGGCGTCTTTTTCTTTATTCAGAAGATATCTATTTCTAAGGAAATGGGGATCAGCAGATCGCCCATCAATAATTCTCCAAAGCGTAAAGTGCGGCGCCCAGGGCTCCGGTCAGTTGAGGGTCACAGGGAATGATCAGTCGAGCGTTTAGCTCTTGCTCTAAAGCGCGTACCATTCCGGTATTTTGTGCAACACCGCCGGTTAGTGCAAGATCCGGTTCAATTCCGTTACGATAAGCAAGTCCGGCGACTCGTCTAGCCACTGACTGATGGATTCCTGCTACGATATTGGGTATAGAACATCCTGAGGATAGCTTTGAAATGACCTCGGATTCGGCGAATACGGCACAGGTGTTGCTAATTGATATGATTTCTGTCGCTTCCTTATCAATGGACCCCATATCCGCAATGTCAATATCGAGCACTTTGCTCATGACACTGATGAAACGGCCGGTTCCGGCAGCACATTTATCGTTCATTGTGAAGTCTTGTATTTTGCCCTTGCCATCGATTCGTATGACCTTGGTGTCCTGGCCTCCGATATCGATTATGGTACGTATGGAAGGGGTTAAAAAACTGACGCCCTTTGCATGGCATGATATTTCGCTGATCTCGGTGTCCGCACTGCCGAATTGCTTTCTGCCGTATCCGGTCACGACGGATCCCATGATATCTTCCGGATGAAAGTCATGTGACGCATATAAGTTTGAGACAGCATTTTCGACTCCTGACGTACCGGTACCCAGTTGAATGACACTTCGGCCGATCATGTTCCTGTTCTCATCAATTACGACCAATTTTGTAGCAGATGAACCGATATCAATTCCTAAAAAAAACATAGTATAGCTCCCTTACCTGATGATATTTTGAAAAAACAAATGCACCTATTTAGAGTAGCAAAAAATATGCCATCACAAAATCTTGAAAAACCAATCAAAATCCGTGAGATGATCCGTTTGCTGAACCTATTCTGATTCAACTTGAACCTTCGAAGGTTCAAGATAAGATTTGGGTATATGGATTATGTTTAATGATAGGGGTGTAGTAAGAAATGAATGAAAAAATTCTATTATATGAAGTACTCGAACAATCAAACGAGGGATTTTTGATTATGGATGCGGATGGGACTGTAATCACTGCGAATAAGGCATGGATCCATCTGTTTACAAAGGTTCTTCGTATCAATAAGAACGTGATTGGGACAAATGTATCCGAATTCAAAGAGTATATCAATTATTTCTCGGTTGCGGAATATATTGTTAAGAATAAGACTTCTTATTCGAAGGTTTACGCGCCCTTTGAGGACCGGGTGATTTTCTCCTCAGGGAAACCGATCACGGACAGCAGCGGTAAGATCATTTATTATATTGTCAAGGTAAATGATATCAGCGATATTTTTCACCTGAGAAACCAGGTTGAAAACATCAGCCGAATCAAGGAGTTATATATTGAGTACTCGAAATCACAGACAAACGCGGAACTGAACCCAATCCAGGCAGACCCGAAAATGCAAAAATTCTATCAGAAATGTCTTGCGATAAGCACTACGGATGCAACAGTGCTGATCATGGGGGAATCCGGATCCGGCAAGGAGATCGTAGCAAATTTTATTCACAACAACAGTAACCGGAATGATAAACCTTTCTTGTCAATCAACTGCGGTGCGATACCCGAAAATTTGATCGAATCCGAATTGTTCGGCTATGCTCCGGGCGCTTTCACAGGTGCTAACAAAACCGGAAAAAAGGGAATCTTTGAAGCGGCCCATACAGGCACTTTGTTGCTGGATGAAATAGGGGAAATGCCCTTGGAAATGCAGGTCAAGCTGCTGAGAGTACTGGAAAACAAAGCCATCAAACGTGTTGGCTCGGAAAAGGACATCCCGGTCGATGTCCGGATCATTGCAGCCACCAATTGCGCCCTACCGCAGATGGTAAGAGAGGGAAAATTCAGGAAAGATCTGTTCTACCGACTGAACGTAATCGGAATGACCGTTCCTCCACTTAGAGAACGGACGAAGGATATTGTCTCACTGTCTAAATATTATCATAATCTGTTCAGCCGGCAATATAATTACCACGTAGCCAAGAAAGTATTTCCGGATCAGCTTTTAGATCTGCTTGTCTCATACGATTGGCCGGGAAATGTGAGAGAATTGAGAAATATCATGGAGCAATTGGTACTGCTTTCAGAAAATGACACTTTGGATCAGAATATATTTTTATCCATAATCGAAGACGATATGTCTATGCAAAACAGTATGAATACGGAGAATGTGTCGGTAAAGCAGATCGCAAAGCTTGATGACATCATTGAGGAAACAGAAAAGCAGCTATTTGAAAAAGCATATCGGATGAAAAAGACAAGCAGGGAAATCGCAAAGCTGTTAAATGTATCCCAGACAACCGTGATCCGTAAGCTGAAGAAATATGCGATCACCACAGGCTTGGATGAGTAGATAGAGATCTTTGAGTCTCAGAAGGTTCAAAAGGGTTGGGACGCTGCATATGATCGTTGGAAAATCAGCATTGAGTGATTGGCATGCAAATTGCTCTTCTAAATGGCATAGCGACTGAAAATTGTCGTTATGTCTATTTTTTTAATTAGGAAGGAGCGATTCGTAAATTATGTCAGAAAGAAAAATATCATCAAAGCTGCTTTTGCAAAAGCAGCAGCTTGACTATTATCTGGATCTCAATAAAGCCAGATATAACGGACGCAAGGTAGCCTGGGCATCCTCAATTGTGCCTCAGGAATTCATGGAGGTCATGAATATTGCAGTGGCATACCCGGAGAATCATTCGGCGGCCATCGCCGCGAGAAAGGGGGCTCTGCCCTACATAGACCAGGCGGAAAAAATGGGATACTCCAGTGATATCTGTTCCTATGCTCGTATCAATCTAGCATATGCAGGCATGAAAACAAATGAAATGCCACCGCTGCCCAAGCCCGATTTTGTTGTTTGCACAAACAATATCTGCAATGTGTTGATCAAATGGTATGAATCTCTGGCGCAGCACTACAAAGTGCCATTTTTCCTGATCGATGTGCCTTTCAATCATGAAAGCTGCGGCATCAATGAAGAAACAACCACATTCAATCCAGTTCCTCAGGATCGAATCGATTATGTGAAAGCACAGTTCGAAGAATTCATTCAATTTCTTGAGGGTATCTGCGGCAAGAAATTCGACTATGAAAAATTCAACGAGGTTATGGCGATTTCCAATCGTACCGCGAAAGCCTGGAGCAAAGCGATGAATTACGCTTCCATGGCGCCGACACCGTTGGATGGCTTCAATATGTTCAACTACATGGCCATGATGGTATGTCTTCGGGGCAAAAAAGAATCTGCGATGCTTTACGAGCTGATCGCGGCTGAGATGGAGGAAAATATCCAGGAGGGGAAAAGCCAGTTCCCCGGTGAGCAAAAATACCGTGTCATGTGGGATGGGATCGCTTGCTGGCCGTACCTGAAGCATAACTATACAAACATGCTGAAGAACGGTGTGGTCATTTCGGGTTCTACCTATCCGAAGGCATGGGAGATCGTTTATGAGGTCGGAAATATGGATGAGCTGGCCAGTATTTATGCAGGAATCGGCAATAACAGAAATCTTGCGGATCAAAGGGATATCCGCGCCGCAATACAGCGCTCCTGCCAGTGCGACGGCGTTATCTACCATATGAACCGAAGCTGTAAGGTGATGGACTTCATGCAGCCGGAAATGCGTCGTCAGATATCCGAAATCACAAAAACTCCTTTCGTATCCTTCGACGGTGATCAAAGCGATCCCAAGAATTTCTCGGAAGCACAGTTTGAGACAAGAGTGGACGCATTGGTGGAAAACATGCAAGGAAATAAGGAGGGATCAGTCTGATGAGCAGAGTGGATGAATTGCTGAAACAAATGATCGATGTGACTGAAAATATCGGTTTAGTCGTCAGTGAAAAGAAACGTGCAGGTAAGAAAGTGGTCGGTGTATTGCCGATTTACGCGCCTGAAGAATTGGTGCATGCAGCGGGAATGTTTCCCGTCGGATGCTGGGGCGGAGCTGCCGACATCTCGATGGCAACAAAATATCTTCCGCCCTTTGCCTGTTCCATCATGCAGTCGGTGATGGAATATGCCGAAAGAGGTGTTTATAAGGATCTGGATGCATTACTGGTATCGACTCCCTGCGACACCTTGAAGGCGATTTCCCAAAATCTGATCTATGCATGCCCCGATCAGAAAATTATTATTTTAACCTATCCTCAAAACAATAAGATGGAGGCCGGCGTGACCTTTGCCAAAAGTGAATTTGCTAAGGTCAAGGCGCAATTGGAAGCGATTGCCGGGACGATTATTTCCGATCAGGCAATCAACGAAAGTATCGAAATATACAATGATCATCGCAGAGCATTAATGGAATTCTCTGAGATCATCGCAAATAACCCCGGTGTGATCTCAGCAGTAAATCGGCATTATGTCATAAAATCGGGATTTTACATGGAGAAACTGGAGCATACCAAACTAGTCCGGGAGCTTTCCGAGCTACTGAAGGAGAAAACGAATAACTGGACCGGAAAGAAGATCGTCTTTGCGGGGATTATGGCAGAGCCCAACGGATTGCTGGAAATATTTGATGAATTCCAACTTGCGGTCGTCGGTGATGAGCTTGCGCAGGAAAGCAGGCAATTCCGTACTTTGGTACCGGAGGGCAGCGATCCGCTGGAACGGCTGGCAAGGCAATGGCAGAACAGAGAAGCGTGTTCTGTAATTCTGGACAGCGAGAAAAAGCGTGCGAAACATATCGCGACGCTGGCAAAAGCGAAACAGGCGGATGGCGTCGTTTTCTGCCAGATGAAATTCTGCGATCCGGAAGAGTTTGATTACCCGTCGATCAAAAAAGCTTGCGAGGACGCGGAGATTCCGCTTTTACATCTGGAAATCGATCAGCTGTCTGATTCGGCAGGCCAGTACAGGACACGTATCCAAGCATTTCATGAATTGCTCGGCAATTGACAAGGAGGAAGTTAAGAAGATGAAAGGTATCAATGAGTATCAAAATAAATTAATGACAGCAGATGATGCGGCAAAAACGGTGAAAAGCGGAGATTATGTCATGTACTCCCATTTCGCTCTGAAAACTCCGCTCCTTGATGAAGCATTGGCTTTCAGAAAGATGGAACTGGAAGATGTCAAGATCAACTTTGTCACGCTGACCTATATGCCGGAAGTGATCAAAGCAGATCCCGAGGGAGAAGTTTTTTCGATCAGAGACGGATCGTTCAGCGCCATGACCCGCGGGCTTTGCAAGATGGGTATCCCGATTGCCGCGATTCCATCTCTCTATCATGAGTCCGGGAGGGAATACAAAATCGGAAATCTGAAGCAGGATGTTCTGTTTCTTGCAGTCACACCCATGAATGAGGAGGGCTATTTCAATCTCGGCCCGGAAAGTTCCTATATCGTGGATCTAATTAAAGAAAAAGGAGGCCTCGACAGAAGCATGAAGATCTTTGTAGAGGTCAATGCAAAGATTCCTTACGTGTTTGGGGATAATCGCATCCATATCTCTGAAGTGGACGGCGTCATTGAAGGAGAACCGGAGGATCTGCTTGCAATTCCTAAGATACCCGCCACGGAAATCGATAAGAAAATTGCGGAACATATCATGTCCGAGATGACAGATGGTGCCTGTCTGCAGCTTGGCATCGGAGGAATGCCGAACTGCGTGGGAAGTATGCTGGTGGACAGTGATTTCAAGGATCTGGGCTGCCATTCGGAGATGTTTGTGGATGCGTATATGGAGCTTCATCAAGCAGGAAAGCTCACAAATAAAAGAAAAAACATTGATGTCGGAAAAAGTGTATTTACCTTTGCCATGGGATCGAAAAAACTTTACGAATTTCTGGACAACAATCCCGAGGTGGAATGCCGCAGCGTTTCCTATACGAACAATCCTTTTGTGATCGCGAAAAATGATAAGGTTTACTCCATTTGCAGCTGCATCGCGGTGGACATGATGGGCAACGTATCCTCGGAATCGGTGGGCTATAAACAAATTTCCGCAACGGGCGGGCAATGGGATTACCACTACGCTTCCATGCATTCTGCGGGCGGAAAAGGCTTCGTTTGCATGCCGTCAACAAAGAAGGACCGTAAGGGCAATGTCAGCTCAAACATCGTTACCAGCTTGCCGGAAGGGACCCAGATATCGGTAGCCTGCAATACCACAAATTACGTGGTAACCGAATATGGTGCCGTGAATATCAAGGGACTTTCCATGTGGGAAAAAGTGGAGGCTCTGTCTACAATTGCCCATCCGGATTTCAGAGAAGAAATTCTGCAGGCGGCAGCGAAGGTCGGTATCTGGAGAAAAAGCAACAAACGATAGTTGGAAAGGAGTGTGTGATCTTTGAATTATAATATTAAAAAAGTAGCGGTGATCGGAGCAGGCGTCATGGGTGCCGGTATCGCGGCAATACTGGCGAATGCGGGAATTCCCGTAGTGTTGCTTGACATCGTTCCTGGGGAGCTTGCTGATGCAGAAGGAAAGAAACGGTCTGCTCTTGCAGCAGCTGCCATCGAACGGCTCCTGTCGGACAAACGACTGCCCGCCGTCGCCAGACCTGAAATGGCCGCATACATAACCCCCGGAAATCTGGAGGATGATCTGGCTTTGGTTGAAGATTGCGACTGGATCGTTGAGGTGGTTGCGGAGAATCTGGAAATCAAACAGAAGCTGGTCGAGAAGCTGCTTCCGCATGTCAAAGCGGATGCCATACTTTCAACGAATACCTCCGGTATTCCCATTTCAGCCATTGCTGAAAAAATGCCTGCTGATTTGAAGAGGCGATTTCTGGGAACCCATTTCTTTAACCCGCCAAGATATATGCGGCTTCTGGAGATCATTCCCACATCAAATACCGATGCAGATGTCGTTGCGTATATGACGGATTTCGGACATCACATTCTTGGCAAAGGGGTTGTCAAAGCGCACGATACGCCCAACTTTATCGCAAACCGGATCGGAGCGGTGCTCATTCCTCTGACCTTAAGGCAGATGAAGACATACGGCTTTGACATCGAAAAAACCGATCAATTAACGGGAAAGCTGATCGGAAGAGCGAGAAGTGCAACTTTCCAGACAGCCGATATGGTGGGTCTGGATGTTCTAACCCATGTGAATGATAATATTTTTGGCGCCCTGAAAGATGAGGAAGAGAAAGCATATTTCAAAGTGCCGGAAGAAATAAGGGCGATGTTCGGCAACGGACAGCTTGGGGACAAAACCGGCGGCGGGTTTTATAAGCGTGCAAAGGATGAAAATAACAAAAAAATCAAGCTGGTTTGGGATTTTGCATGCCAGGAATACGTAAAACCGGATCAGGCCGGAGTACCATTTATCGAAGCCGTGAAGAAGATACCCAGGCTGAAGGATCGGCTGCGTGCTCTGCTTTATGCGGAAGAGACGGAAAGCAAATTCCTATGGGAGAATATATCGGAAATCATTTACTATTCGGCGCAGGTAAAGAATGAAGTGGCGGATACCTATCAGGAGATCGACAACGCCATGAAGTGGGGATATAACTGGGAAGTCGGCCCCTTTGAGCTTTGGGATTTGATCGGCTTCGAAAAAGCCGCGCTGAGAATGAAAGACGACGGAAAGAAGCTGCCCCAATGGATCGAAGAGAGGCTCGCCAGGAAAGAAAACTTCTATGAGAAGGATCCGGACCTCAATTCCTTTGACTCCGTATATCCCGTACTAA
Organism: uncultured Bacillota bacterium; assembly: GCA_927441425.1. Taxonomy (GTDB): domain Bacteria; phylum Bacillota; class Clostridia; order Peptostreptococcales; family Anaerovoracaceae; genus Anoxybacterium. The sequence continues at coordinate 243,567 of CAKMKG010000005.1, read as the reverse complement.
GTAAATTCGATCATAGCACGCTGATCGATCTGGGGGATGGTGTTTTAGGCTTCGAGTTCAAGTCAACCGGTGACAGCATCACAGCAAACATCAGAACGGAATTGGTTGCGGCAATCGATCGGGTTGAAAACGGAAATCACTACAAAGGATTGGTGCTGCTGAACAGCGGAGGGAATTTTCTGATTGGCGCCGATTTAAAAGAAATGATCACCAGTATTATGGCTGGAGAGCTGAATGCGGTTGGGGATAAAATTGACGAATTTCAGCAGGTAAGTCTCAGAATCAAATACGCAAAGAAGCCCATCATCGCTGCAGTTCACGGAATGGTGCTGGGGGGAGGATGTGAGTTTGCATTGCAGACATCCCGGATTGTTGCCCACATCGATACCTATATGGGACTGGTAGAAGTCGGAGTAGGGCTCATTCCGGCCGGAGGAGGATTAAAGGAGCTTGTTCAGCGCTATGGAATGCTGCTGAAAGGTCTGGACTGCAAAGATTACACCCCGGTCATCCAGAAACTGTTATTTCAGGTAGCCACTGCTCAGGTTTCAAAAAATGCTTATGAGGCCTTGCAGCTCGGCTATTTGCAGCCGACGGATATCATTATCGCTCAAATTGATGATCTTACGGAAAGAGCGAAAGAGGAAGTGCTGCGCCTTGTTAAGGACGGTTACCGTCAGGTATTGCCGAAGCTGACCCAAGTCACAGGAAATACAGGGATGGCAACGATGCGAGCGATCATAATGGGAATGGCGGACGGTGGATTTATTACACGGTATGATGCGGAGATCACCGAAAAGATCGCGAAAGTACTTACTGGCGGGGATGTACCGAATGGAAGCCATATTTCAGAGCAGGAATTGCTTCGCCTCGAAAAGGAAGGCTTTGCGGAATTGATCCGGAACGCCAAAACCCATGAAAGAATCAGCGGTATGGTGCAAACACGCCGTCCGGTCAGAAACTGAGAAGGAGAAACAATGATGAAGAATACAGCTGTATTGGTCGCTATGGGACGATCCGGCATTGGTAGGGCGCCGAAAGGTACACTAAGGGATACGCGTCCGGAGGAACTTGCAAGTCAGGTTTTGCAGGGTCTGTTGACGCAGCTGCCGGATCTGCCTCATACGCAGATCGACGATTTGATCCTGGGATGTGCAATGCCTGAGGCAGAGCAAGGGCTCAATGTGGCACGAATGATCGCACTGAAGACCGGCTTGGGAGAAAGCACACCGGGGCAAACCATCAATCGATTTTGCTCTTCCGGCTTGCAGTCCATCGTAACTGCTGCCAACACGATCACAAGCGGGCAGAACGATATTGTCATAGCGGGGGGGCTTGAATCCATGAGTGCCATCCCTATGGGCGGAAACAGGATGCGGCCTGATCCGGGTTTGATGAATAATTCTCCCCATGCCTATGATTCGATGGGGATCACGGCGGAAAATGTAGCGGCAAAGTATCACATAAGCCGTGAGATGCAGGACGAGTTTTCCGTAAGAAGCCATTTGCGCGCCTATGAAGCTGCTGTGAATGGAAAGTTTGTTGAGGAAATTGTTCCAGTCTATGCAGATGCAATTGAAAAAACAAAGAACGGCAGGACGGTAATCAATAAAATTATTTTTGATCGTGACGAAGGAATTCGACCTGACAGCTCCATGGAAGCATTGGCAAAGCTACGGCCGGTTTTCAAAGCAGACGGTACGGTTACACCGGGGAATTCGTCCCAGACCAGTGACGGTGCTGCCTTTGTTGTGGTGATGTCGGAGGAGAAAGCAAAAGAGTTCGGATATCAGCCCATTGCAAGATTGACCGGGTATTCGGTTGTGGGTGTTCCACCGGAACTGATGGGGATCGGACCGCTCTATGCCATCCCAAAGGTGCTGCAGCGCAATGGATTAACACTGGAAGATATTGATCTCATAGAATTGAATGAGGCTTTTGCTTCACAGTCGATCGCCTGTATCACTGAGCTTGGACTGAACATTGACAAGGTCAATGTTAATGGCGGAGCGATTGCTTTAGGTCATCCCTTAGGCTGCTCCGGTACAATCCTTACGATAAAACTGCTGCAAGAACTGAGAAGAAGAGGGCAGAAACGAGGGATCGTCAGTATGTGCATCGGCGGCGGAATGGGTGCCGCGGGAATCTTCGAACTGATCTGATTCAATAGTAATCCTGCCGTAAAAAGGCAGGATTACTAATTTCTCTTCATATGTAATTATCTATGGCATCGATAAAGAATATGGTATTTTACTTATCAAAAACAAGAGACTATATTTGAGTCATAATCAACAAATTGAGAAAGTTTGACCGGTAATGAGAGGAAAAAAGGAGTTCACTATGATTTCACAGGAACAAGAGCAGCTGATACAATTCTTACGGGATATAGGCGTTGGGAATACCGTCAGCGAAGAGCTGATGAACAGGTACTATGTAAGAAAAACCGATGATGTGATGGTCCCGACCCGTGATGGGGAAACCCGTGTTTACATCCATTATCCCGACTCCGAACAAAGCCTGCATCCCCTTTTTATCAATATCCATGGGGGTGGATTTATCAAAAGTCACAGGCAACAGGACACTGTATTTTCAAAAAACATCTGCAGCCGTGCAGAATGTGTGGTCATAGACATTGATTATACGCCTGCACCGGAGCAAAGATATCCTTACGCACTCCATCAGTGCTACGACGTTGTTCGATGGGCAAACGAAAACTGGGAATTATTGCAGATTGATCCGGCCTATACTGTGCTGTGCGGTCACAGCGCCGGCGGGAATCTTGCCGCTGCAATAACTCTTTTGAATCATGAGCGGCATGATTTTTATATTACATTGCAAATCCTTGATTATCCGTGCCTCGATCTGTATACGCAGCCCCAATTAAAGCGCAATGCTTATAAAAACCCTCAGAAAATACCGCCCGAATATGCCAAACTTTGTCACAGCGCCTATGCAGAGGGTACGTATCAATTTGATCCGACGGTGCATTCCCGCGCTGCACAATTATATACCAGCGTATATGTTGACGATGAATGCCGGCTTGATCCGACGGTGTCGCCACTCTTTGCACCGGACGAAATGCTGGCCGGATTACCGGAGGCTTTGATTTTCACGTGCGGTGATGATTTCCTGGGAGAAGAAGCGGAAAAATATGCATACAGGCTTTTGGAGGCGGGTGTTCCGGTTGCGGCCAGAAGATTTCTGGATAGCAGTCACGGCTTTGTAGTACGCCGAAAGGACCAATTCGAAGAAGCGGAAAAAATGATTTATCATACCCTCGGCAGGGTGTTTCAAGGCATACGTTCAAACAGGGTAGGAATCGATGATTGATCCGTGCACTCCTTTGTGTTCGGGTTGTCATAGCTCATTGTCTATGATGCTAATAAGTATTATAGTATTTTACTTATTTTAAATCAGAGGCTATATTTATATCATACAATACCTGCACACAACCGTTTTCACTCAAAAGGCACTGTTTTTATAGGCTTCTGACAAAGGATTATGATTGAATGAATACGTTCTTATACATACTTGTAAATAGCATAATGCCTCTTTTCATCATGATCGCACTTGGCTTTGCATTAGGCAAGAACTTTGAGCTAAGTGTGATTACACTCAGTAAAATTGTTATTTATTTACTTGTGCCTGCATTTGTATTTGTGAATCTCTTTACAGTCGACTTAGATTTTGATATGGTAAAAATCCTTTTGTTCTCTGCAGCTTATCTGCTCAGCAGCTTTATTCTAGCTAAAATTATAAGCAGAATTCGAAAACATGAGGCAGGTTTGTCAGATGCTTTTGCAAACTCGATTATGTTTAATAATACCGGAAATATTGGCTTGGCTCTCATCACGATCGTATTCAGTTCCGCGCCATTTATCGTAGGAGAAAAAACTCCTTACTTAAATGATGCGCTTGCAGCCCTTGTTATGATTTTGGTTTTTAATAACGTTACCAGCAATACGATTGGGTTCTATATCGGCGGTAGGGCCACAACGAATCTTAAGAAGTCGATCATCAGAACTCTAAAACTGCCTGTTATCCCTGCAATTATCCTCGTTCTGATCATGAAAGCGATAAATTTCGATATGACAATCACTCCAATATGGCCTGTATTGATTCACTTAAAAAACGGACTTGTCGCAATAGCACTCATCGCACTGGGGATTCAGTTGGCTAAAATCAAGTTTGATTTTAAGGATGTTAACGTATATCTTTCTTCCTTCATACGCTTGGTCATCGGACCGGCTCTTGCGATACTGTTTATCTATCTTTTTGGATTCACAGGGATAACGGCACAGACAATACTGATTGCCTACTCTGTTCCTACAGGAATCAATACAGCACTCATTGCAATGGAATACAATAATAATCAAAATTACGCGATTCAAGCGGTTGTTTCATCAACCATTTTCAGTATGATCACACTGACATTTGTGATCTATATTGCCGGAATTTTATATCCTGTCTAAAAAATAGCAGGATGAAAACTCGCTTAGGTTATCTGACATAATCAGGAGGTTTATTATGGAGCGTTTAAACAAAGAACAGCTAAATAAGTTAAGAGAGTATGATACTCCTACTGTTTGTAATGCTTTGGAAGGATTTAAAATCCGTCCGAATACTGCAGGATTTTGTTATCCCGGTATGGTGCTGCGCACTTCCGACAGCAAGGCGATGGTAGGCTATGCCGTAACTGCGAAGATTTCGGGCTGGGAAAAGCCGACGGAAGAGCAGAAAGAGATGATGTTTGCCTATTTTCGTGATGTGCGGGATATTGAGGAACCTACCGTTGCGGTACTTCAGGATATTGACGAACGGCCCATCGGATCCTTTTGGGGAGAGGTCCAGGCAACCACATTTAAAGCGTTAGGCGCCGTTGGAACTCTGACCCAGGGCGGTATAAGGGATATCAATGAAGTGGATTCCTTGGGGTTTTATTTCTTTTCCACTGAAATGATGGTTGCACGGGCAGAGTCACATCTTGTTGAACGGAACACATCCGTTGAAATCTGCGGACTGCTGATCCATCCGGGGGACCTGATTCATGCGGACCGGCACGGAGCTGTGGTTGTCCCGTCGGAGGTCGCGCCAAGATTAGCCGAGGCTTGCCGCAGGGTAACTAATGCTGAGCTGTTTGTGCTGGACCCCTGCCGCAAGGCGATTGAAACGGAACAAAAACCCATGGTGGATCAATTGCGGCAATGGCGGGGACAAATGGTCAATGTAAGGGAGGAGATCCATGCGAAGTAATTTAAACGAAGAACAGCTATTAGAGAAATCGAGATGGCTTCGGATTAATATTTTAAAAATGCTTTCAAAGGCAGGGTCCGGACATCCGGGCGGATCCTTGTCAGCAATTGATATTTTGGGAGTACTTTACAACAATGTCTTGCAGCATGATCCCGAGAATCCACATTGGAAGGAAAGAGACCGGCTGATACTGTCCAAAGGCCATATTTGCCCAGCTTTATATGCTGTTTTGGCAGATTGCGGATATTTCCACGAGGATGAGCTGAACGGCCTGAGGAAGTACGGTTCCATGCTACAAGGGCATCCCTGTATGAACAAAACGCCCGGGGTGGAAGTATCGGGAGGATCTCTCGGCCAGGGGCTTTCCATAGCAACAGGCATCGCCCTTGGAGGCAGAATGAATCAAGAAGATTTTCGCGTCTATTGTCTCATGGGAGACGGTGAAATCCAGGAGGGGCAAATCTGGGAGGCGGCTATGGCAGCGGGGCATTATAAGCTAGATCACCTTTGCGGTATCGTGGACTATAACGGAATGCAGATCGACGGAGCAGTGGATGAGGTGATGACGATCAATCCGTGCAAGGATAAATGGCTCGCCTTTAATTGGAACGTGATTGAAGTAGACGGACATGATGTGTTAAAAGTGGAAGAAGCCTTTAAACAGGCTGAAGCACATAAGGGAAAGCCGACGGTTATCATCGCGAATACAGTAAAGGGCAAGGGCGTTTCCTTTATGGAAAATTCCGCTGCCTGGCACGGAGCAGCACCCAATCATGCACAGCTTGAAGAGGCCTTAACCGGACTTGAAATCAAGAGGGGAGTGGACACAAAATGAGAATGGTTGATCTAAAGCTTGATTTCAATAATATACAGAAAAAACCTACCCGTGACGGATATGGTGAGGGGTTAGTAGAATCAGGTGCAAAGAACCCAAATGTGGTGGCGCTGGGTGCGGACATCACCGCATCGGTAAGGGTGGACTGGTTTAGAGATCAATATCTGGATCGGTTTATCAGCATCGGCATCGCGGAACAAAATCAGGTAGGGATTGCAGCAGGGCTTAGCCTGACAGGAAAGGTTCCTTTCGTAACTAATTACGGCGTGTTTTTAGCAGGAAGAGCCTGGGATCAAATCCGAACGACTGTCTGTTATGCAAACCTCAATGTAAAGCTGGGCGGTGCGCATGGCGGCATCTCAGTAGGTCCGGACGGAGCGACCCATCAGGCCTTAGAAGAAATATCAATAATGAGGTGCTTACCAAATATGAAAGTGGTTGTGCCTGCGGATTCCAATGAAACCAAAAAGGCGACCCTTGCTGCGGCAGAAATCTATGGACCGGTTTATATTCGGTTCGGGAGAGAAAAAGTGCCGTCTATCACCAATGAGGACACTCCCTTCGAATTGGGTGAGGCTTACTGTGTTCGCGAAGGAACAGACGTTGCCATCATCGCATGCGGAGTCATGGTCTATGAAAGCCTGGTGGCAGCGGAGGAGCTGGCGAAAGAGGGAATCCGGGCGATGGTAATCAATAATCACACGGTAAAGCCTTTAGACGCAAAAACACTCATTGAAGCCGCCAGAGTAACTGGCGCTGTGGTAACGGCCGAAGAGCATCAGGTCGCCGGAGGAATGGGAAGTGCTGTTCTCGAGCTGCTGGCGCAAAGCTGTCCGGTGCCGGCAAAAATGGTGGGTGTTTATGACCGGTTTGGGGAATCAGGAGATCCTGATGTATTGATGAAGGAATTTGGATTGACCAGCGTTAACGTAGCCGACGCGGTCAGGGAGGTTCTGAAAATGAAGAAGAATGCAGTAAACAGAGAGGAGTAAGCATGATGTCAGAGAAAGCAAAGCTTTATATTGCCAGAAAGCTGCCGGAACCGATCGAGCAGATGCTGGAGCCGTTGTTTCATGTAAAATCAAATCCCAATGAGGTTTTGGAAAGCAAAGAGGAATTTTTGAAAAAGGTGGAGGGGATTACTGCCCTTGTGACGGATTCCCGGGTTAAGGTAGATGAAGCGGTTATGAATGCGGCAGGGCCTCAATTGAGAGTAATCTCCAACTATGCCGCCGGTTTTAATAATATTGACGTTGAGGCTGCTACAAAAAAGGGAATCGCAGTTACTAATACGCCGATTGCTGTGAACAACGCCACTGCGGATATTGCCTGGGCACTTATGTTCAGTGTGGCCCGGCGTGTGGCGGAAGGGGATCGATTGATCCGAAACGGAGAACCCTGGGGCTGGACCCCGTCATTTTTCTTAGGCCGTGATTTTACCGGAAAAACCTTGGGTATTATTGGGGCAGGTCAAGTTGGCAAGACTGTGGCAAAGAGAGCCGTTGGATTCAGTATGGACATCATCTATTCCGACAGCCGTCCCAATGCGGAAATGGAGAGAGAATTGGGAGCAAAGCAAGTCCCGTTGGAAACACTCCTGACGGAAGCGGATTTTATTTCCATCCATACGCCGCTGACACCGGAAACCCGCCACATGATCAGTACAAAGGAACTCTCCATGATGAAACCGACCTCAATCCTAATCAATACTTCCCGTGGTCCGGTCATAGATGAACAGGCTTTGACGGAAGCATTAAGAACGCGTACTATCTGGGGAGCGGGATTGGATGTATTTGAAAATGAGCCATATGTAAGCCCGGAGCTTTTCAAGCTTGATAATGTGGTGATGACACCGCATATCGGCACGGCGACGCCGGATGCACGGCGGGGAATGTCGATCATGGCAGCGCAGAATGTTTTGGATATTATGGAAGGCAAGACGCCCATCGGAATTGTAAACCGTGAGGTTTTAAACAAATAAGAAAGGAAGGAAATACATGCACGCTCTTGAGAAAATACTTGCCAAAGCGGCAAATAAAGAATCCGTCAGTGCCGGCGAGATCGTAAACTGTCAGATTGATATGGCCGGTATCAACGACCTTTACCTGCAAACCATTCGATCCTTTTATGAAATGGATGGAGAAAAGGTTTATGCACCGGATAAAACCATTGTTTTCCTTGATCATTATGCTCCGGCTTCCACGGTTATGCAGGCCGACAATCAAAAGCAGTTCCGTGAATTTTGCCGTGAGCAGGGTATTGATAAATTAATGGATATCAATCAAGGTGTCTGCCATCAGATTATGGCTGATAAGGGTTTTTCAAAGCCCGGTCAATTGATCGTGATCACTGACTCTCATACGACCACCCATGGTGCTTTCGGTGCTTTCGGAACAGGCGTAGGGGCAACGGATCTGGCGATCATCCTGCGGACAGGATCTTTGTGGTTTCGCGTACCCGAAGTAATTCGGATCAATCTTGAAGGCCAGCTTAGACCAGGCGTTTATGCCAAGGATGTGATTTTATCCATCATTGGAAAGCTGGGATCCGATTATGCTGTTTACAAAGGGGTGGATTTTACAGGCACATTATTAAAGCAATTCAGCATATCGGAACGTATGGCTTTATGCAATATGACCACCGAGATGGGTGCGAAAACTTGCTATATCCAGCCGGATGAAGTAACCTTTGCTTTTCTTGAGGGGAATAAGGTAACCGATTATGAGGTTTTCGAAACAGATTCGGATTTTCAATACAGTGCAGATTTAACCTTTGACGTTACAGATCTCTATCCACAGATTGCCGCCCCACACAGCGTGGATAATGTTTTCCCACTCAGTGATTATGAAGGAGAAGCCGTTCATCAGGCGTTTTTAGGAACCTGTACAGGTGGGAGAGTCGAGGATTTAGCTGTTGCGGCACACATTTTAAAAGACAGTAAGATTAATCCCTTAACGCGTTTTCTTGTTGTCCCGGCGTCTTCCCAAGTCCTCATGGAGGCGATGGAAAAGGGATATATACAGACCCTTGTTGAAGCGGGGGCGACACTGGTCACGCCCGGTTGTGCGGCTTGTCTGGGAACCCATGAAGGGATGATTGCGGAAGGTGAAGTCTGTATCACGGCTTCAAACCGTAATTTCCCCGGCCGAATGGGTCACGGGAAAGCAGAAATTTTTCTGGCATCTCCAGCCAGTGTGGCTGCAGCTGCTTTGAACGGTTATATCACAGACCCAGCGAGATATCTGATTGAAAGGGAGGGGCAAGATGAAAAGAATAGTTGAGGGAAAGGCCTTTGTCTTTGGCAGCAACATTGATACAGATCAGATCTATCCAGGCCGGTATCTGGATTTGACCGATCCGGAGTCGGTTGCAAGGCATGCTATGGAGGGAGCTGACCCTGATTTTGTCAAGAAAGTACAGCCTGGGGATATTATTGTTGCGGAGAAAAATTTTGGCTGTGGCTCCAGTAGGGAGCATGCCGCCATCACGCTAAAAAGTGCCGGAGTGGGGGCGATCCTGGCAGAATCTTTTGCCCGCATATTTTATCGGAACGCGATCAATTTAGGACTGCCCTTGCTTGTAATTCCCCAAATAGGCGGAAAGGTAAAATCCGGTGACCGGATATCTGTAGATATTCAGACCGGCTTAGTACAAAATGAAACCAGCAACACCGAGATCAGAGGTGAGCAAATTTCTGAATACATGTTTCATATTCTTAAGAATGACGGCATAAAAAACCTGATCAAAAATCAGTGTGGGAAATAAGCAGATTCTTAAACACGCACTTCATTTAGAATTGACTGGGTTGAACTGATGAAGGTCTCAATCAGCTCGGGATGATACGTATTTTTACGATAGTAAATGGACAACGGCCTGCTATAATCACCACCTATGCTAAACTGCCTGATCGAATGATCAGTCCAGAAAATCCTCTGCAGAGGTGAATAGGGAAGAATGGTGAAAGCCATTTGCTCCTTTACCATGCGGAAGCAGGTTTCCCAATTGCTTGTTTCAAAAATAGTTTTCGGTTTGAAATCGTAATCACTGAAAATTTTGTCGGTCATTTGCCTCAAGTGATGGCGGGGTTTAAAAAGCACAAAAGGACAATCCTGCACACAAGTTAAATCCAGAACGGGAAACGTGTGTTTTTCATCTTTTGAAGTCGCTTTGGGGGTGAAGGTCGCGGGAGTCATCAATAGCAGTTCTTCATGAAACAGAAGAATTTGTCCGAAGGCTTTGCTGTTCATGGGCTTATTTGTGAAAGCCAGCTCAAGATCACCGGAAACCATAAGATCTTCAAGGATAGGTAAGCTTTCTTCTACAAGCGTTAGTTGAATTTCAGGATTATTTCTGATAAAAGTCGGTAGGAAGGTAGGGAATATAAATGGTGAAAGCTGGGGACTGCACCCGATCGTGAGCCGCCCTTTCCGAAGATGGCGGATGTCATCGATTTGATTGATTAATTCGCGCTGGATGCTTAGCATTTGCTTCGCCGCTTTAATATAACATTCACCTGCATCGGTCGGCTTCAAAGGAGTGACATTTCTGTCAAACAGCTTGGTACCCAGTTCTTCTTCAACATGAGAAAGCAGATAGCTGAGAGATGGCTGACTGATATAGAGTTTATGCGCTGCGGCTGTGATATTGCCTTCTTCGGATATGGCTAAAATATATTTGAGCTGTCTGTCGTTCATTGTGGCCTCCGTTGCATTTATATAGAGAATTATCTATTGATTATTTCATTACCATACTATAACTACTATCAGTTTATAGGAAAAGGCGCCAAATGTAAATAACTGTTTAGTAATACAATCTGATAGGAATGATCGATCAATCACTTCTTATTGGAGAAGGACGTATCTGTTAGACTATTTAGACGATAACGTAAAAAGGAGTTTGAATTATGAAAAGTTGCAGAATTTTAATGCCCACAGGAGGGTTGGGCTCAGGCATCAACCAAGAATCCTTCGACAGAGGAATGTCTATGAATCCTGATGTCATCGCAATCGACGGCGGTTCTACAGATTCCGGGCCTGCCTCACTGGCGTGCGGTCAGTGTAAGTATTCAAGACCTATGCTGGAACATGATCTAAGGATCGCAGTAATCGGCGGTATGAAGGCGGGAATTCCGGTATTGGTTGGAAGCTGCGGTACCAGCGGTACAAATTCAACAGTGGATGAGTGCGTAGATATCGTTGAGGAGATTTTTGTGAAGGAGGGTTTTAAAGGCCGAATCGCAAAAGTGTATTCACAGCAAGACCCGGAGATGCTGAAAAAAAAGTGGGATGAGGGCAAGATCCATGCATTGGAAGGTGCTCCTGAAATTACAAAAGAAGTCTTTGATGAGTGTGAGAACATCGTTGCGCTGATGGGGGCGGAACCCTTTATTCAAGCGATGAAAGACGGTGCCGACGTGGTGTTGTGCGGCCGTGCCACAGACACCGGTATTATTGCAGCGATGCCGCTTATGATGGGATGCGACACAGCGGCGGCCTGGCACGGAGCAAAAACCGTGGAGTGCGGCAGTCAGTGTACCGACGGTGCCGGAGGCGATGGCGTATTTTTAGTGGTTGATGAGAAAGGCTTCTATGTAACGCCATTGCAGGAAGGAGTTCATTGTACTCCGTATACGATTTCCGCCCACCTCTTGTATGAAAATGTTGACCCGTTTCGATTGACCGAACCTTCCGGCAGCATTCTCGCGGAGGATGCCGTGTATACCCAGGTGGATGATTATACGGTTTATGTGACAGGCACAAAATTTGAACATGCAAAGCAGTATACGATGAAGCTGGAAGGCGCCTCGGTGATGGGATATCAGAATATCAGCCTGGTTGGAATTGCAGACACTAAAGTTATGGTCGATCCGGAGCAGTGGATCCGGAATATTAGCGACCATGTAAGTAAGCATATTACAAAAATTGGGATATCACCGGATGAGTACTCCTTTAATTTCAAAGCATATGGATACAATGCAGTCATCGCAGGTCCTGTTCCAGAGGGTACACCGGCTCCGAGAGAACTTGGAATATTATTGACAGTGACTGCGGCTACCCAGGAAAGAGCGACCCAGATCGCGAAAATTTTCAATCCTTTCTTATTACATTATCCGGCAGATTTTAAAACACAGCTACCCAGCTTCGCGTTCCCTTTCTCGCCGGTTGACTGCCCAAGAGGCCGCACGTATGAATTCCGACTGCATCATGTAGTGGATGTGGATGACCCGCTTGAGCTTGTTCAATTCGAATATATTGATCTATAAAATGGAAGAATGGAGGTATATCAATGACAACCGTAAAAGATGTGGCACGTTATGTTCGTTCAAAAAACGCCGGCCCTTTCTGGGTCACCCTGGAAATCTTCTGTGATACAAAAGAAGATTATGAGAAAATTAAAAACTCAAAAAATATAACTGCAAAAAAGATTGCGGAGTTGTACAGCGCTGAGGAGCGTAAAGTGAAGAGTTTTTATGTGGACAACATTAATGTAATAAAATTCTCTTTCCCCCGCAGTACACCCCAAGGGCATAAGTATGAAAATGACATGCATTCCGGACAGCAATACATCCTGTTAGCCAACACGGAAATTTAATAATTTATTACTGTTGATTTCCCGGAAGCGGCCAGGCTGTTTTCGGGGCAAATAATAAAAAGAGGAGTGTAAAAATATGTTAGTTTTTGCAAGTGTTATTTTACTCTTACTACTTATCGTACTGGTCATTAAAAGCCCGTTTCTACCTGGAAATATCATGGCGGTGCTTCCAATCATCGTCGCTCTGGCAATCGGGTCGGGCCTTGAGGCCACGATGATGAGTGTCCATGAGGGAATCAGCGATGTATTGGTCATCGCAGCCCTCTTTATTACTGCTACTATCTTTTTTGGCGTCGTATCTGATGCCGGTATGTTTGACCCCATTATCAACGGACTGATGAAGACGGTCGGTAAGAGTGTTTTCAGCATTGTCGGCTTGGCAGCAGTTATCACCCTTATTGCTGCTTTGGACGGACAGGGAATTGCAGCGTTATTGATCACGGCACCTCCAATGCTGATCGTTTTTGACAAGCTGAAGATCCGCCGCACTTTGCTTGCTTTAGTATTTATGACAATAATACCAATGATGAATTTCTTCCCATGGGCAGGTCCTACCGCCCGCGCCGCTGCCGTAATCGGTATGGATGTAATGGTCTTATACAAGCAAATGATCCTGATCAACGTGGTTGGTGTCGTTCTGTCCTTTATCCTTCTGTACATAGCCTCCAAAGTTGAGGAACGCCGGGGAGAGTTTATATCAAATGTAACAATGATGCTGGATAAACATGAATTAAGCGAGGAAGAACAGGCGCTGAGGCGGCCTAAGCTCTTCTGGCCGAATCTGATTATTACGATCATCATCATAACAACTTTATTCCTTGGCATCCCCTCCTACATCGCTTTTTTGGTCGGATGCGCTATCGTGCTTCCGTTGAATTACAGAACTCCCAAGGAGCAATCCAAAAGAATGCAAGCATATTCAGGACCAATTATGCTCGCGGTCTACACCTTGATCGGAGCGGGAGCTCTCCTTGGAGTAATGGAAAACCTGGGCATGTTTGAGGCCATCGGAAATGGTCTTGTCTCCATCATTCCGGAGTCAATGAACCGTTTTGTTGACGTCATCGTCGCGCTGCTTATCACTCCGCTCAGCTACATTTTGGACGCGAATGCCATGATTTACGGAGTCATGCCGGTCATAGCCCACATGGGAGAAGCCTATGGCTTATCCAGCGTTGCAGTCGCAATCATGTTCGTAGCCGGACACAACGTCGGTTCCGCATTATGTATCACCAATCCTACGGTATATTTCGCCTTAGGTATTATGAAGCTTGAATTCCGTGAAACCTTTAAGGCGAATTTCAAGTATTCGATCATTTTAGGTACGGTTCTGATGCTGTTCACTCTCGCTATTGTAAGATAATAAAAAAACAGGACCGGCAGTTGGTTCAGAAATCAGCTGCGTAAAGCAAAGTCTATTATTTAGGCTAGTATGAAATGCATTTGTTGAAAAGGTTTATTTTCAGCAAATGCATTTTGATCTCACCGGATTAGGCGCTGTCTGTAAGCTGCAGGGAAGGAAAAATAAATATGGATAAAACGGAATTCGGTTCAATTAAAAATAAATTATTGGCTGTATTAATCGCATCGATCCTTATAAGTATCTTGTTAATCGGTATCTTCAGCTATTACAGCGATTGGGGACTTAACATACTCCTCTTAGTCGGTGGGGTTCTTATAATAAACATAATGCTGATTTTGGTATCCTATGCCTTTATCAGAAAAACCGTAACAGAACCGCTGAAAAGAATTGCAGATTATTCCAATCTTCTTGTTTTGGGCAACACGGATATCCAGATCGAGGAGGGATATCTCAAGAGGAACGATGAAATCGGATCAATAAGCAGAGGGGTTATTAATATAACTGAAAATATGAAAAAACAGTCAGACGCGATTAAACGGATTGCAGACGGCGATTTTTCGCTGGAGCCCACTCTCAGATCGGAAAAGGATATCATAGGAAACAGTATAGTTTCGGTAATCAATGTACTGAGAAATCTGGTCCTTGAGGCGGAAAACCTGACCGCCGCCGCAGTAGAAGGAAATCTGGAGATCCGCGGGAATGTTGATCAATTCCGCGGCAGCTATCGGGAAATCATCGGAGCTTTCAACAACTCAATGGACGCCACTGTAGATCCTTTGAATACCGCGCGTGAAGATCTGATTTTGGTGGAACGTGTTATGGATATCTTATGCGATGAAACGATGAAATTGACAGAAGCAACCGCAGCGGGTAATTTATACATAAGAGCAGATGCGGGGAAGTTGGAAGGCCGCTATGGGCAAATTTTGCTTGGTTTCAACGAATCTTTGGACTCTCTCATCACACCTTTGAACGGAATGGCTGGATATATGGAGAGAATCGGAAAAGGGGAAATACCAGAAAGAATTACAGAAGCGTATCAGGGAGAATTCGATAACATCAAGAATAGCATCAATACTTGCATTGATGGGATTAATGCCTTGGTTGAAGGCCAAGATGTGCGCTATGAGATGAGAATGAACAGTGTCATTGAGATTTTGAATCATATTGCTGATGGAGATCTCACTGATCTGGAAAGCATCAACGAAAGTGGCAAGAGAAGCGAATATGACCGGGTGATCCCATGCCTGATTCATCTGATCGAGACAATAACGGCTCTGTATGAAGAGATCAACGCGTTATGTCATGCCACCATAGACGGGCATTTGGAATTCAGAGGCGATGCAAAGAAGTTCAATGGGCAGTTTGAAAAGATCATCGAAGGCGTCAATGAAACGGTAGATGCACTCACAGCTCCGATAGCGGAAGCTTTGACTACACTGAGGGAAGTGGCAAAGGGTAATCTGTATGTATCGGTCAGTGGAGATGTTAAGGAAGACCATGGAGAACTCAAGAATGCTATAAATGAAACAATAAAAAATTTATTGTGCTATATCATCGAAATCTCCGACGCACTTTCAGAGATAAGCGAAGGAAATTTGAGCCTTGCCACGAAAGCGGACTACAAGGGTGACTTTGTAAAAATCAAGGATTCCCTGGACAACATAATCATAACCTTGAGCAAGGTTATGAGAGAGATCAGTGTTGCGGCAGAACAAGTAGCGACCGGGTCAAGGCAGTTATCGGTAGGATGTCAGCATCTTTCCCAGAGAGCCGCAGAACAGGCCGGAACGATTCAGCAGCTTTCTGCATCTGTTGCTGAGGTTGCCGATCAGACAAAGCAGAATGCGATGAATGCAAACCGGGCAAGCGAACTCGCAGGAAGCGCGAGAGATCTTGCGGAAAAGGGTAACAGCAAGATGCGGGAAATGCTCAATTCCATGACAGAGATCAATGATTCCTCGTCAAACATCTCTAGGATAATCAAGGTTATCGACGACATCGCATTCCAAACCAACATCCTGGCGCTGAATGCAGCTGTGGAAGCGGCAAGGGCGGGGCAGCACGGCAAGGGCTTTGCAGTAGTAGCCGAAGAGGTTCGGAGTCTTGCGGCAAGGAGTGCGGCCGCGGCCAGGGAGACTACGGAGCTTATCGAAGGCTCCATCAGCAAGGTTAATTCAGGAACAAAGATTGCCGATGATACTGCTGCGGCGCTTTCGGAGATCGTTTCCAGCGTTGAGGAAGCGGCCAACCTGGTGGGTGGAATTGCTAAATCATCAAATGAACAGGCACTGGGCATCACGCAGATCAATATAGGAATCGAACAGGTATACCAGCTCGTACAGAAGAACTCGGATACGGCGGAGAAAGGCGCGGCTGGAAGCGAAGAACTATCCGGACAGGCTGAGCATCTGAAAGAAATGGTAGACCGGTTCAAGGTGAGCAAAGGAAGCATTGCCTTGTTGACCGATCAAAGTGTAGTCCATTAGGACGGCGACTTTTTTTGTGCTGAATGTGCTCCGCTCCATCCAAATTCAATTCCGGTGGCAGCTTTCTTCAGAAGCTGGTTGTATTAATAGTTATAAACTCTAGAAAAAAGGCATGAATATAATGGTTCGTGTATAGAATGTATTTATTCAAAGCTTCGACAATGAAAGGTAAAGAAACGTATGGAGATAATGGGACTGCCATTGACGCAATTCTTCTCAGGGATTTTATCGATTGTAATGATTGATCTCGTTCTTGCCGGTGATAACGCGATTGTTATCGGCTTAGCCTGTCGGAACCTGCCCCGGAATATACAGATGAAAGCGATATGCTTTGGAACTGCCGGAGCAATTGTAATTCGTATTTTGGCAACATTGGCTATTGTCTGGCTTCTTCAGATTAAGGGACTTATGGTGGGCGGAGGTATCCTATTGATTTGGATCTCATATAAATTATTGGCGAAGCCACAGAATCACGATTCTGTAAAGTGCCATGAGTCTTTGTTTTCCGCCGTTATTACGATAATGATCGCTGATGCTGTTATGGGACTTGATAACATTTTAGCCATCGCAGGTGCATCTCATGGTAGCTACACCATGGTAGTTATCGGACTTGGTATCAGTATTCCAATTATGGTGTTTGGCAGCACTCTTATTATCAGACTAATAAACCGCTTTCCTCTGATTATCGACCTCGGGGCTGCGGTGATTGCTTATACTGCGGGAAAGATGATAACCGAAGAGCCCGATCTCCATAACTTATTTGGAAGGATGGAATTAAAATATCTTTTCATAGCTCTCGTCATAATAGGTATTCTACTGGCAGGCCGAAGGGAAAGAAAAAGATGCATTATCGAAAATTGCTGTGACTGAAGAAAGAGAGAAAGGGCAGGCGGAGCTTCTAAAAGAAATGGTAGGCCGATTTAAGGAAAGCAAGGGAAGCATCGCCTTGCTGAGCGATCGAAGCGTCGTCCATTAGGACGGCGACTTTTTTTGTGCCTGAATGAGTTCCGCTGCTCTCAACATATCAATTGGTATTTTATTTGTTAACAGCGTAAATAATGATAGTAGCTTAATGGAAAGAAAGGATTCAATTGTTATGAACATGAGAACACTACCACCAACGGATAAGAGAGTGCAGAATAATACAAATCCCAAGGTAAACCAAGCGATCAAAGAACAAACGCTTTGTGAACTGAATGAACTTCATGGGTATCAAAGAACGAATAATAAGATGTTGAATCATTGTATCAATGAATTGAGTAAGGAATGGGATACAGAACGGTTTTTAGAAGCAAATGCGGCTTCAATTATTTTGATTAGTTCAATCCTGGGATTAAAGAAAAGCAAAGCCTTCTTTCTTACCGGAATGGTCAGCTTCTTTCTTTTGCAGCATGCGCTGCAAGGGTGGTGCCCACCGCTTCCGATCATAAGAAAAATGGGAATTAGAACTGCAGATGAGATCAATAATGAACGAATGACTTTAAAGATGATGCGGGGAGACTTTTCTGAAGTGCCGGATACGGTAGAAGAAATGTACGAGATGATTGAAAAATAATTGGTGCATCATATTATTCTTTCAATTTAAATTTTAGTTCGCATTCATGTGTAATAATTTTAGGGCGTAGTTCCTTGTTTCTGACGTAATTTGTTAATTTGACCTTATCTGTTATCAGTGATGTTAACCCCTCTTGGTTTTGATAAGGGGTTATGAGTATAATATACTCTTGATCAATTTTTTGTAAGAATATTTTATGCTTAGGCTTTATTCTTCTCATCATTTTTCCAAAGATATTTTCCACCTTTTATAATCCTCCCTCTATGTATGAGTACTCAATGCGAGTACTCATTTTTATATTAGATTTCTGGATTTATGACGACATTCAAGCTCATTAATTGAGTTACATTCATATTAAAGGCGCCAACTGTAATTGTACCAACTACAGAGGTTCCGCCAGGGCTGATTGCGGTATTACTGGTGCCGATTACAGGTGCCGTTACTGGTGGAGTTGGGATAACTGGAATGTCAGCCACAGGACCTATTTCACCAACAACATCAATCACATTTGATAGCAATATTACGTTTCCGTTATCTATCTCAACAGTGAAGAAAATTGTTGTTCTGAATTGCAAAACGTAATTACCTGACACTTCTGAAACCATCATGCCCCCTGGATAGATATTTGCATGAGCACTTAAAAGTTCGGTGATCGTGCTGCCAGCGGGAGCATCAATTGTTATTAAATCTGAAACCGATGCCGAAAAACTTTTTTGAACATTTAATGGTACTGCGGTTAATAAAACGGATTCAACCGGTGTCGCAACGAAAGGCGTTTTTTGTATACTCCCCGTTGATGGAATTATCATTTATTTCATCTCCTCATAATAGGTTATGCTTTATACTATTCGAAAGCACCTGAAATTGCTACTTGCTGGTATTTTCGATGAATAACTCTCATAGAAGCAGGGATAATACAAGAAGACTTAATCTAGCGTAAGGATATCAAAAGGTAAGTAATATAAAATGCCAATAAAACTACAGGAATACAACCAAAAAAGAAATTTCGAAAAAACGGTCGAACCGGAAGGAAGAGCGGAAGAGCCGGAAGAACGTTTGAAGTTTGTCGTCCAGCACCATGCAGCCCGAAGGGATCACTACGACCTGCGACTCGAATGGGACGGGGCGCTTTTAAGCTGGGCGGTGCCCAAGGTACCATCCTATAACACCCGTGACAAGAGACTTGCCGTACAAGTGGAGGCGCATCCCCTAGAATACAGGAACTTTGAGGGAACGATTCCCAAGGGAGAATATGGCGGAGGTGTGGTGATGCTTTGGGATGAAGGGACCTGGGAACCTCAGCTGGATGTGGAGGAAGGACTCAGCTCTGGCTCGCTGAAATTTATTCTGAAGGGAAGAAGACTCAAGGGGAAATGGGCGTTGATCCGACTGAAACCGAAAGCGGGTGAGGCGAAGCATAACTGGCTTTTGCTCAAAGAAAAAGATGAATACGCCAATACCAATGATGAGCTTTCTGCATTTACCACCAGCATCCGAACCGGACGCACCATGTTGGAAATTGAAGAAGGGGAGGATGAAAAAATCACGAGGAATCCCTTTGATCAGGTTAACGTCCAGCTTGCCAAACTGGTCAATGGGATTCCTGAGGGCGATGAGTGGGTGTATGAGCTAAAATACGACGGCTACAGGATTATTGCATATGTGGAGGGCAACCGTGTTCGGCTCATAACTAGGAACGGCAATGATTATACAAAACGGTTTGCCGATATCGCGTATTCCCTCACTGATTGGGCTGCCGGAAGGGCGATGATTCTGGACGGGGAGATGGTGATCACGGATGGGTCAGGGAAGACGGATTTTCAGGCACTGCAAAACTATACGAGAAATCCTAAGGGAAAAACCCTTACCTATATCGTCTTTGATCTCCTAGCGTTGAATGGCGCAGACATAAGAGGACAATCTCTGATCGACAGAAAAGAAACGCTGAAAGCATTGATGGAGGATGCGCCCAAAAACCTCTATTACAGTCAACATGTCCAAGGAAATGGGAAGGCAAGCTTCCTCGCTGCCTGTCAGTCAGATATGGAAGGAATCGTTGGGAAAAAAGCCAATTCCGTTTACAGTGGAACAAGAAATGGAGATTGGATCAAGCTGAAATGCGATAAAAGACAGGAATTCGTCATCGGGGGATATACGCTCACAGATAAAAAAACAAGTGGGGTAAGTGCGCTACTCCTCGGCGTGTATGTAGGAGAGGAATTGGTCTTTGCCGGACGTGCCGGAACGGGCTTTACCGCACGAAGCATGGAAGAACTGGGAGAAAAATTTCAAAGCATAAAAAGGAAAACGGCACCGTTTAAGCATGCTCCCGAGCCAAAGAATAACGAAACAATAACCTGGCTGGAGCCTGTATTGGTCGCGGAAATCAAATTTGCAGAATGGACGGAAGAGAATCTACTCCGGCAAGCGAGCTTTAAAGGTCTTCGAAGGGATAAAGATCCGAGGGATATAAAAATGGAACATGTTGAGGATGAAGTACAGTTAGAGGAAAGACCTGCAACCGACAATAAGAACCTGATCATCGGAGGTATAAAGATCACCAACCCGGACAAGGTGCTGTTTGAAGAACTGAAAATCACAAAGGCTGATGTGGTCCGGTATTACGCACAGGTTTCGGAGCGCATGCTGCCCTATGTGCGGAATAGAATCCTTAGCATAGTGCGCTGTCCCAAGGGAATCTCTCAGTCTTGCTTTTTTAAGAAGCATCCCGGACCGGGTAACAAAGCAATGGTCACGATACCAATCACGAACAGCAAAGGAAAAATAGAAGAGTACTTCTATATCGAGAATGCTTCCGGACTCATCTATGAAGCACAGATGGGTACCCTGGAGTTTCATACCTGGGGAAGCCGTGCCGACGATCCGGAAAAGCCCGATATGATGGTATTTGACTTGGACCCCGATGAAGGGATGGATTTGGAAACGGTGCGCCAAGGTGTGAGAGACGTAAAAAGTGTTTTGGAACAGCTTTCCCTTACCTCATTTCTCAAGACCAGCGGAGGCAAGGGCTACCATGTCGTCGTACCATTCCTGCCTACCGCTGACTGGGAGACGTTCCACGATTTTGCCAGACGGATTGCTGTAGTGATGGAACAGAAGTGGCCTGACCGCTACACAAGCAATGTCAGAAAGGCAAGCCGGGAAAATAAGATATTTATCGATTGGATTCGCAATGGCAGAGGTGCCACAAGCATTGCGCCCTATTCCATAAGAGCAAGAAGCGGGGCTCGGGTTTCCATGCCCATCACCTGGGAAGAACTTGACACAGTGGCGCCCGATGGTATCACCATGGCAGATGCACTGTTGAGGATCAACGGAAATGATCCGTGGAACGGTTTTTTTCAGATTAGTCAACGACTGAAATGAGTAGAGTTTTATTGACATGCATGGAAAATATCATCCAATTCTTTGATTTTGAGAGACAAGAAAATATGATTCATATCATTGGCGTTATTGTAGTCAAGGCCAAATAAATCCTTAATTCTTTGTATCCGATAATTTACGGTGTTTTTATGAAGATGCAGAATTTCGCTTGCTTTATGTACGCTGTTTCTGTTTTCAAGGTAGACCAAAAGTGTTCTCATAAACTCAGTTTTATTCTTTTTATCGTATGTCTCAAGCTCTCCAACCATGGGATGATAGTAGGCGTTGCTTCGCATTGCTGAATTAAAAGCGTGGAGCATATCGTCAAAGCGGTATTGGCTGTAAGAAAAGATATTTTGCTTATGTCCAAGCATCCGACCAATAAAAAGTGCCTGCTTCGACTTGGCAAATTGTATTCTTATATCAAATAAGCGGTCAAATTGGTCACTCACGCCGGCGGAAAGCCCATATCTCTCTGTATAGGCAAGTACGTCATCCTTTTTATACGAATTTTCCAGCAAAACCAATACATAACGGTGATAGACGAGCTTTTTTATATTACTTGAAATGCCGTCTATACCGTCCAAAACATATTGGGTATATTCTTCGCTGGCATTGGTCAAATCGATGACGATCAACTGATATCTCTTATTTGCGATCCAGTTTCTGGACACCATTCGAACCTGTAATTCAAATTCATCTTTGATTATTTCATCCAATATGTCTTTGATAATTTCCCTGAAATCGCCGTTGCCTGCGCTATAGGAGAGCCTGTTATACGCCAGGGCCACCAGATTCGCTGTTTTTTGCAGCAGCGTAAGCTCATACTCCTGAAGCGGCCCGTGAATCGCTAAAATACAGATGAAGCCATACAGCGTTTCGTGATGCATCACTGGACATGCATAGTAATCCACGTTTCCGTCGAACACGGTATGGTCGGTTTGTTTTGTATCCACCATGAAATGCACGCTTTTCAAAAACCAGTCATTGACAATGCCCGGATCAAGATAACGGTTTTCCATGGAGTGATCCCATATATAGATCCCCGTCGGGCCTTCCTCCCGGTAGGAGAGCACTGTATGGGTATAATCAAAATAAGAGATGGGGTTGCCAAATAGTAAATAAAGGTAATCCATAACAGGTTCAAGAAAGTCATCATTCTTTACCAGATCCATCAATTTTGACAATGCGTGATCGACAACCCCGTGCCCGTTGATTTCCGTATTGATATCACGGCAAACAGCATCCATGTCTTTTGCGCTGTGCAATATCACCGGGCCGCTTCTACAGTTGTGACAGGCAATATGGTCGCAAACCAAAAGCAGATTAATCGCAGAATCGCGATCGGGCAAACAACTCCCGGCATCCGCGACATATAAAACATTTTCGGAATGATCCTGCTTCTCATTGGAGTATACTTGTGCCGCAGTAATAAAGCAATTATGAGCAAAAATTCCGGTAATTTCATGCTCCTTATTTAACCATTCGGTTATTTCGGAAAGCATCATCATAATCTAACAGCTCCTTTTTATATCATACGGTCTTTGTGATCCTGTCACAAATTATACCATAATATTTTAGTTTTGATCACCTGTTCTTTCCTTGTGCTTGTGCATATAATCGGTATAGAAAAATAAAATACAGGAGGTGTAACATGAACCCCAAATACGCAAAACTTTTTGAGAGAACCTATATTAAAAACATGCCGTTAAAGAACCGGTTCGTTATGTGTCCCATGACTACATTTGTGTGGAATCAGGATTATACGCTTTCTCCTGCGCAATTGAACTATTATGAAGAACGAGCCCGCGGTGGAGTAGGTATGATCATACTGGAAGGCCAGGCAATCTCACCGGACATTGACCCCCACTACGCCTTTGCAAAAATCGCAGGTACTGTGGAACAGAAAAAAGGCTGGGGACCGTTGATTGACCGCGTAAAGGGCTATGGTACAAAGGTATGCAATCAATTGGTTGCAGGAGCAGGCAGAAACGGAAGTCCCGCCCTAGGGAAAATACCGTCGGCTTCTGCAGTTCCACTATTTTTTGACCCGACCCAATTGTCTTATGAAATGACAATAGAGGAAATTGACTTTACGATCAAGGCCTATGCTACTGCCGCACGGATGTCCAAAGAAATTGGCTTTGACTGTGTAGAGATCCATGCCCACGGCGGATACCTGATTGACTCGTTTATGATGAAGTCCATGAATCACAGGACCGACCAATATGGCGGCAGTTACGAAAATATGGCCCGGTTCGTTGTGGAAATTGCAAAGGCGGTAAGAGATGCAGTGGGCCCCGATTACCCGATACTCTTCCGCTTTGTTGCACAGCATCATTTTGAATTGGGTCGCACGGTGGAAGACACCATCGAACTGATCAAGATTTTCGACAAGTCGGAAATTGATGCCTTTGATATTGACTCGGGGTCCTACGAAACATGGGATTGGATGTTCCCTCCTTCCTATCTCGGCGACGCACCCTCCATGGAGGACGCCGAAGTGCTAAAGAAATATACGGATAAACCGATTCTGATCACGAACAACATTACTCCAGATACTGCGGCGGACGCTCTGGAAAAAGGGAAAGCGGATTATTTCATGATCGGAAGGGGACTGATTGCGGATCCGGAATTGCCGGGCAAGCTCCTCCACGGGAAGGAAAAGGATATTCGTCCGTGTATCCGCTGCAATGAATATTGTATTATGAAAGCCTTTACAGGGATGCGGCCATCCTGCTCCATAAATGCGCGAGCCTTGCAGGAAAAGGAATTCCCTCTAATCAAAACCGTTGACCCCCAAAATGTGGTCGTGATCGGCGGCGGACCGGGAGGGCTGGAAGCGGCAAGGGTTGCAGCAATAAAAGGCCATCATGTATCGCTTTACGAGAAAAGTGAAGTACTCGGCGGGCAGCTTGCACTTGCCGCAACGCCTCCATTTAAAAACCAATTACATAATTTCCTTGACTATCTGATCCGACAGGTGGAGCAGCTAAACGTCGACATCCATCTCAATACGGAGATCACGGCAGGTTCCAATGAGCTTAAGGATGCAGACGAGATCATTGTCGCCGTCGGTGCAAACGCATTCATCCCACCGATCAAGGGCATCGACAGGAAAACCGTGATTGAAGTATTGGATGCCCATAAGAAACGCCGTGGTGAAGTTGGTAAAAATGTGATTATTGCAGGCGGCGGCTTGTCCGGATGCGATGCGGCGCTGGAACTTGCAATGGAAGGAAAGGATGTAACGATCATCGAGATGCTGGGTGATGTCGCACTGAATGCCGCGATCATCAACCGGATTGCTCTTTTGAAGAAATTGAATGAGTACAACGTGAAAAAGCTTACAAATACAAAAGTACTCGAATTTCAGGAAGATGGTGTGCTGACAGAAGATAGTGACGGCAACCGGCAGACCGTAAAAGCCGACACAATCATTGTATCCTTCGGGACAGTACCGCGCAAATCACTGGCAGATCGTATTTGTGAGGAATATCCTTCCGCAAAATCAATCGGGGATTGCGTAACCATAGGTCAAGTCGGTGAGACCGTGCGAGCAGGTTTCTTTGCCGCATGGGCCATCGATTAACAAATTATTAAAGGCTATCACAATTACAGATTTTAAGGAAACAGGGATGGGGTTGTTCACTCCATCCCTTTCGTTATCCACATTTTTTTTACACCACAGCGCGATTAGCCTAGTTCCTGTACGATATCGAAAAGATCCTGAATGCTTTTGACTTTTGTGATGCGGTCTAAGGGAATATCCACCCCTAATTCAATTTCTAAAGTAGCGCTGATCTCAAGATAGTTCATCGACTTGGCATTCAGGTCTTCCTTTAGAAGTGTTGCGCCGGACAATTCCGCTTCAGCTTTATTGAACATTCGAGCCAGAATCGCTACAATTTTCTGTTCCATTATCGTATCCCTCCATCAATTCCGTGTTATTTTATTGAAATTACCGGCAACAAGCATAACCGAAAGGCCGTAAATGTCCTCTGCCGTAGCGCCCCGAGACAAGTCGCTCATCGGTCTTGCAAACCCCTGAAGAACCATCCCATAGGCCGCTGCATTTCCAAGCCGCTGCGTGATTTTATAGCCCATATTGGCCGCGTCCAGATCCGGAAATACAAGCACGTTGGCTCTTCCCGCAACATCACTTTTCCTTTTCATCTTTCTTTCGGCAACCTCCTTGACGACGGCAGTGTCTAATTGGAATTCTCCGTCAATTTTTAGAGCGGGTGCCCTTGTTCGGATAATCTCCAGAGCCGCCAAGACTTTATCCACATGAGGATGGCTGGCGCTGCCGCAGGTTGAAAATGACAGCATTGCCACCCTGGGCTCCCAACCTAGGATCGCGTTGACGCTGCCGGCTGTGGTGATGGCGATATCCGCCAATTGATCGGGGGTAGGATCCGGGTTGACGGATGCATCGGTAAATACAAGAAGACTTCCTTCTTCGCCTTGATAGCCAGGGATATCCATAAGAATGAAACTGGAAGGGGTAGATATTCCCTCCTGCATGCCGATGATAAGCTGCCCGGTCATGATTACTTCTTCCGTCGGATGTGCAATACCTGCGATAACGATAGCTGCATCTCCTTCCTTTACCATCATGCATCCAAAGGCCAGCCGCTTAGAAAGTAAGCTCTTGATAACCGCTTTCGGCAGCTTCGAATCCTTCCCGAAGGCTTCCACGTACCCGTCCAGTGCCGTACCAATAACAGGTTCGATGATCTCGATTCCTGTCAGATCAACATTCACCGCTTTCGCTGCGTTGAGAACGGACTGCGTAGAACCGATGAGGACCGGAACCGCAATTCCTTCTCGTTTTAACCGCGACGCTGCTTTCAATATTTCGGGCTCCTCTCCCTCAGGATAAACGATCCGTGTATTTGGATCTGAAATGCGTTTCTTAAGTTCTTGGATTATATTCATATCTGCTCCTTTTACTCCGGATGATCAGTCTTTCAGTTTAAAGGAAACAAACTTAAAGCCGTCAAATTGCATGATCCCAAGATTCACATCCGCAGGCAGACGGTCATACAGTTCTTCTCTTTTATTCAGATCAAAGTCTTCCAACGTAGCAGTAAAGGCCGGACCTTCTGTCAGCTGCACCTGCCCTATGTATCTTCTGCCGTATTTGACCTGAACCTTATCCATGAGTTGCATGATAGAAAAGGAGATCAGTTTTCCTGTTCCTTTCATCTCCACCCACTCAAGATCGGTACCGGAACAAGAATTGCAAACCGGCACAGGCGGGAATTCGTACGCCCCGCATTTTTTGCATTTCAGACCCATGATTTTGCCTTCCTCAAGATAGTCGTACCACATTTTAACGTATGGCTGCATTTTAACCATTTCAATTGCCTCCCTTCATTTATACTGCACGTAAAACGGCAGATGCTACGTGGAAACCCGCTCCCAAGCCATGGATCAGTACGGTCTCCGGCTGTTTCTTGATCTGCCTGTTTCCGCATTTGCCCTGCATCTGCCATACGGCTTCTGCAATTTCATACCCGGCTGCGCCGGCAATAGGGTGCCCGAGATTCAGTCTTCCGCCGCTGGTGTTTACGGGCTTGTCGCCTTCCGGTGCGATCCTACCCTCCATGACCGCATGGAGGGCCTCTCCCGGCTTAAAATATCCTGCGGCTTCGGTGACCGTCATGTAATGCTGTGCGCAGCAGTCGTGGATTGCCATGTAGTCCAGCTCCTTATAGGGATCTTTAATACCGGCTTGTGTAAATGACTGGGCAAAGGATTCGATGTCGAAGCTCATCGGCGACCCGGGCTGCTGATAACCCGAAGAAGTCGTCATGCCGAGGCCGGCAATTTCAACAACCGGTCTGCCCTTGATCATCTTCTTTGCCATGTCGGTGGGGCAAACGATCAGTGCGGAAGCGCCGTCTGCTACTCCAGTGGTATGTTTGAAGCCCTGAATAGCACCAATTAAAGGATTGAATTTTGATTTCAGGTAATTCATGGGGTCGTCAAAACCGAATTTTTTCGCTTCATCGTCATAATTTTCACTCACCAGGAGCGCAAGGGGATTATTCATAGCATTGCGCCTGCTGTTGATCGAGCACTTGCTGATGGCGTCAATTAACTGATCCAACGAATAGCCGTACTTTTTTCCGTAAGCAATATAAGCGCCTTCCAGGAACGCCATGATTTCACCACCCGGATACCAATAAGCCTGATCACATCCCAACGCGTTCGAATCATATAAAACATCTTCGAATACAGCCGGAGTACGGTTGAATGGAGGCAATCCGATCATTGCATTGCTCAAATTGATATCCACGCATCCACTGATTGCGATATCGTGCATTCCCGATGCCACTGCCAGTACCGCATGACGCAATCCGGAGACGGCGGTGCAGCAGGCTGTTTCGTGCCGGAATCCCGGCTTTTCGTTCATCCCGATCCAGCGGCTGAACATGCCGGATGTAGAGATCTGACCGCTATGAGATTCACTGAATACATGCCCCACATACAGACAGTCGATATCCTTCGCCTCCAACCCCGCATCTTCCATTGCTTCCATACATGCCCAGGCAAAAAGCTCTCTTTCCGTCATATCTTTCAGCTCCGGGTTTACCTGAACATTTCCCAAAGGTGTTACGCCGACACCAATGATAGAGACACTTCTAGCAAATTGACCAATTCTTGTTTTCATGCTATTTTTCTCCTTTTCATTCTGGATTTTTGATGGATAACGGGAAGAATTCGCGTTATGCGGCCTCCTTTCCATTTTTTCCGTGATCCATCTATAAAAGATTGTGAAAACCGAACGAAGCACTGACTGACCGTACGGTCAGCACCGCGCAAAAAAATAGGATATCCCTTGCCACTATTCTTTTTGCCTCAGGAATGTAGCATAAATTGTATTTAATATATAACTAAAGCTCTCATTAGCCGATTCTTCTTCTCTGCCTTCATTCATGGTAAGCCAATCATCCTTAAAAACGGAAAAGAATATTGCAGGAATCAAGATAAAAAACAAATCAACAATATCTTTTGTCATATCGCCCTGCAGTGTAAAGCCGCGATCCTGGAGCATCTTTTTTCTCGTTCTGCTATTGAGTTCATCCCATATATGGATCAGGTTTCCTTTACCGGTAGTTGATTTCAAGGACTCAAGGATCAGAACGATCCACAATCTGCGCTTTTCATTAAAGAACTTCAAGCTGTCGTTGATCTCCTCTGATTGCCATTTGCCATAATATTGACTGTAGTCGGATTTTTTATATATTTTTTCAAAAGATTTAATAAAGTCTTCCTTAAACGTATCAAGTATTTCCAAAAGAATCGCTTCTTTACTTTCAAAATTGTAGTAGATCAAGGCTTTGCTTACCTCTGCATCATGGGCAATTTCCTTGACAGTAGTCCCATTGAATCCTTTTTCCGAGAACAGCTTTAAAGCTGCATCTAAAATCCTGTCTCTGCTGTTTGTGTTGTTTTCCAATTAAGTTCCCTCCTATGTGACTAACCGACCGGTCAGCTCAAGTATACTATAGGATAATAATATCGTCAATAGATTCATTCTCTTCAAAGGGTTATATGCTATAATATTGTTAAAACACGCTTTGGATACATAGAATAATAAAACCTCATGAAATAGATTCAATCTTCAACTGCGTAGATAGGGGAGCCATCATGAAGAAATCATCTGGAAAAATATTTTTAATCTTAATTATCGCGGCACTTGCCTCCGCGTTCTATTTATATAAAGCGGAGCCTGATTTTTTACTAGATCGTTTCTATAGACAAAGCTATTCAGACCGCCTTGAGGCAGCGCCGGAAGTTTTGCTGAATGAAACCCCCGTGCTCTTTGACCGAACCGCGAAAGAGTGGAGTATTCAAAAGAATAACGGACAATGGTACACCCCGCCAATGGAGTCTGACAGTGACAGGATAAGCGATCATGAACCGAACCCCGCTGCTGCCGCGACTTCCCATGAAGACAAATTGGCTGTGACCGTTGATAAAGAGCCCGACCGGGCAAGCCTGAAAATCATTGAGACAGATTCGGGCCAGGTTGTCTTAGACGACCAGGCGGTCTTATCCAATCTTCCCCTGCCGGAGCGGAACGGAACCTTTACCTATGAATTGACGTTGGAATGGGCGGGGGAAGCCGATCCATACAGAGGGAAATATGTGCTTGAAATACCTGTTACCGCGGATTTGCCGGAGAAATTTATTTTTTCAGTGCAACGGCTTACCCAGGGACAACTGCTGGAGGTCACCGTTTCCCATGCAGATGAGCCGGAGGACATTCTATTCGAGCAATCGATTTACGATAAGTTCAAATGGTATCAACAGGGCGGTTTGCTCAGAGGATATTTGCCTACAAATTACAATGTGAAACCGGGCGTGTATCAAATCAATTACGGGGTGAAAAGGAAAGGGACAGAGTTTACCCAGGAAATTGAGATTGCAGAGTACAATTACAATATTCAATACTTATACATTGACCCGGAAACGGAACAGGAGACAAGAAATGATGCGGCCTATGCGGAATATAACAAATATTATATCCCCGTAAGAAATCAGTCGGAGCCGTCCAGATACTATACAGAAGGTTTCGTTTTGCCGGTCAGGGGGCGCCTTACCACGGAATTCGGTGAGACGCGCTACGTCAACGATTTTCCGACGTCATACCGACATCTTGGCCTGGATATTGCCGCACCTGAAGGGACCGAGGTCAAGGCCGTGAACCGCGGCAAAGTGGTTCTGTCAAGATCGCTGATCCTTACGGGGAATACGGTTATGATCGACCATGGAGAGGGCATTTTTAGCGTGTATCATCACCTTTTGAACCTTTCCGTGAAGGCGGGGGAAATCGCGGAGCGGGGGCAAAAGATAGGGGAAGTCGGTTCCACCGGGTTTTCAACCGGCCCGCATCTGCATTTTATGATATCCTATTACATGATGAATCTTGAACCGGGTTATTTCCTTGTTGGGCAGCCGATCACCTATGAAAATTATCAGGAGTTGATACAGTAAGCAGTTGGAAAGGAAAGGTAATGATATCATGCAATATGAAGCAAAGACACCAGAGGAGTTTCTTGAGTTAATTGAAGACGACTGGAGAAAACAAAAGCTTTTAGAGATTCGACAAATCATTCTAGAGTATGATCCCAAATTAGAAGAAGGGATAGAATACAAAATGCTATGTTATGGCAAAAATACAAAGAAGTTGTTTCATTTAAATGCTCAAAAATCCCATGTCGGCTTGTACGTGGGCAATCTTGACAAAATAGAGAATTATAAAGTGCTCTTAAAGGATTTTGATTATGGAAAAGGATGTATTCGAGTAAAGAAGTCCAATAAATTGAATGAAACTGGCCTTGAGGAATTTATAAAAAAGACGATTGATACATGGATACAATAAGCATCGCCTTGAAGGGAGGGATAACATGAAGTGGAGAGATGGAGCTCCTAGAGAATATTACAGCAAATATGAAAAGGTGAGTATAGAAAATCATCAAGGATGGTTTGATGTATATCGACTGCCGGGAGATGTCTTTGCAATCTGTGAGCCCCAGCATTTTCAAGAAGTGAACGCGTACTTGATCCTTGGCCGGGAGCGGAGTCTGCTCTTGGATACCGGCATGGGGATCTGTGACATTAAGGCAGTCGTAAGTGAACTTTATCAGGGTGAGATTATGGTGGTCAACAGCCATTTTCACTTTGACCATATCGGTGATAATTATAAATTTGATGAAGTATATATTTATGATGATCCATTTGCGAGAGCAATCGCACAAAATGGACTGCCAAAAGAAGGCTTGGGGAACCAATTGGATGAAGATATGTTTTTATTTGATTGTCCAAAGAGTTTTGAACCGGAGCAATTTAAAATTTCACCATATAAGACAAGGCTGATTCAAGACGGATATCGATTTGACTTGGGAAACAGAAGCTTAGAGGTGATACATACACCGGGGCACAGCAACGATAGCATTATGCTGTATGACGAGAATTATAAAATCCTTTTTACTGGAGACACCTTTTATTTAGGCGCTTTGTATGCGCATTTTGACTGCGACGAGTTCGGGAAATCAAATGTCGAAGATTATTATAGAACAATGAATGGTCTATTGGAAAGATGTTCTGATATAAAGGCGCTCTATTGCTCGCACAATGATTTTATCGCAGATCCCATTAAAATTACTGAAACTGCATTGGCCTTTAAAAGGATATTGTGCAGCTGCCCGGATACGGAAAAGGAAACCCAGGCAGGTCACACCTATCTGGAGGATGGAGCTAAATTAAAGGAGTATGGTTTTAACGGGTTCTCGATTATCGTGAAAGAATACATAGTAAATTTTATTTCAAAAGGGGAGATTCTATGATTGATGTAAAGGGTATCACAAAAAAATATGGAAAATTGGTGGCGAACGATAATCTTAATCTATCGTTGGAAAGCGGCGAGCTCGCCGTGCTTCTCGGACCAAATGGTGCGGGTAAGTCGACACTGATCAAGTCTATCTGTGGACTTCTACGATTTAAAGGAACCGTGACGATCAACGGACACGATAATCACACACCGGAGGCGAAACGGCTCTTGGGATATGTACCGGAATTTCCCGTGCTTTACCCCATGCTGACGGTGGCGGAGCATCTGGAGTTCATTGCAAAAGCATATCGGCTGGATGGCTGGGAGAAAAATGCGGAAGAACTGCTTCGTCGATTTGAGCTGGACGATAAAAAATTAAAGCTGGGAAAAGAGCTTTCCAAAGGAATGCAGCAGAAAGTAAGCGTCTGCTGTGCCCTTCTTCCACAGCCCAAGGCTATCATTTTTGATGAACCTCTTGTCGGTCTTGATCCTCATGGGATCCGTGAGCTGAAGGCGGTCATTTCAGAATTGCGTGACAGCGGCTGTGCGTTGCTTGTCAGCACACATATGATCGAAAGTGTGGAGGAAAATTGGGATATCACCTACATCATGATGAATGGGCGGATAGAGCGGGTTTGCCGCCGTGCAGACCTTGATACAAATCAGAGCCTTGTTGACGTTTATTTTGACATCACGGAAGGACAGCAGCGGGAGGTTACGCTATGAGCAGTCTTTTGTTTCTGCTCATAAGGAGCACGAAAAACAACTTTTTGGAGATTTTACGAAAACCTGGGAAGCTCATTTTATGGATCCTTGTGATTGCAGGGATTGGAGGAATCTTTGCCCTTTCAATCTTTACCCGCCAAAGTGCGGACAGCTTTCTTGATATCATTTGGCTTAAGGGCATTCTTTTCCTGTTTATTCTGATTTTTGTCGTGGTCGCAATACAAAAAGGCCTGTCAAACGGTGACGTAATCTTTGACATGAGCGACGTAAATTTACTGTTTGTTTCTCCACTCAGCGCCCGTCTGATCTTGATGTACGGGATCGTTCGTATGGCGAAGATGTCGCTTCTAATGGGGTTTTTTATCCTTTTTCAAAGCAATTCTCTCAGCGCGAACTTTGGTGTCGGCTTTGACGCAGTGCTATTAGTGCTCCTCGGTTTTTTTCTGGCTGTCAGTTTGCTTCAAATTCTGTCCCTTCTGATTTATAGCCTGACGAACGGAAGGCCTGTTCGGAAGCGGGCGGTCCGACTGATCTCCGCTGCGGTCTTTCTACCGCTGATCGCTTATATCGGTGTACAAATTGCGGGAGCCGGAGAACCGATTATGGCGTTGGAGAACACCCTGCGTTCGCCAATCATCGCATGGACTCCGATCGCGGGCTGGGCCTCAGAAGGTATTGTTTCGTTGATTTCCGGAGATATGGGAAACGGATTTTTGTTTCTGGGATTGCTTGTGCTGACCGGAGCACTGTTGATCCTTTATATTGCATTGAGCAACCCGGATTATTACGAGGATGTGCTGGTTGCTACGGAAACCGCATTTGAGAAAAAGCGTATCCTGTCTGAAGGGCAGATCAACACAGAAGCCTCCTCAACAAGAAAAATTAAGGTTTCAAAGGTCGGTATCAGCGGTATTGGAGCAAGCTCTGTCTTTCATAAACACTTGCGGGAATCCTTCCGGGCAAACAGACTTGGACTCTGGAGCATATCATCCGCTCTCACGATTTTGGGTGCGGCTTTGTTTTCTCTGTTTCTGCGCGGTGAAAACAGTGGGATCATAATCCTTCTGCAAATCCTGATGTGGATGCAGATTTTCCTTATCGGAACAGGGCGAGGCCTGAAAGAGCTGTATTCACATTATATTTATCTGATACCCGAAAGCTCGTTTCGTAAAATCGTCTGGAGCAATCTGGAGATTATGCTTAAGGTAGTGGTGGAAAGTCTGATCATTTTCGTTGTTTCAGGGCTTATCACTGGCGCTCCTATTATCCTGATTGCCGCCGCCGTTGTGGTTTATACGCTATTTTCTTTTTTACTGTTGGGGATCAACTACCTTTCGCTGCGATGGACGGGCGCGGACATCAGCACGGGGCTTTTGATTTTCATTTATACCATCGCCGTTGTGGTCATAATGCTGCCCGGTTTAGCTGGTGCCATTCTCATAGGTAGTATGTTTGGGGAAATTGGATTTTTGATTGGGATGGGGATCCTCGCAATATGGGAATTGGTTGCGGCACTCGGCTGCTTTGCACTATCAAAGGGTATTCTACACCATTGCGATATACCTGTGATGAAAACAGGAGGTCGATGAACCAAGAATTATTACTCCCCATCCTTATCCTTTAGCGCGGTGATCGTGGAATACACAACCCGCAGTTCATGGACGCTGCACTCCTGTAGGCTGCGTTCGATTTTATACAGCAGCTTCTGATCAGCTTTTCTGCTGGGAAAAAATGCATCATCCACGGAAAAATTTAAGGTGTAGGCCAATTTATATAACACCTCTACCGAAGGACTTCTGCTTCCCGATTCGATCTGCTTGACGTGGGAGGGCGCGATTCCAACCATTTCAGCCAACCGCTCCTGGGTGATTTTATTTTCTGAACGGGCAGCCTTGATGGCCGCTCCGAGGGCTTTTCGATCTAATAACATATTCTATCAGCCTCCTTTACAGTAATCTTACAGATAACATTCCCTCTTGAAAACCAACCAAAAGAGTACTATAATAGATTCTGTAAGAATACTTTTATTATATGCAATGGCACACAGTATAGTCATGGAGGAGAGTTGAAAGATCATGTATCATCATGCTGATTTATCGAGATGTAAAAAAATCCGCGTCCTTATTATTTCCGACCGGTTGTTTGATCAGGCGAAAGCCTTGGCGGAATATCTTTCCAGGACGGAACGCATTGATGTTGTCGGGCTGGCAGTCAACAAACAGCAGGCACTGCGTATTGCACAGGACTATTCCTTTGAATACCTGATCATCGCAGGCTATTTAAAAGCAGAATTTACTTATGGTGTGATCACCGAGCTTCAAAAGCAGCAAAAGAGATTTTTAGCCGTGCAATGGTCCATGCTCGATTCGCTAATTACAGAATATTGCGAGCGTTACAAAATTCCGTTGAAATTTGAGCGCACCCGCTTAATGGCGGATTTCGTTAATTTTCTCGAATCCCACGTCAATGATTCCATTCCAACCAATCTCTGATATCCCAATCAAACCTGACAACAAACAGAATCATGTTTACAGAGCCATGTTACATGATATAATGAATGTAGCAATTGAAATGCAGCGTTATTATAGGGGAGATTATTGAGAATAGGGCGTGGAGGGTGACCATGAAAAATGACAATTATAACGATTTTGGAGAAGAAATCAGCCGAACGGTCAGGAAAGTGCTGAACAGCCAAGATTTTTACGACTTAAAGAACACGATCAATTGTACAATGCGGAATATTCCGGGAATGGGCGGAGGCCCATTTTTTGGAGGGCCTATTACTGACAACGGATTTCCTCCCCTGTCAAAAGAGGGTGGACAAGAGACCTGGAAAAACGGGGCTTACGGATCACAGCGCGGAAGGCCGCGTCACAGTAAAAAGAACAGAGGAAGAAGATCCGTTGCAGGCACTCTGCTTCTGGTTTTCGGATTTATTGGTGCCTTTTCCTCAGGCTTGATCACGCTGATCGGAACCGCAGTGGAAGCCACAATTGAAAATATACCGGGGATGGAAGCCGTCGCGGTGATATTTGGAGTACTTTTTCTTATTTCTCTAGCCATGATCATCGCCGGGTTTCAATTGAGAAAACGTTCGAAGCGGTTCCAGCTATATCAAAAAGTTCTGAATGGGCGTACATACTGTATGGTCAAGGAACTATCCGCAGCCAGTGGAAAAGAAACCAAATTCATCGTCAAGGATCTTCGTAAAATGATCAGTGCAGGACTGTTTACAGAAGGATATCTGGATGAGAAGGAAACCTGCCTGATGACGGATTATCAGACCTACACCCAGTATTTGGAGACCATGAAAAACGTGAGGGAGCAGCAGGAGACCGAAAAAAGAGAACAAGAAAAATGGGCAAATCGCGAGGGTGGAGCTGCACTGAAAGAAACCATAGATGAAGGGAAAAATTATATTCGGACGATCAAAGCCGCCAACGACGCACTGCCTGAGGCAGAAATTTCGGAAAAACTGGACCTGTTGGAAATCGTCACAACGAAGATCTTTGATTATGTGGAGCAGCATCCGGTAAAGCTTCCGGAAATCCGCAAATTTATGTGCTATTATATGCCAATCACCTTGAAACTGGTCAAGGCATATCAGAAATTTGATCAGCATGGAACCAGCGAGATTGAAGCGACAAAGCTGGAGATCAAAGGGACCCTGGATACGATCAATAAAGCTTACAAAAATTTATTGAATAAATTGATGCAGGCGGATATCTTGGATGTTTCTTCCGATATTTCCGCGTTGGAGACGATACTGGCACAGGAAGGGCTGACCGAGGACGAAATTACTTCTCAAAGGAGGAAAGAAAAATGAGTGAAGAGATAAAAGAAACCACTGTACCGACACCGACCCTGACTTTAGAACCATTTGAAGAGGAAACGCAGATCATAGAGCCGGAAGAAGCTCCGCTGTCTCCGGAAGAACAGAGAATGGTGGATGAGTTTGCATCAAAGATTGAGCTCAGCAATTCCAATCTCATTTTACAATACGGCTCCGGGGCACAGAAAAAAATTGCGGATTTTTCCGAAACAGCACTGAACAATGTGCGTACAAAGGATCTGGGAGAAGTAGGCAATATTCTTTCCGGTGTCGTTACCGAACTGAAAAACTTTGATGTTGAGGAGGGTGAGAAGGGTTTTCTTGGTATTTTCAAGCGTACTTCCAATAAGCTCGCCAATATGAAAGCAAAATATGATAAGGCGGAAGTGAATGTAAATAAGATCTGTACCGTGCTGGAAAATCATCAGATACAGCTGCTGAAGGACGTGGCAATGCTGGATAGGATGTACGATATGAATAAGGTCTATTTTAAAGAGCTATCCATGTATATTCTAGCAGGAAAGAAAAAACTGAGTCAGGTGCAGACAACTGAACTGGCAAATCTGAAGGAAAAAGCCCAAGCCAGCGGTCTGCCGGAGGATGCCCAGGCAGCCAACGATTTTTCCTCTCTGTGCAATCGCTTCGAGAAAAAGCTTCACGACCTGGAGCTTACCCGGATGATCTCCATTCAGATGGCGCCGCAGATTCGTCTTGTACAAAACAACGATACCTTAATGTCCGACAAGATCCAGTCGACGCTGGTCAATACAATTCCGCTTTGGAAGAGCCAGATGGTACTTGCTCTGGGAATCGCCAATTCGCAGCAGGCAGCTCAGGCACAGCGGACCGTGACGGATATGACAAATGCGCTTTTGCGTAAGAATGCGGATACACTAAAAATGGCCACCATCGATACCGCAAAGGAATCGGAGCGCGGAATTGTAGATATTGAAACGCTGGTAAGCACGAACCAAAGCTTGATCTCAACCTTGGATGAGGTCACGAGAATTCAGGAGGAAGGCCGTCAGAAGAGGGCCCAGGCGGAAGTGGAGCTAAGCCGTATCGAAGGCGAGTTAAAGCAAAAGCTTCTGGATATCCGGAAATAAACCAAAGGAGAGGATTCCTGTGGAACATAACCGCTGAGACACGAAGTGCGCTACTATGGCTACCACTCTGCCTGTACGACGTCATATTTATGATTCGAAGAAAAATCCGCATTATCGAAATAATCGTATCCGGAGTTTGCGAAGGTCGGATCTACATTGACCCAGCTTTCTTTTGCCGGATCGTAAATCTGATTCCAGACATGTTCACCCCATTCGGATCCATTGTAGCCCAATCCCGAGACCAGCCTGACTTTTATGCCTACCTCACGGCACATCGTAACATAGAGGCATGAATAGTCAAAGCACACGCCGGTTCTTTCTTCAAAAGTAATAATGGATCCGGAATTGACACGGGAGGGGTTTTCGAGCACGATTTCTGCTTTCGCATAATCATACCTAATATTTTTACTGACCCACTTATATAGCAGGTAGGCTTTTTCCCGAGCATCCTTTTCCTTTCCTACGATCTGCTTCGCAGTATCTTTGATTTCGGAATTCGATTTAACCGCTTCATCGATGGTCATTCCGTTGAAATATTTGATTGCCGGAAGTTTCCAATAATTTGGCTCTCCGCTGCTGTCGGAATTTGCAGGGGTATAATCCTCGGCCGCTTTTCTGAAGGCATCTCCGACCAGAACAGGGGCTTTTTTTACCAGATCAGCAGTTAAGACTGGTTGCAGCACCATTTTATGAATCGCCTGATATGGTTTGGAAGCATTGATATAGTCGCCGGCGGAGGGATTGTTGATAAAATTTGCATAGAAATTCAGAAGCAAAGATAAAACCAGAACCATACAAACAGATTTTGGAAGCTGCCACAATCCGCTGAGGAAACGTTTTGCTCCGGAATTTCTCCCATCTAACGCAGAGGATAGCTTATCCGCCAATGGAATGATCAAATGTCTGCAGACGGGGATCATAAGAAGTTCCAGAACAAAGAAACTAACGGACATAAAAACAAACATGGCGATGAGATAGGCCACGATGTCATGATGGAGCTCTGAGGCTGAAACAACAACCCTGGTAAGATAAACCGAAAGAATGAAGCTTAAAATAAAATTCAAACCGTTTATGATTGAAAGCAGTGAATGACGCAACCTTTCCTTCGAAACAGGGTTCAGGATGCCTGCTGTTACGGGCATCAAAAAAATAAAAATGATGATTACCGTTATGATATTGATACTATTTAATAAACTCATGTCTCCTCTGACTTCCATTCTTTTTCATTGTAAAAGCGGATGTTTACTCTTCATTATTATAACAAAAATGCTGAAAAAGACAGCCGGTATAAATTGCCACAGCAGGCCTCTGAACTTAAACAACATAAAGAATCGGGATTCCGGGGAGCTTTTTAGAAAGCTCCTCTCTTAAAAATGCCTCGGCTTCTGTACGAATGCTCTCGCGGTAGCAGTATCTGCCCCGGCCTCTTCCGGTCATTAGGCTTTGGTCATAGAGTGTGACAGCATTCGGGAATGCTTCCTCATTGATTGCACGATGTACAAAGCTGTAAGTCATGAATATGATTTCGATAAACAGCTTTTTCTTTGTTTCCGGCAGCAATTTTTCCGCCAACTGCTCCATCAGATCGGCATAGAGCGCTTTCCAGCCTTCCATCAAAACGATGGGTGCGAGCAGCAGCCCCACAGAGTATCCGGCTGCGCCCAATTTGTTGAGCGCTGTAATTCGGTCGTCTAGGGAGGAAGTCCCAAACTCAACTTTCATGATGACCGGATCCGGATTTACACTCATTCTTGTTATGATTCGTCCCCTATGATCCAAAGACAGGATAGGATCTACCGTATGAAATTTTGTTGGGAAGGTCAGGAAACCCCGTTCTTTCTCAGCAAAATTTTCTATTGTCCATACTAGATTGCCCGTTATTGTGTTTTCAAGAACCAAGTCGCTGTTGCTGCCGATTTCAAAGGTCAGATCCTTATCTGCAGTTCTTGCGGTTTTTATGATCTTATCCAGCATTTGCTCCCGGTTGACAAAGAGCCTTAAATAGGAGCATTTATTGTAGTTGCAGACGAGATAGCAATATAAGCACATCGCGCTGCATCCTGATGAGGTATAAGGAACAAGAAAATCAGAGACCTTTTGATTGGGAACATATTTATGGGTCTTTCTGATTCCTACGATAAGAAATCTCTTCATATGTGCGAATTCCTTGTTGGGATTCTTCCTGAGTTCCTCAATATTATTATGATTTTCAATAGGGATCCATGGTACATCCTTGTATTTATCCTTCAGCTTTAATCCAAGAGCATACTCTAAAGCAGAGGGCTCGTAAAATATCTGTTCCGGAAACATCTCATCACCTCCTTAAGTAGTATTTCAACAGAAATCCGGAATATACGCAAACGCAAATCAAGGCTGAAGTTTCTTCAGCCTTGCAGTTTGATCACAAATCAGAAAACAGTTAACCAATGCTTTGGGGGAAGTGAAAAACATTTTCCGGGTCATACTTTTTTTTCACCAATCGCAGCCGTTTTGCATTCCAGCCGTAATATTCCTCAAGATAGTCCATGAGACCACTATAGGGGAAATTGACATAAGAACCCTGTGTTATCGATTTTAAATACTTAAATTTGCGACTCACCCATCGCTTGTTTTCTGAGGCATATCGCTTTTCTTCCCAGACGGACTGAATTAATAGGATATAGCTGGCATCGCGATAAAAGAACGCGGTTTCATACGGACTTTTTTCGCCGACCTCTCCCCCCAGCGCATATAAGCTCAAGGAGGAATAAACAGAGCCTATGGGTACTTCGCGGATCAGGCCGACAGCCTCATAAATTTCCTGGGGATTCAGCGGTTTCACTACAAAACGCCCTGTGGACTGGAACCTCTCGGAATCAGGATAGACCGCTCCGATTTTAGTAATCGCCTCATAGAAAGGTAAATATTCCAGTGTTAAACGGCAGCAGCCTAAACTGATGATGGGCTGCAACAAACTTTGCGCTTCTGCCTCCGTCCCGTAAAAAAATCCTCTGCCATAAATGGCGAAGTCATCCTCCTGTGAATGATAGACGTTTGCCTGCAGCGACATTCGCTGGTCCAGATCCTTCAGCCATTTTTGCCACACTTGGAGGAATCGGGCCTGTTTTTTTCTATCTGTATCAGGGTAATAAAATTGAAAGAGCGTTACCATATCGACCTTGGGTGGGAGGCGGAATACCATGGAAACAATGATTCCGAAATTTCCACCTCCGGCTCCTCTGCAAGCCCAGAATAATTCTTTGTTTTCAACGGAGTTTGCTTTTATGATATTGCCTTCTGCATCGATGAGCTCCAGCTCAGTCAGACTGTCGCAGCCCAAACCCATCAACCGGCAGGATAACCCCCAGCCGCCTCCCGACACAAGACCGCCTAAGCCCACCGTGGGACAGGTCCCTCCCGGAAAGGGGTAGCCTTGTGAAGATACAAAATCATAGAGCTGCTTATTATTTACACCACCATCTACGATTAAATAGGTATCACTGATTTCCAGTGTATTCAAATTGCTGATATCAATGACCAGAACCTCGTTCCCGGTGGAATATCCTTCATAGTTGTGTCCGCCGCTTCTGATTCTGATGGGAATGCAACGTTGCCGTGCCCAAATTACGGCATTGGCGACATCATTTTTATTATAACAGTAAACGATAGCCAGTGGGAATCTTTGTATTGCCCGATTCCATTCCTGCCTGGCTTCGTTGTAAAGAGGGTTCTTTCGGGTAATTACATTTCCCGTTAATCCATTAAAATACTGATTCAAAGTCACACCTTCTTTATATAATTTCAAGTTGCATCTGCTTGAGCAACCATTCGGCTTCCGATTGTATGTTTGCCGCCTTTTGGCATTCAATCGATCAAAGAAGGGAACATTAGTATATAATATTGAAAAAGAAAGAAAGTGTGAAAGCAAAAAACTGCCTCCCGCATGGAGAAAGCCCCGAGCGCTGCCCGGGGCTTCTTTATACTTTCTGTTACATCGCCTTCAATATTTTTTCAATGGTGGACTTGGCATCTCCGAAGCACATAAAGGAATTTTCCTTATAGAACAACGGATTCGGCACCCCTGCATATCCTGCGTTCATGGAACGCTTGAAAACAATTACCGTCTGTGCCTTCCATACTTCGAGGACCGGCATACCGGCGATGGGACTTGTTGGATCATCCTTGGCTGAAGGATTCACCGTATCGTTTGCTCCGATTACCAGCACGGTGTCGGTTTCCGGGAAATCCTCGTTGATCTCATCCATTTCAAGTACAATATCGTAGGGTACTTTTGCTTCTGCCAAAAGAACATTCATATGACCGGGCAGACGGCCGGCAACCGGATGGATTGCAAAACGCACCTTAATGCCCATATCTCTCAGC
The DNA here is from genome assembly GCA_927441425.1 of uncultured Bacillota bacterium. Lineage (GTDB taxonomy): Bacteria > Bacillota > Clostridia > Peptostreptococcales > Anaerovoracaceae > Anoxybacterium. Next base: position 201,723 of record CAKMKG010000005.1, on the reverse strand, counting down.
TTCCTTGTAATGTCCGCTACCGGATACTGGGCCTGTGCAACCGCCATGCCATAACCCGGAGCGATGAGGACAGAGCTGGATTGCTTTAATTGATCCGCCACATCTTCCGGACTCATCTCGCGGTACTCGCCCGCTTCCTCATCCTTTGCGACTTTTGCACCCTCGTTACCGAAACCGCCGGCGATAACCGAAATAAAGGAACGGTTCATGGCCTTGCACATGATATAGGACAAAATGGCACCGGAAGAGCCGACCAGAGCGCCCGTTACGATCAACAGGTCGTTGGAAAGCATGAAGCCGGCAGCGGCGGTAGACCATCCGGAATATGAGTTCAGCATGGAGATGACCACCGGCATGTCTGCGCCGCCGATGGAGGCCACCAGATGTAGCCCCAAAAGCAGTGAGAGCCCCGTCATAATCGCTAGATAGATCATGGAACCACCGGCGTTGATGAAGAAACCCATTAGTACGATGGAAGTCACAATTGCCGTAAGGTTCATCCAATGCTTGCCCGGAATGGAAAGGGCTTTCGACTTTATGATCCCGCGAAGCTTGCCAAAGGCTACGATAGACCCGGCAAAGGTGACGGCTCCGATAAATACACCCAGAAAAATCTCCGTCAGTTCTATGGTCAGAAGCGCACCGCTCAAAAGTTGTCCTTCGTGGCCGGCAAGCTTTAAGAAGCTATTATAGCCTACGAGGACTGCCGCAAGGCCTACAAAACTGTGCAGAGCGGCAACCAGCTCGGGCATGCCGGTCATTTCAACCTTTAATGCCAGACGGGCTCCGATCAGGCTGCCGATCAGCATGGCTGCCAGAATATAAATCAAAGCTTGTATATTGGCACTTGCGATCGTTGCCAGCAAAGCGATCCCCATACCGGTGATCCCGAACACATTTCCTCGTTTCGCGGTTTCCTGCTTCGACAACCCGGCTAAGCTTAGGATGAAAAAGAGTGCCGCAACGATATATGCGATTGTTACTAATCCTTGAAACATTCTGCTTCCCTCCTCACTCTTTGCTGAACATCTTCAACATACGTTGGGTTACCATAAAGCCTCCAACCACATTGATGGTTGCAATTAAGACGCCGATCAATGCCAATATGGTGATGGCATTGATATCAGGGCCGATCTGCAGCAGCGCCCCCACCACAATGATGCCGGAAATGGCATTGGTCACCGACATAAGCGGTGTGTGAAGGGAGTGGGTCACGTTCCATACAACGTAATATCCAACGACACAGGCTAGTACAAAAACAGTGAAGTGAGATAAAAACTCTTGTGGAGAAAACATACCGATAAATGCGAACAGCAGGAATCCTGACAGACCTAGAATTGTTTTTAGTCCTTTGGTATCTTTCTTCACTTTAGGTGCAGGCATTTCCTTCGTTTCTTTTTTGACTGGGGCTGCGGATACGCTGATTGCCGGAGGTGGGAAGGTTATTTCTCCACCGCTGATCACGGTCATATTGCGTAATATTACATCCTCAAAATCAATGTTGATGTTGCCGTCTTTTTCCTTGGAAAGCAGCTTTGCTAGGTTTACCAGATTGGTTGCGTACATTTCCGAGGATTGGGTGGGCAGTCGGCCCGGTAGGTCGGTATATCCAATGACCTTGACTCCGGAATCGGTTACGATCATTTTGCCGGAGACCGTATATTCACAATTTCCGCCTGTGGCAGCAGCCATATCTACAATAACGGAACCCGGTTTCATGCTGTCGACCATTTCTTTCGTAATCAGCTTGGGCGCCGGCTTTCCGGGGATCAGTGCTGTTGTTACGATGATATCCACTTCCTTTGCCTGTTCTGCAAAGAGCGCCATCTCAGCTTTGATAAATTCATCGGACATTACCTTAGCATAGCCTCCGGAGGTTGAACCGTCTTCCTCGCCTTCAAAGTTCAACTTCAGGAATTCTCCGCCCATGGATTCAATTTGCTCCGCCACCTCCAAACGTGTATCGAAGGCTCGGACAATGGCGCCCAGAGAACGGGCGGTACCAATGGCGGCCAAACCTGCCACTCCTGCGCCAATGATCAGAACCTTGGCCGGAGGCACTTTGCCTGCTGCAGTAATCTGGCCGGTAAAGAAACGTCCAAAATTATGAGCCGCCTCTATCACGGCACGATAACCGCCGATATTGGCCATTGAGGATAGTGCGTCAAGAGACTGGGAACGGGAAATACGAGGAACCATATCCATTGCTAATGCATTGAATTTTTTGCCGGAAAGCATTTTGACCAGATCCGGATTCTGCGCCGGATATAGGAAGCTGACCAGAGTTGCCCCTTCCTTGATTTTCACAACCTCTTCCTCACTGGGGGGATTTAGTTTATAGATAAGATCCGATTGCCAGACGGCATCAAGAGCTGATAGCTCGGCGCCAGCGGTGCGATAAGCCTCATCGGTGAAGCTGGCTCTTTCTCCGGCACCGGTCTCAACCGAGATATCAAATCCGAGTTTTATTAATTGCTTGACCGTATTGGGTGTTGCAGCGACACGAGTCTCATCGGCAATTCGTTCTTTTGGAATGCCTATTTTCATACTCTTACTCCTTCCATTTTGAATTAAGCTGTTATTATGCCATCTACAAAGAGATTATATTCTTAGCTTAAATCATTATACGAAACTTATACCTTGCATTATTATAATTAGGGGCTGCTGAACAAGCCCTGAAATGGCTGGAATCAAAGGCTTTTTTGAATTGTTCAGTAAGCCCCAATTAAACAGATGGGCAAAGTATGATTAGCCTTTTCCGATTGGGGTATTCTTTATTAAACCTACGACGGCCTTTGTGATGAAATCACAGAAAAGGGAATCATATCTCTGATAGTATCTATATATATGTTAAAATCAATATAAATGAACGGAGGGCCCGTAATGAAGCGCAGAATTCTTATTGGATCAGTGATTGGTGGGATATTAGGTTTTTTATACTACAAATATATAGGCTGTTATACGGGAGGTTGCCCTATCAAGTCTGACCCGGTTCTGTCTACCATTTATGGTGCCATCATAGGCGCATTGGCGCTTGAATTGATGCAAGAACTGAGGAACACCTTGACGGCACATAAATCAAAAAAAGGAGCGACGATGATGACTGCTATAAGCGATAGCAGCAATAGTAAAGTAGCAAAATTTGAAAGCCCGCAGCGGCTTGAGGAGCTTGATCCGCGAAATACTTTGATCAAAGCGGGATTTCAAGAAAATATGGTATTGTGTGACATTGGAGCCGGCAGCGGAATATTTTCCTTTCCTGCCGCACAAATCAGCAGCAACGACATTTATGCCCTTGAAATATCCGATCCTATGATCGAATTGCTGAAGAGCAGAATGACAGAGAATAAAATCCAAAATCTTAAAATTAGAAAGGTTGACTCAGACCTATTGCCTTTAGAGAATGACATCTGTGATATGGCGCTCATGGTAACGGTTTTCCATGAGATAGAGAATAAGGAAAGTATGCTTGGTGAGATAAAACGAATTTTGAAGGAGAAGGGCAGATTCATGATCATTGAGTTTCATAAAAGGGAAACGCCAATGGGACCTCCTGTTGACCACAGAATTTCGGAAGAAGATGTTGAGAAAATTTGCAATCACAACAATTTTATAACCATAGAGAAATTCCCAATGGGTGACAATTTTTATGGTATCATTTTTGAAGCATAAAAAATAAGTTTTAAAGAAGAAGGCCGAATGCTTTCTTCTTTTTTATATAAAGAAGCAACCGTAACAAATTCCGCCAACTCCCATACCCTATAATATAAACAATATAGGAGGAATGGATATGAAGGCGGATGCGATCTTTGAGGGCGGAGGTGTCAGAGGAATCAGTTTCGTTGGGGCAATCAGCTGTCTTGAGGAAAAGGGGTATGAGCTGCAACGGCTAGCAGGAACCTCTGCAGGAGCAATCATGGCAGCGCTGCTGGCGGTTGGATATACCGGTAAGGAACTTCGCGTTATCATCAACACGGATTTTACTAGGTTTTTAGATCCTGATGTACTTCAGGCAATTCCGCTGCTGGGGAAGCCGCTGGGACTGCTGCTGGAAAAAGGGATGTATCAAGGGGATTCTCTCGAAGTGTGGATGCATGGTCTTCTGAAGGCAAAGGGAAAAACAAAATTCAAGGATGTGCAGCTGGAGGGCAGGAGCAGATTGAAAATCATTGCCTCGGACATAACGAAAAAAGAAATTGTGGTGCTCCCCGACGATCTTCCAAAATACGGATTCGACCCCATGGAATTTGAAATAGCCAAAGCAGTGAGAATGAGTGCCGGCATCCCTTTGTTTTTCAATCCGGTGATAATTGAGTATCGGGATTGCCATTATTATATCATTGATGGCGGTGTTTTAAGCAATTTCCCGGTTTGGATTTTTGATGTGGAGGGTGCGCCTGGATGGCCCACCTTCGGTTTCCAGCTCATCGACCCTGGCGAAGGCAATTGCTCCAAGGGGAAGACGGACTTACTTTCTTATATTTTAGACATCATTGAGGCCATGTTGGAGGAAGACCAGTCCAGATATCTGAGAGACAAGGACAGCGTAAGAACGCTCTCAATCCCAACATTGGGAATTCAATCCACAGATTTTAACCTTTCACAGGAGGACAGCAATAAGCTCTATCTGTCCGGCTATGAAAGCTGTAAGAAGTTTCTGAAGCAATGGGACTTCCGGAATTACGTCGGGAAATATAGAAGATAAACTTCTCTTGCAAACACATACGCAGATAATTATAATAAAATAAAACGAATTGATAAAGGAGTTTTATTATGGTTGGAGACATTTACAAGACGAATTATATCGGCGATAAAATAGCATTAAATTTCAAGGGAAACAGCATCACTTACGGGCAGATGGATCAAATGGTTTTAGCCTATGGGAGCTATTTGAAAAAAGTCGGACTGAAGGTGGGTGACAAGGTTGTACTGAGCTGTCTTAATTCCCCGGAATTTATTTATTCCTATTTTGGAACGGTGAGAAACGGCGGAATTATTGTCCCCCTCAATCTGCTGCTTACTATGGAGGAAATTGTTTATGCCGTAAAGGACTCGGAAGCGAAATTCATGATCATGCATCCTTTGATTCTCCAGAAAGCAAAGCTTACCAAGGAAGCGGTAGAAAAAGCCCTTGGCGTCACACTCATTCTATTGGACGAAGCATTTCATCAAGCTGTTTCAGAAGTTTCAACGGAAGAATTCGAAGACGTTTCGGATGAAAATGCAATTTCCACGTTCTTATACACCTCCGGAACAACCGGAAAACAGAAAGCAGCTATGCTGACGCACAAAAATCTTGTCGTAAACGCAGAGCAGTGCTATCTTGGACTTCATGCGAAACAGGACGATATTTACATGTGCGTTTTGCCGATGTTTCATGTATTCGCCTTTACGGCCTGCATTCTTTTGCCCCTTTATTCCGGAGCCACAATCACGATTCTGGAGTCTTTCCAACCGAAAGAGGTCATTGAAACTTTGCTGAAGGACGAGATCACAGTCTTTATGGGAGTTCCTTCGATGTATGTCGTTCTATTGGAAGCGGGGAAAAAGAATATCTTTTTCCCGAAGCTCCGTTTAGCTGTTTCGGGAGGAGCAGCGCTGCCGGTTGAAATTTATAGACAAGCCAGAGAAATCATGAAGCTCCCTATCGTAGAAGGCTATGGATTGACAGAGGCATCTCCTGCCGTATCCTTCAATCCGCCGGAAGGGGTACAGAAGGAAGGCTCCATCGGGCTGCCGCTTTCGGGTGTGGAATGCAAAATCATTGATGAAAATGAAAATGAACTGCCGGCGGAAGTGGTTGGAGAACTGGCGGTACGCGGAGATAACGTCATGCTTGGATATTATAACCAGCCCGAGGCCACGATAAGCACCTTGCTGAACGGTTGGCTTCATACGGGAGACCTGGCAAAAATGGATGAGGACGGGTATATCTATATCGTAGACAGGAAAAAGGATATGATTATCGTTGCGGGCTTGAACGTATACCCAAGGGAAGTAGAAGAAGTAATTTATCAATTCCCGAAAGTAAAGGAAGCTGCCGTCATCGGACTGGCTGATAAACTGAGGGGGGAATCTGTAAAGGCCTACATTGTTCTGAAGGAAGGAGAAGAATGCAATTCCAAAGAGCTTCTTCTCTTCATGAAAGAAAAGCTCGCATCCTACAAGCTGCCGCGTCATATCGAATTTGTTCCGAGTCTACCGAAAAACAGCACCGGCAAGATTATGAAACGAATTCTCAAGGAACAGCTGGAAGCTCAGAAATAATAGGAGGGGAAAATGGAAAGAACCTATATTATGCTGAAGCCGGATGCAGTAGAAAGAAAACTGACCGGGCGCATCATCGAAAGAATCGAAGCAAAAGGATACCACATTGTCGCCATAAAGGTAATGAATCTGAATCAGAAGGTTCTGCGGGAACATTATGCCCATGTTGCAGACAGGCCGTTTTATCCTCACATGGAGGGCTATATGATGTCTGGACCGGTATGGGGCATGATCGTCGAGGGAGAAAACGTGATCCAGGGAATGCGGATCCTCATCGGTGCGACAAAATTTGAAGATGCTCTTCCGGGAACCATTCGGGGAGATTTTGCAAAATCCACCACAGAAAATGTGATCCACGGTTCCGATTCGCCGGAAAATGCTGAAATTGAGATCAAGCGGTTTTTCAGTCTTTAAGGAAACGAATCAATCCTCATAAATTCTCAATAGCAGGGCCATGGAAAAGGATCAAATTCCATGGCCTTTTTATTTTACGTTTCAGCCCCCGCCGACCGGATCGGAGTCACTGTAAATTCCCGGCACAAGGCAGTCTCCGTCCTTATCCTTTTTTGGACATTCATTTTTTTGTGTATCTTTTTTATTCCATTGATTTTGATGATTTTGACTTTTCTCACGGTGGTCCATACCCATGCCTCCTTTTAAAATTATTGCTTAGATGATAAATAGTATGATGAGAGTGCAGAATTTCTATACTTGATTGAAAACAAACCATCGTCATGGTAAAATTTATCATAGGGGCGGTATTCAATCAGGGGGAAGAGTAGAAATGAAGCAAGGGGGAATCCTATGGGGAAGAGAAAGAGAATAAGGATCAAAAAAGGCAGAATGGCGATCTTTCTGCTTGTTACTACAACATTCATAGCGGCAATCGGTATGTCTGTTTATTTATACATCACCGGATTACCCACCGAACTTCGGGAGGCGGTAACCGAGGTTGACGCCATTCCCATCATAACGGACTTTGTTCCCAAGGAAACCAAGGGACGGCCGGGACAGGAAAGACGGATCAAATATATCGTTATTCATGAAACGGGAAATGCAGGGAGAAATGCCGATGCCGCATCCCACAACAATTATCTTCATGAAGAGGCGGACAACCAGCAGAAATCTTGGCATTATACAGTGGATGCCAATGAAATCTACTACCATATTCCCGACAACGAGATCGCCTTCCATGCCGGTGACGGACTGGAGAAGGGCGGAGGCAATTTAAACGGAGTTGGAATTGAGATGTGCATCAATCCGGAGAACGATTATGAGCAGACCTTGATCAACACGGCAAAACTTACCGCAATGCTGCTTAAAGCCTACGACCTGGAAATTAGCAGCGTAAAAAAGCATGAAGATTTTTCGGGAAAGCATTGCCCGGATATCCTGCTGAGAGAGGGAAGATGGGACGAGTTCATCGGAATGGTGAAACAATTTTGAATTTGTTGTCAGAATATTGCGACGGCCAATGCCGGAAAAGACTGCTTGACAGCGATGTGCAAAAAGCAGTATGCTTTTATATATCAGTCCAAGGATTCTCTTTTTTTAAGAATTTACGAAACTAGTAACATTTCGACAAAATCAGTGTTATAATGGTTCCGTGACATGTAAAACGGCGTTGCCGAGAGGTAGGAACCACTGCATCGTTAGCTTCGTTGCGGCAAAGCCGCCAAGGATCGAGGCTAACGATAGAATGGTTCCATAACTTGTGACCTGTTGATTTTTTATTCATTTAAATCAAAATATATATTATAAGGAGTGTAAGTATTATGTTTACTTGTGACAACAAAAGAATGGAAGACAAGATCACTACATTCGCAAAATTCGGTGACGCCGGTCATGGCGGAATTACCAGATACTCCCTGTCCCCTGAAGCCCATCAGGCAAGAGATTATTTTGTAAAGAGGATGGAGGCAATCGGGGCTACGATCGAGTGTGATGATATGGCTAATATGTATGCTACGATTCCGGGGTCAGAACCGGGACTGAAGAGAATCGTAATGGCATCCCATGCTGACTCCGTTAAAAACGGCGGAAATTACGACGGAATTCTTGGCGTAATCGCTGGTATGGAAGTTTTGGAAACAGTCGTTGCCGAGAATATTCCTCACAGACATCCGCTCACAGCCATGATTTGGACAAACGAGGAAGGCTCCCTTTATCCGCCTGCAATGATGTCCTCCGGCGTTGTTTGCTACGACTACCTGCCTGCTGATATTTCCAAGAAATTTAAAAAGGAAAATATGCTGGCTTCCGTAAGCGTTTTAGATAAAACCACTACGTTTGGAGATGCTTTAAACGCGAGCCCATTCAAGGGAGAGGAAAAGAATAGACTGAGCAAAGACAAATATGAAGCGATGTTTGAGCTCCATATTGAGCAGGGCCCGATTCTTGAGGATGCTGGAAACGAAATCGGCGTTGTAACCTGCGTACTTGGTATGTTCAACTACAGAATCAGATTCTACGGCCAGTCCGACCATGCAGGAACCACTCCGATGCACAAGAGACAGGATGCGTTATTTGCAGCGGCACAGGCGCTTTGCTATCTCCACGAAGAAATCGACAAGCTTGGCAGACCGGAACTGGTTTACACAACCGGTGAGATCGTATGTCATCCAAACGTACACACAGTAATTCCTGATATGATCGATTTCTCCATTGACGTTAGACATGAAGACCCTGAACTCAGAGCAAAGGTTCTTGAGATTGTGAAGAGCCTTGAGCAGAAGGAATGGGCAAGATGTAAGTGTGAAGTTGAACTGGCTTGGCAGCGTGACACAGTATACTTTGACAAGGAACTGGTTGGCTATGTAAAAGAAAGCGCAGACGAACTTGGAACAAAGAACCAGCTCATCAACAGCGGCGCCGGACATGATGCTCAGTTCGCATCCTATATGATGCCGACCACCATGATTTTCGTTCCTTCCAAGGACGGCCACAGCCACTGCGAACCTGAGTTCACTACTGTTGAAGAGTGTACAAAGGGTGCAAGTGTATTGCTGAACGCAGTTCTTAAGACGGACAAGAAATAGAAAGACTGAAATCAATAACAAAATCGACTAGTTTCCAAAATCAATGCCCATGGCCATCGGAGTCTCATACTTCGGTGGCCTTTTCTGTCGGAATAATTTATGATAAAATAATGCTGAACAAATTGAGGACGAACGAAATCATTTGGGAAAAGGAGATGAATTTTTATGATTTTTTACTTTACCGGAACAGGAAACTCCCTTTACGCTGCGTGTAATATTGCAGAAGCACAGGGGGATCGCGTGGTTTCCATTGCCAAGCTGATGGATCAGAACAAAGATGTCTATCAGTACGAGTTGGGGGAAAACGAGCCGCTGGGCTTTGTTTTCCCAATCTACGCCTGGGCACCGCCTAAAATGGTGCTGGATTTCATAAACAGGCTGGAGGTCACGGGAAAGCCGTATGCATTTTACCTGAGTACTTGCGGCAATGATGAAGGCAGGACCTCAAATAAAATCAAGAAAGCCCTCGCTGCAAAGGGGCTCCCCCTTGACAGTGCATTCTCGCTCCAGATGCCGAACAACTATATCCCCGGATTCGATGTGGACCCCAAAGAGCTGGAAGCGGAAAAGCTGAAAGCGGCAGAGCGAATGCTTGCGGAAATCAATAAGACCATCAGCCGCAGGCAGAAAAACGTAAACCTGACGATCCCGGGCAGATTCCCTGCCCTGAAAACAGCACTGGTCAATCCCATGTTTAACCGTTTTGCCCTGCAAACCAAAAGCTTTTCCGTGGATGACACCTGTACCGGGTGTGGAATTTGTGAAGAGATCTGTCCGGTACATACGATTAAGGTAACCGATAAGCCGGTTTGGGGGAAGGTCTGCACCCAGTGTCTGGGATGCATTAACCGCTGCCCGGTACATGCGATACAATATGGGAAGGGTACCGCAAAAAAGGGAAGATATTATCATCCGGATCTGAACCGTTTGGGAAAATAGAATCACATTAGTTAAGCGATGGATAGGGGTTGCACTATTACGGAAAAAACAGGGATGCCCCACAGTAAACAAGCAGGAGCGCCATGATTCCGTTGAGCAGCTTTCTATGCTCCTTGAATATTCTTGAGAAGACGGAACCGAAAGCGGACCAGCAGATTGAGCCGGAAAAGCCCACCAGGGAAAGCAGCAGGGCAAAGCCCGTTAGAATCAGAGTGTTTTGGAAAACGGGAAGGATATAGGACGACATGGCTGTGATTCCATAAATCATAATCTTAGGGTTTACAAATTGAAGCAGGCACCCGGATAAGAAGGAAGTGCCTTTTGTATCCTGCACTTGGATATCCGAATCACTTTTCCATATTTTCCAGGCAAGGTAAAACATATAGCCGGCACCGAGAACAAGCATAAACGGTTTGATCTTCGGGATCAAGGCATACAGCCCCGCACTGAACAGCGTACACAGGATCATTACGAAGATAAATCCCAATAGCATTCCAAGGACAAAAGGAAAGCTTTTTCGGAAGCCCAGCCTGCTTGCATTGCTCATGGCCATGATGTTATTCGGCCCCGGTGTGTATGCCGTAATAAAAATATAAGAGATAAAAGAATAAAGATGAAACATATGTACCCTCCCATAAAAAACGTGGTATAATATAGTGCATGATATGTGCAGTGTGTCTTGTATTGCATATTATACAAATCGTGCAGTATATTGTCAATGCTTTAGGAGAAAAAGATGGATGTAAATAGAATTGTGGCGAATAACCTGAAGGCAATCAGGGAAAATAAGAAACTAAGCCTGGATCAGGTGGCGAAGCTGTCAGGTGTCAGCAAGAGCATGCTTGGTCAGATTGAACGGGGAGAAGTGAATCCTACCATCTCTGTGGTCTGGAAAATCGCCAATGGGCTGAAAATTTCCTTTACGTCCTTATTGGATCAAGCAAAAAGTGATGTGGAAATCATAAGGAAAGATGAAATCACTCCGCTGATTGAGGATGAGGACAGATTTTACAACTATCCGATTATCACCTTTGATGAAACAAGAAAATTTGAGCAATTCTATGTAGAAATGAAACCCGGCGGCAGCAGAAAATCTGAGCCCCATCTCATGGGCACGGAGGAGTTCGTCACCTCCTTTGGAGGAGAAGTCGTCATAAACATTGCGGGAAGGGAATTCAAGCTCACTGACGGAGATTCCATTCACTTTAAATCGGATGTGTCCCACAGCTACCGGAACGACGGAGAGAAAACGATACACCTTCACATGACGATCTTTTATAATCAATAAGAGGGCAGGCGAAGCTGTCCTTAAAGAGCAGCAAATCCCATCAGAATTCTGACGGGATTTTTCTATATTTGGAATATCTTTTCTGTTGCAAAAGAACATACGTTCTGTTATGATGGTCTTACGAAAAAGAGGGTGATAAATCGTGAGAACAATCTTTCACATTGATGCAAATAGCGCGTATCTGAGTTGGACTGCTGCAGCTCTGCTGGAAAAAGGTTATCCGATCGACATAAGAGAAATCCCGTCCGCGATTTCGGGCGATCCGCTGAACCGGCATGGGATCATACTGGCAAAATCCATTCCTGCTAAGAAATATGGGATTGCAACGGGCCAAAGCCTGTTTGAAGCGAAGCAGAAATATCCGGAGCTTGCCGTATATCCACCGAATTATGATCTTTACATGCTTTGCAGCAATGCCATGTATCACATTTTGTGCGAGTACACACCGCTGGTGGAACGGTATAGCATAGATGAATGCTTCCTGGATTACACCGCATCCCAAAACAAATTCGGCGATCCTCTTGACGCCGCTTATGAAATAAAAAACAGGATCAAAGAGGAACTTGGGTTCACGGTAAACGTTGGTGTGTCCTGCAACAAGCTCCTGGCAAAGATGGGCTCTGAGCTGAAAAAGCCGGATCAGATTCATACCCTCTGGCCCGGGGAAATCGAAAAAAAAATGTGGCCTCTGCCCGTGGGAGAGCTGTTTATGGTAGGGAGGGCGACCACCCAGAAGCTGCAGAAGATCAACATCAATACCATCGGCGATCTGGCAAAGGCGGACCCAAATCATATGAGGGCACTGCTGAAGTCGCCCGGGCTCGTGGTCTGGGAGTTTGCCAACGGCATCGATGCGTCGGAGGTTACCCTGAACAGCGACATCATACAGAAGGGCGTGGGGAACAGCACCACAATAAGCCATGATGTGACGGACCGCACCGAGGCCTTTATGATCCTGCTGGCTTTGACGGAGCGTGTCGCAATGCGGCTGAGAAGACTGGGTTACATGGCGTCTCTCGTATCCGTATCGATAAAAACAGACGGATTCATACGGTACAGCCATCAGATGAAGCTGCGAAACTGCATCAACACGACGACGGAAATTTATGAGTCCGTTTGCATTCTCTTCGATCAATGCTGGAAGGGGGAGCCCATCAGGCATCTGGGGGTACACGTTTCGGATTTTCAGGTTTCCGAGGCAAGGCAATTTTCCCTGTTCGATAAGTGTGACAGTGAAAAGCTGCAGGCCCTTGACAAGGTGGTTGATAAGATTCGGGCGAAATACGGAACGAGATCCATCATCAGGGGAAGGTTTGCAAACGGCAATGTCAATGCAATACAGGGCGGAACAAATGACAGTGATTTTATTATGATGGGAGGGTACCGACAGTGAAGATATTAGCAGAACCCATTGAAGCCGCAGTCTGGTTCAAGTCAAAGGAGAAGCCCCATCCGATCAAGTTTCGATACAGCGACCGGGAGGGCCTGGTCCGCAAGGTGAATGTGGATAAAATCATCAGTGTGGATGAAATCAAGACGGCCGGGATCAGAGCCTTTGTTTACCGCTGCCAAAGTGAAATCGACGGGGCCATGAAGAGCTACGAGCTGAAATACCTGGTGAGCGACTGCAGGTGGGAGCTGTATAAAATGTAGGGTCCGAAGAACTTATCTTAAACAGAGCTGTACGGGCAAATTAAAGTTTGGGCATAGTATATTAAAGTTTGGGCATTCGACAAAATAGTTTGGGCAAAGATTAGAAGATGTAATTGTTAAACTCGCTTCCCCTGTCAGTATGAAACATTTGGATTCTGCTTAGGTCCGTATGAACAGTTGCAAAAGCATCAAATAAATTGATATTAGCATAGAACTAATTTTTCTGTCTAGTCAAGTGTAGCCGATCCACCAGTCAAGTGTAGCCGATCAGAAACAAATCTTCATTAGTTTCTGAAACTAACAACAAATATTCTATGTGGTCATATAATAATTTAAAGTATTTCTGCATTGAGGTATAAAATGTTTTACTGTAAGCTACAAGAGCCTACCTTATCATATGGTCAAATGAATTTTATAATCAATTTCAGAAACCTTTGGCTTGATCTTGCAAGTTGGACTAGGAGCTATTTTGTTAGTATAATATCAGGATTTGGTAATTCCAATATGGTTGGAGAACGACTATATCGTATTCCTGTTGATTTTCATGAACGTCTTCAGTTAGTCTTCGGAAGAGAGGTTTCAGAGAAATTCATTACCCTACTATCAAATCATATTATATTAATGATGAACCTAGCAATTTCAATAAAATCTGGTGATAATCAACAAGCCAGCGCTCTAACGAGTCAGCTATACCAAAACATTAATGAATTCGCAGCTTATTTCAATACCATTAACCCATTTTGGAGTGACATTCAATGGAAAAACCTTTTAGATCAATACACTCGATTGACGATTGAGGAATTGGTCGCTTTAGCATCTGGAAATTTTGAGAAGGATATAGATATATATGATAGAATAACTTATCATACATTGTTTCTTGGAGACTATATGGCAGAGGGGATATTACAATTCATTGAAGTAGAAGGATAAAATGAGGTCAATTTCAACCCATTTAATGATAAAAAGCTATCAGCTTATTATTGACAGCCAAATTATAAACTATAAATTATTTAGGAGGGAATTATAAATCTTGATTTATTAATCGCATGTATTCAACAATAAACTGATCTAAAAGATTACTAATAATTATAACCTCATCATTATCTAAACTTTTATTAGATAGAATCTCATTTAAAATACTTTTCAAATGATTAATATTAACGAGAAGCATTTCTTCGCCATCATCTTCCATACGTGCCTCCTTTAAAAACTGTGTGTAATACTCGAAATTAAATAAATAATACTATTTGAATGGCATAGGCACATGGATTCTTGCTTAATTTGCTATGCGAAAACATCAAAATAATGGTAAAGCTTAAAAAATAGGCAGCTTTAATCCCTGTTAGAATGTCTTATTTGCTCAACAAATTGCATAATAATGGCGACTTGTTTTGCTGATAAACCCGACACATCAATAGTGACAGATTTATCAAGCTCTAATAAAAAGTCAGCGGATACACCAAAAATAACTGCAAGTTCTCTTAAATTTTTAAATGAAATATTTGAAATTCCCATTTCCCAAGCATTCACTGAACTCCTTGAAATTCCAAGCTTCTTTGCTAGGATTGTCTGAGTATAACCATTTAATTCTCTTAAATATTTTATTCTATCACCAATCATAATTACCTTTTTACCTTTTTACTTCTTTATGATAATATACAATATTTTAGAAATCATAACATTATCAAAAATGATGATATTAATTGACAAGTCCAACAAGATACTATATTTTATTAATTGTCACTATTTCTTGCTGGTTAAACAATATTAATATTTGCATTTATTAATATAATATTTACAAACGCTAACAGTATCTTTCCTAGAACCTTGACTATAATATCATGATAAATTATGGGCTGACTTAAGATTAGGCTACTATATCTTGAAGGAGTAAGGTTATGAAACTAGCAGTAAATAATACATTGTTTAGTAGTGAGTCATTTTTTAATCAGATGATCGACACCGAGTCTATCTATGATTGTATCCCAGTAGGGTTTTGTATTCTTGATAAGGAGCTTCGATATGTGTGTTTAAATCAAAGCTTCGCAGATCTTAATGGGATACCTATTGAAGATCATATCGGACACACTACACGAGAACTGATTCCAAATTTAGGGGAACAGGTAGAAAAAGCATTTAGAAAAGTTTTAGATACTGGAGAAGCTATAAAGTTAATAGTGGAAGGCGAAACCCCAGCTCAACCTGGTATTAAACAGTATCATGAAGAAAATTGGATGCCATTAAAGAATGGGAACAACGAGATTATTGGAGTCAGTGTGACTGCATCTGATATAACGGATCGTAAAATCGCATTGTTGTCTTTACAGAAAACGAATGACTTTAAAACACAATTTCTATCTATGTTGTCTCATGAATTAAGAAATCCTCTTGCATCGATATCCCTAGCACTTTCATTAGCAAATTGTTCAAGTGATAAATTAAATCACTCTTTAGAAGTAATCCGAAGGCAAACTGACCATCTGGCTCGCTTGGTTGATGATCTGTTGGATGTTACTCGGATTAGCAAGGGAATTATTCAATTAAACAAGGAATGCGTTGATATCAGCAAACTTGTTCTGCTATGCGCTACAGATAATCAAGAACAGTTTTCCAGTAAAGGAATCACCTTTATCATCGAAGGTAATTCGGAAGTATCATATATGAATGTTGATCCTACACGGCTGTCACAAGTAATCAGTAATCTTCTGCATAACGCATTTAAGTTTACGAATAAGGGTGATATCGTTAAGATTTCAGTCAAAAAAGATCAACGCAGTGCTGAATTGCTAATAATAGTCAGTGATACGGGATATGGAATCCCGAAAGATCTTTTATCCGATATCTTTGATCCCTTCGTTCAATCAGACGATTGCCTTGATCGATCAAATGGAGGTATTGGGTTAGGTCTTGCTATAGTGAAGGGCATTGTTGAACTTCATGATGGAACTGTATCGGTAGAAAGCGAAGGATTTTCTAAGGGCTCAACTTTTACAATCCGCTTACCTTTGTCATGTGAAATTGACGATTATGTCGAGCCATGCGACAACATATCAAAAGAAGAAATAAATAGCTCCTTAAAGATACTTGTTATAGAAGACAATCCTGATTTATCAGAGATTATTTGTGAGTTACTTGAGTTTTTGAATCATAAAACAATATGTGCTTTTAGCGGCGAAACTGGTGTGGAGATAGCAAGAGAGCTGCATCCGGATGTTATTTTATGTGATATTGGACTGCCTGGAATCAGCGGTTATGAAGTCGCCAAGAGAGTGTGTTGTTATCAGGATTTGAAAGATGTTTATATGATAGCCATCTCGGGTTATGCGCAGCAGGAAGATATTGAGAAATCAGGCAAAGCAGGATTTCGATGTCATCTGGCAAAACCAGTACAACTTGATTTGCTGAAAAAATCATTAGCAGAAGCGGCTTGTGCTTTGGCACATTAATAAACATAATATATGGCCTTTCCAAGTTTGGAATAAAGATAAAGGAAAAGCCTTATTTAGCATCATTTAGTTCAAAGGATTATATCCTCTTCGTTAAAACTAGGAAGCCAAAGAAAAAGAAAGAATTTATAATATCTAGTATTTATCTGCCCAAACTTAATATGCTCGAACAGAGCTCCTGTAAGAAATTAGATTTCTTACAGGAGTTTTCTTTTACAATCACCATAAAATCCCAACAAATTAAAATGATCAATATCAGACTCTTAGGGAGACGAAAGAAAGACTTCGAGTTTAGTGTGAGATCACAGAGATAAATTATAAAAAAATATTACTCAATCATAATTGTGCCACACCGGCACCGGTATTGGCAGGGAACAAATAGAGCACCTTTTTAACGCTTATTATCGAGGCTCTAATGCAGTCGATATCCCTGGAGAGGGAATTGGCTTACATGTGGTAAAAGAAAACCTAAATAAAATCCATGGTCAGATTCAGGTTGAATCCGAGATCGGAAGGGGTAGCCGGTTTATTATTACAGTACCCAGGCAAATACAGGATCTGTCCTAAACGATATGATTCGAAACAGAAAGCTAACCCATATACAGGATAGGAGGAGAAATGACCTGTATTATGGGTTGGCTATTTATTGTATGTCTGTCAAAGCTATTTTTCTTCTATTGACTTCGTTTCTGTAGGCTTGGAATTACTATGGCAGCTGCCGCCGTTTCCTCGCAGCATCATATGCACCATAACCAGCATCATGATTGGGCAGATAAACGGAGCGATACTCGTCAGGAACCCTTTATAGCCGAGTAAGGGCAATCCGAATATGATCAACAGTGGCAGCCCGCAGCACAGGCCCATATGAAGCATATGTCTATTGTGATTATGTTTTGGTTTCTTTGAATAATCCGGATCATTGGATGGTCTTTCCGATTTGGACTGACTTGTAATCAGATTGTCTCGATTTTCGTCATTTTGGTTCTTGCAGCAATTCATATCATTCATCTCCTTCGTTTTTTGCTTAATTTATTAATATCACATTAATGTGGAGAAGTTATGGAGAATGAGATGATTAGGAAACGTTATGAATTATCCGTAATATTTCAGTGTTTGTTTAAAGCTACTTATCTTTACGATATCCTCCTTCCGGATGGAGAATACCATAGGTGGCTTGCGGAATTCGAACTCGTTCGTCCGGCTTAATTCCAACAGTTTTTCCATAAAAGCCTTATCCTTGGCTCAATGAGGATAAGGCTTTTTTTAAGTTTCTAACTTGACAACAATTTTTCCACGGAAAAGGAACCTAATCTTGCTTGCGATTTTTTTTTCGATACTCACTTGGGGTTATTCCTATTTTATTTTTAAAGACTTTTGTAAAGTAGCTTTGACAGTCAAACCCGGCGTCAGTAGATATATCCATAAGACTTAAGTTAGTATTCTCTAATAAGTCTTGGGTATGCCTAAGGCGAATATCATTAATATATTCAGTAAAGCCCTTTCCCATTTCTTTCTTAAACAATGAGGAAAGATATGAGAGATTTATATATAGCTCATCGGCAACGATACTTAATGTAATTTTGTTCTTGTAATTTTCATTGATGAAATGACAAGCCTTCGTTATTACTGATGAGTTGCCTCTATATACTCGACTTGATATGCTGACGCAGATATTTTCACATATTTTGGCTGTTAAGCTGCATAAGTCTTTGAAACTTTGTGCTTGGTTCAATAAATATAAATTTTCGATCTCCTCAGAGGAAACTTGAAATGATTCGTCTTTTTTTGAAGTGATCCGTGTGAGAATTGCACAGATACCAATCACCCGAACCTTTATAAAGGACAAATCACGGCATTCGATGATAAATATTTTATCAAGCAACTCTGTTAATATTTTATGAGCACCTTTTACATCACCCATTTTAACCTTTTGAACCAGCAGTTCCTCCAATTCATGGGGGTAGTCCAGCTGTCTGCCGAGTTTTTTGTACGTGTGTATCTTCTCTCCGAAATGTGATTCTTCTTTGTAATTCTCTTTTATTTTTCTGTATTCATCAATTGTATTGAATGAATATAAAACAGTACTATTGAACAATGAAGCAAGATCACTTACTTCTTTTGGACTGAAAATTCTCATTTCACTTAAAAATATAATCAGTTTTGGATATGCTTCAGGTATTAATGTCATGCCTTTTAATATGTTCTTAATGATCATTTCACGATTATTGCCCATGGGAATCGGTCCGGCAATAAATACCCCCTGAATTTTGCCCTGAATAATCAACGCAATCGCAATATTGATCAATCCGGAACGGCATAGAAATATATAAGGCTCACCGAGCTGTGCCGCCATATTTGCAGATGATATCAACGTTTTTCTGCAATTACATTGATGATCGTGGTCTCCATTGAAAAAAGCACATATTTTACCACCGGTACAATATTCCCACTGGGGAACTGCATTGATATTAAAATATGTAACTGGTACTTTTGTTAAGTTACAAAATGGTTGGATAAATCTTTCATGATGATTCATATGTTTTGCACCCCATAGAAATTACAATTAAATTTTATAATTAGTACTTTTATTCTAGATTATAACGCTAATAATCGCAATAACTAAAAATATTATTACTATAAAAATTACAAAAAACTCAAAAGATAATATTACTCAATAGATCAATTTCCATAGATAATGTAAGTAAATCAAAATTAGTAAACGCTAATGATTTCTTGTGGAGGTATTTGGAATATGAACTCAATGGAAAGAATTACTTTAACCTTGCAACACAAAGAAGCCGATCGTGTCCCGGTATACCCGTTATTAAACAGTGTATCGAGGAAGGCTTTGGGGATTACATACGAGGAATGGTCTAAGGATGCTGAAAAATGTGCGGCATCGATTATTAAGGCTACAGAGGAAATAGGAGCGGATTGTATCTGTACTTTGGTCGATTTGACGGTTGAAGCGGCTGATTGGGGCCAGGAAGTGGTTTATCATGATAATCTAGCTGCAAATCCAAATTTAAATAACCGATATATCAAAAGCGCGGATGAGTATGACAAGGTCGGTGTAATCAATCCGAGAGAGACGCCGAGAATGAGCGAACATATCAGGCTGGCCAAGCTTCTTTATGAGGCAAAGGGTCAGGAAATGCCGATCATCGGCTTTGTTTTCGGCCCTTTAGGAATCCTGAGCATGATGAGGGGGCAGGAGCAAATGTTTATGGACTTGATCCGTTGCCCTCAGAAAATGCAGGGAGCACTCAGAAATATCACAGAAACGTTGAAGGAGTTTTGCGCAGCATTGATAGAGGCAGGCTGCCATGCAATTATGTTCGACACGCTGTATGCTTCAAGAACCATCATGAGTCCGAAAATGTGGGATGACAATGAGGGTGTTTATATCGAAGAACTGTCTGATTTTGTGCGTGAAAAGGGTGCTATGGTAATGCTCCATAATTGTGGTGCAGGGGTTTATTTTAAAGAACAGATAGCAAGGATGAACCCAGTAGCAATTTCTTATCAGCATATCCCTTTGGATTGCACAGATATGGAAGATGTTAAAGCAAAATATGGCGACAAGGTCACTTTGATCGGACATATAGAACCTGGATGGCTTTTCGCAGCAACGGAAGAAGAACTAAGAGAAATGTGCAGAAAACAAATCGATGCTTACAAAAAAGGAGGCGGATTCATTCTTGCAACTGGCTGCGAATATCCGGCCTTGATGGATTTCGATTACGCTAAGATTATTGTTGAAGAAGCAAAAACATATGGAAAATATGAATAGATTCATGAATGTGAATTAGGAGGATAGTATGACAAAGGAAGAATTATTAAAAGATGCTTTTGATTCTATAGTAGATTGTGATGAAACAATGGCGCTAAAAGTGTTGAAAGATGCTGAAGCGATGGGGATTGATCCTGTTGAACTCTTATCGAAAGGTTACAGCGCCGGAATCAAGCATTTAGGAGACTTATTTGGCAGAGGAGAAGTTTTTTTACCGGAGTTGATTTTCTCAACAGAAGTTATGAGAATGGTAACCACTGAAATTGAAAGTAAGATGGAAGCCTCAGAGATCGAATCAAAAGGAGTCATGGTCATTGGTACTGTTTTGGGTGATGTACATGATATCGGGAAAGGTATTGTTGCATCATTGGTTAAAACAAACGGAATTCAGGTTTATGATCTTGGCAGGGAAGTGCCTGCAGAAGTATTTATTGAAAAAGCGATAGAATATCATGCGGACATCTTAGGCAGCAGTGCCCTGTTAACAACAACGATGACCGAACAAAAGAAGATCGAAGATCTGATGGTAAGCAGCGGTCTGAAGGGAAAAGTAAAAACAATGGTTGGGGGAGCTCCCGTAACAAAGCGCTGGGCTGAAAAGATCGGAGCGGACTACTATTGTGAAGATGCAACGGATACTGTAAAATTTGCATTGGAGGTACTCACAGCTACTACATAAAACCTATATCGAGACTCACCTCACCTTTTAATATACTAGTATCATAAAACACTGACTCTAATTTGTCAGTGTTTTTTTTTGCATTTTGGCTTGACAAAACCTATTGAGGAATATAATATAATACTATTCCGATAAGAATAGTATGAATTAAGTAACTTGTTTTATAATTCATTATGGATTATAGAATAAGTTACTATCAAAGGAGGTTGAAAACATGGCAGTTCTTACAGAGGAAATGAAAAAAGTCCTTAAGGTCGTTGGAAAAGGAGGGGCAGTAGTCCACCTTACAACGAGCAGCGCGGATGGCAAGCCAAATATCGTTGCTGAACGGTTTGTAACACACTATAAGGATGAGTATATACTGATCGCGGAGATGTTTGCGCAAAAGACGAAGGTTAATTTAAATGAGAATCCCGTTGGCTGCATTTCCATTGCTCACCCAGTAAAAGACCATACATGGGTTTTCAGAGGACCTTGCACGATTATCAGTCATGCTTCGCCCAATCATTACAAATGGCATGACATCATAGCCGGTGAGGTACTGAAAGATTGGGGAGATTGGGCAGAAAAAGAACCGCCTGATGAGGTTCCGCCGGATATTGTACCGCCGAAACTTGCACAGCGTGGGGTAATCGTACTAAAAGTCGAAGAAGTCTATACATTTGATTCCGAGCATTCGGGACAAGTTATTTTATAAGGGGGAGAACGATGTCAATCAAATTAACTCCAAGAATGACAGATTGGATTGTTGTAAATGGTGTCCACATAGCGCTTGCAACGAAAAAAGGATTTTCGACTGTGATTGTATCGGAATCGATTGAAGTGAATGTAGATACGATCAAGGTTGATTTAACACCAAGTCAGATTCATCAAATAGAAAATATTATCGTAGAAAATCCACTTGCAGCAATAGCCCCAGGTCAATTAGGCTCGGTACGTGCGCCGTATCAGTTTAAAGGAATGGCAAAGGTTATTGAGAACAATCTGGAGATTAAGGTAGAGGAGATCTATTGCACAAAACCAGGTGCCGAAGCAGGAATCCGTTTGGATACAATGGGATACGAAGAAATGAAAGCTTATGAAGAAAGTCGCTGGACAGATTTCGCACCAAGGGCATAAGTGTTTGAAAGAGGTGGAAGGGAATGATTACAGAAGTGAAAGGAAATGATCCGGATCCGGAAAGCAGCAACATAAAAAAACTTCCGGCGAAGATGCCCTGGGTTATTCCTGTAAACTGTGAAGGCTGCGGAGCCTGCGTCAACTATTGCAGGAATGGACACCTCAAGATGGTGGAAACAAACGTAAAGGACGTCTATGTACCATGGCTGGAAGAAACTCACAAATGTACAGGTTGCGGCAGGTGTGCAAGTGCCTGTGTTATGGGGGCAATTTCAATGACAAGCTACGTTGACAGAGCAATCGATAGATTCAAAGAAAGAATACCGGAGATTCCTTGCGAGGATGCTTCCTAGTGTTAAAGATACTTTTTTAAAAATGGGGGATTGAATTGGGTAAAATAAGAAGCACCGATGAGCCGGTCGGAAAGATGGCGCAACTCATGGCGGAACTCTATTCCTTTATGGCAACTGAGATGATTGAGAGACTTGGCAATGAGACGGGAAAAGCAGCAATACGAAATGCCGTAACCAAGTTTGGCGAAGCCAGAGCTAAAATTATGATAGAAGAAGCGCATGAGCGAGGTCTTGAAATAAATGCTGAAACTTATGCGCTTGTGAGGGATATGCCCTCGATGCCATGGGAGAAGGATCCTAAAAACCCATGTGATATTACGTATTGTCCTATGCACGATATGTGGGAGCAACTGGATGCATTGGAGCTCGGAGCATTATACTGTGAGATAGACGATGTTCTTTATAAAAGCTTCAACGTGGAGTACGAAAGACCTTTGTGCAAAACGCATGGTGATCATTGCTGTAGGTTTATAGTAAAATCGTAAAATGTAATTTGTGCACACTCTTTATTTACTATATTTCTTGCCCAACCTTTCATGTGATCGGAAATTGGGGAAAAGGTCGAAATATGTTGCAAAATGTAAAATAATGTTGCAATCATCTTCCTTCAGCTATATAATTTAATAAAATCGAGCCATATTATGATAAACAAATTCTAAAATATTCTTTTGAACCGGGCCTCGATAAATGTGCGATAGAACAGTGAAGGAAGAATATAATGATTTTAATAGAATTAATCCATAATGCAGCGCTGTTATTAGCGTTAATCGTTGTCTATGAAGTTAGCTATATTATACCGATTCAATGGGCGAAAATAGTTCCGATCTTTAACGGACTCTTGATCGGGCTGATAGGATTAGGGATTATGATGCTTCCTTTTCATTTAGAAAAGGGCATATTTTTTGATACGCGCACCATTCTAATTAGCATCGCAGCATTAACCTTTGGTTTCATCCCCACAACTGTTGCAGCCTGTATGTTGATCCTATATCGTGTTATCCTGGGAGGTGCCGGTCTTTGGATGGGTGTGTCCACGATTATCACCTCTGCTTCCATAGGTATCCTATGGAGGCATTTTCTATTGCCCCAAAATACGAAATTCAGATGGCTTAACATCTATTTTTTCGGCGTTGCGGTTCATCTTGTTATGCTGGCTGATGCATTTATTCTTCCTTGGGAAACAGCCCTGAAGATAGTAAAAGAAATCAGTCTGCCTGTCATGCTGGTATATCCGATCAGTACAGTCTTATTAAGCCTTCTGTTATTACATCAAAAAGAGCGAAATGAAGCACTCATTAAAGTAGGGGAAGCGGAGGCGCGGTATAAAAGTATTTTTAAAAACAGCAATGCGGTTATGCTTCTCATTGATCCCGAGCATGGCCATATTATAGATGCAAACCTTACCGCTTCAAAATTTTATGGTTGGCCGTTACAGACCTTGAAGTCGATGAATATCTCACAGATCAATACATTAAATCCGGAAGAGATCAAAGAGGAAATGGAAAAGTCTGTTTCTGAAAAAAGGAAACATTTTCTGTTTCAGCATAGAAGGGCATTTGGCAATCCGGTGGATGTTGAAGTATATAGTGGTCCTATTAAATTTAATGGAAAAGTACTGATTTACTCAATCGTCCATGACATTTCTGAACGAGTTGCTGCGAACCAAGCGCTATTAGAGAGTGAAAACCGCTTCAGACTGTTGGTTGAAAGTGCCCCGGAAGCTATTTTTATTGAAACAAATGGTAAGTTTTCTTATATTAATAAGTTTGCTATTGCACTTTTGGGTGCTGAATCTGCAGAACAGTTAATCAATACTCCGGTGTTGGATCGTTTTCATCCGGATTATCATGACATCATAAAAGAGCGGATGTCAATTCTAAGCAAAGAAAAAAAACCTGTACCAATAAATGAAGAGGTTTTTTTAAAAATGGATGGCACGCCTGTTCCTGTAGAAATAAATGCTGTTCCAATTCATTATAACAATATGGATGGTGCATTAGTAATAGGGCGCGATATATCGGAACGTAAATCAGCTGAACAGGAAATCCGAAAGCTCAATACGGAACTGGAGCAGCGTGTCATAGAAAGGACAGCGGAACTACAGCAAGCCGTAAGCGAGATGGAATCCTTTGCGTATACGGTATCCCACGACCTGAAATCTCCGTTAAGAGCAATCGATGCCTATAGCAGAATTATGCTTGAGGATTATCCCCAGCAAATGGAAGGTGAACCAGGAAAAATCACGAGGTATATCAAGAATATCAGTAGAGATATGCTCGCATTGATCAATAAGCTATTGCAATTTTCAACTGCGACAAGCCGTGAGCTCAATAAGGAGCCCGTTGATTTAAATGAATTATTTCACGTAATATTTTATGAATTGGAGAGCGCAAACCCAGACCGCAAGATAAAGCTTATCATGGAAACAGTAATTCCTTTTGCTATGGCAGATAAGATATTGATGAAACAGTTGATCTATAATGTACTTTCCAATGGGATTAAGTTTACCAAAACCCGGGATATCGGGATCATAAAGGTGGGGCACACCATTGATAAAGATGAAATTGTAATTTCAATTAACGATAATGGGGTGGGGTTCAATATGGAACTTTCCGGAAAGTTATTTGGTATCTTTCAGCGCCTTCATAGTGTCGATGAGTTTGATGGAACGGGAATCGGTCTTGCTACCGTACAAAGAATTATCCAGAAGCATGGAGGAAGAACCTGGATCTTTGGAAAGCAGGATAAAGGAGCAACCGCCTACTTTACACTGCCAATAAACTAGGGTCATTCTGGTGATAAGGATTGAGAAGGTAAGGGGTGTGGACGTTGTATAAAGTTATGATTGTTGACGATATGGAAGTACTGCGGCGTGATGTGAAACGACTCAAACTTTGGGGAGAACCTTCCGGGTTTATTGTAACGGAAGAGGCGAAGGATGGATGGGAAGCACTCAAGAAATTGGAAGCCAATTCAATTGATTTGGTGATAACCGATATCAAGATGCCAAATATGGATGGGATTGAACTCTTACAAAACATATCGGAAAAACAGCTTTGCCCTTTTACTGTGTTGCTAAGCGATTACACGGAGTATCATTATGCGAAACAGGGTTTTCTGTATGGCGCTTTTGATTACCTTGCGAAACCTATTGAGGAAAAAGAGCTTACAAAGCTGCTGATAAGGATAAAAAATCAGTTGAGCGAAAAAATTCGGCAAGAACAAAAGCTGCAGGCCCTCCAGGGGATCGCAGAAGAGGCTTTATTCATAGCGGACGATACAAAACAAGTCATCGCGCTGATACAAACCGGAGATCCGAAAGCTGCTTTATTTTCTTCGAACTTGATCGACAAAATCGGGGTGTATTGCAATTCTGACCGGTCAAAAACCTTGATTGCTTTGCAACATGCGGTCCACGAGATCATGTGCGCAATCCTGCAGACCCATGAGTGGATTGAACGGTTTCTTGATGTGAATGCCTTAAAAACAGTGGACTATTCAACCTGTAAAACCCAGAATGAAATGAAAATACAGGCAATGGCTGTTTTAGAGAAGCTGATAACAATTATTAATCAATTGATGGGTTGTCACAATTGTAAAATCGTAAAACAGGCATGCGAGCATACGCTCAAGCACATCGATGAAGATATTTCCGTTAAGAGGCTATCAGAAAAGCTGTTTGTTAACAAATCTCACTTGAGCGAAACATTTAAGCAGCAATTGGGAATAACCGTATTGGAATATATCACCATGGTAAAAATGGAACGAGCGAAAAAGCTGTTGCACGAGGGACATTTAAAAAATTATCAGATTGCGGAAATGCTAGGATTTCAGGATAACGAATATTTTGGGAGACTTTTTAAAAAACATACCGGGGTGCTGCCGAAAGACTATAGAATTTAAAAAAATAAGTTTAAAAGAGGATGATTACTTTTATGAAGTGATTCTTCCTCTTTTTTATTTGATAAGAAATACCGATTTTCTATTGAAAGTGGCGAAGCCACTTTTTATAAATTCCGACGTTTTTCGGGGAATTCACCCCCCTTTTTATATGTTCATTCTAAGGAGGATTTAATACAATGATAGCACAAACAGGGATAGATTATTAGCTATCCCATTAAGGTTTAAAGGTGATGAGAAATGACTAAAATATCGGTGCTTGTGGTCGAAGATTCGTTCTATTCGGCTGATTTAAATATTAGAGAACTAAAAAAGTCCGGCTACACAGTTCACTCTCAGCTGGTATCAAGTGAACAATCCATGAAGAAAGCTTTAAAAGAAAGCAAATGGGATTTGATCCTTAGCGATAACTCCATGCCGAATTTTAGCGCCTTAAAAGCACTGGAGGTTCGAAATTATACGGATAGAAATATTCCCTTTATCATTGTATCGGAAGATATTAGTCAGCATGATATTGACAAAGCGTTTGAAGAGGGCTGTGCTGCTTATTTAGCAAAGGAGGATTTGACAGAACTAAGAGAAGTCGTTACTGATGTATTAAAGATGAAATAAGGAGGGGAAAAAATTGGAGCTGGATAAAGAACTATTAGAAAATGAAGATACCTTAAAAAATAAATATTTAATCTTCTCCGTCGGCGATGAAAGCTACGGAATTCGTATTAAATATGTAATTGAAATCATTGGTATCGAGGAAATTACAAAGGTACCGGACCTGCCGGATTTCGTAAAGGGAATTATTAATCTAAGAGGCAAAATCATATCCGTAATGGATGCCAGACTGAGGTTCAAAAAAGAACCAAAGGAGTATGACGATAGAACGTGCATTATTGTAATTGAAATTGATCGTATCTTATTTGGGTTGATCGTTGATAACGTAAAAGAGGTTGCCAGTATTGAGGAAAGCAATATTGCGCCACCACCAACGGTAAATAAGCACGGTGACGGCTCCAATGGATTTATAGAGGGAATCGGAAAGGTAGAGAACGACATCTGGCTATTTATAGATTGCATGAAGCTGCTCGTTAATGCGGAAATAGATTTGTTAAAAGAACTTGAATAGGAAATGGGAATCATATGGCATTTACATATTTTTTTAGAGACCTTCAAACACTGGAGGCAATTAGGGATTTTGTACTTCCTGATTTGAAAACAAAGCAATATATAGATATTTGGGACGCAGGCTGTGCTATGGGGCAAGAGCCATATTCGTTATCAATGCTTCTCAATGAATCCATGGGTCATATGTACTTTCGAAATCTAAGAATTTTAGCAACAGATATAGACGAGAGCAATCGTTTTGAAGAAATCATAGCCAAAGCATCCTACCCGGAAGACCTGATTCAAAGGATTCCCAAAGGTATCTTCAGCAGACACTTCACTTCTGGCGATGAAGTTGGATATTATCAGTTGAATGAAGAGATCAGAAAATCTGTAACATTTAAAAAGCACGATCTTCTTACATTGATTCCACCTGAGAGTGGATTTGGACTCATCATGTGTAAAAATGTTCTTCTGCATTTTAATGATGACCAGAGATTGAATGTAATCAAAATGTTTCATGATGCATTGGCAGAAGGCGGATTCCTTGCATTAGAGCAGACGCAAAAGCTTCCCTTGGAGGCAAAGCATTTATTTGAACCGATTGTATCTAACGCGCAGGTATTTAAAAAAATATAAACGAATGAGTAACAGTTATTGTAATTAATTTATTTGGAGGGTAACAAAATGAAATGGTTTTTAAATATGAGAATCGGAGCAAAGCTAATCGTAAGCTTTATACTCGTAGCATTGATCAGTGGAGCCATGGGAGTGTATGCAATATACAACATGAAAGCGCTTGATGCTTCAGACACTGAGCTCTATGAAAACATGACCGTGCCTCTATCAGAAATCGGACAAATATCTACTGCATTTCAGAGAACAAGAGTAAATGGCAGAGATGCTGTCATTGCTCAAACGCCGGAGGAGATACAGGCAAATATTGATAAAGTAGCTGAGAGAAGAGCGGAAATAGATGGATTGGCGGCTTCCTTTGAAAAAACAATCCTATCAGACGAGATGAGAGCGGCGTTTGATAATTTGGTGGCTTCAAGGACTGAATTCCGAGCAGCAATGGACGAAGTTTTTGTTCTTGCCAAAGAAAATAGAGATGCGGAAGCCCTTGCAATCATAGGTGAAAAAGGCAGAGCAGGCATAGCATCCAGAGCGGTACAAGACGATATTGCTACAATCGTTTCCATGAAGACAGAAGACGCAAAGGCAAAGTCAGAGGCAAATACCGCTGCGGCAAATAAGACCATTATGGTTATGACCATCGTGATGGCGGCAGTAATGGCGCTATCGATACTGCTTGGTCTTCTAATCTCTTCGATCATAGCAAAGCCATTGAGAAGATCGGCCTACATCATTGACGAAATGAGTAAGGGACATTTTGGAGAGAGACTCAATATTAAAAGAAAAGATGAAATCGGACAAATGGCAAAATCCCTCGACTTCTTTGCCGATGAGTTGCAGATAAAAGTCGTTGGTGTGATGAACATGATTTCTAACGGCGATGTATCGATGCAAATTGAAGTGAAAGACGAGAAGGATGAAATCGCACCAGCCTTAAAGAAGACGGTTGATACGATCCGGTCGCTAAATTCAGAAGTGCAAAAGCTGATTCAAGCCACTACGGAAGGAAAACTGGATGTGAGAGGCGACGCAGCCGTATATTCGGGATCTTGGAATGAGATGATCACCGGGATCAATGGCCTGATCGATGCATTCGTAGCGCCAATCAATGTGACTGCTGAGTATGTGGAACGAATTAGCAAAGGAGATATCCCGCAGAAAATAACCGACACGTACCTTGGTGACTTTAATGAAATAAAGAATAATTTAAATAATTGTATCGACGTGATGAATGGGTTGCTCAATGAAACAAATATGCTGATCAAGGCGACACAGGACGGAAAGCTGGATGCCAGAGGAAATGCATCCCAATTCAACGGAGATTGGGGAACCCTGGTACAAGGTGTGAATGATCTGATCGACGCATTCGTAGCCCCAATTAACGTGACTGCAGAATATGTGGAACGAATCAGCAAAGGAGATATTCCTGCTAAGATTACCGACACATATAAGGGGGATTTCAATGAAATCAAGAATAACCTCAATAGCTGCATCGACGTAATGAACGGGTTACTGATTGAAACCAATATGCTCATCAAGGCGACACAGGACGGAAAGCTTGATACCAGAGGAAATGCAAACAAATTCAACGGCGACTGGGGAACCTTGGTACAAGGCGTGAATAATCTGGTCGATGCGTTTGTCGGACCAATTAACGTAACCTCCGAATATGTAGATCGCATCAGCAAGGGAGATATCCCGGCAAAGATAACGGATACATACAATGGAGATTTCAATGAAATTAAAAATAATCTCAATAGTTGCATTGATACTATGAGCGGGCTTTTGAGGGAAACGAACATGCTAATCAGTGCCGCCCAGGAAGGCCAACTTGATGCAAGAGCAAATGCGACCGGATTTGCCGGCGGCTGGGAAGAACTTGTAAGTGGAGTAAACAAGCTGGTTGAAGCGGTTGTTAAGCCGATTAAAGAGGTTACCGCGGTAATGAATGATATCTCGGCAGGAAATTTGAGGGTAGCTGTAAGGGGAGACTATCAAGGTGAATTCAAAGTTCTGTCAGATGCGGTGAACAATACAGCAATGGATCTGAATGATGTCGTTGGAGAAATCTCAGAGGTTCTTGGACAGATGGCTGATGGAAACTTGTCAGTCAGCGATGTTAGAGAATTCAAAGGAGATTTTGTAAATATCTCGAATTCTTTGAATATGATTCTTGAATCTATGAATTCCGTTCTGGGGGATATCAACACCTCATCGGAGCAGGTCTCTATCGGATCGAAACAGGTTTCTGACGGCAGCCAGGCATTGTCTCAAGGTGCGACAGAGCAGGCGAGTTCGGTGGAAGAATTGACGGCCTCTGTAACGGAAGTTGCGTCGTTGACAAAGGAAAATGCAACCAGTGCAAATAGGGCCAATGAGCTTACATTGACTGTAAAAGACAGTGCAGAGCTTGGTAACAAGCACATGGCAGAAATGCTGCAGGCCATGGAAGAAATCAATGACTCTTCGAATAATATTTCAAAGATTATAAAAGTCATCGATGATATTGCATTCCAGACGAATATCCTTGCCCTGAATGCAGCAGTTGAAGCTGCCAGAGCCGGTCAGCACGGGAAAGGCTTTGCGGTAGTAGCAGAAGAGGTGAGAAATCTCGCGGCACGAAGTGCAGAAGCAGCGAAGGATACCACAGAACTGATTCAAGGTTCCATAAAGAAATCATCAGCAGGAACGGATATTGCGAACAATACTGCAAAAGCATTGCTGGAAATTGTAACCGGTGTTACAAAGACGTCAGAGATCATTTCTGGAATTGCAAAATCATCCAATGACCAAGCAATGGGGATCACACAAATCAATACGGGACTGAATCAAGTGTCTCAGGTTGTTCAGAACAATGCAGCGACTGCGGAAGAAAGTGCGGCTTCCAGTCAAGAACTATCCGGACAAGCTGAAATGCTAAAGGAAATGATCAGCAGATTCAGACTAAGAAAGATGAAAAACTTTGGCGGCAGTGATGTCAAGCTTTTAGGAAGCGGAAAAAATAAAAACCCTGAGAAAGAAGCTGCACAGAAAATAATCTTAAGCGATAACGAATTCGACAAATATTGATTATAGTCTGCGTAGAAAGATGCTTACGTTATTAAAAGTATAATGAATGGCCGGTTAGGCAATCACTTGTTCTGAAAAAGAAGGAAAGAATTGCTTAATCGGCCAAAATACGATAGACAGTAAAATTTGGATAACACCCATGAAGGATTTCAGAAGGATAACGCGATGGAGTATACAAAAGGTGGCAAAATTTTAGAGTATAAGAATGTAGAATTGAAATATATTGAGACAGTAATACAAACTTTGCATGAAAAAAGTCCCAACGAAGAGCTACATTCTATAAGAGTCAGTAATATTAGCCAATGCATAGGGAAAGCACTTCAATTGAACGATCTTGAACTGAATATACTGAAAGCGGTAGGGTTATTACATGATATTGGTAAAATTGGAATAGAAGGAAGTATTTTAGACAAAGCTGATACTTTGACACAGAAAGAATATGATGAAATAAAAAAACATCCAGAGATAGGCTATAGGATACTGAGCTCATCTGCTGATATGAAGGAGCTTGCTGAAATAATCCTAGGCCATCATGAACGATGGGATGGAACGGGATATCCGAAAGGATTAAAAGGAGAAGATATCCCCATATTATCAAGAATTGTTTCAATTGCTGACAGTTATGATGCAATGACGAATGACAGACCATATCGCAAAGCATTGACGGAGGAAGAAGCAATGCATGAAATACTTGAGAATGCCGGGTCGCAGTTTGATGCACAGATTGTTGAAATCTTTATTGATGTTGTTGTACCTACCTTCAAAAGGGGGCAAGGGTTAAACACTTAAATCTCTTTTTTTATAAAACCCATAGGTCACAGAAACGAAGACTGCAATTATACCAAAAGATAAAAATAAAAACAATGGTTCTATTCCACCTTGATTCAACAGCTTTTCCGCTTCGAAATATTGAAAAGGAGTAATGTACTTTAAAAACTTTAAGTCACGGTACATATTAATTGCGGACGAAAGAATGAAGGAAACTAAAAGGAGTGCCATAGCAACCGACGCTGTTGCTTTTGGTTGTTTGCTTACCGCTGCGATTCCGGTGCCAATGGTTAAGAACATCAGCTGTAAAAAAAACATTGCTACCATCAATAGGAATATTTCGCCCGTGATATCTTCTCCATTGGAGTACTTTTCTAAAAGAGCGATCGATAGAAGCAGTGTAACAAGATTAAATACAATAATATTAAAGAGGGAAGCAAGTAACTTTGCCGTGATGATTTTGCTTCTTGAAACAGGTTTAACCATCAAAAACTCGGCAGTTTTATCCCGCTCTTCCTTCGAAATGATATTTGCACCAAGCATGGAAGCATGAATCGCAGCCATTAATACAATATATAAATAAAACATACCATAAAAACCGCTGACTTTTGTCAGGTCGAAATCACCCATTCCCAATACGGCCTTTAATGATTTTGGGATTTGGGATAACAATTCATTCATTGACTGGCCTGACTCCGCATATGCAGAATATTTGCCGATTGCAGAAGCAATCATAAAAAGGATCGCAACGCTCCATAGAATCAGAGATCTTCTGTGGGCCTTCAATTCTCTAAAAAAAATATTCATTCATTATAACCCCCTTACGCTGGATGAATGTCTTTTTTCCTATAAACGAAATAGCTTCCGGCAATTGTGGCACCAACAAAGACTGAACCAACAATCGTGAAAGAAGCCTCATATGCAGCATTTTCGATAATATAAGCCGTATCAAAATACCTGAATGGAGATAGATATCTAGCGTTTTCTTCCCCTATGAGAGAGCCAAGGGAACCTATGATGTAAAACCCGAACACAGTGCTTAGGGAGATTGGAATCACCGATTTAATTTTTCCTGCGATGATTGAAACAATCATTCCCAGTGTCGTAAACATCAATTGAACAAAGAACATGGTTACTGAAATCATCAGGAACAATTTCAGATTAAAAACTTGAACCAAGGCGGCAACCGCTGTAATCGTTAATCCCAGATAAATGATATTTGTAATGACCAGGATAGACAACGCCGCCAGAATCTTAGATGTCAGTATGCGATAACGGCTTACAGGCTTCGTCAACAAGAAGTCCGCAGTTTTTTCACGGACCTCTTTCGATAGAATAGAAGTACCGATTATCATTGCCTGTATTCCGCCGCACAAGATAATAAAGAAAAAAACAAAGGAATAAAAACCTACAAGCGTAGAAATACTTTCGATATAAAGATTAAAAATCTTTTTCATTGCATCTGGTATGTTATCTAATAAAACCTTAAACGTTTCAATCTCGTTTCCAAGACTTATAAAAATAAAAATATACAGAACAGCAAGCGCAGTCATGGAGCATGCCCAAATGCTGATGGATTTCCGGTAAGCCTTCAGTTCAAACAGAAAAATGTTCATCTTCTTTCGACCTCTTTTTCGTAATAATGCATAAAGATTTCTTCAAGGCTTGGCTCCTCAATCCATAGATTGAAGATATCCACATTCGAGATCTTTTTTAAGATCATGTTGAGATTGCCCTTAAATAAAAAACTGATCGTTTTGTCCTTTATCTCCAAATTACTGATTCCGCTAAGAGTGAAGTAGCCTTTATCAATGGCCTCTTTCAGTTCAAGTTTGAATTTTTTGTAGCTATCTTCATTTAAATTACTCATCTTTTCAAGCCTGATAATCTTGCCTTCTTTTATGATTGCAACGCGGCTGCATAATCTTTGGACCTCACTTAATACATGGGAAGATAAAAGAATCGTCGCACCTTTTCTATTTTCTTCAAGGAGCAGTTCGAAAAATTTCTGTTGCATCAGCGGATCAAGGCCGCTGGTAGGCTCGTCCAGAATAATCAGCTTAGGTTCATGCAATAAGCACTGAACGATACCAACCTTCTTCTTATTTCCGAAAGATAAATCATCAATTCTCTTCTTCAGGTCCAGATCCATTATCTCTGCAAGTTCCATGATTCTTTTCCTGCAATCTTTTTGATAGAAGCTGGCTGAATATTTCAAAAGATCAAGCACCTTCATTTTATCGTAATAAAATACTTCCGAGGGCAAATACCCTATTTCCTTCGCAATTTCCGGGGCTGACTTTATGCAGTCCATGCCAAATATCGTTGCACTGCCGCTCGTTGGATAAATCAAAGATAACAAAGTCCTGATTGTAGTAGATTTCCCTGCTCCATTCGGCCCTATAAAACCGAAAATTTCACCTTCTTCAACATTAAAACTGACATCAATAATTCCTCTTGATTTGCCGTAATACTTACTAAGGTTTTTCATCTCAATCACGTTCATGTCTGGAACCCCCGTATATCATCCGGACTGAATAACTCTATTTAGAATTTAGGATTATTCAGTACCCCTATTTATAAAAACTTTTCTTAGTATTCCCGGATTTGTATCCTTTAGTAATCTTGTTATGCTTATTGCAATGGTAATTTCAGCAGATGTATAATCTAATCATCACTTTTGCTGATTGACAAAAACGGTTTATCGTTATAAACTACGGATCGATACATACAAGGAGGGGTGAACATGGAAGCATTGTTTTTAAAGAAAGTTCTACGCTTTAGGGAACCGAAAAAATGGGTGATCCTTCTCGTTGCTATGCTTTGTGTTACCGTCGCCTGCACCGCGAACCCAATGGTAAAAACCGAGGCAAAGGGGAAGGATGAGTTGTACGGCAATTATGTGTTTGAAAAGCAGATCTATATGAATCCTCTCAGTTCCTTTCTTGCCTTAGATGGGTATCGGGAATATTATACACTTACAGAAAATATGCTCATCCTGACAGGTGAGGCAGGCAATCAACAGAGAATGGAGGTTTCCTATGAGCAAACCGAGCTGGATGAAAAGGAGTTTAAGAATAGTTTTTTAATGGATCATGGAGGTGTCATTGATATTGCCGTATACAAGGAACGCGATCAGTACACCCTGACAGAGATTTCCGGCGCTGCTATTTATCGTATTTATCGGCTGGACGATGAAATATGGCTGGCGCGCATACATAAGGACAATGCCAATATTCAAAAGAGCGAATACATATGGAATATATATAAGATTAAAAAGTATGATGGAGAAATCCCAAGTAAGGTCACAATATCAGGAACACAGGACAACGTTGAGGAGTTTTTGTCTCTGCAGCAGGATTTTAAGTCGGGATACGACGCGGACACATGCTACAACATCACTCCGGTCGATATGCAAGAAAGCTCCGATTATATGGTTTTCAAATATGACACCTCCTGCGCAACCTTCCTGCTGTATGAGGGAAAGGTTTACCCCCTTGGAGAATGGTTTGGCGGCTTTGGCGTGACAAGCATGGCGCTTGCTGATTTGGACGGCGACCGAAACTCGGAATTGTATTTCACCTATTCATGGGGCTCCGGGCTTCACCGTTCCCATGCTGCTTATTTTGACCCAACCACAAAACAAGTTGTGACCTTGGATTACACACATATGAATGAAGATATGATCATCACCAATAACGACGATGGGGAGCTATCCCTGTATGCCGCAGCCATCCACAGAATGGATAGCTTTGTGAATTTCGACATGGAGAAGACCGATTTGATTTCGGACATTGTTTATGAAAATGGGCAAATCTCGATGAAGCCTAAACCTTAGTAATTGTGATTTTTTTTGGTTTCGGTGATAAATACGCAACGATAATTCCAAAAAACCCGTACCATTTTTATTACACAGAAGGTGGGATGTCATAAAACGTAATCCCGGGATTCTTCTCCTTCAATCTATTCAGCGCCCATTGATCTTTAAACAGGATCACCGGTCTTTCATACCGGTCCTCGACAATAATAGCCTGATCCGTATAGCAAAGCATTTCCCTGGTAAATTTCTCTGTAGAAACCCATCTTGCAAGTAAAAAAGGAAGCTTATGAATGGTGACGTCGACACCGTATTCGCTTTTCATTCGATATTCCAGAACCTCAAGCTGCATGCTGCCTACGACTCCCACCGTTAAGGTTTCCACTCCAATGTTGGGCTGTTTAAAAACCTGGATGGCGCCTTCTTCTGAGATTTGATTGATTCCCTTGAGAAACTGCTTTCTTTTCAGCGCATTCTTAGTCATAACAACGGCAAAATGTTCAGCCGGAAAGATAGGAATCCCCTCAAATCTGAAATTATTTTTGCCTCCACAAAGCGTATCTCCGATATTAAAAATACCGGGATCAAATACACCGATGATATCACCGGCATAGGCTTCTTCTACTATGGATCTCTCCTGAGCAAAAAACTGCTGAGGCTGAGATAAACGGATTGTTTTCCCTGTTCTCACATGATTCACGGCGATGCCTTTTTCAAATTTGCCGGAGCAGATTTTAATAAAGGCAATTCGGTCTCTGTGTGACATATCCATATTCGCTTGAATTTTAAAGACAAAGCCCGAGAATTCTTCGTCCTCTGGGAGAATACTGCCTTGATCACAGCTTCTTTCGCCAGGTGAAGGTGCTAGATTGATAAACTCATCTAAAAAGGGCTGAACGCCGAAATTGGTCATAGCACTCCCTAAAAACATTGGGGTAAGCTCTCCGGCTGTTACCTTTTCCATATCAAACTCATCACCGGCAATATCCAGAAGCTCGATATCCTCATTCAGCTTTCTGTATAACTGATCGCCGAGAATGTCTTTGAATTGTACATCCTCGGCGTTTCCACTGATAGATGTTATAATTCTCTGGCCGTGTGAGCCCGGATCAAAAAGTTCGACTTGAGACAGCTTCCGGTTATATACACCTTTATATTTACCGTCAGAACCAATTGGCCAGTTCATAGGGCAAGAGCGTATGCCCAAGGCTTCTTCGATTTCCTCCATCAATTCAAATGGACTTTTGCAGTGGCGATCCAGCTTGTTTATAAAAGTAAAGATAGGAATCCCACGCTTTCGGCAAACATGAAAGAGTTTTTTTGTCTGCTCCTCAACGCCTTTCGCACCGTCAATCAACATGACAGCACTGTCGGCGGCAGTTAATGTTCGGTAAGTATCTTCACTGAAATCCTGATGTCCGGGCGTGTCTAAAATATTGATTCGATAACCGTTATAATCAAAATTCATAACACTGGAAGTAACCGATATGCCTCTTTGCTTTTCGATTTCCATCCAGTCTGACACGGCATAGGTCTTGGCTTTTCTTCCTTTTACAGTGCCTGCTAGCCGGATTGCTCCTCCATAGAGCAGCAGCTTTTCTGTCAAAGTCGTTTTGCCCGCATCCGGATGGGATATGATCGCAAAGGTTTTTCTGCGGCGGACTTCTTCTTGTAGTTTCTTTTTCATTTCCATATTGTAATTTCCTTTAAGCTTAATTGGCAGGATGATACAAACCTGCTGTGCCCTCTATATTCGTTCTCCTCTTCCTAATTGGTCAATCAGAGATGTCAAATCACTTTTTTTCACTCTCCAGTGCCGGCCGATCTTAAACGCAGGAATTCTGCCTTCCTGAACGAGCTTGTACGCAGTCATTTCGCTGAGCTGCAGATACTCCGCAACCTGACTTACCGTCAAGATTTCCTTATCGAAATTATGGTCATTCATTCTATTCTCCTCCTTTATCGCATAAAACCGGCGTAATTGGTTTCCTGCGAACGATATCACAATTAATAATTAGGGTTGAAACGGAATTCCATATATAATTATTTATATTTAAATATAATTGATTATATCCAAATGTATTTAACTATGATATTATAACGATATGTTGAATAAAAGTCAAACGACTTCTTTCGTTCACATTGATAGGAATGAAATGAAGATAGCGGGATAAATTAAGGCATGGAAAATATAAATATGAAAACTCTCAAGGATAAGAAAGAACAGGAGGTGCTTGTGACAACTAGCACAAAAAAATTAAAAGTAATACCCCTCGGAGGGTTAGGAGAGATCGGAAAGAACATTACTGTATTTGAATACGGTGATGATATTATGATTGTGGACTGCGGTATGGCGTTTCCAGATGATGAGATGTTGGGTGTTGATCTGGTATTGCCGGATACCACTTATTTGACAAAAAACAAAGGCCGCATCAAAGGGATTGTTGTAACACATGGGCACGAGGATCATATCGGTGCACTGCCTTATTTCTTAAAAGAAATCAATGTACCGGTGTATGGTACCAGGCTTGCGTTGGGACTGCTGGAGAACAAACTGATCGAGCATAAGATTCTTTCGAGTTGTAAGCTGAGAACCGTAACACAGGGCGAAACGATAGATGTAGGTGTTTTTAAGGTGGAATTTATATCGAGCAATCATAGTATCCCTGATACTGTTGCGCTGGCGATCCATACACCGGTCGGGATTGTGGTTCATACATCAGACTTTAAAATAGACTATTCGCCAATCTCAGGGGAGACCATCACGCTGCAGCGTTTCGCTGAGCTTGGAAGAAAAGGTGTTCTGCTTCTGATGGCTGACAGCACCAATGCAGAACGACCGGGTTACACAATGTCCGAGAGCACGGTTGGAGAAGCATTTGAAGAGATCTTTGCAAACGCGAAAACCAGAATTATTGTTGCATCCTTTGCGTCCAATATTCATAGAATTCAGCAGGTGGTGAACGCCGCGGTCAAGTACGGCAAGAAGGTGGCAATCTGTGGAAGAAGCATGGTAAATGTCTGTAATAAGGCAATTGAGCTTGGTTATTTAACAATCCCAAAGGGTGTACTTGTTGAGATAGAACAAATCAAAAAATACCCCCAGGACAAACTTGTCATCGTCTCTACGGGGAGTCAGGGAGAACCAATGTCTGCACTTTCGAGAATGGCCTCCGGAGAGCATCGTCAGGTGAAAATCGTAGCAGATGACTTAGTTGTTATTTCAGCCACTCCGATCCCCGGCAATGAAAAATCTGTATCCGTCGTCATCAATGAGCTGTTTCGAAAGGGTGCCGATGTGATTTATGAGGCACTCGCAGATATCCATGTTTCCGGCCATGCGTGCCAGGAAGAACTTAAAATAATCCATCGATTAACAGCACCAAAATATTTTATGCCTGTTCATGGAGAATATCGGCACCTGAAGAAGCATGCTGCCCTTGCGGAAAATCTGGGCATGAAGAAAGAAAATATTTTTATTATGGATATTGGACAGGTGCTTGAGATCAATCCCAAGGAAGCAAAATTGAGAGGCAGCGTTCCGTCAGGAAAGGTTCTTGTCGATGGGCTTGGCATTGGAGATGTAGGGGCAGTTGTATTAAGGGATAGGAAGCATCTTTCAGAGGATGGTATGATTATGGTTATATTGACTGCCCAGAAAGAGACGGGGAGCATAATTACAGGTCCTGATATTATTTCAAGAGGGTTTGTATACGTTAAAGAATCAGACGCGTTTATACGCGAAGTCAAGCAGGTCTGTGAAGAAGCAGTGAGGGGGTGCGAGAGCACTCATTGGTTAGCGAAAAAGAAGGTAATCAGTAATACGTTGAGAGATTTCATCTACCTCAAAACGAAGAGAACACCTATGATTCTCCCAATTATCATTGAAATTTAATAACTTAGAGCTTTTTTACTTAGGAAGCGGGCACAAAAGGAGTTTGTAATACAGTTACTTAAAGAATGGGAGGAAAAAATGTGCGGAAGGTATACTTTTTTCACGGATAAGGAGCTGCAGGAGGTCGATGAGATTATTGAGCAGATCAGCAACGATATCCAGCGTGAAAAGATGAAAACGGGAGAAATCTTCCCGACCAATGTGGTGCCGATCTTTCTGCCGGAAAAGGATATCATAATTCCACGATTGATGATATGGGGTTTCCCAAACTTCCGGAATAAGGGAGTGATCATCAATGCCAGATCGGAAACAGCAAGAGAAAAGAGGCTGTTCGGCTCCTCTCTGGAGAAGAGAAGATGTGTCATTCCATCTACGGGATTTTACGAATGGGATGCAGGGAAAAAGAAATATCTGTTTCGTATGCCGGAATCCCAGATGCTCTATATGGCCGGAATCTATAACCAATTTGAGGGTGAAAACCGCTTTGTTATCCTGACCACGGATGCGAACAGCTCCATGGCGGAGGTTCATAGCCGGATGCCTGTGATTATACCGAAGGATAGGATCCATGACTGGATCTATGACTTCAACAAGACGGACGATCTGCTGTTTCATGAACAGCCAGGGCTGGTGAAAAGGGCTGCGGAATAAACAAATCAAAAGACAAACCGTTAATCGGCGGTTTGTCTCATTTTTTTGAATATAAATAGCCGGTATCTTTATCGATAGCCGTTTTTCTTATCCTTGGCTTCATCGCGGATCTCTTCCCGCATACCGGTCAGCGCTTCATCCCTTCTTTTGTTTTTTTCCTGAAGCGTACGTTTCATTCTTTCGTCATCTGTTTTATGAATCATTTCATCTGCAAGTTCCATATTCTGTAAGGTTTTTCCGATATTAAATTCTATCTTTTCAACGTTGTCACTTCGGTCATCCGGCTTTGGCTTATTATTCCTAGGCATAATTACATTCTCCTTCCTATTTCGTGCGAGGATTTGTTGAACAACTGTGGGTTAAACTAAGGTTTATTCAACAGCACCAACTTATAAAACTTTTCGTATCTATTTTTTGATTTGCTGATAAAAATATTCTTTACAAAAATAGTATATTAACAGGATAGATTCAAAAATCATATGATCAAAGTGAAAAAAATTTAATATATTATAGAATCAGTAATAAGGGGTAATTATTATGATCTGTAAAAATAGATTACAAGAAAACTTGATTACGTATGGTCAAATGAACATAATTTTTCAAGCAAGAAATTTATGGAGAGAATTTGTTATATGGAGTAGAGTATACCTTATTAGCAGAGTTGCGGGGATTGGTATCGCAGAAGATGTTTTTAATCGAATTTATCGTATCCCGATGGAGTTTGGTGACATAACTCGATTAATATTTGGAAATCAAGCAGCGGAGGTAACAGTTCAGCAATTATCAGTAACCGTCGCTCTATTTAGAGAATTAGTTGATACAATGATAGCAGGGAACAATGAAGCGGCAAGCGTACTCGTTCAAGATTTATATAAGAACGCAGATGAAAGAGCAGCATATTTAGCCTCAATTAATCCTTTTTGGGATGAAACCCAGTGGAAATACTTGATCTACACCTTCTATAGTTATTCGTTTCAAGAAATAACATCCATTTTAACGAGTGATCCAAGAAATACACAGAATAAATAGAAAATTAAAAGCCATGAATCCATTGGAATCATGGCTTTTCTGTCCTTAAATATGGTCGGAGTGGGGAGATTCGAACTCCCGACCTCTTGACCCCCAGTCAAGCACGCTAACCAAGCTGCGCTACACCCCGAAATTGTGGACATAAAAAAAGAAACTGGTCGGAGTGGCCGGACTTGAACCGGCGGCCTTTGCGTCCCGAACGCAACACTCTACCAAGCTGAGCCACACCCCGATAAATCATATTATATAACGGGGAAGGCGAAATGTAAATATTTAAAAATCGACCCGGGCATGGTCTCTCGATACAATATGCCCGAGCCTTAAGTGAAATTATGAATCTGTTTCATTTGCCCATTCGTTCAGCTTTCGCATGGTTTCATCATAGGTCTGCTGGCTGATTTCCGGAAGTGTTCCGCCGAGCGCTTTTTTTGCAGCGGCAAAGCCTTCATCAATGGCAGAAACCAGCAC
Source organism: uncultured Bacillota bacterium (assembly GCA_927441425.1). GTDB lineage: Bacteria > Bacillota > Clostridia > Peptostreptococcales > Anaerovoracaceae > Anoxybacterium. The sequence continues at coordinate 159,817 of CAKMKG010000005.1, read as the reverse complement.
CGACAGCTTGGATTTATCACCACCGGAAATTGCAATTGCAAAATCAACCAATCTGTCGCTGACCGCTTTTACCCCAAATTCTCCATCCACGGAGACTGCCTGCTTCGCTGCTTCAACATCCTCTGTGGTTAGCCCCAATTTGGCCAATCCTTCTTTGGAAGAATCCTCCAATGCAGACTTATAATTTTTGTCCTGCTTTAAAATCAGCTCTTCAACAAGCTTCCGCAGATTTTCCGTAGCGGCTTCAGACGCTGATTTCAAAGAAGCAATTTCCGTTGAATCAAGCTTTTTGTTTGATGTCGTTTCATAAGTAACGGGTGCCTCCTGCCTCGCTCTGATTTCTATGCTATCGACTTTTGCGATTTGCTCCGTCTGTGATACCTTGGACGATTTCTCCAATGCAGACGCATTTGCAGGTTTTATCGTGCCGGGTGCGATGTATCTCTGGCTGGCGTTAATCCCTTGAATCATTTGATCCCCTCCTTTTCGAACATACTTCATATATCCTTTATCGGCAGAACTTGGAAAAACTTAATAGATGGAAACATAATCAGACCTTTCGGCGAATAAATTGTACTAGCTTGCAAAGCATGCAAGTCTTTTTCGGGGAGGGATCACATTGATAAATAGAATGATTTCAGGGGTTTCAACGATCGTTTTGGGAGCGTTAATTGCTTGTATCCCCAATTTCATTTTGACAATCTGCCCGTTCTGCCAAAACATGATGGGAAAATGCCTCTGGCCTTCGTGGAATCCAGAGAAGTCAGAATGGGAATTGGCGTCGCACTTGGATTTGTCGGGATTCTCTCTGCGTTGACTGCAACTGTTTTGATCGGATTTTGTAGTGGAGACTGCAGTACGGAGTGCAGCTGCAGTCCTGCCACTGGACCCCTGATGGCAACATTAGGAATGATCGTTGGGATTATTTCTTTTGGCAATACTTTTTATCTGAGCGGCAGGAAACATACATAGTCCTTTTTTCTACTGGTTATATTATGATCAGGAGGCGATAAAATGGATGACCGGTTGAAAAAATTAAAAGAAATACAGAAAAAGAAGGAAGAAATCGAAATCGCAAAGATGGCTGACCGACTGATGGTGGAGGGTGGTACGGATTCCGATCCGGCAATGGCGCGATTGGAAAATGACGGAAACGCATCGAGACAGCTTTATAGCGCATTCGGCCATGAGACACTGCAGAGTGAAGATGGCTCGCAGGCTCGCAAGATGATTGAAAATGCAAAAGCGTCAATGCCCTACCATGATAATCAGTCTCATAGTTTCTAAAAGGATATTTGGATACCCTTTTGGATCTCCGCGAATAATATGACAGTGGGCGTACTTTTCAAAGAGGAGGAGTAATCATGAATAGCCCATTGTATGGAAAATTTCGTGTTTCACAGGGTTATAAAGGAGTATCCCATAAAGGGATCGATCTGGTCGGCATCGACAGCAAGGAAATCCATTCTACTGTAGATGGAATCGTCGAAGTGGCAAGGTGGGATGCAAAATTGGGTGCTTCAGGAATTGATACGAAATACGGAATGGGCCAGTATGTGAGGGTCAAAGAGGAAAATACAAATTACCGATATTACTTCGGGCACATGTCTCAGATTCTGGCTACTCCCGGACAGAAAGTTAAAAAAGGAGATGCGATCGGTATTGAGGGGAGAACGGGCAACGCAACAGGATCCCATGTTCATTATGAAATCCGTAGAACAACAAGCAATGCCACATTTCTAAATGTCAGTGAACTGAGTGGAATCCCCAATCAATTAGGAATCTATGAGCAGAATGAAACTGCAGACACAGATCCGGATTTTGAAGAGGCTAAAAGAAAGGTGCAAGAAAAAGCCGGATTGGATGACAATACCATGAGGTATCTGCAAGAATATCGTTACGGAAAGGAACTCATCCGGAAGCTTGCAGCGGCAATTGGGTAAAGCATACTATGTAATAGGGGAGCTGTGATCATTACAGCTCCCGTTTTTTAGGCTCCGGGCTGTGACTTTTTTGCCGGAGCGCGTTTTTTCTTGGCGGGCGTCCCGACTTGGTTCTGTTCGATGCTTCTTTTCAGAGCATCCATTAAATCGATGACATTGCTCGGTGCTTCCTCCTTTGCTGCAACAATCTCCTTGCCCGAGATTTTCTTTTCGATCAAATCACGAAGGCGTTCCTGATACTCGTCCTTGTAACTGGAAGGGTCAAAGGACTTAACCATGGATTTGATCAGCGTTTTGGCCATGGCCAGTTCTCCTTCATTCAGCGTGGGACGAAGGAAGGATTTGGGGATCTCCTTGATATCATCCTCAAAGAACATGGTGCTGATCATGATATCGTTTTGAGCCGGAATGATGGCAAGGAGCGTTTCCTTGTTGCCCATCACAGTTTTTGCAATGGCGACTTTATTTTCATCCTTCATCGCGGAGCGCAGGAGCTCGAAGGCTTTCTCCCCGCCCGTTTCCGGCACTGTATGGTAGGACTTTTCATAATAGATCGGGTTGATGGTATCCAGATCCGCGAAATGGAGGATCTGGATCGTTTTATCTTTTTCCGTCTTTATTTTTTCGAAGTCCTCATCGGTCATGATAACATACTTATCCTTATCATATTCGAATCCTTTTGTGATATCATTCCCGGTAACCTCCTTGCCGCAGTGGGCACAGGTCTTTTTGTACCTGATTCTAGAATGGTCCTCCTTGTGAAGCTGGTTAAAATGAACATCATTATCCTGAGTCGCCGTATACAAGGCTACGGGAATATAAACCAATCCGAAGGAAATTGCCCCCTTGTGTGATACTGCCATTTTCATACCTCTTTCAGTTATTTGTATTTTGAAATTGCGGTTACGTTTTCTTTATTATGAGGAAAATCAGGAAAGTTATTCTAATTACTAATAGAATTTCAATGTTTTGAGATACTATAAATGGAGGTGATTTTGTGCATCAGCAATGGACCGAACAAAAAGCGTTGAAAGCACTCAACGGAAATGTGGCGGCATATAACAAGCAAATTTCATGTATTGGCGGATTTCATGGTTTGAAAGCGTGCTCCGCGTATGATTATCTTTGTGATCATTGCGGATATCACATCGGTGATATGGTTGTGAAGACAGAAAGCAAAGACTTTTTCGAACACTAATAGTATGAATTAACTTGCATTCGTTATTTAAGAAATCTAAGGCAAAGCATGCAAAATTTACTTGTTATATAAAACTTCACTTAGGTTAAATTAATACCACAAAGGAGGTGAGTATAAATGGCAAGTAATAACAACCCAGTTAAACCAAGTGCAAAAAATGGATTAAACAACATGAAAACTGAAATTGCTAATGAACTTGGAATTTCCGGTTATGACACAATGGATAAGGGTAATCTTACCGCTAGACAGAATGGTTACGTTGGCGGTTATATGACAAAGAGATTAGTTGAAATGGCAGAGCAACAGTTATCAGGAAGATAAAGTTTAGTTAATTATTAAATTAAATCAGCTTATGAATATTAATCCATAAGCTGATTTTAATTTTGACCGAAGGAAGGAGGAAAAAGAATGAAGCTTTCTTTAAGGCATAATGCAGAAATTGATCGGATGAAATCAGAAATCGCATATCAGTATGGGGTGGAAGATTTTGAAGATATCGACAGAGGAAAGGTTTCTTCAAGATCCAATGGAGATATTGCGAGAACCTTGGTGGAGTTGGCTGAAAGAAAGTTGCCCAGCAAAAATATGAAACTATAATTGTTCAATCAAAAGTTTGGAAAGCGCTGAAAAGGCGCTTTTCTTTTGAAGCAGAAATTGCATTACAAAAGTTATCAGAAAAGTCAAATAAGTAATTGTAATTATTTGAATGTCATGATAAGATGGTAACGAAATGTAATCAATTACATGAGTCAGAGTGTTGGAATTATAGATTTATTAATCGCAGAAATTCGACATATTTGTAACTGATTACTATTGTGATATGCGTAAGCATGAGTTAGAGATTGAAAGGAGAATGAAGATGTCAAAAGTAGAGAGTAAAGCAGTTGTGAAAGAAAAAGATTATCCGCTGAGTCATGTTCCCAAAGAGGCCCGCACAGGACTGATTGCTGTAACAGGGGTATTAATTGGGTTTACCTTCTTTACCCCCACCATGGCCGCTGGTGCTCGATTGGGCGCAGCATTCCCATTTTCGGAATTAGTATGGATTCTTTTAGCGGGAAGTGCAATTCTTGGAGTATATGTTGCGACAATTTGTGCCATTGGAGCAAAAACAGGGCTGACATCCGTACTGCTGGCCAGATATACCTTGGGAAGCGTCGGAGCAAAATGGGCGGACATTATATTAGGCGGCACACAGGTTTTGTGGTATGCAATCACAGCGGAATATATGGGTATTTTATTCGCCAGAGGGCTAGGCTTGCCGGGCTGGGAAATATTCTTTATGGTTTTCTGGTCTATAATAATGGGTGCAACTGCACTTTATGGTTTTAAAAGTATGGCAATCGTATCTTATGTCGCATTACCGCTCATGGTAGCTCTTGTTGTTATTGTTACATGGCTTGCGTTCCAGGAAGTGGGAAGCATGGAAGCGCTCTTTGGCGTAAAACCAACAGCAACCATGTCTGTAACGGTGGCGATAACTGTTATTGTCGGAACCTTTGCATCCGGGGGAACACAGGCGGCGAACTGGGCACGCTTTGCAAAAGACGGAAAAACCGCATTTATAGCAGGTCTTCTTGCATTCTTGTTTGGAAACGGTATCATGGTTTTCTCAGGAATGGTTGGTGGGTTTGCCTTCCAGACCGGAGACTTAATTGAACTGATGATTACGATGGGGCTGACCTTTTGGGCATTGATCATCTTAACACTGAATATCTGGACGACAAACAACGCAACCGCCTATGCCTTTGGCGTTGCTGGCGCTGAAATGTTTAACAAATCCACCAAAGGCCCATTTGTAATCGGCGGAGTAATTATTGCTACAATCGTCGCGGTCGCCGGCATTGGACTCTATTTCATTCCATTGCTGAATCTTTTTGGGACCTTTATCCCGCCACTTGGAGGGGTCATTATCGGCGACTATCTGTTTACATATAAAAAGAATCTACCGATGCTAGACTATGTTAAATTTAAAAAATTGAGATTTTCACCGTTGATTGCTTATTTGATCGGCTGTGCAGCTGCTTATTTCGGCGGTGTCTTTGAAGTTGGTGTTCCATCTCTGCAGGGTATTCTGATTGCTACATTTGCTGTGCCTGTGATCAATGCCGTAATGAAAGCTGCAAATTTTAATGATATGCATGAAGTCAAAGAGGACGCGAAATACGTTTAGTGAATGCATAAAGCGAGGAGGAGCATAATATGAATTCGTTATTAATTAAAAATGCAAAGCTTAGAAATCATGATGAATTGAAAAGCATTTTGGTGGAAAACGGAAGAATCAGCAGGATCGACGAAGGTATTTCGGCAGAAAACTTAGAAACGATTGACGCCAAGGGAAATCTTGTGATTCCTCCCTTTGTAGATCCTCACGTACATCTGGATGCGGTTCTCTCTGCCGGAGACCTAAGCAGACCGAACAAGTCAGGTACTCTTTTGGAGGCAATTGATATTTGGGGAGAAAGAAAGCCGTTCCTGACAAAAGAGATTCTCAAGGAAAATGCCAGAGAAGTAGTAAAGTGGTATATAGCCAACGGAGTGCTCAGAGTCAGAACACATGCAGACTGTTCGGACCCTACCCTTGTTACCGTGGAGAGTCTGGTGGAGCTTCGGGAGGAAGTGAAGGATCTGATAGACATACAGGTTGTAGCATTCCCACAGAACGGAATCTTTACAAAGCCGGATGGCGTGACTTTGCTGAGAAAAGCCCTTGAGATCGGAGCGGATGTGGTCGGCGGAGCACCACATATCGAATATACCAGAGAAGATGGCGTCAAGGATGTAGAATTTGTTTATCATTTGGCAGAAGAATTTGATAAACTGATCGATATCCATATTGATGAAACTGGTGATCCCCATTCGCGGTTCATCGAAGTGATGGCTAAAGAAAACATTGTTCGAGGTTGGCAGGGAAGAGCAGCAGCAAGTCATACTACGGCAATGCATAACTATAATAATGACTATGCTTTTAAGCTCTTGGGCATTCTGAAGAAGGCTGATATGAATATGATCACGAATCCTTTCGACAATTCCGTCCTTCAAAATAGAACCGACGGATATCCGAGAAAGAGAGGCCACACGAGAGTGGATGAGCTCCTTGCAAGAGGGGTCAATGTATGTATTGGTCATGACTCGATTATGGATCCGTGGTATTCGATGGGAAAAGGAAATATGATCGCAGCAGCCAACCTGCTGGCACATACAGCGCATATGAACGGGCACGATCAAATCACCATGCTGATGGATATGATTACAACCAGATCGGCACGAACCCTTGCCGTTGAAGAAACGTATGGACTGGAGGCCGGAAAGCAGGCGGACATTGTTATTCTTGACGCAAGAAATGATGCGGAGGCAGTGAGGCTGACCAGTGAATGCCTGTACGTGATTCGGAAAGGAAAAGTGATTTGCAGAACGACCCCTGCTGTCAGAACCTTGGAAATCGTAGAAAACCTGGAACTGGTAGATTTTAAGCTGAAGTAATATCAAAGCAGGCCGATAAGGAGCAGGACTGGATGAAATCAGACCTGCTCCTTTTTTTCTTAACTGAAAACTTTTTTTATGGTATACTTACAGCGAGAAAAACTTACGAAAACTTCACGATGGGAGGAAAGTCGTTTGAATATAAAAGCAGTGGCAAAAAAGGCGGGTGTCTCTGTTGCCACCATATCCAGAGTACTGAATCATCCGGATGCGGTAGCTCCTGATACAAAGGAGCATATATTAAAAATCATGGAAAGTTTGGAGTATACACCCAACTGGTTTGCCAGAGGTTTGAAATTGAACAGGACAGGTGTGATTGCGCTGTTGATTCCCGAGATTTTAGACATGGGGTATATGGAAATTGCAAAGGGTGTAGAAGCCGTTGCTCATCAGAAAAAATATAATATTATGCTTTGCACCACGGAGGAAGACAGAAGTAAAGAAAAAGGATATATTGAAAATTTTATAGCAAGAAAAGTAGATGGGATCATCTTGGTTTCTTCCTTTTTAAAGAACAGTGATTTTGACCAGATAAAAAAGCAGGACATTTCAGTGGTATTGATCGGAAAAAATGAAGAACTGACAGGGGAAAACCTGGTATATACAGACTATCAATCAGCCACCGGCGAGGCAATAAGACATATGATAGAAATCGGCCATCGTAAAATAGGAATGATTTACGGAACCCGTCCGAAAATAGAGAATATGGACAAACGGGAAGGTTTCAGGAAAACCATAACGGAAGAAGGGCTGAACTATCGGCCTGAACATATCGTGGAGGAAGAGAACAGCATAGAAGGTGGATTTCTCGGGGCAAGCAAGCTATTAAACTTAAAGGATAGACCGGAGGCAATCTTCGTGACATCAGATATCATGGCCATTGGGGCAATGGAGAAAATAAAGCAGGCAGGCCTGAAAATCCCACAGGATATTGCAGTGGTTGGTTTTGACAACTTGAAAATATCCGGTTATATCGAACCCAAGCTGACAACAGTGGCAAAGCCTATGTACCGAATGGGACTTGTTGCGGCGAGACTGTTGTTTGATTTGATGGAGGGCGATCGGGAAGAGGACGGCGAGCCACAGGAGATATTGATACAATCAAAGCTCAAAGTCCGCAAGTCCTGCGGACATCTGGACAGAGTAAAGGAAATATTCTAACCACCAAGGAGGGAGATAGAATGACACTTGCCATAGATTTTATGGGATTAAAATTAAAAAATCCAATTATCGTAGCTGCCGGCCCATGGTCCAGAAATGGAGAGATGCTCAATAAAGCAATTTTGGCAGGGGCCGGTGCTGTCGTGACAGAGACGATCGTCAATGAAGTGAATATTGATGTAAGGCCCCGGGTTGCGTATCATAATGGTGGCGTACAAAATATCCGTCTGTATAGTGACATCCTACTGGAAGAGTGGGAGAGGGAAATCGACATAGCAAAAAGTCATGACGGTATTGTGATCGCCAGTATCTGTGCCCAGACCTCTTCGGAAATCAGCTACATAGCAGGGAAAATGGAAAAGGTAGGTGTGGATGCTATCGAACTCGGCCTTGCCTCCCCAATGGGAGAAGGGCTGGAAGTCATGGCTGCCAGTGCGGAGAAAATTTATGAAATGACCCGTAAAGTCGTGAACAGTGTTGATATTCCTGTCATGGTCAAGTTATCTCAGAACGTAACCAATATGTCAAAGGTTGCATGTGCGGTTGAGAAAGCCGGCGGCAGCGCCATCAGCGCAATTGATACCGTACGGTGCATTCTTGGTGTAGATATCAAAGGAAGAAAACCATATTTGGCGACCTATGGGGGATATTCGGGACCTCCCATCAAACCGCTAGGACTTGCTTCCGTTGCGACGATCGCCCAAAGTACAAAGCTGCCGGTATGTGGGATTGGCGGAATTGAAACCTATGAAAATGTTTTGGAATATTTGATGTTAGGAGCATCCGCAATTCAAATGGGAACGGCCCTGATGCTAAACGGATTTGAACATATCGAAGCAGTGAAAGGCGATTTGGAAGCATGGATGCTGGAAAATGGAATTGAGGATCTATCCGAAATCAGAGGTGCCGCATTATCAGAGATTAAGTCTTTTGATGAAATACAAGTAGAGCCGAAAGTATCTCATTTAAGCGATATATGCCAAAGAAACGATTGTGAGAAATGTGTAAAAGGCTGCGTCTATGAGGCGATTTCTAAAGCGGGTTGCAGTGTAATAGTGAATGAAGATAAATGCAGAGGCTGCGGTCTTTGCTGTGATGTTTGTCCGGATAGAATCCTCGAATTAATTTGGCCGTAAAAAAATCTGATTGCTCAGTCGTCCCTAATTATTGTAACTAGTAACCATTCATATTACATTTGTGTTTTTTTCTTGAAAATTCAAATGGTTAGTGCCATAATAGAAGAGGGTTTTTGCCCAGAAAGCGGGGAAAGAGTTTCCTCGCTTTTTTACAACTGAAAAAGAGTTTCATAAAATATAAATATGGAATTGGAGCAATGTTGGTATGAATATTAAAGAAATTGCAAAAAAAGCCGGTGTGTCTGTTGCAACGGTATCGAGGGTTCTGAATCATCCGGAAAGCGTAGCCCCCGAAACAAAGGAACGGATACTGAATGTAATAGAAGAATCGGAATACACTCCAAACTGGTTCGCGAGGGGGCTTAATTTTAATAAAACCGATACCATAGGCCTGCTCATTCCTAATATATTAAATCCCAGCTACATGGAAATTGCAAAGGGTGTAGAGGATGTAGCCCATCAGAAGAATTATACGACTTTGCTATGCAATGCAGAAAATGCTGTGGAGAAGGAACGGAAATATGTAGATTCTCTTCAAAAGAGAAGGGTTGACGGTATCGTACTCGTTTCCTCTATGCTTGAGAATGAGGATGTGGAAGGGATTAAGAAGCAAGGGATCCCGGTGGTCCTGATCGGGGAGAACAAGGGAGATATCAAAGATGTTCCCATTGTAAGAATCGATTGCGAAGGTGCCGCATATAAAGCTGTGAGACATCTGATTGACATCGGCTATAAAGATATCGCAATCATCTATGGCACAACACCGGAAAGAGAAAATAAAAGAAAGATCGAGGGATATATACAAGCACTTGCGGAGGAAGGGATTTCGGAGCGGGAAGAATACATCCAGGAAGCAGCAAACACAATCGAAGGCGGATACATAGCCGCGAAGAGGCTCATCGATTTAAAAAGAAGGCCGAGAGCGATCTTTACCTCTTCCGATCTTCTGGCCTTCGGAGCGATCGATGCCATGAAGGACCATGAAATTAAAGTCCCCGAAGAGGTTGCATTTGTTGGCTTTGATAATATCAGAATGTCAAATCTAATCGACCCGAAGCTTACGACCGTTGAGAAACCGATGCATAAAATGGGAGTTGTAGGCGCCAGATTGCTATTTGATATCATGGATACCAAGGATGAGGAAAATAACAGCAGAGAAATCCTGCTGCAATCTAAGTTGAAAATAAGAAAATCCTGTGGACACAGGGAGAGAATCGGAGAGATATTCTAATGAAAACAGATTTTTTAGGTTTAAAAATGAAAAACCCCATCATTGTATCAGCAGGCCCATGGAACAGAGATGGAAAAAGTATAAGAAAAGGGATCGCAGCGGGAGCGGGTGCTGTGATAACGGAAACGATTGTCAGTGATGCCTTGCTCGATGTACGCCCGCGTATCGCGTATAACGGACAGGGAGCGCAGAACATCAGACTTTATAGCGACATTCAGGTTGAAGGCTGGCAAAGAGAGATGGACATCGCGAAAAGCAAGGAGGGCATTGTTATTGCCAGTGTTTCGGCACATACCCCTTCAGAGCTCGCTTATCTGGCCATGAAGATGGAAAAATTCGGAGCCGATGCCATCGAACTGGGTATTTCCTCTCCAATGGGCGAATCTTTGGAAGTAGTTGCATCCGATGCAGAGCGGGTCTATGAGATGACAAAGGAAGTTGTTCGAAACGTTAAAATCCCTGTGATTGCCAAGCTTTCTCAAAATGCCACCAACATCTCAAAGGTTGCAAAGGCTGTGAAGAGTGCCGGCGGTTCGGGCGTAAGCGCGATCAATACGATCCGATGTATTCTTGGCGTGGATATAGATACCATGGAACCTACTTTATCCACCTATGGAGGTTATTCTGGAGCACCGATCAGACCCCTGGGTCTGGCCTCTGTAGCATCCATTGCACAGGCAGTGGATATTCCGATCTGCGGGATCGGCGGGATTGAAAATTACAAAAATGTTTTGGAATATATCATGCTCGGCGCTTCTGCCGTTGAAATCGGTACCGCGGTAATGATCAATGGATTTGAACGGATCACTGCGATCACAAACGATCTGGAGCAATGGGCGGAGGAAAAGGGTGTGAAAGAAGTGAAGGCGATCAGAGGAGCCGCATTAAAGCACCTGAAATCATTTGAAGAAATCAAAATTGAGCCCGTTGTCAGCCACATTGATACTCCTTTTTGCAACGCCGCCTGCGAAGCCTGCGTTAAGGCATGCGTTTATGGAGCAATCCAGAAACAAGAACACAAAATGATTTTAGACTCTGAGAAGTGCACCGGCTGCGGTCTTTGTACCTTTGTCTGTCCCGATAAGAAATTTATGCTTGATTGGTAGGCATACCAGACCTTTTGTTTTTTTTTGTTTTTGAGTGGGTTAATGCAAGAAAGTCCTTGCATAATTTATAAAAGGTGTTAAAATGAAACTGTGTGTAACTGGTTTCACAACGATGACGATTTTATTAGAAATGGATTATTATATGAGGCAAAAGTCTTTACCGGTTATCACTCGAACATTTGAAAAAAATCGCAATTTTATTAAATGAGAGAAGGAGTTGAAAAATTTGAGTAAGGTAGTAAAAGCCAAGTACACTGCTGACGCTGTAGATGGATTCACACCAAGAACAGCAATGGAAGAAGCAGCAAGATGCTTACTATGTATCGATGCCCCGTGCAGCAAAGGATGTCCAGCAGGAACAGATCCGGGGAAATTCATCAGATCAATCAGATTTAGAAATGTAAAAGGTGCAGCTGAGACAATCAGAGAAAACAATGTTTTGGGAGGAAGCTGCGCAAGAGTATGTCCATACGACAGACTTTGTGAAGAGTACTGCAGCAGATGCGGTATCGATAAACCGATTCAAATAGGTAAATTACAGAGATTTGCTGTTGAACAGGAAAAAGCTCACAAAATGAAAATTTTAACAGCTCCTGAAAAGAAAAAGGCTGATAAAGTGGCTTGCATCGGATCCGGTCCTGCTTCCCTTGCATGCGCAGCTAAGCTTGCTCAAGCTGGCTATCAGGTAACAATCTTTGAAGCAGCAGCAAAAGCCGGCGGAGTTCTTACATATGGAATCACACCTGCAAGACTACCGCAGCATGTAGTTGATTTTGACATCAAGTCAGTGAAAGATTTAGGAGTTAAATTTGTATTTGATACAAAAGTTGGCGAAGATATCACCGTTGACGAATTGAAGAAAGCTGGATTTAAGGCAATCTTCGTAGGCGCCGGACTTTGGGATGCCAAGATTCCGGAAATTCCTGGAAAGGACTTAAAAGGTGTTACAAATGCCATTGACTTCTTAAAGGCAGCAAGAGATTCAAAGGGTACCTTTGATCCCGGAAAGAAAGTTGTAGTAATCGGCGGCGGAGACGTTGCAATGGACTGCGCAACCACAGCCAAGCTTTTGGGAGCAGAAAACGTAATGGTCTATTACAGAAGAACGCTGGAAGAAGCACCTGCGAATATGGCAGAACTCCAGTATGTAACTTCACTTGGTATAACGATTACCACAAACTTTGCTCCAGCCGAATTAGTGGGAGACAAGAAAGTTGAATTCGCTGTATTCAATGGAAGAGACGGAGTGTCCGGCGCAAAGGTTGCTGTTGATACAGTTGTATTTGCAATCGGTCAGGCTCCGGAAGACATGACGAAGATCGCACCTGTTAAAGTAACAGAAAAAGGAACAATTGCTGCGAATGCAAAAGGAAAGACCAATGTGGCCGGAATCTTTGCTGCAGGCGATGCGGTAAATGGCGGAAAGACCGTTGTTGAAGCAGTAGCGGCAGGAAAAGAAGCGGCAGCTGAAATCATTGGCTACCTCGCAAAGAAAGAAGGTGTAAAGTAAGATGGCAGTTAAGAAAGATTTATCGATAAACTATTTAGGAGTTAACTGTGAAAACCCGTTCTTCCTTTCATCATCACCAGTTGGTGGGAATTACGATATGGTTAGAAAAGCCTACGAAGCTGGATGGGGCGGAGTATTCTTCAAAACCGTCGGTATCTTCGTAGCAGATGAATGTTCTCCTAGATTTGACCAGACAAACAAAGAAGGGTTACCTTGGCTTGGATTCAAAAACATGGAACAGATTTCCGATAAGCCAACGGAAAAGAACTTTGAATTTATGTATAAGCTGAAGAGAGATTACCCTGATAAGATCATGGTAGCCACGATCATGGGAAGCTGTGATGAAGAATGGAAACAGCTTGCCAAGATGTGTGACCAGGCCGGAGCAGACCTGATTGAAGGAAACTTCTCATGTCCGCAGATGACAAGCCATGCGATGGGATCCGACGTAGGATCCACACCTGAGCTGGTAAAACAGTACAGCAAGGCGGTTTCTTCCACTACAAAAATTCCTTTCATCGCAAAGATGACACCAAACGTAACAAACATGATCCTTCCTGCACGTGCAGCCATTGAAGGCGGAGCTGCCGGAGTTTCTGCAATCAACACCGTTAAGTCCATCACGAATATCGACTTTGAAAATATGACGGGTATGCCTGTCGTAAACGGTAAGTCCTCCATTTCCGGTTATTCCGGAGCTGCGGTTAAGCCAATTGCTTTAAGATTCGTTGCACAAATGCTTCAGGACGAAGTATTAAAGAATGTTCCGATCAGCGGTATCGGTGGTATCGAAACATGGAGAGACGCTCTGGAATTCCTCGTATTAGGATGCAGAAACGTTCAGGTTACTACAGCGATCATGCAGTATGGTTACAGAATCGTTGAAGATATGATCAGCGGTGTAAGTCATTTCATGGATGAAAGAGGCTACAACAAGCTTGATGATTTCATCGGATCTGCTTTAGGAAACCTCATTCCTGCTGAAGAGCTCAATAGAGATTTCAAGATTTATCCTAACTTTGATCATAAAACATGTATCGGATGCGGAAGATGCTACGTCTCCTGCTACGATGCAGCTCACCAGGCGATTGACTGGGATGAAAAGAAGAGAAGACCGAACCTGAACGACGAGTGCGTGGGCTGTCACCTCTGCTTGAATGTATGTCCTGTACAGGGATGCATCACACCAGGCGAAATTAAATGGAAAGAAGGCAGAAAGCCTGTTGAAATTGCAATGAAGCACAACTACGAATAAACCACCTTAATAACAAGAATGGCCCTGCAAATGTGGGGTCATTCTTATTTTTTATCCAGCACCCTTTTTAAAATCCTAAGCAGTATGGTATAATAAATCCATTGAATATGGAGGGGCGCGATGCAAAAGATTTTAATAATTGAAGATGAGCCAAATATCAGGGAGCTGGTGTTGTATAATCTGAGCCAGAATGGTTATGAAGGGCTGTCAGCCGAAGATGGTTTGCAGGGCTTGTCTGTGGCCCGTAGTGATAAACCGGACCTGATCCTGCTTGATATCATGCTTCCGGGGAAAAACGGCTATGACATCTGCAAGGAACTAAGAGCCGAAGGCAGCAAAACCCCTATTATTATGCTGACAGCGCGTAATGAAGAGATCGACAAAGTTTTGGGTCTTGAATTTGGTGCCGATGATTACATTGCCAAGCCTTTTGGGATTCGGGAGCTTATGGCACGGATCAAAGCGGTGTTGAGGCGGTATGAAAGCAACGGGGAGCAAGAAGCCTCCGGAAACGGTTCTGTGGCGGCAAATGGTGCAGGAATTGTAATCGGTGAGTTGACCATTAACATAGAAAGACATGAAGTAATACTGGCAGGGAAATCTTTGGAATTAACCTTAAAGGAGTTCGACCTCTTAAGGGTTCTGGCTGAAAACCGGGGCAGGGTGATGACGAGGGATCAGCTTCTCGACAAGGTCTGGGGCTTTGAATATATTGGTGAGACGAGAACGGTCGATGTTCATGTCAGATATCTGAGGAAAAAACTCGGGGATGAGGATAATGAAGGAAAATATATTCAGACCGTTCGCGGGGTCGGATATAAGATGCCATAATCTTATAAAGTTAATAAAGAGGTGCACCTGCCAGGGGTATTCCCTTGGAAACCGCCTCCTTTATGATGCTACGCATCAAACTCGGTAATAGGTTTCACGGTTTCCCATGAGAATACCCATGGCGCGGTGCCTGTATCGGATTCACTTGAAAGTAGGGCATCGCAATAATCCACCCACAGGGTTTGAATATATTTCAGTGTTAAGAGGTAAGGTATGAAAAAGAGGTTTCTTTTATTTTCCATCTGTCTAATTATAGTCAGTGTGATCATTACCAGCGTGATTTCGATTAACGTCAATATTAAAAACTTTATTTCTGAAAAGGAAATGGAGCTTATGACCTATTGTAGACTGATTAATATGGCGTTGATTGAAGAATTTGAAGCTGGAGCAGAGGTTGTATATGTGGAGGCGGCTAAGAATTTTTCTGACGAAATGGGAATGCGGCTGACCTTTATTGATATGGAGGGCAATGTTTTGGCGGATTCCGTGGAAGGACCGGACTATGTAAAGATGGAAAATCATCTGGGCAGAGAAGAAATCACAGAAGCGATCTTGTCAGGCAGTGGGAAAAGCAACAGGAAGAGCAGCACCCTGGGAGCTGAATTTCTTTATGTGGCAGATACCTTGGAATATCAGGGGGACAAGGTACTGATTGCCCGCGTTGCGCTTGAAATTGACAAATTGAGAATGATCAATGACTTCATCGTAAAAACGTCGCTTTTATCTGCCCTAGTTGGGATCGTGGTTGCTGCAGTGATTGCCATCGCCTACACCACAACGCTGATGAAGCCCATCAATGAAATGGAAAAGCAGCTGAAAGCAACGATGGAGGCGAATAAAAAGTCTGAGCAGATCAGGAAGGACTTTGTGGCAAATGTCACCCACGAACTAAAGACTCCTCTGACCTCTATCTCCGGTTTTGTAGAAACGCTGCAGGACGGTGCCGCAGAGGATCCGGAGGTCCGAACCAAATTTCTTGATATTATTGCCATAGAAGCGGCAAGGCTCAAGCGGCTCATTGAGGATATCCTAATCATTTCCGACATCGAAAACAAACGAGAATTTAACACAGATAGCGACATCAATGTGAGGGAGTCCATTGAAGAAATTCTTGCTTCCATGGGACCGATTATTGAGGCAAAACAAGTGAAGGTTATTTCTTACTATGCCTATGAAATATATATCGGCGGTAATCCTGACCGGTTTAAACAACTCATGGTCAACCTGATTGAAAATGCTGTTAAATACTCTCACGACGGAGGAACCGTTGCGATCAAGGCGGAAAGAAAAGAAGGAAAAGTATATGTAAGCGTCAAGGATGAAGGGATCGGGATTCCCGAAGAAAGCCTGCCAAGGATTTTTGAACGATTCTACCGTGTGGATAAATCCCGCTCCCAGAAGGTGGGGGGAACTGGACTTGGTCTTTCTATTGTAAAACATATTGCGGCCTTGTTCGAAGCTGAGGTAAAGGTGGAAAGCGAGCCTGGTAAAGGCTCGGAGTTTACGGTGATCTTTCGGGGTTGAAATAGAAACATGAAGCGATTGAAAAATCGCTTTTTTTATTTAACACACTCTTAACATTCGCTTTATTCACTCTTAACATAACTTTTGTATGATTGGAACTGTAAGAAAGAAGAATGAATGGATAAGAAAGAGAGAAAAAGAATGAAAAAGATAGTATCGATTACATTAATAAGCATATTAGCCCTTGGAGCACTGGCCGGTTGTGGGCCTAGGTCGGGGGATACAGGGACAGGCAATGAAACGGCCGGTTCTGTTGTAATAGCAGGATCAACCTCTGTACAGCCCTTGTCGGAAGAATTAGCGGCAGCATTTATGGATGCCAACTCTGAAGTCTCTGTCGAAGTACAGGGAGGCGGATCAGGGCAGGGAATCAAGGCCATACAAGAAAAAATTGCAGACTTTGGGGCACTATCAAGAAATGTAAAGGAAGAAGAAAAGGCAGCCGTCACAAAAGAAATCGTGATTGCGAAAGATGGCGTGGCAGTTATCGTGAATTCGGAATCAAAAGTGGATAACCTTACGATAGAACAAATCAAGAAAATTTATACAGGGGAGATCACCAACTGGAGTGAAGTAGGCGGCGAAGCCGCGACCATCATAGTCGTCAGCAGAGAAGAAGGTTCCGGCACGAGAGGCGCATTTACTGAAATCACAAAAGTATTGGAAAAAAATGAAGCCGGAGAAGAAATCGACAACACAACAAAGGATTCGTTGGTACAGGGTTCGACGGGGGCGGTAATGCAGACTGTTGCCACTACTCCTAACACGATCGGGTATGTATCCCTCGGGGCCCTTGGGGATACGGTGAAAACAGTTAAGGTTGAGGGTGTAACGGTGAGTGAAGAAACGGTACTGTCCGGTGCGTATAAAATTTCAAGACCGTTCCTCTATGTTGTGGGCGGCGAGTTGACAGAAGCAGCACAGTTCTTCATCGACTTCATCCTGAGCGAAGAAGGCCAGATGATTGTGGAAGAAAGCGGATTCATTCCTGTATTATAACGTTCTCAGTAGACTGCAAAAGGAGACGATAGATGAAGACTTATGAGAAAGTAATAGAAAAAATAATCATGATATCCGCAGTTATGTCAACCATTTCAGTTGCCTTGATCACTGTTTTTATATTCCAGTCCGGGCTGCCGGTACTCGCTGAGTATGGGGTGCTGGACTTTATCTTTGGTACCACCTGGTCACCTACCAACGGGAGCTATGGAATATTGCCTCTGATCGCAGGCACCTTGGCGGTAACCCTGGGAGCGCTGGTGATTGGAATTCCGACGGGAATTGCCTGTGCAATTTTCCTTTCTGAAATACTGCCGAAAAAATGGGCCAAGGCTTTCAAATCTGCAATCGAACTCCTTGCGGGAATCCCTTCGGTTGTCTATGGATTCTTTGGATTGGTTGTCATTGTCCCGGCCATTCGGAACTATGTACTGCCGATCTATCAAATCTTCGATCCCGACATATCGGCAACGGGCTTCAGCATATTGGCCGGAGCAGTGATCCTTGCAATTATGATATTGCCGACCATCGTCAGTATATCAGAAAATTCCATAACAGCGGTGCCGAGAGAATTTAAGGAAGCCTCCCTGGCACTGGGTGCAAACAAAATGGAAACCATCGTTAAAGTGCTCATTCCTGCAGCCAGCTCAGGGATCCTGTCATCCATTATCCTTGGTATGGGCAGAGCCATTGGCGAGACCATGGCAGTACTTCTCATTACAGGTAATATGGCGAAGGTTCCCGGAAGTATCATGGACCCGGTGGCAACCTTGACAGGAACCATTGCAATGGAAATGGGATATGCATCCCCGACGCATCAGCAGGCACTCTTTGCGGTTGGAATTATCCTATTTGTGATTATCATGCTACTTAACATTATAGCGCAATTCAGCATGAGAGGACTGGGGGGGAAGACAAACTAATGGATCGTATCAAACACGAAAATTTGAAACGGATAAAGACATCAAAAAATTTGTTATTCTATGGCGGTACGGGAGTATTTGCTGCAATCACATTGGCTACTCTCATCATTATCATAGGCTATATCCTCGTAAATGGATTGACTCATATCAACCTTGAATTCTTAACCCAGGAACCAAAAAGAATGGGGAAAGAGGGAGGCATCTTTTCAGTCATCATCGGTACCCTTATGGTTACAGGAGTAGGTATTCTGATTGCGACTCCCATCGGCATTGCGGCGGCAATCTATTTTACTGAATACGCAAAGAATGGAAAAGGGGTTACGATAATTAGATTTTTCACAGAAATCTTGGCAGGAATTCCTTCCATTATTTTCGGACTGTTTGGCTTTGCATTTTTCGTAATCTTTCTTGGAATGGGATGGTCTGTCATTTCCGGCGGACTTACCCTTGCATTAATGGTCCTGCCAACGCTGATCCGGGCCACGGAGGAATCGCTGAAAACCGTCCCCATGGCCTATCGGGAAGGGAGCCTGTCCCTTGGGGCAACCAGATGGCAGACAATCGTAAAAGTTATCATTCCCTGCTGCAAACCGGGAATTCTGACCGGACTGATCCTTGGAATCGGGAGAGCGATCGGCGAAACTGCAGCAGTTATGCTGACCGTGGGAGGCTCGCTGAGAATTCCGACCTCGATCTTTGATTCCACGAGAACCATGTCGGTGCATCTTTACGTATTGGCAGCGGAGGGGCTTTCCCAGGAAAAAACCTATGCAACAGCAGCACTTCTGATCATTATTGTCTTGCTGATCAATACCATTGCAAACTTGATTAGCAGCAGACTTGGAGGAAACTATGGAAACTAAACTAACTACAGATATAAATGAAATAAAATTTGAGATAGAGAAACTGAACCTGTATTACGGTAGCTTTCAAGCCTTGAAGGAGATCGACATGACGATATACGGGAACAAAATCACTGCGCTGATCGGTCCCTCCGGCTGCGGCAAATCAACTTTTTTACGAACGTTGAACAGGATGAATGATTTAATTCAGGGCGTCACGATTGATGGAACCATTCAATTTGACGAACAAGACATCTATGGAACTGGGTATGATATCATTGAGCTACGCAAGAAGGTGGGAATGGTTTTCCAGAAACCGAATCCGTTCCCAAAAACAATCTACGAAAATGTCGTTTACGGACCGAAAATTCATGGTGAGAAGGATAGAAGCAAATTGGATCACATCGTAGAGAGAACCCTCAAAGAAGTTGCACTCTGGGAGGAAGTAAAGGACAGACTTCACAAGCCGGCTTTAGGCCTTTCCGGCGGACAGCAGCAAAGACTTTGCATTGCCAGATGCCTGGCTGTTGAGCCTGAAGTTATCCTGATGGACGAACCGACTTCTGCCCTGGATCCGGTGGCAACCTCAAAAATTGAAGGGCTGCTGGAAGAACTGGCGGAGAAGTATACCATTGTAATTGTTACCCATAACATGCAACAGGCGGGAAGAGTTTCTGATTTCACATCCTTTTTCTTAAATGGAAAGGTAATCGAAACAGATAAAACAGAAGTTATTTTTTCAAATCCGGCGAATAAAAAGACGGAAGATTATATAACCGGGAGGTTTGGATGATGACGGCAAGACCACAGATGGACCATGAGATGTCCGTAATAACAAATGACCTATTAGATATGACAACACTGGTAGAGGATACCATTCGAAATGCGATAAAATCTCTGGTAGAAAGAGATTCCGATCTGGCAAGGAATTTAATCAACAGTGATGAGGAAATTGATGATCTCGAGGATATCATTAAGGATAAATGCCTTAAATTTATGGCGACCCAGCAGCCGCTGGCCGGCGATTTGCGATATATGATTTCCATCATGCAGATGGTTCGGGATTTGGAACGAATCGGCGACCACTGCGAGGATATTGCAAAATATACGCTTCGGTTCGAAAATGAGGAATATATGAAGGAACTCATCGATATTCCGAGAATGGCTGAAATGGCAGCAAAAATGGTGAAGAATGCCATCGATGCCTTCGTAAATAAGGACCTAAGACTTGCCAGAAAGGTATGGAAGGCAGATGAAGAGGTGGATGAGCTGTTCCGAAACATCTATGATGAGCTGATGGGCTTCATCGATCGGGATGCAGCTAAGGCAAACCAGAGCGTTATGTTCCTCTTTATCGCAGCCCATCTGGAGAGAATTGCAGATTACGCTACCAACATCTGTGAGGAAACAGTGTTTGCCATGGAAGGGAATTATGAGATGGAGTAAGATTCTGCTTGCTCTTGTAAAACACTCATATCTTTCATATTATCAACAACTCAGGCGCAATATTTTAATCCCGAAAAACAAACTAAATCCTGCAACAGTGTTTTTCGGCAAAGGCATTTCTTCAATGCCTTTGATTAAAATATGAGCGCCTTTCGTTGGATAATATAGAAAGCTAATCAGATGTTTTCTGCGAGCAAGCGGACATCTTATTAGTTGATTAGCAGATATTAGTTCGTGCTGATAGCTGTTGATAGATCAGTGATTTTCTTGTATGACTGTTCGGCCGTGCATTCATAGGAGTGCGCGGTTTTTTTTGAATATTCAATTTCAGATGTGGTATAATGGAGCCGGCGAATTTTATTATAAAAAATAACGGCTTTGCCAAGGAGCAAAATCATGTACTACCTTTATATTGCAATATTCGGAGCTTTTGGCGCGGTAACACGTTACTGGATCAGCAGTGCACTCTCTCCGGCTGAATTTCCATATTATACGTTACTGATCAATCTCATCGGCTGCTTTTTACTAGCGGTTGCATTGAAGTATCTGACCGCCCATCCAAAGTTCTCAAGGGATTTGGCGATTGGGATCGGAACAGGCTTCATTGGTTCCTTTACGACGTTTTCTGCTTTCAGTGCTGAGGTCTCTTTCATGATTTCCCGGGGAGACGTTTTTTCGGCGGCATGTTATATTTTCGCCAGTATCATAGGCGGCTTCCTATCGGCTGCTCTGGGTTTCTATGTGAGCAGCCGCATGATACGGAGAAGGGAGCGCAGAGAAAATGGGAATTAATGATCTCATGGTATTCCTGGGAGGCTCTATGGGCGCAGTCTGTCGCTATGCCATATCGATCCAAGTGAAGCGGATCAACTCCACTGCGTTTCCATTTGCTACCCTTCTAATTAACCTATCGGGGTCTTTTCTGCTCGGAGTGCTTCTGGCTTCCGACACGGGCAGTTTGATGCAGTTGTTCCTGGGCACCGGCTTTCTCGGAGGATTTACCACCTTCTCCACATTTCAGGTTGAAAATATAACACTATTCAGAAAGGGAAAGTATGGGACACTATTTGTTTATGTGACATTTTCCGTCGCACTTTGTATAGGGGCCGTCTTCGCGGGATTCCGGATGGCAGGCTGAGCAACAGCCCTTATTTACCCAGTAGGGAGTGGCGTCCGTCAATTTTTTTACTGTTTTGTTTTCCGGTCAGAGGTTGTATAATAAATAGAAGATACATCATTTACAGCAAGCGATATGAGGGGGATTTGAAATGAATGTTAAATTTTTAGGAGCAGCAAGATCTGTTACCGGTACCTGCCATCTTATCACAACAGACAAATATAAAATCCTGTTGGACTGCGGACTGTTTCAGGGAAGCAAGATGTTGGATGAATTGAATGAGCAAGATTTTGGGTTTGATCCATTGGAAATTGATTTTATGATTTTAAGTCATGCCCATATTGACCACAGCGGTAGAATTCCGCTGTTGACAAAACACGGCTACAAGGGAAAGATTTTTTGTACGGATGCTACAGCAGATCTGGTTGAAATTATGCTGAAGGATAGTGGTTACATACATGAAAAGGAAGCAGAGTGGTCCAACCGTAAGGCGGAACGATCCGGCAAGCCATTGGTTGCGCCATTATATACCTTTGAGGATGCAGCTCAGTCCGTAAAATACCTAGAACCCTTGATTTACGGGCAATTATTCGAAATCAATCCGGACGTTCGGGTCCGGTTCAGTGACGCAGGTCACATTCTGGGCTCTTCCATCGTTGAACTATGGATCAATGAAAAAGAGCACATTACGAAAATTGTTTTCTCCGGAGATCTGGGAGTGAAGAACAAACCCCTTCTGAAAGACCCGACAACCATTGCAGAGGCGGATTTTCTGATCATGGAAACCACTTACGGTGACCGTGTTCATGAGACAAACCGGGCAAGTTTGGACAAGTTTATAGACATCATTTTACAAACCACTCGGCGGGGGGGTACGGTTGTGATCCCATCCTTTGCTGTTGGCAGAACCCAGGAGATCATCTATGAATTGAATATGTTTTATGAGCATCATAAGGAATTGAAGCAGGAACTAGATAACATTATGGTTTATGTAGACAGCCCACTTGCTACCAGTGCGACCGAAATATTCCAAAGAAATGCACAGGTATTTGATGAGGAAACCAGAGCGTATATATTAAAGGGAGATAACCCCCTTGATTTTAAAAACTTGGTATTTACAAGATCCAGTGATGAATCAAAAGCCCTCAATTTCAATCCCGCACCAAAAATAATTATTTCTGCCAGCGGGATGTGTGAAGCGGGAAGAATTAAGCATCATTTGAAGCATCATCTGTGGGATCCGAAATGCAGTGTTGTCTTCGTTGGGTATCAGGCTGAAGGAACCTTGGGCAGATCCATCGTCAACGGGGATAAGGATGTCAGTATCTTTGGAGAAAAAATACATATCAATGCGGAAATCCATAATCTGGAGGGTTTTTCCGGACATGCGGACCGAGATGGACTGCTGGAATGGCTGTCTGCATTCAAGACAGCTCCGAAGAAAATCTTCCTCGTCCATGGGGAAGAGAACTCCAAGAAGGGCTTTGCTGATACGGTAAAGCAGACATTGGGTTATGACTGTACCGTCGTAGAGGACGTTTCGGAATATGATCTGGAATCGGATCTGCTGGTTAGAATTGAAGATACGAGAAACAGAATCGCGACAGACGAGCATCTGATGGGCGTGAGGAATCAGCTGTCCAAGATCCATGACGAACTTGAGGCCATTCTGTACAATGCCAGTCTTGCCCTCGGAAATGGTGTGATGCAGGAAGAAATCAACGAAATTTCCAATCTTATAATTGAACTGGATAAAAGCACGCTCAAGCTTGGATCGGTTGTGGCGAAGAAAGAGGTATAGAATGAACAACACCATCGTCATTGGAATTGCAGGTGGGACCGGATCCGGCAAGACCACTCTGATCAAGCGGATAAAAAAAGAATTTGATGATGAAATCACAATACTAAGCCACGACTTTTACTATAAGGAGAACAGCCATCTCCCTTTTGAAGAAAGGGAAAAGCTTAATTATGACCATCCGAATGCCTTTGATACGGGTTTGATGGTAGAGCACATTATAAAATTGAAGGAAGAGAACCCGATTGAACGTCCTGTCTATGATTTCGTCATTCATAACAGGAGAGCAGAAACGGTTAAAGTAGAATCTGCAAAAGTGATCATCGTAGAGGGAATCCTTATTTTTGAAAACAAGGAGCTTTTGGATTTATTTGATATTAAGGTTTTCATTGACACCGATCCCGATGTCAGGATCATACGAAGAATCCTGCGGGACGTACGGGAAAGAGGAAGGAGCCTTGATTCAGTCATCAATCAGTATCTGACAACAGTGAAGCTGATGCACGATGAATTTGTGGAACCGAGCAAGAAAAACGCCGATATTATTATTCCGGAAGGCGGATATAATAAAGTAGCGATGCAAATGTTAAGCGACAGAATAAAAACCTTGCTGAAAAATAATTAGTTCATTGTCATACTTCTAGGCAACGGCGAAGATTTTTTGTATTAAAAATAAGATATTTGTCTCAATTTTGTTTCTCTAATGAAAAATGTCTGGTATAATAGAATTCAGTGAAAACGACTAGAGCGTTTTACGGAAATGGCGCAGCCATTTTTAGGAGGGAAAAGATGTCTTTACTGAAGGAAATAGCACCAAGTGTACAGCAAGTTGCGGAAGCGATTGCCATTGCTATTGGCGTTGAAGTTGAAATTGTAGACAACCAGCTCACTATTGTTGGGGGAACATCAGTTTATGCTCAAAGAATTGGAGAAAAAGAAGAGGCCGGAGAAATTGATGGGAATTACCTTTATGCAAGAGTTCTTCGAACCGGCAATACGGAAAATATAACAGACGCCCAAAACGACAAGACCTATGGTACCTCTGTGGACGCCTTTGGAACCTACGAGCTGGCAGAAATTTGTACGCCAATCAAAGCGGAGGATCAAATTATCGGGATTATTGGCCTGGTTGCGCTGAATGAAGCCCAAAGAACAATTTTGCTGGATAAGCATAAGAATATGGTTACTTTTGTTGAGAAGATGGCGGATCTGCTCAGCGCCAAGGCAATGCAGAGGAAGGCATTTAATCATGTAGAGCTTAGTATGAGTGAAATGTCGACTGTATTGGAAACGGCCCATGAAGGGATCTTTGCTATTAACAGTATGGGCTACATTAAACATTGCAACTATATGGCTGAGGAGCTGTTTAAAACAACAAAAAACGATATGATCGGAAGTCATATCAGTAAATTTATGCGCGGCACTCCGGCGCTGGAAGTCCTGCGATCGGGGAACGGCTACACGGAGAATGAAGAGGTATACAATAACGAAAGAGGAAGCTTTCATTTTATCGTTACCGCCAAACCTTTTTTTGCTGAAAAAATGGTAGCGGGAGTGGTCATTTCGTTCCGCGATATCGAAGAAGCCCAGAAGCTGGTATATAATATTAATACTAGGGCGTTGAAATATACCTTTGAAGATATCATGGGCGAGAGTGAATCCCTCAGGAAGGCAAAAACCCAGGCACTCCTCACGGCCAGGGGCAATTCTACCGTACTGATCACAGGTGAGAGCGGAACCGGAAAGGAAATGTTTGCAAAGGCGATCCACTATGCAAGTGCCAGAGCAAAAGGCCCCTTTATAACCGTTAACTGCGGTGCAATTCCGGAGAATCTGCTGGAAAGCGAACTGTTCGGCTACGATAAAGGTGCATTTACCGGAGCCAATGACAAAGGAAAATTCGGAAAATTTGAACTGGCAAACTGCGGCACCATATTTTTGGATGAAATAGGTGATATGCCGCTGCATCTGCAGGTGAAGCTGCTCCATGTGCTTCAGAATATGCGTTTTGAGCGAGTTGGCGGGAATAAGGTCATTATCGTCGATGTGAGAGTCATCGCGGCAACCAATAAGGATCTGGAAGTCATGATTAAGGACGGCACGTTTCGGGAGGATCTCTATTACCGTCTGAGTGTCATTCCGTTGACCATTCCTCCCCTTCGTGAAAGAAGATCCGACATTAAGCTTTTAATGTATCATTTCCTGAATAAATACAATACTTTTATGAACAAAAAAATTATCGGCTTTACGGAAGAAGTGGAGTATCTGTATGAACACTATGATTGGCCGGGAAATGTCAGGGAGCTTGAAAATGCAGTCGAATATGGTACGAATATGGCTTTTGGAGACAAAATCGGAATCGATGCTGTTCCAAATCGGCTTTTAAAAAATGACACCAATACCATTCAGATCGCAGAGAGCGATCTTCCACTCAATGAGCAGGTCAAATTCTATGAGAGGGAAATCCTGACCAGAAAGCTGAAGAAATTCGGAAACAGCAGCAACGCAAAGGATTTGGTAGCAAAAGAATTGGGTCTAAGCAGGGCTACCCTGTACAGAAAACTAGCGGAGCTGGAAATCAATTAATCCCGAATAGGAAAGAAGTCACATTTGGAAACAATAGGGAAAGGAACTGGAAAATTTCTCATATATGAGAAATAAGTTTCGCGATTCTGCATGCCGAAATCAAGACTCCTTTGGATGGACAATCAAAAAACCCTGATTTTTCAAGGGGTTTGTCTTCTATAATTTTTCTTTTGGGAAGTCCTTTGTTCGGCATGAAATTTGTAAGCTATATATTATGTTGTTGTTATAGATAAATCGATGGCAGAAGAAGCCATAATGAATCGTTTACACATAGGTAGCCTGAGCGGCAAAGAGCAGCCTGGTTCCAGTATGTGGAATAAAAAGGAGGATTTTTAAAATGTTAAGAGATGCATTACCTAAAGTCATTACACCATTACCAGGCCCGAAGGCACAGGCGATTATTGACAGAAGAGCAAAGGCCATGCCCAATGCGATCAGGTGCGGATACCCCTGCGTGATAGCACGAGGTGAAGGTGCAATGTTTGAAGACGTTGATGGCAATGTTTTCCTTGACTGGATTGGCGGAGTTGGAGTGCTTAATATCGGATATAGCAACCCTGAATTGATTGAAGCTGTTAAGACTCAAAGTGAAAAGTACTTCCATGCAATGATGAATATTACGACCCATGAGAGATACATAGAGCTTGCAGAAAAGATGAACAGCATTGTTCCGGTGAAAGGGGACACCAAGAAGACCATGTTTGTTAACAGCGGTGCGGAAGCAGATGAAAATGCTGTTAAAATTGCAAGAAGCTACACTGGTAGACCGAATGTCATCGTATTCTCTGGAGCGTTCCACGGAAGAACCATGCTCACAATGACAATGACCGCCAAGAAAGCCTATGCAGTCGGTATGGGACCTTTCCCGGATGGCATATACAGAACGGAATTCCCGAATATGTATAGAAAACCCGCCGGCATGACTGACGAACAAGCCGTAGCTTATTATGCAGGCAAGATCGAAGAATTGTTCATTGAAGCATCTCCTGCCCAGTATGTAGCTGCAATCGTTTTCGAACCGGTACAAGGCGAAGGCGGATTTGTTCCCGCTCCGATCGAATGGGTAAAAGCAGTACGAGCAATCTGCGACAAGTATGGAATCATGATGATCACAGACGAAGTGCAGACAGGCTTTGGAAGAACAGGAAGAATGTTTGCTTCCGAATATTACAAAGAAGCAGGCTGTGCACCTGACATCATGACAAGCGCAAAATCCATCGCTGGAGGACTTCCTATTTCTGCAGTTACAGCTAGAACCGAAATCATAGATGCTGTTACTCCGGGAACCATCGGAGGAACCTACTGCGGCAATCCGGTTGCTTGCGCTTCTGCACTTAAGCTGATTGAGATCATGGAGAGAGACGACTACCCTGCTAAGGCTCGAAAAATCGCTGATACATGCATGAAGAGATTTAATGCATGGAAAGAGAAATATGATGTAATCGGCGACGTCAGAGGACTTGGTGCTATGATGGGTGTTGAATTTGTTACGGATAAGAATTCCAAAAAGCCAAATGCAGACATTGTAAACGCCATTGTAAATGAAGCTGTTCAGCAGGGTCTGCTCCTTGAAAGCGCTGGAACCTATGGAAATGTCATTCGTTTTCTCTGCCCGCTTTGCGTAACAGACGCTCAGCTGGAAATCGGACTTGACATCTATGAAAAAACAATTGAGAAGTGCTTGAAATAACATTGTTATCTTAAATAAAAGAATAAAAAGTAATTTTTCAACTAAAAAATACCGGACTTGAGGAAGTAGCCTCTTGCCCGGTATTTTTCATGCAGAGGCATTTTTGTTAATGCAGGATAAGGATTGAAATTATATATGGGATATGGTACGATGATAAGACAAAAATGACTTCATGATTCTTTAAATAAGAAAAGGAAATAAGGAAAGACAGATATGGAAATAGAAATGAAGTATGGCATAGGGGATAAGGAAATCGCGAAAAGTATTTGGGAAGACGAGTATCTTCTTAGCATAGAAGAAAAAGACTCAAGAGAAAGAGTGTACATGAAAGCAGCTTATTTTGACACTGAAGATGGTACCCTTTCTATGAATGACTTTGCATTCCGTGTTCGTATGGAGGGGACCCGTATCGTTGCTTCATTAAAATGGAACGGCGCGTGTGTTGATGGATTGCATACAAGAGAAGAAATCAATGTACCTGTTACGGATGAAGCCTGTTTTATTCTGCCGAATCCTGAGATTTTTAAAGAAAGCGATATTGGCAGGGAAATGATCGCCCTTGTGGCTGGAAAGCCACTTCACAGTCTTCTGGAGACCAGATTTTTAAGAAGCAGAATGAGGGTCGACACAGGTAAGAGCATTTGTGAAGTTGCAATTGATGAAGGCGAAATCGTGACTGATTTCGGTAATTTGCCGATTTGTGAATTGGAGATTGAGCTGTTTTCCGGTGACCAGGAGGATGTCCTGCGAATGGGGGAAGCACTAGCGGAAAAATATCAACTAACACCAGAAAACAAGAGCAAATACGCCAGAGGGCTCATGCTTCTAGAGGATCGGTCCGTCGAGGAACTCAATTGAATAATGCTTTACATTATGTAGGATTAAGGGTATAATAATATCCGCACATTGTGCGAATTAGACCAATGGAAGTCCATTGGTCTTATCGGTGCTTATAACGAGGCTGTGGTTTAACAAGGCCTCGTTGCAACGCACAGAGGTGAGAAAAATTTCTATAGTCGAAATTTTTCTACGGAAGCGTTATAACAAGGCTAAGGTATAACAATGCCTTGTTGCAACGCACAGAGGTAAGAAAAAGTTTCTATGCGTTATAATTTTAGGAGGATAAAATAAATGATTTCAACTTTAATCTCGAAAGAGAAGAACCAGGTAAAATTTACAATGGAATTTACTGCAGAAGAATTTGAAAGTGCAGTAATCAGCGCATATCAGGCAACAAAAGGTAAGTATGCCGTTGATGGTTTCAGAAAGGGAAAGGCTCCAAGAAAGCTTATTGAAACACATTACGGAGAAGACGTATTTTTCGAAGATGCCATTAATAATATGTTTTCAAAGGGATATCCGGAAGCAGTCGATACACTTCAGCTAGATCCCGTTGACAGACCTTCCGCGGAATTTGGAAATGTTGAAAAAGGAAAAGGATTCACAGTAACCATTACCGTAACTGTAAAACCAGAGTTTACGGTGAAGGATTACAAGGGAGTAAAGGTTACGAAAGTTGAGCACAATATAACAGATGAAGATGTGAACAAGGAATTGGAAGCGTTACAGCAGAGAAATTCAAGAATGGTTCTCGTGGAACGACCTGCACAGAACGGTGATACCGTTCTCATTGATTATGCAGGTTTTGTAGGTGATGAGCAGTTTGAAGGTGGTACCGCAGAACGACAGCCTTTGGCCCTTGGCAGTAACACATTTATCCCGGGATTTGAAGAGCAGTTGGTAGGAGCGACAGTAGGCGAGGAAAAAGAAGTGAAGGTAACCTTCCCTGAAGAGTACCATTCCGCCGACCTTGCAGGCAAGGAAGCGATATTTAAATGCAAGGTCCACGAGATCAAGGAAATGGAAAAGCCTGAGCTGAATGATGAGTTTGCGAAGGACGTCAGCGAGTTTGATACCTTGGAAGAACTGAAGAAGGATTCTAGAGAAAAGCTTGAAAAGGCGGCTGCATCCAAGGCGGAATACGAGACAAAGAACGCCGTTCTGGAGAAGGTTTATGAAGCGAACGAGATCGATATCCCAGAGGTCATGGTAGAGGATCAGATCGATGAAATGATGCAGGAGTTTGATCAGCAGCTGAGATATCAGGGCTTGGATCTTCAGAAGTACTTTGCGTATCTGCAGAAGGAACCGAAAGAATTCAGAGAAGAGCTTCGTGGTGACGCACTCAAAAAGGTTAAAACCAGAATGGTCGTAGAGGCAGTTGCGGAAGCGGAAAAAATGGAAGCAACCGATGAAGATGTAGAAGCAGAACTGAAGGCTATGGCTGAGCAATACAAAATGGAAGTTGAAAAACTGAAAGAAGTCATGAAGGCTGAAAATTACGATTATGTTGCAAAAGACATAAAGATGAGAAAAGCAGTTGATTTCATGTTTGAAAATGCGATAGTTGAGTAATATATAAATAACGCTAGAATTTAAGGGAGGGTGCTCAGCTCGCATAATATACTGGAGCGAGCGCCGAAGGGAACCTACGGTTCCCAGCCTTTTTGCCCCAAGCTTGCTTGGATTGGCAAAACGGACAGCAGTGAGCGAAGCGAATCGGAGGCGCATTAAAATGCGCCGTTGCGGAGCAGCGTCAGCTGCTTAAGGGGGTAAACAGATGACACTCATTCCAATGGTGGTTGAACAGACGAGCAGAGGCGAAAGATCCTATGACATCTATTCAAGGCTTTTAAAGGACAGAATCATATTTTTAGGAGAAGCGGTTGATGAACACACTGCCAGCCTCATTGTAGCACAGCTTTTATTCCTGGAATCCGAGGATCCTGATAAAGATATCAATTTCTATATCAACAGCCCTGGCGGTTCTGTTACTGCCGGGATGGCAATCTTTGACACGATGCGGCATATCAAACCGAATGTTTCTACCATTTGCATCGGAATGGCGGCTAGCATGGGAGCCTTTCTTCTTTCCGCAGGGGCCAAGGGGAAGAGATTTGCGCTACCAAACGCAGAAATCATGATCCATCAGCCATTGGGCGGCATCCACGGTCAGGCTGAGGACATCAGGATCCATGCCGAATGGATCATAAAAACAAGAGAAAAGTTAAACAGAATCCTAAGTGAAAATACTGGTCAGAACCTCGAACGGATCGAAAAAGACACGGACCGAGATAATTTTATGAGTGCAGACGAAGCAGTAGAATACGGGATTATTGATAAGGTAATGAAACCAAGAGAGTAAGGGGGATTGGCTTATGAGTAAGTATGATGCTACAAAGCAATTGAAATGTTCCTTTTGCGGGAAACCGCAGGATCAGGTTAGACGGCTGGTGGCAGGGCCAAATGTATATATTTGTGACGAGTGTATTGAGCTTTGTCAGGATATCATTAAAGAGGAGTTTTCCAATGCAATCGACGATGTCGATCGCAGATCGGAGAAGTTTGAGTTACCGAAGCCAAAGGAAATCGCACGGATCCTTTCCGATTATGTAATTGATCAGGATGATGCGAAAAAATCCTTGGCTGTAGCGGTATATAACCATTATAAACGTGTCAATAGCCTAAACAAAGTGGATAGCGACGAGATCGAGATCCAGAAGAGTAATATCGTTATGATCGGACCCACCGGTTCCGGAAAAACACTTCTGGCACAAACACTTGCTAAAATTCTTGATGTACCTTTCGCCATCGCCGATGCAACCGCATTGACGGAGGCTGGTTATGTGGGAGAGGACGTGGAGAATATTCTGCTGAAGCTGATTCAGGCGGCAGACTATGATGTGGAAAAGGCACAAAAAGGGATCATCTATGTAGATGAAATCGATAAGATCGCCAGAAAGTCTGAAAACCCATCCATCACAAGAGATGTCAGTGGAGAAGGAGTTCAGCAGGCTTTGCTGAAGATTCTGGAAGGAACTGTTGCCAGCGTGCCTCCTCAGGGTGGCAGAAAGCATCCGCATCAGGACTTTATACAGTTTGACACAACAAACGTATTGTTCATCTGTGGAGGAGCATTTGACGGACTGGATAAAATTATCCAGAGAAGAATCGGAGAGAAGACCATCGGTTTTAATTCAGATATCAAGTCATCTAAGGTGGATGCTTCTGAAATCCTAAAGAAAGTTCAGCCGGAGGATCTGCTGAAATACGGTTTGATTCCGGAGTTTATCGGCAGACTGCCAGTCATGGTAACACTGGATGAATTGACTAAGGATGCCTTGGTTCGAATCATCAAGGAACCAAAGAATGCCATTTTAAAGCAGTATAAGAAGCTGTTCCAGATGGATGGCGTGGAGCTGGAAATCGAAGATGATGCGATCAACAGAGTGGCAGAAAAAGCAATTGAAAGAAAAACAGGTGCAAGAGGACTAAGAAGTATATTAGAACGCGTTATGACAGATATTATGTATGAGCTCCCATCTAGAGAAGACATTACAAAATGTATTATAACAAAGGGAACCATTGACTATAACACAGGGCCGGCTTTAGTGCTTGTGGAGGCAAAACGAAACAAGAAGAGCGAGGAATCTGCATCGTAAGACAGGCGGCGAAAGCCGCCTGATTTTTTAAAAAAACCGATTCAGGAGGAAGTGGCCTGATGAAAAATCAAAAGGGAACAAAAGGGGAGCTGTAGATACAGGAGGGTAATATGACTGAGGAAAAAGTGAAAAAGACTGCAAAGAAAATCGTTAAGGAGCTTGAGGGCCCCGCAGACGACGAACAAAAATTAGAGAATAAAGAAACGAGTAAAGCAAAGGTAGAAGAAACGAAAGAAACCGTAAACGAAAAAAAGAAAACTGATACTGACATGGAAGACGATTTGACGGCTGAGATTGAGGAAGCCCTGGCAGGGGATACGAAAACCGCAATCAGGACAATGCCGATGATTCCACTCAGGGGACTTTCCATTTTTCCTTATATGGTTCTTCATTTTGACATAGGCAGGGAGAAGTCCATAAGCGCATTGGAAAAAGCCATGATGATGAATCAACTGGTATTCCTTTCTGCCCAAAAAGATGCGGAGACCGATCTTCCCACCCATGAGGATTTTTATAAAATCGGAACCATTGCAAAGATTAAGCAGATGCTGAAGCTACCGGGTGACGCCATCAGAGTACTTGTTGAAGGCATCAGCAGGGGTGAGATTCAGGAAGTAATGTTTGAAGTTCCATATTTCAAATGTACTGTTAAGAAAATCGAAGAGAGAGAATTTGATGAGCTGCCTTCCAGAGTGGTTGCTTTGATGCGGTCTGCCTTGGGGAATTTTGAAAACTATCTTGATCTGAATCCCAAAATATCGCAAGATATTTTTCCATCGGTGGCATCGGTGGATCAACCGGGGAGACTTGCGGATGTGATCACCTCGCATCTCGATATTAAAACGGAAGAAAAGCAGAAAATCCTGGAAGCTTTTGATCCTGAGGACAGACTGGAGATTCTCAATGAAATATTAAATAAAGAAATCGAAATCCTAACAATCGAGCAGGATATCAATATAAAGGTCAGAAGCCAGATTAACAAGGTACAGCGTGAGTATTACCTGAAGGAACAGATGCGTGCCATTCAGGAGGAGCTGGGGCAGGATGAAGCCATTGAGGATGAAATTGAAACTTGGCTGGGCCAGCTGAAAAAGCTCAAGCTGTCACCAAAGGTCAATGAAAAGGTTGAAAAGGAAATCAAACGGCTGTCCAAGATACAACCCTCCTCTGCAGAAGGCGGTGTAATCCGGACCTACATCGAATGGATTCTTGCTTTACCATGGGTCAAAGCATCCAAGGGAACCATTGATATCAAGAATGCGGAAATGATTTTAAATGAAGACCATTATGGTTTAGAGAAGGTTAAGGATAGAATTCTGGAATATCTTGCGGTCATGAAGCTTTCCAAGAACATGAAGGGACCGATCCTCTGTCTGGTAGGGCCTCCGGGCGTCGGGAAGACCTCCGTGGCCAGATCCATTGCAAGGGCAGTTAACCGTGAATTCGTCAGGATGTCCCTGGGGGGAGTGAGAGACGAAGCTGAGATTAGAGGACACCGGAGAACCTATATCGGAGCAATCCCCGGAAGAGTAATGTCGGCAATCAAGGAGGCGGGAACCAACAATCCTGTATTCCTGTTCGATGAGGTCGACAAGATCGGGGCAGACTTCAGAGGAGATCCTGCATCTGCATTGCTAGAGGTTCTTGATCCGGAGCAGAACAAGGAATTCACAGACCACTATCTGGAAGTCCCCTTTGACCTTTCCAAAGTCATGTTCATTACAACGGCGAATAATACAGACACCATCCCAAGACCGCTGCTGGACAGAATGGAGATTATCTATGTTCCGGGCTACACGGAAGAGGAGAAGGTTAAGATCGCCGAAAAATATCTGGTTCCGAAAAAAGTCAAAGAGCACGGCTTGAAAGTGGAAAATATTACGATTTCCGAAAGCACAATTCGAAGCATCATCAATTATTATACCAGAGAATCCGGTGTCAGAAATCTGGAACGAGAAGTTGCAAATCTTTGCAGAAAAGTGGCCAGAAAGATTGTGGAAGAAGATGCGACGAGATTTCGTGTTACGGCGGGAAATATCGAATCTTACCTTGGCAAAAAGCGTTACAGATATGATATTATAGAAGGAGAAAATGAGATAGGCGTTACCACCGGTCTGGCATGGACCGTGGTGGGTGGAGATACCTTATTTATAGAAACGACGCTGATCCCGGGAACAGGGAAATTGGTTCTTACTGGACAGCTTGGAGAAGTCATGCAGGAATCTGCAAAAGCCGGCGTAAGCTATATTCGTTCCATCAGTAAGGAATTGGGTATCAAAGAGGATTTCTACAAAGAGAATGACCTTCATATCCATATCCCGGAAGGAGCGACACCGAAGGATGGTCCGTCGGCCGGTGTTACCATGTGCACCGCCATCATCTCTACACTAACCAATACACCGGTGAGGAAGGATGTCGCCATGACGGGAGAAATCACCTTAAGAGGCAAGGTTCTTCCGGTTGGAGGCATTCGAGAGAAAGTGCTTGCGGCCCATAGAGCAGGGATCAAAAAAGTATTGCTTCCGGCGGATAATGAAAAGGATATCGAAGAAATACCGGCTAACGTAAGAAAGAAATTGGAATTTGTATTGATTCACAATGTAAGAGAAGCATTGGAGCATGCATTGTTTAAAACGGAAGTAGCAGAGGAGACGGTGACGGAAGAATCCGGCAATACAGAGGCATAACTTTCGGGGAAGAAATAATATGATAATAAAGAAAGCAGATCTTGTTGCAGTAGCAGTGAAAAAAAGTCAATATCCGGAAGATAACAAAAAGGAAATCGCTTTTGCCGGCCGTTCCAATGTAGGCAAGTCTTCCCTGCTTAACCTGCTGGTGAACAGAAAAAAACTGGCGAGAGTCAGCGGCAGCCCGGGGAAAACGCGCACCATCAATTTTTATGAGATCAATGATGAATTTCGTATTGTCGATCTGCCGGGCTATGGATATGCAAAGGTTTCCAAGTCCATCACGGAAGGCTGGGGAGATATGATAGAAGCCTATCTGGCTGGCAGACTGGGACTGGTCAAGGTAGTCCAGCTGGTGGATATCAGACATACTCCATCCGTACAGGATGTTCAAATGTATGAATGGCTGAAGCACTACGGATATGACGGCATTGTAGTAGCGACCAAAGCAGATAAAATTTCCAGAAACGAAATGACAAAATGCATTAGCGATATTAGAAAAACGCTGGGGTTATCTCCAGAAGATAAGGTCATACCCGTATCTTCCTTAAAGAGAACGGGTTACGATAAGCTAATGGAAGAGTTGGATCGTTTTTTGGAGGAGGTTTAGTCAATGCAGTTCATTTTCCTTCAGGTATTATTGAAGCGGATAAAAGCAATCCGGTATTTTATGAAGGACAAGGAAGTACCGTTGCGGAAGAAGATCATTATCGCTGCGGGAATTCTCTATCTTCTCTCGCCGATCGATTTAGTTCCCGAACCCATTCTCATCTTTGGAGTCGTTGATGATCTTATGCTTTGGACCTTTATCATCTGGTATCTTAAGAGTGAACTGGATAAGTACTGGATTGGACCTGAGCCCGCGAAAAAAAAATTTCGTGATAAAACAATAATTGATGATGTAAAATTTGAGGTAGAAGACGATGAAAATCAACGAACCAACGGTTCATGATTTTCTGGTCTAAATTCTGTCCGCGGCGCAAAGCGCCGGCCAGAATGGTAAAAGAAGTTGTCAAGAAGAGGAGCAAAAGTAAAATGGATAATAACGGTATGTTTGGACAAGTCATGATAACAGAAGAACAGCTGCAGCAGCGAATCAAGGAATTAGGGAAGCAGATATCAGAGGATTACAAGGACCAAGAAATATTGGTGGTTGGGATATTAAAGGGTGCGGTGCTCTTCCTGAGTGATTTGATCAGAGAGATTACAGTGGATACAAAAATAGACTTTATGGCCGTCACCAGCTATGGGGCTTCAACCAAAAGCTCTGGTGTTGTGAGAATTTTAAAGGATCTGGATACAGGCATCGAGGATGAAAATGTAATCATTGTGGAAGATATCATTGACTCAGGAATCACACTTCACTATTTGAGAGATTATCTCCAGGGGAGAATGCCAAAAACCCTTAAAATATGTACATTGCTTGATAAGCCGGAACGAAGAGAAGCGGACATCAAGGCGGATTACACCGGTTTTGAAATAGAAAATAAATTTATTGTGGGATATGGATTGGACTATGATCAAAAATACAGAAATCTTCCATACATAACCTGTTTGGAAGAGTAAAAAAGATTTCAACAGTTTTCTTTTTCGCCGCGGTCGTATCGCATCATTAAGCTGCGCTTTCGCGCAGAATGCCGCAAGGCTCTTTCAGAAAACTGTCGAAATCTTCGCGGAAACGACACCAATTTTTAACGAAGAAGGAGAAATAGAAATGGGTTATAAAGCAGAGGTAGGGCTATCCAACAAGCATCTTCACTTGAAACAGGAAGATATTGAAACATTATTCGGAAAAGGACACACTTTAACTCCGACAAAGGCACTCAAGCAGCCTGGACAGTTCGCAAGTGAGGAAAAGGTTGACATCGTTGGTCCAAAGGGAACCTTAAAGGGTGTCAGAGTATTAGGACCGGCACGTCCGGAAACACAGGTTGAACTGTCATTGACCGATGCCAGAACCATAGGACTTGCAGCACCGGTTAGAGAATCCGGAAAGCTTGACGGTACACCGGGAGTGAAACTTGTAGGCCCTGTCGGCGAGGTAGACATTGAATACGGAACCATTATCGCGCTCCGACACATTCATTTGTCCCCTGAACAGGCTGCAGAAGCAGGCGTAAAGGATAAGGACATTGTAAAGATCAAATTCGACGGCGAAAGAGGAGTAATCTTTGATAACGTTCTTGTGCGTTCCGGAGAAGGACACAACAGCGAAATCCATCTTGATACGGACGAGGGCAACGCTGCCGGCCTTAGCAATGGCGCATTGGGAGAGATTTTATAATAGTGGTAAAGGTGATGAGATGAAAGAATTCAATCAATATTTTGACCATACCGTTTTAAAGCCGGAAGCGACGGCTGCTGACGTGATCAAGCTGTGCGATGAAGCGAAGGAATATGGCTTCTATGCGGTTTGTGTCAACTCAAGCTATGTACCTCTGGCAAGTGAGCTTCTGGAGGGAACGGATGTCAAGATCGCAGCCGTCATCGGATTTCCTTTGGGAGCCTGCAGCGTGGATGTAAAAGCATTTGAGACAGAGTGGGCCTGCAGCGAAGGCGCAGAAGAGATCGATATGGTTATCCATATCGGTGCGCTGAAGGAAGAACTGTATGATTATGTAAGACAGGATATCGCCACGGTGGTGGCAGTTGCCGAAGAGCACGGAGCCATCGTTAAGGTGATCCTGGAGACCTGCCTGCTGACAGATGAGGAAATTGTAAAAGCATGCGAACTTTCAAGAGAAGCAGGAGCAGCCTTTGTAAAGACCTCAACGGGCTTCTCCAAAGAAGGAGCTACCCCCCATCACGTTGCTCTCATGAAAAAAACCGTTGACAGAGACCTTCAGGTCAAAGCTTCCGGCGGAATCCGGGATCTGAAAAAGACCATGGAGATGATCGAGGCTGGAGCCGACCGGATCGGAGCCAGTGCGTCCGTAGAAATTTTAAAGGAAAGCATGAAATAAATTGATAATAAATGCGCCTGGCAGGTATGCTCTCTTAGAAACCGCTCCCCTTCGGTCGGATGGTTTCCCTTGAGAACACACTAACCCGGGCGCGTTTTTCATTAACGAATCATTAAAATTATTATTTCGATTGATTCAAAGTTGGAGGTAGTGATTTATGTATGAAAGAGTATTTGAAAACAACGATTTCCCAATAAGAGCTAGGCTTTGGACAATTGAAGATTATCCGCTTCACTATCATAGCTGCATTCAAATACTGTATATCATGTCCGGAAGCATAGAACTAAAGGTTAGCTTTTCGAATTACATATTAAACGAGGGAGATATTCACATCATTAACATCAAAGATATTTATGCGATTAAAGGGACTATGGGAGAAAATATAATACTGTCGCTATACGTTGACGTAGCATATTTTATCAGCAATTTTCCGGATATAGAGGAGAAAATTTTTATTTCTTATCAGCATAAAAGGAAGAATCAGAATGAAAATTACTTTAGACTGATCGAATTAATGAAAGAAGCGGTGAAAGAAGTTAACACATGTGACAATGGAAATAAAGACAAAGTTGTATCAATCGGGAAGGACTGCATAGAGATATTGTATGAAGATTATCAGTACTTCAGTATAAACCGCGACGACAAACAATTCAAAATGAGAATGCATAATCAAATGGACAAGGCAAATTTCGAAAGAATCAATGGAATTGTTGAAGAAATATACCAGAATTACCCCAATAAAATCAGCCTTTTAGATTTATCAAAAAATGTTCATATCAATAAATATTATTTGTCCCATCTGATCAAAGCGAATACAGGAGAAAATTTCCAAAATTTTTTATGCATGGTTAGAACTGAAATGTCGGAGCTGCTGCTGCTTGAAACAAATAAATCAATCACTGAAATTGCGCTTGAATGCGGGTTTTCAAACTCACAATATTTTAAGAGCCATTTTATAAAGTGGTTCAGCACATCGCCTGTAAGTTATAGAAAAGAATTCAAGGATAAAGTGCTTGGTAAGGTTGAACCTCGTCTGAAAGAACTACCCATTGAAATGATGGGCGAAAGCGATATCAAGAACAGAATGATAGAAATTAATATGAAGGAAAACAGTAAAATCAGACCACTTTTCTTGAAAGCTTGCATTGTAAAGCTTGTGGAAGCGGAAATGCTGGAGGCGAAATATATAGGCAGTGATATCTTGGAAATGCTGACTCAAGAAATGATAGGATTTGGGGATGATTACATAATAACAAAGGCCGAAAAAACGATCAACGTACTGATATTTCAATACAATAACTCAATATCAAAAGCCATTAAAGTGCGGATCAATCATCTGTTGGGTATGACAGAAATTGTTGTCAGGGAAAATAGAATCGTTGATAAAAAGCTCTCAAGTACGAATTATTTTTTACTTTCAAGCCCTTTGGGACTTTTGGAGCATCAGATTAACCTTTGCCCAGATTCTATAAATATGATTACGTTCTTGGTCGGAAATGAAAAAAACTAACAAAAGTGATACTAAAGTTGTCATTCCTTTAGGATTGACAGCTTTTTTTGTTAGGAAATATCTAAGTTATTGACAAAAGTATTGTATCTGTTATGTAGTTCTATTGTTATTATTAAAATATTAGAAAATTCTTAAAAATATTGTAGGTATGGAGGTAAATATGAAAACAGCAAATATTGACGATGTGCGAGTTGAATTGGCTGGCAAGACAGGACTGGATCCTGTTTTTGAAGAACTGCTATTTGAACGAATAACTTCAATTGAAACCTATGGAGGAGAGACTGCAAAGCTCTCAAAAACGGATACTACATTCATTACTGCACTGGTAGTTGTTTGCGTAGGGTTAATGGCTTTATGTATATCTTGGATATAAAAAGAATGGAGGGATCGAAAAATGGATAAGCAGGTTTATGAGTCTCAGTTCAGTACATTACCGGTAATCAAGAGTGAAAGAAATCTTGGATTGTTAGATTCATCATTAATAAATATTGGTTGGGGTATTGCAACATGGTGTTTCCTGACGGGAGGACTCCTTGCCCTATTGGTTGATTTTAAGACTGCAGTAATTATTTCCTTTGTGGGAAATACGTTGGGTGTAATACTGGCGGCTTTGGCATCAACAATCCCTTCCGCAAAATATGGTATCGATACATATACTTCAATCATATCTTTTCTAGGCAAAAATGGAATGAAGATTATCCTGGCGATATTCTTGATAACGAATCTTGGATGGGTTGTTGTTTTGGCATCCATGATTGCAAGATCATGTCAAAATATATATGAAGCGTTGGTTGGGGTAGTTGCTCCTGAGTGGTCATTCCCGGCGATTACGATTATCGCGGTGCTGCTGACTTGGTGGTCAGTCGTAAAAGGGCCAAGTGCTTTGAAGATCATGAATAGAATTATGGTTCCGGGACTGTTAGTAGTCGTTGTGATCATGATTATTTCGCTGATCTCAAAATATGACTTGGCAACGATAGTAAACGCAAAAGCCATTGATCCGTATGATGGAAAACTACTGAATATTATTCTTGTATTTGAACTTTGCCTGGGCGCGGGACTGTCTTGGTGGCCCGGTCTTGGAGCACTTGGGAGACTGAATAAAACTTCTCCTTCCGCCTTCTGGGGCAATGTTTTTGGACTGTCCTTCGCATGTGTTGCAATGAACGTGCTTTCGGCTGCAGCCGCATACTCCATTGGAGGCAGCGATCCTACAACATGGATGATTCCCCTTGGTGGTATAACACTTGGTGTCATAGCACTTATATTTGTAATTCTCGCAAATATGACCTCTAACTCATATGTAATGTATAACACCTGCTTAGGGCTGAAGCAGTTCAATGTATTCTCCAATAGAAAATGGATCATCGTGTCAGGAAGCTTTGCAGTGCCGGCAATTATAATCAGCTTTTTCCCTGACTTTGTTTATGGGAATTACCAAATGCTGCTAAACTTCTGCGTTGCTTTATTCGGACCGTTAAGTGTTCTGCAGATATTGGACTATTATGTCTTCAGGAAACAAACAATTAATTTGAGATCAATATATAATAAAACAAACTCCTCTGACTATTATTATACATTAGGTGTGAACTGGGCTGCAGTCATCATATTCATCCTGTCTATCGTGACATACTGTGCGATACTAAATCCGGTAACATGGGAATCCAGTGGCATATTTACGATGACAACTGCATCCATTCCTTCTATGGCCGTATGCCTTGTATTATATTATTTATATGGAAGGCTGGTAATTGTACCTTATAATATTGGAAATGTGGACTATTACAAGAATGTTCAAGAGATAATCGAAGAGTAGAGGAGCTGCAGGACAAATGAGAAATGTGACATTGGCTGCAACACAGATGAAATGCACCACGGATACGGAATATAATGTGTCAAATGCCGAAAAGCTCATTAGACAGGCCAAAGAAAAAGGTGCCGACGTGGTTTTGATTCAGGAACTGTTTGCTCACCAATATTTTTGCCAGGTCTACAATTATGATTATTTTAACTTGGCAAAGGAGGAGCAAGGACATCCTGTTATTCAAAGAATGATGGCGCTGGCAAAAGAGCTTCATGTTGTAATCCCGGTGAGTTTTTTTGAAAAAGCCGGCAATACACATTATAACTCGGTTGTCATGATTGATGCGGACGGACGAAATTTAGGGAAATATAGAAAAACCCACATTCCTGATGATCCGGGTTATTATGAAAAGTTTTACTTTACGCCCGGTGACACCGGATTCAAGGTTTGGAAGACTAGGTATGGTAGTATCGGAGTAGGAATTTGCTGGGATCAATGGTTTCCGGAAGCGGCACGGTGCATGTGCTTGCAAGGCGCTGAAATATTAATGTATCCCACTGCAATCGGTACCTTTGCAGCAAAGCCCGCAAAGCTGGCACAGGAAACATTCAACAACGTTCATTGGCAAAATACAATGCTAGGTCATTCTGCGGCCAATGTGGTACCGGTTGTTGCATCTAACAGAATTGGTTCTGAGTATATTGATGAGACGGGGATCACCTTCTATGGCTCCTCGTTCATTTCCGATCAATATGGGAATTTACTGGAAGCAGCGGACACGAAAACGGAATCCATCCTGGTTCACACCTTTGACTTAGATGAGCTGGCGAATGACAGAAAAATGAATTTATTTTTCAGAGATAGGCGGCCGGAACGGTATCAAACGCTCATGACAATAGATGGAATAACCCCTGCTTACTAAGTGGAAGAATATTGAAAGGAATTAGGAACCGATATGAATGCCGATTACATAATAAAATCAGACAATATTTTTATTTCATCTCATAGGCCGTGCTATGACGGGCAAATAGCAATTAAGGATGGAAAAATCTGCTTTCTTGGAAAAAATGCAATCGAGTGGAAAGGAACGGATACAAAAGAACTTGATTATAAAGGTAAAACAGTTTGCCCCGGATTCATTGATAGCCATACCCATGTTCTTCTGGCAGCTTTGCAGGGCGTGTATACGAATTTAAATGACTGCCAATCTGAGGAAGATACTGCAAGAAAACTTTATGAGGATGGAAGAAACCCAGCTGATAATGGTTGGATCTTCGGATTTGGATGGACCTATCATCAGTGGAGTGAAAAAACACCACCGACTAAAAATTCGTTAGACAAGTTTTTTAAAGACACGCCTGTTGCTTTATTGAATGAAGAATTGCACAGCCTGTGGGTAAACAGTAAGGCACTTGAAATTTGTGGAATCAACAGGGACACACCGGACGTGGCGTCAGGGAAAATAGAAAGAGACAAGGAAGGGAATCCAACAGGCTATCTTTTGGAATTTGAGGCCATGAAAAAAGTAACGAAAAAAGCCTTTGATTTTGGTCTTGATTATTTAGTAGATATTACGAAAGGATTCTTAACCAAATGTTCGGAATTTGGGATTACAGGTGTTAGTGATATTCAGTATCTGTGTACGGATATGGCGCCTGTGTACAAAGAGCTGGAGAGACGCGGTTGTCTTTCTGCAAAAATAAACCTTTCGTATCCCCTCACTTCCGGAGTGGAATTGATCAAGGAGCAGAAGGAAAAGTATACGACTGATTTGATCAGTATTAATTCGCTGAAAGCGTTTCTTGATGGTACTCCGGCCTGCGGCAACGGCTACTTGCTGGATCCTTACTGCAACATCCCCGGCTTTTGCAGTGAACCGTTGCTAAGTCTTGACTATCTGACCGAGGAAATCATCAAGGCCACAAAAGCCGGTTTCCAGGTCAGATTTCACGCCTGTGGTGATGGAGCAGTTCGTCTGGCACTGGATGCATATGAGGCGGCGGCAAAGGTTGCTGATATCA
Organism: uncultured Bacillota bacterium; assembly: GCA_927441425.1. Taxonomy (GTDB): domain Bacteria; phylum Bacillota; class Clostridia; order Peptostreptococcales; family Anaerovoracaceae; genus Anoxybacterium. Next base: position 116,551 of record CAKMKG010000005.1, on the reverse strand, counting down.
AGGAACTGCGTCATACCGTGGAGCATATTGAAGTAATTGCCGAGAATGATATCAAGCGGTTTGGTGAACTGGGAGTGATTCCTTCCGTCCAGCCGGAGCATATGTTCTGGAGTGATCTGGAAAGCCATCCCTTTATCGAGATACTTGGAGCGGATAGGTGCCGATTTACATGGCCTTTCCAATCATTGCTAAAGCAAAACGGCTATTGCGGATTTGGTACCGATTGCCCTGTGGTTGCCTTAAACCCATATGAAGGGATCCACAGGGCTGTTTACAGGCAATTGAATAACGGCTTGCCTTCTGCAGGGTGGAATCCGGAGCAGCGACTTTCTCTAGTAGAAGCAATTCATTGCTATACAATGGGCTCTGCGATGGTATTGCATCTGGAGGAAAAGTGCGGAAGCCTTGATTGCGGTAAGTCAGCGGATTTAGTTGTCCTGAACAGAAATATATTTGAATGCCAAGGTAAAGAATTAAAGAAGACCAGACCTTTACTTACTATGGTTGATGGAAAAATTATCTTTAAGGTTTAAATTATTAACTTCTTAAACAGAAAACTTCCTTTCTCTTCGGTATGGTTATACCACCAGCGAGGTAAGAGAGGAAGTTTTTCTTTTGTTTGATTCTATCTATAATCTTATATTTAATAACGCTTGTATTCTCCGATTTCTCTTTTCTTTGCAGAGGTTTTGCTAATATATGTACCCTCAACAATAGTATGGTAACCCTTCTTTTCGACAAGGCCCTTAATATAGTCAAAGTGCGGACATCGATCATGATGGTAATTATCGGTGACCATACATGAGGACAAATGAACCACAACCTCATCTTTTTTTACATCGGTCTTTTTTGCCAGCTTGTTTGAAAAATGCTCCAGTTTAGCAGCCAAGCTTGCTCCGCAGCACCCTCCGCAGGTCAAAGAGATATATCTTACGTCGCCATGGTAATCCTTAAAGGAGTCATCTCTGTTGTAGAATGCGTTTGTACACGCGAATCCGCTGCACCTTTGTCTTGAAATATCACACTGAATAATAACTGCGTATTTTGTACTCATTAGCTTCCTCCCATATAGTAAGCAAATATTAAAGATGGATAAACAAATTATACAGGGGAATTGACATTTTTAATAGATATAATTTAAGAAATATGGCTACTTTGAATCAGTGAGTTCCATATGAGCGGAAATATATCCCAATGAGTCTCCGATAATTGTAATGAATCCCCCTAGCGTAGCGATTTGATTTGTATCTAAACCATCAGCTAAAATATCGGCGATCACTGCAGCCAATACAGTTCCGCATTTGGGAGAAAGACATTCTAAAAATGTATAGCTTGCATCTTGATCGGTATCTTTTGGATCCATGATTCATCACCTCGAACATATAATATGACTGAAATAAGCATGTTGCCATCCCAATCATATTTTATTATAATGATTGAGTTATGAAATTTCGTAAAGAATTTTTTTCGTATAATCAATCAAACGAGAACGGAGATAACGCATGCATCAAAACCGTGGACTTCTTTCAAGCTTTTTTCTTTTTAGAGAGAATAAAACCAATCTAAAGACCGAGATCATAGCCGGCCTTACCACGTTTGTTACAATGGCCTACATCATTATCGTCAATCCTATGGTGCTTGCCGGTCCGGATACGGGGACTGGTCTGGATTATGGTGCTGTTTTGACTGCAACTTGCCTGGCAGCCGGAGCGGCGACATTACTGATGGGCTTATTCGCGAATTACCCTTTTGCCCTTGCTCCGGGTATGGGTTTAAATGCTTTTTTTACATATACGCTATGCGGCGCCATGGGATTGACCTGGCAGACCGCGTTGGGTGTCGTCTTTATTTCAGGGTGTCTGGCACTGATCGTAACATTAACGAAAATAAAGGGACTCATTATTAAAGCGATTCCGTCCTCTCTGAAAGTTGCAGTGACTGCAGGAGTTGGAATCTTCATTACCTTTATAGGCCTAACCAATGGCGGGATCGTCGTTGCAAATCCTGCTACCATTTTGGGGCTCGGGAACCTAGGAGATCCAAAAGTCCTCCTGGCAATCGCCGGCTTGTTGATTTCTGCTGTCCTTGTCATTCGTAGAGTTCCCGGGAACCTATTGATTGGAATTATTGTAATGACAATCATCGGTTTATTTGTTATCGATCCGGCAACCGGAAGTCCCATTGCCGGATTTTATCCGGGAGCGTATGGAATTTTCGACAAAATGCCGTCATTGACCCCTGTAGCTTTCCAGCTGGACCTGGAAGGAGCCTTGAAATTTTCTCTGATTGTACCGATTTTTTCCTTGTTCTTTGTAGATTTCTTTGACACCATCGGCGGCTTTGTAGGGATCGCATCAAAGGCTGGCATGATCGACGAGCGGGGCGACCTAAAAAATGGAAGTCGTGCTTTGGTGGCCGATTCCTGCGGAACCATCATCGGAGCTCTTCTGGGAACCTCAAATACAACCACCTACGCTGAAAGTGCTGCCGGTGTCAATGCAGGAGGTAGAACGGGCATGACCGCTCTGGTGGTGGCCTTGTGCTTTATCGTGGCACCGTTTCTTTCCCCATTATTTTTATGCGTTCCATCTGCTGCAACTGCACCTGCGCTCATCATTGTTGGTATTTTAATGTGCTCCTCACTGAGTGAGATTGATTGGAACGACGCCTCGAAAGCAATTCCCTGCATCCTGACGATCATCATGATGCCTTTGACCTTTTCCATCGCTTCCGGTTTGGCCTTTGGATTTGTCAGCTATGTTCTCATTGCAGCTCTTACCGGAAAATACAAGAATGTTCACTGGCTTATGTACCTATTGACCTTGCTGTTTCTCATTTACTTTGCAATCTTGTAGCGGTACAATACAGGATCTATTACTGAAAAGAAGAAATAATATTGAGAAAAGAAAAGAGAATAACATATGTACCACTTTTGATGGGTACATGGTTATTCTCTAAATTTTTATTCCATTTCTTTTCGCGAGTTGCGTATGGCTTCCTGAGGGAGCGTTGCCGAAGCTGCGCAATGACTTCCTGACGGAGCGTTGCCGCATTCCGGCCACGCATGGTTCCCCAAAAGAATGATTTCCCGACGTAACATTGACCGTATTCCAGCCGTTAGGCTGGCTTAATGATGCGCTCCGTCACGTGAAGGAGGGGAATCATTCTTTTTTTATTCGTATCGTAACGCTTCGATTGGATCCAGTTTCGCAGCCTTTCTTGCAGGATACAGTCCGAAGAACATACCTACAACGGCTGAGAAGCCTACCGCAAGGATGATTACCTTGGGATCGATGACCACATCGATTTTAGCGAAGCTCATCCCCACCGCCGCGATGGTAATTCCCAAAACTGTTCCGATGACGCCTCCAATGGCGGAGATAATGACGGACTCGATCAAAAACTGCATGAGAATATCCTTGGTTCTTGCGCCTAATGATTTTCTGATGCCGATCTCTCTCGTACGCTCGGTTACTGATACAAGCATGATATTCATAATGCCGATTCCTCCGACCACAAGGGAGATGGCGGCAATGGCGCCAATGGCAATGGACAGGGTGCCAAGGATATTATTAACGGTTGTCATTTGGGATTCCGCCGATTCAAAAACATAGAAGTTGGGATCCTTATCCTTGATCCTGGACAGGTAATGTTTGAAATCATTTCCAAGTATGTTCTGATCCTTCTGCTCATTGGTATATAATTCAATTGCCCAATTTGACCTGTCTCCGGTTTGTAGGATGGGATAGGGGACATAAGTGGAGTAGGCTTCGCTCATGAACATAGAATCAAAAAGACTTGGCGGCACTTCAAAAACACCGACAACAGACAGATCCTTCATCTCATTGTTGATGACCACGCCCAAGGTTTCCCCAACAGCATTCTCTTTGTTAAACAAGCTCAGGGCGGCGTTCTTCTCAATGACGATACGGTCCTTGTCTCCTTCCACATCGCTCTTGTTGATCATTCTGCCATGCAGGATTGTTATATTTTTCTTGTACTTGGCATAGTCGGTTCCAACGCCGTACATGCTGAGTTTTCCTTCCAGTCTCCCAACCTTTGTCTCACTCTCCGCTTGGATATAGGGTACGATATACTTGATATCTTCCGGGAATCTGGCCTGTAAAGCCTCAATATCCTCCGGCAGAATGAGATCGGAGTTTTCGACGCCATCCTGGGTCATTTCCCAATTGAGGTATAGGTACATGTTGTTCATTCCGTATGCTGCAAATTCTTTCCCTACAACACCTTTTGCGCTGTCACCAATGGATGTGATGGCGATGACCGAGCTGATACCGATGATAATTCCAAGCATAGTTAGAAAAGAACGCATTTTATTGCTTCTGATCGCTGTCAATGCCAACAGGATATTCTCAAAAACTAACATGTGCCCACCTCCTTGGTGACTTCATCTTTGATGATGTGGCCGTCCTTGAAGGTGATGATACGATGGGTGAATTCGGCGATATCCCTTTCATGGGTTACGATGATCACCGTGTTGCCTTCCCGGTTCAACCTGCAGAAGATTTCCATGATTTCGATGGAGGACTGAGAATCAAGATTCCCGGTAGGTTCGTCCGCAAGAATGATATGAGGCTTGTTGGCCAAGGCTCTTGCGATGGCTACTCTCTGTTTCTGCCCGCCGGAAAGCTCGTTTGGCATATGCTGGGCGCGGTCTTCCAGACCTACGTTTTTTAGCAGCTCCAGTGCTCGTTCTTTTCTTTCTTCAGCGCTGATTCTTCCGTAAACCATTGGTAATTCTACGTTTTTCAATGCACTGGTTCGGGAAATCAGGTTAAAAGATTGGAAAACGAATCCGATCTGTTTATTACGAACAGCGGACAGTTCATTGTCGCTCTTCTCCTTAACATCGATACTCTCCAGATAATAATGACCCTCGGTAGGACGATCCAGGCAGCCAATGATATTCATCAAGGTTGATTTTCCTGAGCCGGAAGCTCCCATGATCGCGATAAATTCTCCCTTATGTATGGTCAGATCGATTGATTTCAGCGCCTCAACCTGGATTTCTCCGGTATCATAGATCTTACTCAGACCTTCCATTCTTATAATTTCATCTGTCATAGCCGCCTCCTTACACTTCTGGTGCAGGAGAAACTTCCATACCATCGGTCATATCGAAGGTTGGATTCAGTACGACCATATCACCGGTCTTCAGCTTGCCGGAACTGATCTCCACATGAAAATCCCCCTCGATTCCAAGCTTGACGGATACTTTTTTAAGCGTAGTTCCCTCCAATACCATGACATAGCTCTCTTCGGTATTTGGGTCCTCCAGAATGGAATCAATGGGTACGGATAAAACATCCGCTTTCTTATCAATCTCAATTTCAGCCTTTGCGGTAACGCCGGCGATCAATTTTACATTCTCTTTTTTCACGTCGATCTGAACCGGAATGACCATTTCCTTTGAAGTGGCATCCTTCAGTTCTCCCGTGGGGGAGATTCTGGACACGGTTCCTTCCACACGATCATCACCGAGCACCTCGGCAGTGATGGTAACCTTCTGGCCAAGCTGAATCTTGCGGATATCGTATTCACTGATTCTGACATCCATTTTCAGATTTTGCAGATCTTCAACCACGAACATAGGCTCCGCATTTTCCGTATCATTGGCATAACGGCCGATGTTCACATTGACTCTTGTGACAGTGCCGTCGATGGGGCTTTTGATATTGACCTTGTCTGCAATATTGAAAGAATCTAAGGTAATTCTGTCATTTTCGTACTGACTTTGTGACCTAAGATAAGCTTCCTTTGAAATGGCTCCCTGCTCATAGAGACTTTTAGAAGCTTCATAATTGAACTTTGACTCCTTCAGAGCAGTCGACGCCTTCTGATAATCGTCCTGTAATTCATCTGAATCCAGTATGGCAAGTACCTGATCCTTCCTGACGATATCGCCCTCTTCTACCAGAATTGAAACGATCTCATAATTCAGTGATGTTGCAACATCTGCTTTCTGGGATCCCTGAATGGTTCCCTTTATGGAAACAGTCTGCTCAATGTCCATTTTTTCAACAGAACCCGTTGAGACGGCAAGGGCAGGTTCGCCGCCAGATAATACTCTTGGGAGAATTAAAATGAAAGCAAGAACAAGAATGATGATCGCTGCAATGAGGATCCTCTTCTTTTTCTTTGACATGGGCTTTCTCACTTTTTTAACTTTAACTGGTTTTTCTCCCCCGTTTTCTGCCTCATTAACTCTTTTCCGAAACATAAATACCTCCTATGAATTGACTTTCTAGTATAAATCTTAATTGTACGATATATAACCCTTTATACTATAACGAATTATAACATAAATTGTCTTCACAATTTATGTTGCAATGGTTCCTACATCTCAGCAACGCTGGATGTCGATCTGCGGAACCATTATAACATATTTTTCCTTCCTATATTTTTACGTTTTTATTAAAAATGTCAATTTTATCACTTCTTACGGGGAAAAATAGAAGATATGTTGTGCATCAAAACATTTTTAGTGTATAATATTATGAATTGATACGTAAAAATGTATTTATTGACAATGCTCCAATTTGGGGAGAAGGAGGGAAAGCAATGCCGACACCAAATCCAGTAGCATTTACGGTTTTCGGGATCGATATTATGTGGTACGGAATTATTATTGCGGCCGCTATGGTTCTGGCAGTAATTATCATATACCGGAGAGCGCCTATTCATCAAATCTCTTCGGAAAAATCCTTGGACTTTATTCTGGTAGCAGTTCCCATGGGCGTCATAGGGGCCAGGCTCTACTATGTTTTATTCAATTGGGATTACTATGCAGGGGATTTTTATAAGATGATTAACATCAGAAATGGAGGGCTGGCCATCCACGGTGGCCTAATTCTGGGGATGTTGACTGCAATATTGCTCTGCAAGCTTTGGGATATCAAGCCGTTGAATCTTTTAGACCTGACTGTGCCGGCCATCGCCATTGCCCAATCCATCGGACGCTGGGGGAACTACTTTAACCAGGAAGCCCATGGTGGGCCCACAGATCTTCCGTGGGCAATCACAGTCAATGGGCAGATGGTTCATCCAACATTCTTATATGAGTCGGTTTGGTGCTTTCTTCTGTTTATCCTACTCATTTTTATTGACAATAATCGCAAATTTGAAGGACAAATCTTCCTGCTTTATGGAATCCTGTATTCCTTTGAGCGGTTTTTTGTGGAAGGGCTCCGTACCGATAGTCTGATGATCGGTCCGTTTAGACAAGCACAAATTTTCAGTGCGGCTGTATTTGTTATCTTTTTATTCTCGTATTTCATTTTGAGAAGGAAAAACAAATATAGGAACAGAATTTTTTATTAAATTGCACAAGTTTGCTAACCATTTGCTAGTGGCTCCGCCACTTGTTACTAGAGGAGAAAATAATGAAATTAGGTATTGTTGGGCTTCCCAATGTTGGGAAGAGCACACTTTTTAATGCGATAACAAAAGCCGGCGCAGAAGCGGCAAACTATCCCTTCTGTACCATCGAGCCTAACGTGGGTGTCGTAACTGTTCCCGATGAAAGACTCAAAGTGCTACATGAGATGTATAATTCGAAGAAAACTGTTTATACGTCCATTGAGTTCTACGATATCGCAGGGTTGGTGAAGGGTGCATCGAAGGGGGAAGGTCTGGGCAACAAATTTCTGGGGCACATCCGAGAGGTGGCGGCGATCATTCATGTGGTCCGGTGCTTTGACGACCCCAACGTCGTTCATGTTGACGGAAAGATCGATCCGCTTTCAGATATTGAGATTATCAATACAGAACTGATCCTGTCGGATATGGAAGTCATCGACAGAAGACTGCAGAAGGCGCAGAAAAATCTGAAGGGTGACAAGAGCTTACAGAATGAAATAGACGTATTAATGATGATAAAGGATACGGTGGAGAAAGGATTATCTGCCAGAACCCTTGATTTTAATGATGAAGAATATGAATTTGTTAAATCATTGGACTTACTGTCCTTTAAGCCTATTATATACGCTGCAAATGTTTCTGAAGAAGAGGCAGCTGCAGGCGAAGATAATGATTATGTAAAGACAGTATGCGAATTTGCAGCCACTGAGGGCTCCGATGTCGTTGTGATCAGCGCGAAGCTGGAATCAGAAATAGCAGAGCTGGAAGAGGGCGAAAAATCAGCTTTCCTTGAGGAAATGGGAATCACCGAATCCGGGCTGGATAAACTGATCAAGGCTTCCTATCATCTGCTTGACTTGATCTCCTTTCTAACCGCAGGTCCCCAAGAGGTTCGTGCTTGGACAATTCGAAGGGGTGCTAAGGCTCCGCAGGCCGCCGGAAGGATACATACGGACTTTGAACGCGGCTTCATCCGAGCGGAGACCATTGCATACAACGACCTAATACAATGTGGAGGAAATCTAGTAACGGCTAAGGAAAAAGGATTGATCCGTTCCGAGGGCAAGGAATATGTGGTCAAGGATGGCGACGTGATCCTGTTCCGATTTAATGTGTAAGATTTCTACCTAAAATCCGGGGAAAATTAATATCAATACAGGGAGCTGCGGCTCCCTATTTTTCTTGGAAAGAACTCGGTCTATCTGATCCACTCGTCGATAGAACAAATTGAAAAATAGTGGTATATTGAAATAGGATTTGTTATATTTTGGTGAATAAGGAATGAAAAAGGGGTATAAGAAATACAATCTCCCGATTCAAGGTTATCGGATAATGCATTAGAGGTATTGATGAATGAATGATCGTTTCTACAAACAGATAATTAAGCAGTTGCCCTTAGGATATTCCTATCTTAGAATAATATGTAATGAGGATGGCGTTTTTTACGATTGTGAATTTGTAGAAATAAATCCTGCCTTCGAAAAGCTTACAGGAATGAAAACCGCCGATATTGTCGGAAGAAGCATTGTGGAGGTTTTTCCGACGACGAACCCGGGAGAGATTGATTGGATTCATTTTATAAAAAATATAGAGAATGGCGTGACAAAAGAAATAGAGTATCATTCAGAAATTAGGAATAAATGGTTTTTGATAGGTATCAGTTCCCAGAGTGAAAATCATTTCATTCTAAATTTAACTGATATCACGGAAAAGAAGAAGGCAGAAAACGAATTGAAAGAAAGCCTGACATTGCTAAGTGAAGCAATGCATCTTTCTAAAATCGGAAGCTGGAAATGGGATTTAGATACAAAGCATATTATTTGGTCAGATGAAATGTACAAAATCTTTGGAATTGACAAAAAATCTGTAACGGGTAGGCTGGGAGATGCAATCTCAAGAGTAGTGCACCCAGAAGACTTACATATTTTTGAAAATACAAGTCTCATCGCAGAAAGAAAACCTTTTGAATATAGAATCGTATTGCCTGATCAATCCATTCGTTATATTTTGGCCAAAACCGGTGAAGTAATTCTTGATGAGTCACAAAACCCTGCTTATTTAATAGGGATCGTGCAGGATATAACGGATCAGAAAGAAATTCAAGAGTCATTACGCAAAGCAAAAGAAGAAGCGGAAGAGACCAACCAATATTTAATCAAAGCCCAAAAGGAAATATCATATCAAAAGGAGCTGCTAGAAACAGTAATTGAAAACATACCTCATCCTTTCAGCATTTATGATAAGCACGGTAGTCTTGTTAAAATCAACGCTGCTGGGCGAGAACTATATCCTGATCCAAACGTAACAAAGACGGTCACAGCTGCGCATAATTCCTATGAGTATTTTGATTTGGATGGAAAAACCATACCTGCGAAGGATCTACCGTCACGGCGAGTATTAAGAGGAGAAATTGTTAAGAATCAAGTAATCGTTATCAAACGTGGTGATTATGAACAGATTACGGAAGCAAATGCCGCGCCTATTTTTGATGAAGATCATAATTTAATTTTATTTGTATCCTTTCATCGTGTCATTAATGAATATGTAGAACACCAGAGATTGATCAAAGCCCAACAAGAGCAGCTTCTAAAAACAGAGAAAGACAAAATAGAAACGCTTGAAGACTCAATCAGAGTCAAAGACGAATTTTTTTCATTGATTTCACACGAGTTTAAAACGCCCATTGCGATTATTGATACAACGATACAAGTGATGGAACTTGTTTGTAAAAATGAATTGTCAGATAAAGCCAGAGGATATCTTGCTAAAATACGGAGAAATACCAATAGACAATTGAAGCTAGTCAATAATCTTTTAGATATTACTCGCATGGAAACGGGGCACTTAAAAATGAATGAGAGAAATATAGATATCGTTCATTTAACAAAGACAATTACTGAGTCTATCTTAATCTTCGCCCAACATAAAAACATTGAGCTTTCATTCCTATCTACAATTAGGGAAGAAATAATATGTATCGATGATGAGAAGATCGAAAGAGTCCTCCTCAATCTTCTTTCGAATGCAATTAAGTTCACACCGGAAGGCCGTTCAATTACAGTTCAGGTATCTCTAAAAAAAATTGAGGGGGAAAATATGATATGCATACATGTAAAAGATAAAGGAATAGGCATTCCGGAAGATAAGCAGAACTATATCTTTGAGAAATTTGGACAGGTGAATAGCTCTTTCGCTAGGCAGGCTGAGGGCACCGGCATTGGGTTGCATCTTGTGAAGAGGCTGGTGCAATTAATGGGAGGGGAAATTACTTTAAAAAGTACAATCGGCGCAGGTAGTACTTTTACAGTTTTACTTCCAATCAATAAGACAAAGGGAGGCCTAACTGTACAAGCCGAAGATACAAATGAAAACAGATTAGAACAATTAACCGCAATTGAATTATCGGATATTTACATGTAAAAAACAATTATAACAATCAAAGAACAAGTATTGACAGCAGTGAGGTATTTTGTTATTATGTTTTTAGTTAGTCAGAACTAACCAAGAGCACAATGGCAGCGAGCCTTTTTATTTTAACGGATGGTTAGTTTAAACTAACCGAAAGAATCGAGGTGAAATCATGAGTGTAGTTATTGTTGGTGGAAATGAATGTATGGAGTGTAGGTATAAAGAAATATGCAGCAAATACGGCTTCGAGGCTAAGGTTTTCACGAAGGAAAACGGTTCTTTGAAAAAGAAAATGGGGACACCGGATCTGTTGATCTTGTTTACAAATACAGTTTCCCATAAGATGATTTCAGGTGTGGTACAGGAAGCAAAACGAAACGGAATTCCGATTGCTCGCAGCCATTCAAGCAGTACGAGTGCTTTGAATAACATCTTTCATCAACTATGTTCTTAGTTTAGGGGGAGAACGTTATGCTGGAAAGATTATTGATCACGCATTGCGCACCTACGTTGGCAGGAATCAAAACAGGCAATCTCTTTTGCTGCCGCTTTACATCAATTGGAGAGCTGACGCTTCAGATCCAGGAGGCAAACAGAAAACTCAACAGCAAGGGGATTTATCTTGAAGTATTGCGCATACAAAATTTAAGCACGCTGATCCTGGCATATCGTCCTAAATACTTGGTTAGGGATCTAGGGAAAAGCGGTGTAGAGGTTTTTCTTATGCAACTTGGTTATGGGAAGCTCGATACAGAATACGTAATTTCAAAGCTGAAGGAGCGTTTTGCCGCGCAATCCGATTTCCCTCATGAAATTGGGTTATTTCTCGGCTACCCCCTGATTGACGTAATCGGATTCATTGAAAACGAAGGACAAAATTCCAAACATGCGGGTTGCTGGAAGGTATACCGTAATGAAAGGGAAGCGATAAAATTATTTGATCGATATAAAAAGTGTAAGGATGTATATTCGAAAATGTTCGATGGTGGGTATTCTATTATGCAGCTTATTGTAGCTGCTTAATGATATTAAAAAATTGGAAAAGAGGGATATGTATGAGTAAAGTAGCAGTTGTTTATTGGAGTGGTACGGGGAATACAAAACGTATGGCAATAAAAATAAAAGAAGGGGCTGAAGCTGCGGGAGCAGAGGTGGTTTTGTTTACACCGTCAGATTTTTCGGCGGATAAAATGGATTCTTTTGATGCAATTGCATTTGGTTGCCCATCCATGGGCGCAGAGGTATTGGAAGAGAGTGAATTTGAGCCGATGTTTTTAGACTGTGAAGCAAAGCTGAAAGGGAAAAAGATTGCGCTCTTTGGCTCTTATGGATGGGGGGATGGAGAGTGGATGCGAAATTGGGAAGAGACTTGCCGCAAAGATGGCGCTTATTTTGTCGATGATTATGTCATATGCAATGAAGATCCGGATGAGGAAGCAAACGAAGCTTGCCGGTCAATGGGCCAGGCTTTGGCACAATAAATTGAAAAAACTGAGTGGGTATGATCAGGGGCATACCTACTCAGTTTTTTGCAAAGGCAAAATGATTTGCTTTTATTATTTTTTAATTTCCTTCAAATGCATTTTTATTGCGTTGAAGCTGTCTGTGCTGATTACATGTTCCATTCGGCAGGCATCTTCCATGGCAATGTCCTGACCAACACCTAAGTAGATCAGCCAATCAGCGATGAGGGTATGTCGTTCGTACATGGTTTCAGCAATTTCTTTTCCTTTTTCGGTCAGCGTAATCGATCCGTCGCTGTCCATATGAATATATCGATTTTCACGCAGATTCTTCATGGCTACACTGACGCTGGATTTTTTATAGTTAAGCTCACATGCAATATCAATGGATCTTACGTAATGATTCTTTTGGCTTAAAATAAGAATCGTTTCAAGGTACATCTCCGCAGATTCCTGCATTTTCAACTTTATCATCTCCTAAAAAAAACGGTTATATAACACTAACCAAAGGATACCATAGTCTCAAGCGGATAGCAATAAAGAAAGCTCGGAATGGAGGTTTTCATGAAAATAACCGCAACGCAAATCAGATACCTGTTATCCATTTATCAGTTGTGTAAAAACGGCGTTGCTCGTTCTTCAGATCTAGCAGATAGCCTTGATGTCAGCAGACCAAGCGCTCACAGGATGGTTGATCAACTGCTGAAAATGAATTTAATTGTAAAAGCGGGCTTACCATTGCAAAGGTGAAGGAGCCGTGTATGAGAGCGTAGTGGGAAATCAATTATTGGTATACAGTCTCAGCGCCCCGGGTATACAAAACAGTAACGGATTTCGCGTTCAGAGTCAGGTAGGTCCATCCATCCTCCTCATATGTTCTCAGGGATCCCACAACCTCGATCCAATCATTGTCATTTGGAATATCTTCACCCCAGGTAAACTCAAACCCGCACATGCTGCCGTCATTGCCGCAGCAGCCCGGACCGGTACGATACACATAATAGTAAGTCTGCCCGTTGTTAACATCCAGATATGCCTGAAACATTCCCTGGATCCGGATCGTTTTTCCAAGATAGTCTTCGGTATTGACATAAATCTCATTGATATAAGCAACATACATTTTTTCGGTGATATCAATATCGATACCGGATGGATTGTCATCGCTTTCGCTGACTGTAAATGGAGGCACATTTTCATAATCCGCATTTGAGTCTTCGGATATACCGGCGACATCATCCGTAAATCCACCGCCGGCTTCTTCTTCAAGCCTTTTAACCGAGGGGTCATTGCTGCAGCTTGTGAGGAATAACGCAAGGATTAGTAATATCGGTATTAATCTTTTCATCTTAACCACGCCTTTCTCAAAACCAGACCGGTAATCCAATAGGCAACAAAAGCTACGATATTTACAATGACGATGCTTGCGCCGGTTGGTGTTGCAAATACATAGGAAATGACAATACCGGCAAAGAAGCATACAACAGAAACGATTGCTGAACTGATTGTCACAGTTTTAAATTTCTTGCATACGCGCATCGAGGTAAGGGCCGGAAAGATAATCAGGCTGGAAATCAGAAGCACTCCCATGATACGCATCCCCAGAACAATCGTGATGGCGGTCAGAAGCGCAATCAGCATGCTGTACAGATTGGTTTTCAAGCCGATTGCCTTCGCAAATGTCTCGTCAAAGGTAATTGCAAAAATTCTATTGTAGAATACAACGAACAACACCAATACGGCAACCGACAGCGCAATGCTCAGCTTCACATCACTTTTACTCATCGCAAGGATACTGCCGAACATATAGTTGCAAACATCTACATTCATTCCCGTTGTCAATGAGATCACAATAACACCCAATGCAAGTGAGCTAGTGGATATTAGAGCAATGGCAGCATCACCCTTTATTTTACTGTTCTCGGTCACCTTAAGTAGAAGAAAAGCGGCAAGGACGACAACCGGAACAGAAACGGAAAGAGGTGCTACATTCAGCGCAGTTGCAACTGCAAGGGAGCCGAAGCCTACATGGGATAATCCGTCGCCGATCATGGAATAGCGCTTTAATACAAGGCTGACGCCAAGTAGGGACGCGCAAAGGGATACTAGAATCCCGACAATCACAGCTCTGACGATGAATGGGTAGGAGAACAGTTCAGCAAAAAATTCAGACATTTCCATTCCCTCCTATAAACCTTCGCCCCGCCTCACTTTCGATATAATCCGCGGTTCTACCAAAGAAGAGCGGTTTTTGATTCAAGTGTAAAATCATAGTGGCGTTCTCCACAGCGCTTCTGATATCATGGGATACCATAACAACTGTTATTTTCATTTCCAGATTGATGGTTCGGACCAGCTGATAGAATTCTCCCGATACAATGGGATCTAGGCCGGAAAAGGGTTCATCAAGGATCAGTAATTTTTTCGTGGCACAAAGGGACCGGGCGAGCAGCACACGCTGCTGTTGCCCGCCGGAAAGTTCTTTGTAACACCGATTCTTTAAATTTGTAAGTCCAAGCCGCTCCATATTGTCTGTAGCCTTCCGCTTGTCACGCTTTGTATAAAAAGGCAAGAGGTTGCCGCTGTTTAAGCAACCGGATAAAATCACTTCAAAAACGCTGGCGGGGAAATCCTTTTGAATATTTGTCTGTTGGGGAAGATATCCGATCTCCGTTTGCTTTAGTCCGTCACCCATGGCGATGAAGCCTGCTGTTGGTTTTTTCAACCCGAGCAAACCTGCGATCAGCGTACTTTTCCCGGAACCGTTTTCCCCAACGATACAAAGGTAGTCCCCAGGTTTTACTTCAAAGGACAGATCTGAAACAACGGTCTCTCCATCATAAGCAAGAGATACATTTTCGCACGTAAGAAGAGCCATACTAGTTCAGCGCCTCCTTTAATGCTTTCACATTTTTCTCCATGAGGCTCAGATAAGTAGCACCATTTTCAAAATCGGTTTTGGATAGATTGTGACAGGAGTGAAAGGTCATCGCCTTGGCGCCGGTGGCTTCCGCAATCGACTGAGCGACGTTTCCGCTGCTTAATTCGATCTGAAAGACTACGGGAATCTTTTCAGTCTTTATCTTATCCGCCAGATAGGCGATGGTTGCCGCACTTGGCTCCGACTCTGTAGAACAACCCGGAAATGCGGCCCAATAATCAAGTCCATAGGCTTCCGTAAAATATCTGAGAGGGAATCGATCTCCAAATACGATGGTTTTTCGGTTTGCATGTTCAACCACGTCTTTGAATTCCGCGTCCAGCTGATTGAGCTGTTCGGCATACTTCAGCGCATTTGCTGTATAAGCTTCCGCATTGGGGGTATCGACGAAGCAGAGTACATCCCGAATGACATTGGTTATTGTGACCGCATTTTGTGGTGAGGTCCAAACATGCTCGTCATATTCAACTCCATGTTCTTCGTGTCCTTCCTGATTCTCGTGATCTTCGTGATCTTCGTGATCGTGAGCCTCCATCCCTTCTATGATTTCCTCTCCTAGTACATCAACACAGTCAAGAAGCTTTATGATTTTTATATTGCTTTGATCGACAGAATCCAGAATACTGTCTACCCATTCATCGTTCTCACCACCGACATAGATAAATACGTCGCAGCTTTGAATCTTTATGATGTCCTGGGGTGTTGGTTCAAAGGAATGACTCTCTGCTCCGGGCTTGAGCAGCATTGTTACCTCTGCCATGTCTCCTGCAATTTGGCGGGTGAAATCATACTGAGGAAAGATTGTTGTCACAACACTGATCTTTTCGCTGCTATCGGGCATTTCTCCCTCGGAATTTACTTGGTTTTCTGACTGGCATCCGGCGGATACCGTAATGATCAATAATGCGATCATGATAATAGATATCAAACGTTTCATAATGTTAACCTCCATTTTTTAATTTTGGACATAAAAATATAAGGAACCAACCATAAGCCAATAAAATGCTATAGGATTCCCCTTGTGGAGGGTTGCTCAATTATTCATTCTGACCTTTTGTGTAATCGGGGTAGATAAAACAGTATCTGTAATAAAATAAAATAGAAACATGCAGAAGACAGAGAATACAAATCCAGCTTGTATCGCTATAATAAAAGCGGCACCCAATTGGCCGATTATTTTTTCCGACACTTGGATATTCGGGCAGATCGGGCAGTGTAAACCTGTACAGCTATGATCCGCTTCTTTCACGATATAAGTCATGGAAAGCAGGATAGATGCGACGAAAAAGAAGCATATAAGGAATGCGATTATTTGTTTACGGTTGAAATGCTTATTCATGACGTTCTATCCTTTTCAAATGGAATCTAGTATGTTTTATAGTATAGCACAGCTATAGCAGATTGAAAACGTTTGAAGCACGTGCTTCTATGACCGGATATTTTCAATAACCCTGAAGGGGTACACAATAATAATATGGTATGATATAATTGTACAAATAGAAAAAGAAAGGGGAACGATTAATGCGTAACATAATGGATATAGTAATTGTATTCGCCACGGAGGGAAAAGAACTGTAATTTTTTGCCCTCCAAATTCGTTAGTAATACAATTAGCGGTAGAAATCTACAAATCACAGATTTGAGATTTCCTCGCATAGGTTCACCGACAATTTGCATGGCAAATTGGGTGAGCGAGTATGGAGGAAAACAATGAAATATAACAATTTATTCAAATATGGTCTTACCGAGGGATTTATACAGGAGTCAACCCTTTATGAAGGCCTTTTTCTGGCAAGAGTAACCGAACAGCATCGCGACCTGTATAAGGTAGTCAGTGAAACAGGGGAGCTTCAAGCAGGGGTTTCCGGTAACTTTATATATCGAGCAAACGATAATTCCGACTTTCCTGCAGTAGGTGACTGGGTGATGATCGACAGAATGGACGACAGCGCAGGGAATGCAGTAATTCACAATATTCTGCGGCGGAAAAGCATTTTTGAGCGAAAGGCTGCCGGAACGGCAAACAATATACAGATTGTTGCCACAAATATCGATACCATCTTCATCTGTATGTCCTTGAATGCGGACTTCAATCTCCGTCGGATCGAACGGTATCTAGCCATCGCCTGGGACAGTATGGCCACTCCGGTAATCGTGCTGACCAAGGCTGATTTGTGCAGTGATTTGGAGAAGCGTCTTCTGGATATTGCAAAGGTCAGCGTGGGAACCGATGTTGTGGTCTGCTCAAGCATGGAGGGGACGGGGTATGAAGAGATCCATTCCTATATCAAGGAAGGGAGAACCATTGCTTTTATCGGATCCTCCGGTGTCGGCAAATCGACGCTGATCAATCGGCTCATCGGAAACGATGTTATGGTGACGAAGGAAATCCGCGGGGACGATGCGAAGGGACGACATGCTACAACGCATCGGCAGCTTCTCTTACTGCCCGGTGGGGGTATTGTCATTGATACGCCCGGCATGCGTGAACTACAGCTTGATTCCGCAAATTTATCCAGAGCCTTCGAAGATCTGGAGGAGTTGGCAGAGCAATGCAGATATGGGGACTGCTCCCACAACTCGGAACCGGGATGTGCGGTAAGAAAAGCCATTGAGGATGGAGAATTGCCTGAGGAGCGTCTGGAAAGCTATCAAAAGCTGCAGAAGGAAATAGGCTATGAAGGGCTCAACTCCCGCCAGCTGGAACAGAAAAAGATCGAGTCCATGTTTGGCAGCAAGGGTGAAATGAAGCAAGCCATGCGCCAAGCAAAGGAAAAAAATAAAAGATAAGCACCAATAGAAGTTTACTGACATTAAATAATAGGGGCATGCACTACTTGTATAATCAGTTTTCGAAATATATGTTTTATTAAATTATGCTCATGGCTTTTGACTGAAAATGCGAACTCGCTACGCTCAAACAGCGCATTTTCATTTAAGTCGATACATCAAAACCCTTAATCGCATAATTTGAAAACATATAAATTTCTCAAAAAATTATACGCATAGTGCATGCCCCTATTGACAAAGCAACAGGTTGATACTCCTGTTGCTTATTTTTATGGGCCCTTTTTTAGTGAAGGGCTTGCCCGGATTTAATGCTCATGCTTGTGCTGGTGATGAAGCTCGGGCATATGGGTATGGGTATGTTCCTGTGCGTCGTGGGTATGCTCGTGACTATGTTCTTCAGGGACTTCGACACTATGATGATTGTGATGTCCGTCGCCATGGTGATGACGGTGTTCGTGGGTTTCCACCACGTGGATATGGGGATGCTCATGTTTCTCTGAGATCGCAAGATATGTTCCAATGAGCATGATGATCAATGCGAGGACGAAGGAGCCGGTTATGGCATCCCGAAGCAGGACCCATGAAATCATAACTCCAATGAAGGGAGCTGCTGCATAGTATATGCTGGTCCTTGCGGCGCCCAGCTCACGCTGTGCTGCGATATAGAAGAAGATGCTGAGACCGTAGGAAACAAAACCTAAGAGAAGTGCAAGCAATATGTAGGGCAGGCTGCCGTAGCACCCTCCCATACCGATTGAGATCAATAAAGCGCCGGCTCCGGATCCAAAGCCTTTCATAATAACGATCTGAAGGGGATCTTTCATGGATAGCATCCTGGTGCAGTTATTTTCGATTCCCCAGCACAAGCAAGCCGCAATTACAAAGATCGACCCAACTGAGAGAGTAAGGCTTTGGTAATCCTCCACCGATAGAATCATGCTGGAGAGTATGATCAAGATAATCGCAAACCACATGCGCTTATCGAGGGGTTCTTTGAAAAACACCATCGCGATGGCTGCTGTAGCAACAATTTCAAAATTGTTCAGTAGAGATGCGGTAGAAGCGGTCGTCATTGTCAGCCCAATCATGAGAAAGATCGGTGCAGCAATATCCAGCAGGATCATTGCCGCAATGTAAGGCAGCTCTTTCTTCGTCATTTTAGCTTCCGTTTGAGATCTTTTGCTAAGGGCGCCGCTTATTTGAACAAGGAGCATGCCGAAACCTGCACCGAGATACAAAAGTGCAGCCATGAAGGTTGGAGAAAGACCCTCGAGCAATAATTTTGAAACAGGCGAGCAAATCCCGAACAAAATGGCAGCTAGAATGGCCATCAGAACCGCTTTTGATGCATCGTTATGATCAGTACTTTTTAACACATTATTCTGTAATTTCAAAGCATGCCTCCGTCTGTTTTATTCCTTAACTATTATGGTATTGCAGGCCTATATTTGTCAATGAAATAAGGAAACATCATTGACGAGTGGGGGGTAAGATGATAAACTAACATCGACAACTAAATAATCAATAGGTGCCTACTTTTTTGTAAGTGGGATAATAGGGAAGCTGGGTGAAAAACCCACGCGGGACCGCCGCTGTAAAAGAAGAGTCGTATCTGAGACGCCACTGTGAAAACGGGAAGGCAGATACCGATGATGATGCTTGAGCCAGAAAACCTGCCTAATGATTTGCCTTATACCAGTCGCTTAATTTTTAAGCAGTCTGGACTATTACACAATCCTACGGACGAAGGGAAGGTGTAGTAAACGGAAACGAGTTTCGTTTCTTTTATTATGCCTCTTCCGGCAAGGGTCGGGAGCAGGCAGTTTTATTTTTTGGAGGTATCTATGAAAAAAAATAAAAGAATTATATTTACAGTATCATTAGCAATTGCCTTGATTTTCGGCTCTGCCGGAACGGCAAGCGCAATGCACATCATGGAGGGATTTTTACCATTGAACCATTGCCTAGTTTGGGGCGCGGTTTGTATCCCGTTCCTCATTATAGGGATTTCTTCAATTCGTAAGATCGTGGAACGCAATCGTAAAACATTGTTGATTCTAGTCATGGTAGGCGCTTATGCTTTTGTGCTTTCGGCGCTAAAGATCCCATCGGTTACAGGCAGCAGCTCCCATCCAACGGGGACGGGACTTGGAGCGATGTTATTCGGACCAACAGCCATGTGTGTCATTGGAATTATCGTTTTGCTGTTTCAGGCGATTCTTCTTGCCCATGGCGGGTTGACCACGTTAGGCGCAAACACCTTTTCCATGGCCATCGCCGGTCCTTTCGTTGCATATGGAATCTATGTAGTATGCAATAAGTTGCATGCCCCTAAAGCGGTTGCCGTTTTTTTGGCTGCCAGCATCAGTAATCTATTTACTTACTGTGTTACCGCCTTCCAACTGGCCTTAGCCCATCCTGCGGAGATCGGAGGGTTCCGTGCATCCTTTGTTGAATTCTTGGGCATCTTTGCAGTTACCCAAATGCCCTTGGCAATCATCGAAGGACTACTGGCGGTGATTGTCATAAAGGGTCTGGAGGCATATGCAAAGCCTGAACTCACAGCGCTCAGATACTTTGAAGGAGGGGCAATATGATGACGAAAAATGTTAAGATAACGATGGTTCTGTTGTTGCTTATTATTGCAATTGCGGTCACTCCGCTGCTGCTCATCAAGGATTCCGAGTTTGGTGGTGCTGACGGGGAAGCGGAGGGCGTAATTGCCACAATCAATCCAGATTATGAACCGTGGTTTGGATCGATTATCGAGCCGCCCGGCGGCGAAACCGAGTCGTTGCTGTTCTGTTTGCAGGCAGGGATCGGCGCGGGTATCTTTGGCTTTGGATTTGGATACCTTGTTGCAAGGAAAAAATATCAGAAGGGTGAATAAATAAAATGATGGTAATAGACAAACTCGCATATTCGTCCAGTCTGCGTTATAAAAGTCCGATGTTAAAATCGGCTTTTTCCGTGGGTTCGCTGCTTATTTGCGTGGGTGCGCGTTCGTTTATTGTATCGGTTATCATCCTAGCAGTGATGGCGGGTCTTACTGTGTTGTCCAGTAAGATCTCCATTCTGCGATACTTAAAGCTTATGTTTATACCATTTGGATTCATGGTGCTCAGCACGATAGCGATCGTGGTTAATATAACGGATTGGCCAATGGACCTTGTGTCTGTTCCAATCGGAAACAAATTCCTTGCCATCAGCAGCTATTCCCTGACAGAGGGCGCGCGTCTTGTCGCGGTTGCATTAGCATCGGTTTCCTGTCTATATTTCTTGACCTTGACCACATCGATGCTGGATATCCTATCCGTATTAAAGAAGCTCCGCTGCCCGAAGATCATGATGGAGTTGATGATGCTGATCTACCGGTATATCTTTGTTATTCTGGACATGGCCGTAGCAATCACAACCTCTCAAAATTGCCGTTTGGGAAATAAGGACTTTATGACAGAGCTTCGATCCATCGGACAGATGCTGGCGGTGC
The DNA here is from genome assembly GCA_927441425.1 of uncultured Bacillota bacterium. GTDB lineage: Bacteria > Bacillota > Clostridia > Peptostreptococcales > Anaerovoracaceae > Anoxybacterium. The sequence goes on along the minus strand of CAKMKG010000005.1, from coordinate 95,082 downwards.
TTTTAATCAGATCCCTGAAAAAATCCTCGCTGCTTTTTGATTCCATGGAGTCACGGTGCTATGACGGAGAAATTAACGTCCTAAGTGAACACTATCCGGCCCAAAAGCGCGAGACTATAGGGGTGGCGGGTTTTCTTGTATCGATGTTGGCCATTGCGGTCCTATTATAGCTGAAAGGAAGCAGGCTTGTGATGAATGAATCTATGACAGATAGCCACGACATAATTTTAAAATTGGTTCATGTATGCTATACCTACGACGATGGTACGGAGGCACTGAAAGGGATTGATTTACAGGTCCGGCGCGGAGAAAAGCTAGCCATCATGGGGGCCAACGGCTCCGGAAAATCTACGCTTTTTCTTACATTGAACGGCATACACAAACCAAGCAAGGGCAACGTTCTATACAATAATGTTCCTGTAGACTATTCCCGAAAAGGCTTACTGGCACTGCGTAAAAAGATTGGAATCGTTTTTCAGGATCCGGACAATCAGCTTTTTTCTGCCAGCGTTACCCAGGAAATTTCATTTGGCGCACTCAATCTGGGCTTATCTGAAAAAGAAGCACGGGAGCGCGTGGAGAAAGTGATTGAGGAATTAAATATTACTTCTTTTCGGGATAAACCGACCCACTTTTTAAGCGGCGGCCAGAAGAAAAGAGTATCCATCGCTGATATTTTGGTGATGGATCCGGAAATCATCATATTCGACGAGCCTGCAGCCGCGTTGGATCCAAAGCACGCACGGATGATCGATGAAATTATTGATCGACTCAGTGAAAAAGGGATCACAGTGATTTTATCAACCCATGATGTGAACAGGGCCTTCCTATGGGCGGACAGGGTAATCTTGATGGACGAGGGTCTGATTGTTACGGAAGGGACACCGGATGAGATCTTCGCCAATGATGAAATGCTACTGCAGACTAATCTTGAAAAGCCAACGGTGTTGAAGATTTTTAAGTCCTTGTGTGAGGCAGGCGTATTGGATAAGAAACTGCCGATCCCGCACGCAGCAGATGAACTGGAACAATATATCAGAGAGGTAACCAAATGACAAATGATAAAAAAGCATTGCTTGTGGTAAGCTTTGGCACAAGCCATGCGATTACAAGGGAAAAGACCATAGGCGCTATCGAAGAAAGTATTGCGAGGGCATACCCGGAATATGAAGTGAGAAGAGCATTTACAAGCGGAATGATATTAAAGGTATTGGAAAAACGGGATGGAATTGTCATTGATAACGTAGCGGAAGCCATGAATCGGCTTGTAAGCGATGGCTACCATGAGGTATTGGTTCAGCCAACCCATGTCATACCCGGCGATGAATATGACAGCATGGTAGACGACGTGATGATGTTCGAAGATCAATTTGAAAAAATCACCATCGGAACACCGCTTTTATATAATACGGATGATTACCGTAGGGTGATCCATGCAGTCATGGATCAGTTTCCGGAACTTTCGGAGCGGGAAGCTCTGGTATTGATGGGTCACGGAACGGAGCATCCGATCAACCCGGCTTACGCCGCTTTGGATTATCAATTCAAGGATATGGGGTATCACAATGTCTTCGTGGGGACCGTAGAGGCCTATCCTGACGTGGATACAGTGCTGAAACGGATCGAAGGGTATCATCCTGACAAGATCGTATTACTGCCTCTCATGGTGGTGGCGGGAGATCATGCTGTAAACGACATGGCCGGTGAAGAAGAGGACTCCTGGAAAACAATTTTTGAAAAAGCAGGGTACGAGGTAGATTGCATCCTAAAAGGATTAGGGGAATTTCAAGCAATCCGGGATATTTATCTGGAGCATATTTCTGAAGCAATGAAACAGTGAATCTCACCTTCATCGGATAATATGGGAAACTGTGCTCGGATATTTTCTCAAAGAGCAGATCATCTGCATCCTATATAATACAAAATAGCTTTTGGACAAATAACAGCCATTGAAATTTAGGGAGAGAAGTGATGGAACAATATGTTCTGAAAGATAATAAAAAACTCAGGTGTGGTTACACCACCGGCAGCTGTGCCGCCGCGGCAGCACAGCGGGCGGCGGCTATGGTTCTGGGTGCTGTGTTTTCTCTCGACGATAAAATCGTTCTTGATACACCAAAGGGCATTCGGTTGGAGCTTGCCATGGTAGATCCGAAGAGAGGAGACGGCTGGGCAAGCTGTGCAGTAAAAAAGGACGGTGGAGACGATCCGGACGTCACAACTGGGATTCTGATCTATGTCAAGGTATCAAATATTCCGAAGGAAGCAAATGCATCGGAGCCGCAAATTATCCTTGACGGAGGGATCGGTGTAGGTAGAGTGACTAAGCGCGGTCTTGCTTGTTCTGTGGGTGAAGCAGCCATCAATCCCGTTCCCCGAGAGATGATTTTAGAGCAAGTCAGGACGGTTTGCGAGGAATTTGATTATAGGGGAGGTCTCGGTGTGGAAATATCCGTCCCGGAAGGCGAGGAAATTGCGAAGAGGACATTCAATGCGCAACTGGGTGTGCTAGGCGGAATTTCTATTTTAGGAACGAGCGGAATCGTGGAGCCCATGAGCGAGCAGGCCTTGATCGACACCATCAAGGTTAAAATGAATGTTAGGAAGGCTGACGGTGCCGAGTATCTGGTGATTACTCCGGGAAATTACGGAGAAATATTTTTAAAATCGCATATTAGAATACCTGAAATCGACGCGGTCAAGTGTAGCAATTTTATCGGCGAAGCATTGGACTATGCAGAACTTTCCAAATTCAAGGGCGTGCTACTGGTAGGTCATATCGGGAAATTCATTAAAGTAGCTGCCGGAGTGATGAATACCCACTCCAAGTATGGAGATGCCCGTATGGAGATTATGGGTGCTCACGCAGCGTTGGCAGGAGCCCCAAAGGAAGTCATTGAAACGCTTTTGGGCTGCGTTACGACAGAGGACGCGATCTCTGTTTTGGATCAGGCGGGAATCAGAGAACAGACCCTTCAGTCCATATTGAAAAAGCTCGATTCGCGGATCAAAGAACGAGTGCATGACAGCCTGAAAATCGGAGCGATCCTCTTTTCCAATCAATATGGGTACCTGGGAGAGACCGCCGATGCAGCATTATTAAGAAAGAAACTACTGGAACAAGTAGAAAAAATATAACAATAAGATGAAATTGAGATAGAAAAAGAAAAGGATGAAATATACAATGGAGTCAAAAGATCCAAACAAAAAAATAGGAAAGCTGTACGGGTTGGGTGTCGGGCCCGGAGATCCGGAATTGATGACCCTGAAGGCGGCTAGACTGATCAGGGAATGCCATGCAATTGCGATTCCGGCATCGGGCAGGGAAACCAATGTAGCCCTTGAAATTGCGAAAGGAGCCGTTCCCGAAATCGAAGCAAAGGAGCTTCTGGAAATCTCCATGCCGATGATCCGGGATGATAGCAAACTGCAGGAAAGCCACGACAAGGCAGCCGCAATGGTGATCCTAGAGCTGGAAAAGGGAAAGGACATCGCATTTTTGACGTTGGGAGACCCATCAATTTATTCCACTTATATTTATATTCATAACAGGGTTACGGCCCAGGGTTATAGAACTGAGATCGTGCCTGGGATCCCGTCTTTCTGCGCTGTTGCAGCCCGGCTAAACGAAGGCCTTACGGAGGCTGCGGAAGCATTGCATGTCATACCGGCCTCCTATGAAGGAATCGAAGAAGCCCTTGCATTGAAGGGGACCCGGGTTCTGATGAAATCGGGGAAATCCATCGGAAAAGTGAAGGCGATCCTTGAGCAGATGGAGAATCCACCAAGAGTTAAAATGGTGGAACGCTGCGGAATGAAGGGAGAGCGGGTCTTCAACCGTTTGGAAGATCTGGATGAGGAAGCGAGTTATTTTTCCATATTGGTAGTTAAGGATTAAGCAGTAGTTTTCCTCATTTGCCAGTGTATTTGAAAGTAAAAGGAGTAATCATGGTACATTTTGTGGGAGCAGGTTCGGGCGCAGCTGATTTGATCACCGTCAGGGGACAAAATCTCCTGATTGAGGCCGATGTCATTATTTATGCAGGTTCTCTGGTCAATCCAGAACATTTGGAAATCGCAAAAAAAGAATGCTTGATTTATGACAGCGCCTCCATGACATTGGAGGAAGTGATTGCTGTTATGAAAGAGGCAGAGGCTGAGGGGAAGATGACGATTCGGCTTCATACCGGTGATCCAAGCATTTACGGAGCAATTAGAGAGCAGATGGATCTGCTGGAAGAGAGCGGAATTTCCTATGATGTGGTTCCCGGCGTGAGCTCCTGTTTTGGAGCAGCAGCAGCGCTGAAAGCAGAATTCACATTGCCTGACGTATCCCAGACGGTAATCATTACAAGGATGGCAGGCAGAACTCCTGTACCGGAAAAAGAGGAGATTTCCCTACTGGCCGCCCATCAGGCGACGATGGTGATCTTCCTGAGCACCGGACTTCTAGAGCCTTTGAAGGAGCGGCTGCTGGCCGGAGGGTATCGCAAGGATACCCCGGCAGCTATCGTATACAAAGCAACGTGGCCAGATGAAAAGGTTTTTCGAGGAACGGTGGATACCCTGCCTCAAATAGCAAAGGAAAACGGAATCACAAAAACGGCATTGATCCTGGTGGGAGATTTCCTCGGTGATCATTATGACCGTTCCAAGCTTTATGATCCGGCCTTCACCCATGAATACCGGGAAGCAAGCAAATAAATATTTTATTTTTTATGATTGATGAATAACAGGAAATGAAGTGATAGAAATGGATGCAAATTTACACATCAAAATGGTTGGCATAGACCATAATAAAGCTTCAATTGAATATAGAGAGCTCTTTTCCTTTACAAAGGCAGGCGCTGTCGATGCCATGAGAATTCTGAAGGAGCGGTATCCGATCAACGGCTGTGTGATACTCTCGACCTGCAATCGAACGGAACTTTGGATCAGTTCTGAGTCGAACCTGTCCCCCTATCGGATGCTGTGCACGTTGAAGGGAATCGAGGCGGGCAGATATAGAGATTTATATATCGAAAGAGAAGGGGAAACGGCCGCGCTTCATCTATTGGAGCTTGCCTGCGGGCTGGATTCCAAAATTTTCGGAGAGGATCAGATCATTACACAAGTTAGGGAAGCGATGGTTCTCGCCCGAAAGCATCACTGCACGGACATGATTTTGGAAAAGGTATTTCAGACAGCCATCGGTGCTGCAAAAAAAGTAAAATCTCAGGTTCGACTTGCCGCCGCCGATGGTTCCACCGCGCTGCAGGTCGCTTCCTTATTAAAAGAAAAGCTCGGTGATATCAGAGGTGTCACTTGCTTTATGATCGGAAACGGAAAAATGGGACAATTGATCTGCAGTACGCTGCTGTTACAGGGCGCTGTGGTGAAAATGACCCTGCGGAAGACGATGCATGGGACCCATCCGACGGAATCCGCCATACCGGAAGGCTGCAGCATGGTTCCCTATGAGGATAGACTACGGGAATTGGCTTCCTCAAAAGTTGTGATCAGCGCTACTCGAAGCCCTCACTATACCCTCAAAAAAAACGAAATAGAAGGTTGTATCAATAAAGAGCCGAGCATCTGGATCGACCTGGCGGTTCCGCGGGACATTGAGCCGGAGGTTGGCGATCTGGAAGGAATCACACTTTTTGATATCGATCATCTGGCAAAGGATGAGGGGCAAACGAGAAATGAAAATAGCAGAACGGAGGCTATGGATATCCTGCAGGAATATATGGATGAACTGAAAAATTGGTTTGCCTTTCGTGAGCGAGTTCCCGAAATCCAGGATATTGTAAGGCTGTCGGTAGAAGACGTATCCAAGCGATTGGACCACCCAATTGAAACAATAGAACTATCTGAGGAGGAGAGAAAACAGATCCAGTTGGAAATTGAAAGGGCTGTAGAAAAAACAGTCGGAAAACTTCTCTTTGGCCTAAAGGATACCCTGAGGCACTCCCTTTGGAAGGAATGTCTGGAAGCAGTGTATGATGCTGCGAACAAGGATACGTTAAAGTCATAGAATAATTCGGAGGCAATACGAATGAAAATATATGTGGTGGGTCTTGGCCCCGGTGAATGGAAGCAAATGACGCAGAGAGCCATGGAAGCCCTCGAGGAATGCGATGTCATTACAGGCTATGATGTGTATGTTGATTTGATCAGGGAAAGATTTCAGCATAAAAAATTGATCTCGACACCAATGAAAAAAGAAGCGGAACGATGTCATATCGCGATAGCGGAAGCGTTAAAGGGACAGACGGTGGCGATGGTCTGCAGTGGGGATGCAGGCGTCTATGGAATGGCGGGACTGATGTATGAGGTGGCACAGCAGTATGAGCCGATTGAAATCGAAGTGGTTTCGGGAATCACGGCTGCCTGTAGCGGGGCTGCAGTTTTAGGTGCTCCGTTGATTCATGACTTCGCAGTGATCAGCTTGAGCGACCTGCTGACCCCCTGGGAGCTCATCGAAAAGAGGATCGACTGCGCTGCAATGGCGGACTTCGTGATCTGCTTCTATAACCCTTCCAGCATCAAAAGACAGGATTATTTAAAGAAGGCCTGCGGGATCGTTTTAAAGCATCGGGGAGAAGGTACGATGTGCGGATTTGTTAAGAATATCGGACGTGAGGGAGAGACCGGCACGGTGCTGGCCCTTGGAGCACTCAAGGATACTCGGGTCGATATGTTTACCACTGTATTTATTGGAAATTCACAGACAAGAAAAATCGGCGAAAAACTGGTAACCCCTCGAGGGTATCACAACGTCTAAATGCATATTTTATTAAAAAGAGGTTAAGCGTATGCCAAATCTATTGGTTTTTGCAGGAACAACAGAAGGAAGAGAACTATTGGAAGCGCTGTCACCCAGCATTGCGGGGAGAGGACTTACCGTCACTGCCTGCGTGGCGACGGATTACGGAAAAGAATTGCTGAGGTCTGGCTTGGATCATATTCAAGTCCGCTCGGGCAGACTGACAGAGGAAGAGATGACGGTTCTTATGAAGGAGAAACAGTTCGATTATGTCATTGATACAACCCATCCCTACGCAAGACTGGCTAGCGAAAATATCAAAGCCGCCTGTAAACAGGCAGGCTGTGAATATATTAGAGTACTGCGGTCAAGTGGAGCCAATCAACAGATGGCGTGTCTGTTTTTCAGCAATCATGATGAGGTGGTGGAGTATCTGAATCAATTCAACGGCAATGTGCTGCTTACCATCGGAAGCAAGGAACTCTCAAAATATACAAGAGTCAAGGATTATCAGAAACGTTTATTCCCAAGAGTGCTGCCCATGTTGGAAGTGGTGGAAAGCTGCTACGTGCTGGGCTTTACGGGAAAGCAGCTGATCTGCATGCAGGGTCCTTTTACCTCAGAATTAAACATTGCTTTGATCGATCAAATAAAAGCCCAATTTATCGTCACCAAAGATTCTGGGGAAACCGGCGGATTTCTTGAAAAATATCATGCCGCCGTGGAAACCGGCGCAACACTGCTTGTCATAGGGAGGGAGAAAGTGGAGGAAGGCATTTCGCCGGAAGCTCTTTTGGAATTGCTCGAAAACACCTACCATATCGCCTTGCGTACTCAGGATAAGACTGATTTGGGACATTGGTTTCCGGTATTCACCAAGATCACCGGGAAAACCATCGTTGTGGTGGGAGCAGGAAAAATTGCAAAAAGGCGGATTGAAACGCTTTTGAAATTCGATTGCTGCATCAGGGTCGTGGCTCCGGAGGCTCTGCCTGCGGTCATTGCATATGCGGATGAAAAGCGGCTTGAGCTACGGAGGAAGCCCTATGAAGATGCCGACCTTGAGGGTGCCGATTATGTATTGGCGGCTACGAATCATAAACAAATCAATCACGAGATCTATGAAACATGCAAGGAAGGCAATATCCCTGTGAACGTGGCAGATGATAAAGAAAAGAGTGATTTCTACTTTCCGGGTATCATACGAAAGAAGGGAATCACTGTAGGTGTCACCGCGGAAGGCAGGGATCACGTACTTGCTAAAAAAGTAACAAGGGCAATTGCTGACTGTCTGGATAATCAATCGTGAAAATTCACATTTTATAGACCGGGAACGGGAGGACGGGGAAAGTGGAAGCGAGAAAAATTAGAATTGGAAGCAGAGAAAGTAAATTAGCAGTCGTTCAGTCGAATATCGTCATGGGTCTGATTCGCCAGGCACATCCTGAGATCGAGCTGGAGCTGATTACCATGAAAACCACAGGAGATATGATTCTTGACCGGCCCCTGGATAAAGTAGGAGGGAAGGGACTGTTCGTAAAAGAACTGGATCAAGCCCTGAGGGACGGCAGGATCGACATCGCCGTTCACAGTCTGAAGGACATGCCAATGGATACCCCCGAAGATCTGCCCTTGCTGGCGTTTTCCACGAGAGAAGATCCCAGGGATGTTCTGGTGCTTCCAAAGGGGGAAGCCAGATCGGATAAGCCCATTGGAAGCTCAAGTGCCAGAAGAAATCTGCAGCTCCGAAGGCTTTGCTGTGATATGCCCACAGCGAGCGTGAGAGGAAATGTGCTTACCAGATTATCCAAGCTGGACCACGGGGATTACAGCGCATTGGTACTGGCTTGTGCCGGACTGAAACGCCTCGAACTAGATGATCGGATTAGCAAGGTGTTTGAGCCTTCGGAAATGATACCGGCAGCAGGGCAGGGGATCATGGTTATTCAAGGACGACGCGGGGAGAATTACGATTATTTGGACTGCGTGAATGACGAAGATGCAGAGACGGAAGCGTTGACAGAGCGTTCCTTTGTGAGAGCTCTGGACGGGGGCTGCAGTTCTCCCATCGCAGCCTTTGCCCAGGCCAGCGCCGATCAAGTTAGATTAATCGGCCTTTACTATATAGAAGCGAAGGATGATTATATCACCGGAGAAATAGCGGGCAACCGTAAGGATGGGGAAGCTCTGGGTAAAAAGTTAGCGCTGCAACTGAAAGCGGAGGGTTTATAGATGGAAAAAAATAAACTGGGAAAAGTATGGTTGGTAGGCGCCGGACCTTACGATGCCGGACTGTTTACCCTGAAGGGGAAAGCCGTTCTGGAGCAGGCGGAGGTCGTGGTCTATGACCATCTCGTAGGACAGGGTATCCTTGCCATGATCTCGAAGGAAGCCAAATGGATCAATGTGGGAAAGATCTCAGGGGACCATCCGGTGCCGCAACAGGAGATCAATCAAATATTGGTGGAAGAGGCTCTGAATGGGAAACGTGTCGTAAGATTAAAGGGAGGAGACCCCTTCCTCTTTGGCCGGGGCGGCGAAGAGCTGGAAGAACTATGTAAAAACGGCATTTCTTTTGAAATCGTTCCCGGCGTTACTTCAGCGATTTCTGTACCGGCTTATAACGGAATTCCTGTGACCCACCGGGACTTCTGCTCCTCCGTACACATCATCACGGGACACACTAAAAACTTGGCGCGTGCAGATATCGATTTTTCGGCTTTGGTGAAATTCGGGGGAACCCTTGTGTTTTTAATGGGAGTAGCTTCTATGCCCGTGATCTGCAGGGAACTGATCGATGCGGGAATGGATCCTGCAATGCCGGCGGCGATTCTGGAGAATGGAACAGCGGCTCATCAGAGACGGGTTGTTTCGGACCTTTTGCACCTTCCTGAAGAGGCGGATAAAGCAGCAATCAAGACGCCTGCCATCATCGTTGTGGGAAAGGTCTGCAGTCTTGCAGAACAGTTCCATTGGGCGGAAGACAGACCCCTTGGAAAACTTAAAATTTTGGTCACGAGACCAAAGGACAGAAACTCCGGACTGACTGCGAAGTTGCAGGAATATGGAGCGGAGGTCGTCGAAGTACCGACCATTGAAACAGATATGATCCTGGAGAATGACTCCTTGAAGGAAGCACTGAAAAATATGGAGGCGTACCAATGGGTCGCATTTACCAGCCCATTTGGCGTAAAAGTATTTTTCCAGAAGCTACAAGAGCTGAAAATAGATATCAGGAAACTGGCGGGCCTCAAATTTGCAGCCATCGGTTCTGCAACCCAGAAGGCCATCGAAGAAAAGGGGATTCTGGTTGATCTTGTTCCGGAAACCTTCGACGGCAGGGCATTGGGTGAGGCCCTTGCGCGGAGATTGCTGGAAGAGGAAAAGAATATTGAGGAACGACTGGTGGTATTGATCCCAAGAGCGAAAATTGGGACGGAAGAAGTAACAAAGCCTTTGGAAGACGCAGGGCTGCTATACGAAGACCTGCCCATCTATGATACGGTTGAGGCGTCGGGAGTTGAGTTTGCTCGGTATGATGATACTTTTGATTATGTGGCCTTTACAAGCGCCTCAACGGTAAGGGGCTTTGTTCGGCTGACAAAAGAGATGGTGGATGCGAAGGAGATTGATTATACGAAGGTAAAGGCAGTCTGCATCGGAGAACAGACTGCACAGGAAGCAAATCAATACGGGATGAAAACCTTCGTGGCAGAAAAAGCATCCATCGACAGCATGATCGATCGTTTTCTGGAACTGGGCAGCAAATAATTTCTAACAGAAAGGACGGTACAAAATGACATTTGAATTATGGAACACTGCGGTACTGCCGTCCATGATTGCTCTGACAATCGGCTTCACTCTGGATTTGATCTTTGGGGATCCCCATTGGATGCCTCACCCTATTTGTCTGATCGGAAACATGATATCAAGATGGGAAAACCTCATCCGAAACGCACTGCCGAGGACCTCGAAGGGAGAACTGGCCGGCGGAATCCTGCTTGTTATTATGATCGTAACAATTTCCACTGCTGTTCCTTATGGGATCCTCTGGGCAGCCGGGGAAATACATATTTTACTGCGGATCGGTGTGGAAGCAGTCATGTGTTACCAGATCCTGTCGGTAAAAGCGTTGAAAACGGAGAGTATGAAGGTTTATCACGAATTGATCCACGAGAATCTGGCCGGCGCCCGGAAGATGGTTGCGATGATCGTAGGCCGGGATGTACAAAACCTGAACCTGGAACAGATCACCAAAGCCACGGTGGAAACGGTGGCTGAAAATACCTCCGACGGTACGGTGGCGCCGCTGCTGTTTATGGCCATTGGCGGCGCTCCTCTGGGATTCTTCTATAAAGCGATCAATACCATGGATTCCATGATTGGATATAAAAATGATCAGTACTTATACTTTGGAAGATTTGCCGCAAAGCTGGACGATGCTGTAAATTATATCCCGGCGAGGATTTCCGCTTATCTGATGATCCTTGCAACCTACCTTTTGAAGCTGGATCACCGGAATGCTTGGATCGTTTTCAACCGGGACCGCTATAACCATACCAGTCCGAATAGTGCACAGACCGAATCTGTCTGTGCAGGGGCTCTGGGGATCCAACTCGCCGGAGACGCTTATTATTTCGGTAAGCTCTATGAGAAAAAAACCATTGGGGATCCCTTACGGCCAATCGCTTATGATGATATTCGCCTGGCCAATCGTCTGCTTTACGGAACGGCATACTTGACATTTGCTTTGTGCATCATCGGCATGGGGGTTATAGAATGGATCATATAAAAGAGAATAACTGGAAGAATTGCGATACGGAGAAACTGATCCATGGAGGCGATATTTATTCTGCAAAAGAGCAGTTGGGTAAAAGGAAGAATCCTCCGATGATACTTGACTTTTCGGCCAATATCAATCCTTTTGGATTGCCCGATGGAGTGAAGCAGGCAATCAGAAATTCTGTGGATTCCTTTGATGTTTATCCTGATCCGCTATGCAGAGAGCTTATTTCCCGCCTTTCAAAACACGAGGGAGTGCCTTCGGAATGGATCCTGTGCGGAAACGGCGCCGCGGATCTGATCTATCGGACAGTGTATGGGGTAAAGCCGAGAAAAGCAATGGTGCTCGCGCCTACTTTTGCGGAATATACAGAAGCATTATCAGCAGCATCCTGTCAGGTGGTTCACTATGAACTTTATGAAAAGGACGGATTTCAAGTCGGGGAAGGGCTCCTTGATTCCTTGGATCAAGGGCTGGATATGCTTTTCATATGCAATCCCAACAACCCTACCGGACAGCTGGTGACGAAGGAGTTCTTGCTTAAGCTGGTTCGAAGATGTAAGACCTTGGACATCCTTCTGTTTGTGGATGAGTGTTTCAATGAGTTTCTGGACGAACCACAGGACTATACAACAAAGGAATTTTTAAAGGCCTTTGATAATCTTATTATCTTAAAGGCATTTACAAAAATATATGCCATGGCCGGAATCCGGCTTGGACACTGCATCTCATCGAATACTGTGCTGCTAAAGAAGATCCGCGAGGCTGGCCAGCCCTGGAGTGTATCCGCACCGGCTCAGATTGCAGGAATTTATGGAATGGAGGAAAGAGACTACCTGACCAAAACAAAGAAGTTGATCCGCGAGGAAAGGGCCTATCTCATTCCGAGCTTGAAGGAAACGGGAATCACTGTGATCGCATCAAATGCCAATTACATCTTCATCAAGGATTCCCGTTCCACAGCGAAACCGCTGCATGAATTGCTGTTTGAAAAGGGGATTCTGATTCGAAACTGCGATAATTACTACGGACTAGGTCCGGGATATTATAGAATCTGCATCAGGAAACATGAAGAAAATATGAAATTGATTGAGGCTCTACGGGAGATGAAAACCGATTTAACAGAACTGAAACGCTGATCATCAGCAGGGAGGACTCATCTATGGCGAAAGCAATTATGGTACAGGGCACCATGTCCAACGCGGGAAAAAGCTTGATTACTGCAGGCTTGTGCCGGATCTTCAAGCAGGACGGATATCGGGTCGCACCCTTTAAAGCGCAGAATATGGCATTAAACTCCTTTATCACGAAGGAAGGTTTGGAAATGGGAAGGGCTCAGGTTGTACAGGCAGAGGCGGCAGGGATTGAACCGTCGGTACTGATGAATCCGGTTCTCCTGAAACCTACCAATGATACCAGCTCTCAGGTGATCGTCAACGGAGAAGTGTACAGCAACATGAGCGCCCAGGAATATTATCAGCGGAAAAGAGAAATTGTTCCGGAAATCAGGAAGGCATATGAGAAGCTGGATGCCCAATATGATATCATCGTGCTGGAAGGGGCGGGCAGTCCTGCGGAAATTAACCTGAAAGAAAATGATATCGTGAATATGTATATGGCAAAGTTAGCGAAGGCTCCTGTGCTGCTGGCCGGAGACATCGACCGGGGCGGGGTGTTTGCCTCTTTGGTGGGCACCATGATGCTCTTTGACGAATCAGAACGTGCCATGGTCAAAGGAATTCTGATCAATAAATTCCGTGGTGATAAAACCATATTACAGCCGGGTCTGGATATGCTGGAAGAAATCGTTCACGTGCCGACGTTAGGAGTCATTCCTTATCTTCATGTGGATATCGACGATGAGGATAGTTTGACGGAACGATTCAATAAAAAAGGATCCGTAGGCGTGATCGATATCGCGGTGATTCGATTGCCAAGGATCTCAAACTTTACCGATTTCAATGTGCTGGAATATATACCGGGAGTGACGCTCCGTTATGTTACGTCAACTGCTGAACTGAAAAATCCTGATCTGATCATCCTGCCCGGTACCAAAAACACCATGGAAGATCTGCTATGGATGAGGCAGAATGGACTGGAAGCTTCCGTTTTGAAGCATGCTGCCGAAAACAAGCCTGTATTCGGCGTCTGCGGAGGCTATCAGATGCTTGGCGTGGAGCTTTCGGATCCTTATGGAGTAGAAGCCGGCGGCACGCTCACAGGCATGGGACTTCTTCCTGTAAGAACTGTGTTTGAGAAGGAAAAGACGAGAACGCAAGTAAAAGGAAAATTTCAAACCGGTCTGAGCGGATTGCTGAAGGATTTGTCGGGCGTGGAAATTGAGGGATATGAGATCCATATGGGCCAGACGGAGATTCTCGACCATAAGGAAGGAACCCTGGCTGTTCTCGAAGAGATCTCGGGCAAGCCTTCTGCGGAAGCAATAGGAATGTGCAGGGGAAACATCTATGGCTCCTATATTCACGGAATTTTTGATAAAGAAGATGTAGCAAAGACGCTGGTAACGGCCCTGTATCATGCAAAAGGGCTGGACAGCGGCGAAATCGTCGGCTTGAACGTGCAGGCCTATAAAGAGCGGCAGTATGATATTCTTGCCCAAGGCATCCGAGAGAATATTAACATGGATTTGTTATATCAGATTTTAGAAAATGGTATCTGATGAAGCATTCGTTCGGAAGAAAATAGATTGAACCAGAGAGGCGTTTAGAATGGATAAGAGGGGCTTGATTCATTTATATTATGGAGACGGAAAAGGGAAAACCACAGCGGCCCTTGGGCTGACGATCCGGGCATTGGGATCCAACTTCAGAGTCGTCTTTGTTCAGTTTCTAAAAAACCAGGCGACAGGAGAGCTATCTATTCTGGGTGGCTTACCCAACGTAACAGTGCTGCGGGGAAAAGAGGGAGCCGGATTTTCCTTTGCGATGACTGAGGAAGAAAAGGAAATGACAAAGCGGTTGCATACGGAGAATTTAAAAGTTGCAATTGCTCTTGCAGCTTCCGGAAACTGTGATATGCTGGTTTTAGATGAAGCTGTGGGCGCTTATGGGAGAGACCTAATCGATAAAGCCCTTTTCGAGAATTTTGTCCAAAACAAGCCGGAACAGCTGGAGTTGGTCATGACCGGCAGGAATCCGGCACAATGGATGCTCGACTGCGCGGATTATGTATCGGAAATCAAAAAGGGAAAACATCCTAACGAAAAAGGGATTCCCGCAAGAACAGGAATAGAAAAATAGAAAGCAAAATACGTTTGAAATAGGAATATGCGGCCGGAAAGGCCCCGGAGGATCGATATGAAAGTAGAACTGCAGAATGTATTGCCGGAGGAAATTGAAAAGCGTAGCTTTGAAATAATCGGGCAGGAACTTGGCGATATTCAACTGGATCCGATAGAAGAGCCGGTGATTAAGAGAGTGATCCATACCACCGCCGACTTTGAATATCTGGAGAATTTAAAATTTTCCAAGGATGCGGTGTTAAAAGGAATCGAGGCTTTGAAAAAAGGAGCGGTAATCGTTACCGACACCCAGATGGTCCGTGCGGGGATCAATAAAAGCACCCTGGAAGAACTGGGCGGGGAAGCCTTCTGCTATATGGCAGATGCGGATGTTGCGGCAGATGCAAAGGCTAAGGGCACCACCCGGGCAACCGCCAGCATAGACAAAGCTGCAGTCTTAGAGAAGCCTGTTATTTTTGCCATAGGAAACGCACCCACCGCGCTGGTTCGCCTTTATGAACTGATCAAGGAAGGCCGCCTGAAACCGGAGCTGATCATCGGCGTTCCCGTGGGCTTTGTCAATGTGGTGGAATCCAAGGAGCTTATTATGGAATTGGATGTTCCATATATCGTAGCAAAGGGAAGAAAGGGCGGAAGCAACGTTGCAGCAGCGATCTGTAATGCGATGCTGTATCAGTGCAAGCCCAGAACATAACAATAGATCAAAAACACTGAATCAATCGAAAAAAATGGGAGGCATCGTTCATGAAGGTTGCATTGATTTCTTTTACGGGAGAGGGCGCGAAGACTTGTTGTAAGATCGAAGCAGGTCTGCGTATTGATGGGCATGATTGCAGTGCCTTCGGAAAAGGACTATTTGCAGAGGGTGCAGGGATCATGTCACTTCAGAACAGTCTGGATGAGTGGACGGCAGCAGCTTTTTCTAAAAATGAAGCCCTTATTTTCGTTGGGGCATGCGGTATTGCGGTACGGGCAATCGCGCCTTACATCAAGGACAAGGCCGTTGATCCTGCCGTGGTCGTTGTAGATGAAAAGGGGAAATATGCCATCTCACTTCTGTCGGGTCATCTTGGAGGTGCCAATGATATCACGCAAAAAATCGCGGAAATTCTAGGCGCACAGCCCGTTATTACGACAGCAACCGACCTGAATCAAAGATTTGCAGTGGATGATTGGGCTAAAAGGAATCACCTCCGGATCGATGACATGAAGCTGGCCAAGGAAATTTCAGCTGCCGTTTTAAGAGGAGAAACCATTGGGGTATCCAGTGAGGATCCCATAGAGGGTGTGCTGCCCGAGCAACTCCAGTTGATAACGGATCAGGAAGAAATAAAAGGGGGAAACCTGTCGGCAGCCGGACAATATCCGAAGATAGGTTTCCGAATATCAATTCATGAGGAGGAAGGAACCTTCGATAAAACCTTGTACCTGATTCCTCAAAGGGTGACCATAGGCATCGGCTGCAGAAAAGGGATCCGCCTAGAGGCCGTGGAGAAATTGCTGGAGCAGGTCTTGGAAGAGCATAGGCTTTCGATAAAGTCCATTGAAAAGCTTTGTTCCATCGATATTAAAAAGGAGGAAGCCGCATTGAAGCAACTGGCGGATAAGCTGGGCGTTCCACTGCAGGTCTTTTCGGCAGAGGAGCTGGAGCAGCTTGCCGGGGAATTTACTGCTTCAGAGTTTGTAAATCAGATTACCGGAGTTGATAACGTATGTGAAAGAGCGGCTGTGCTGGGAAGTCGGGGAGAACTGATCGTAAAAAAACATGCGCAGAATGGAGTCACCATAGCGATGGCTGTAAGAAATGGAGGATATCGATGGAAGCAGCAATAAGGCCAAGAAGGCTGAGAATGGACAACAGGACCAGAGAACTGGTCAGAGAAACGAGAATCGGAAAGACATCGCTGGTTTACCCGATCTTTGTGGAAGAGGGTAAGGGGATCATCACCGAAATCGAAGCGATGCCGGGACAGAAACGGTACAGTCCCGACACGTTGGCTTACGGGTTGGAAGAAGCCGCCAAGACTGGCGTCACAAGTATCATGTTCTTTGGTATCCCGGAGCATAAGGATGAACTGGGAAGCCAGGCCTATGCGGAAAACGGCATCGTTCAGCAGGCACTAAAGGCTGCAAAGAAAGATTTTCCCGAGCTGTATTGCATTGGGGATGTCTGTATGTGTGAGTATACTTCTCACGGTCACTGTGGGATTGTGAAGGGCGACAGCGTGGACAACGATAAGACGCTGCCGTACCTGGCGAAAACCGCATTATCTCAGGTAATCGCCGGAGCGGATATGGTTGCGCCGTCGGATATGATGGACGGCAGAGTCAGAGCGATCCGGGAAGAGCTGGATGCGGCGGGATATGTTGATACTCCCATCATGTCTTATGCGGCAAAGTATGCATCTGCATTTTATGGCCCCTTCCGTGAAGCGGCCGGCTCCTGCAATTTTAAAGGCAATCGAAAAACCTACCAGATGGACTTTCATAACAGAAAAGAAGCAATGAAAGAAGTCTATCTTGACTTGGAGGAAGGTGCCGACATCATCATGATAAAACCGGCCCTCTCCTATCTAGATATTATCCGGGAGGTATCCGATCGCGTGGCGGTTCCGACAGCGGCTTACAGCGTAAGCGGCGAATATGCCATGATAAAGGCTGCTGCAAAGGCAGGAATGGTGGATGAACAGGCGATCATCGCAGAAACTACGGTGAGCATTTATCGTGCAGGTGCGAACATCCTGATCACATATTTTGCAAAAGAAATCGCGAAGATGATAGACGAAGGGAGAATTGGATAATGAGCAAGGAAACTGTCAGATCAAACAAACTATTTGAGGAAGCGCAGAAATATATTCCGGGTGGTGTCAACAGTCCTGCAAGAGCATTCAAGGCTGTGTCTGAGACCCCTCGATTTATAGAAAAGGCTGACGGCGCCTATATTTATGACGTAGACGGGAACCAATATATCGACTATATCGGATCCTGGGGCCCCATGATACTGGGGAGCAACAACCCGGTGGTTTTAAAAGCAGTACAGGAAGCCATCGTCAAAGGTCTGAGCTACGGTGCCGCTACGGAAGCGGAAGTGGTCATGGCAAAGCTAGTCTGTGAACTGGTGCCTTCCATGGAGATGGTCAGAATGGTAAACTCCGGAACGGAAGCGACCATGAGTGCATTGCGCACTGCAAGGGGTTTCACCGGAAGAAATAAGATCATAAAATTTGAAGGCTGTTATCACGGGCACTGCGATTCCTTGCTGGTCAAGGCGGGTTCCGGTCTCATGAACAGCGGGATCCCAGACAGCGCCGGCGTACCCGTTGGCTGTGCTTCGGATACGCTGACTGCAAATTACAACGACTTTGACAGTGTAGAACGATTATTCGAAGAAAACAAAGGAGAAATTGCGGCACTGATCATAGAGCCAATTGCAGCCAATATGGGAGTTGTACTTCCCGATCCTGAGTTTTTAAAGAAAATAAGAGAGATTTGTGACATCAATAAAACCGTACTGATTGCTGACGAAGTGATTACAGGCTTCCGTATGGGCATCGACGGAGCACAAGGACTGCTCGGTATCAAACCTGACCTGTCGACCTTCGGCAAGATCATCGGAGGAGGAATGCCCGTGGGCGCTTACGGCGGAAAACATGAAATCATGGAAATGGTGGCGCCTTTGGGACCGGTCTATCAGGCTGGAACACTGAGTGGAAATCCGGTTGCCATGGCAGCCGGTATTGCACAGCTGACTGAGTTGAAAAACCATCCGGAAATCTACACCCATATCAATGAACTGGGTGCATTGCTCTGCAGCGGACTCCGGGATATCGTCGCTGCTGCGAAGGCAAACTGCGTCGTGAACCATATCGGCTCCATCGGGTCTATGTTCTTTACGGGAGAGCCGGTTACGGATTACGTGTCAGCGAAAAAATCCGATACGGCGGCCTATGCTGATTATTTCAGGCATATGCTGAATAGCGGTGTTTATTTTGCACCTGCCCAATTTGAGGCTATGTTTATTTCAAATGCGCACAGCGAGAAGGAGATCAAAGATACTCTGGAATGTGCGGCAAAGTTCTTTGGAGTATAAGTGTGAAATATTTTCACACTTTCCGCTAGGGAACCCTTTGGTTCCCTTCGGCGCTCGCTTACGCACCTACCAGACATTTGCTGAGCAAATGTCTGGTAGGTGCCATACGGAAATTCCCCGGCTTCAGCCGCTAGGAATTTTTCCGTTCGCGAGCTGAGCACCCTCCTTTATCGGCGAGGGGTACCCCCTCTGCACTCCCCGCCTCCATTGATTTATGATTGGTAGACGAGGGGTTCCATTAATTATTTGTGACGGCGCAAAGCGCCGCGATGGAGGCAACGATGAAAAAGATTTACCTTGTCGGGATTGGAATGGGAAATATCGAAACCTTGACAGAACAGGGGAGAAAAGCCATAGAAGCCAGTGAGCTGCTCATCGGAGCAGAGCGAATGGTAAATGCTTTTCCGGATTATCAGGGCGATGTTTGCTATGCAATTTCACCCTCAAGGATTATGGATTACATTTCAGAGCATCCCGATCATAAAATGATTGCAGTAATCTTTTCCGGAGATGTGGGCTTTTTCAGCGGTGCAAAAAAATTGAGCCAATTAATTGAAGAACAGAAGCAAAGCCGATCCGTCGGGAAAAATCCTGTCGGAAGCTTCTGGAACGAATATGAAACGGAATTTATTCCGGGGATTAGCTCCCTCCAATATTTCAGTGCAAAGCTTAAGCTTCCGTGGGAGGATACCAAGGTTGTCAGTCTTCATGGAAGAGAAGACAACATCATGGGAGCGGTCTGGAATCATAGTAAAATATTTTTCCTGACGGGCGGTGATTATACGGTTCGGAAGGTTTGCCAGATTCTTTTGGAGAACAATTTAGAGGAAGCCACCGTCCATGTAGGAGAGCGGCTTTCCTACCCCAATGAACGAATCCTTTCAGCAACTCCGGGAAGTCTTGCAGGGGAAGAATTCGACCCTCTCGCTGTGATGCTGGTGGAGAACGAAAAAATAATCCAGAGGTCTGTAATCACCCACGGCATTCGAGACGAGCTGTTCCTGAGAGGGCAGGTCCCCATGACAAAAAGTGAAATTCGCAGCATATCCTTATCTAAGCTTCAGCTAAGACCGGGAGATGTTATCTATGATATCGGAGCGGGAACCGGTTCAGTCTCCATCGAAATGGCCTATCAGGCGTATGAAGGCAGTGTTTATGCGGTGGAATACAATGAAGAGGCCCTTGGACTGATTCGCCAGAATACAGAACAATTCGGCGTATGGAACGTAAAGGTCATCGAAGGAAAAGCGCCGGAAGCATTGGTTGATTTGCCTGTACCGGATCGAGCCTTTATTGGGGGGTCCAAAGGAAAACTTGCGGAAATTCTTGAGCTCCTGGTTAAAAAGAACCCAAGGATCCGCGTCGTAGTCAACGCCATTACGCTGGAAACGATGGCGGAGGCCATCAACCAATTTCAGAAACTTGGATTTGAGGATATTGACATTGTCCAGATCTTCGCGGCTCATGGAAAGACTGCTGGGAACTATCACATGATGCAGGGACAGAATCCGATTTTCATTATCAGCGGGGAGAAATAGAGGACGACATGGAGCAGAAAACGATAGCGAGAATCATGATTGCGGCGGCAGGAAGCGGAAGCGGTAAAACTACCGTTACTTGTGGTCTGCTTCAAGCATTCTTGAAGCGCGGGAAGAAGCCGGCATCCTTCAAAGCCGGACCTGACTATATCGACCCCATGTTCCATTCTGAGGTTTTGGGGATCAAGTCGAGAAATTTGGACTTGTTCTTTACCGATGAGAGTGTCACTAAATATTTACTGTGTAAAAATGCAGGGACTGCGGATTTGGCAGTGCTGGAAGGAGTCATGGGCTATTATGACGGCCTGGCAGGAAAATCGACGGACTGTAGCTCCTATGATCTAGCACGGAAGACGCAGACGCCGGTCATTCTGGTGGTGGACTGCAAAGGGATGTCGGTATCCATCGTTGCTTTAATAAAGGGATTTATGGAGCTGCGCAGGGATCACAGCATCCGGGGAGTGATTCTCAATCGAATTTCCCCAATGCTCTATGAAGATAGTAAGAGTCTCATAGAAGAAGAACTGTCCCTCGAGGTTTTGGGATATTTGCCGGTGATGACCGACTGTCGGCTGGAAAGCAGACATCTGGGATTGGTGACGGCAAAGGAGGTCGGAAATCTGCAGGAAATCATAACCAGGGTGGCAGACCAGATGGAAGCTTCTGTTGACCTTGGTCGGATCCTTGCGATTGCAAAGGAAGCGCCTCCGATCAATTTCGATATTCCGGAGGGAATAAAAAACATCCGGGAACATGCTTCAGACCCGCATAACCCATCCGATACGAATTTTACGCTGCAATCGGTAAAAATTGCAGTGGCCATGGATAAAGCCTTCTGTTTTTACTATCAGGATAATCTGGAATTGCTGGAGGAGCTGGGCGCTGAAATCGTTCCCTTCAGCCCCCTTGAGAATGAGACGTTGCCCTCAGACATCCGGGGCTTGATTTTGGGCGGAGGTTACCCGGAGCTCTATTTAGAACGGTTGTCAGGAAATAAAACCATGCTGCAGAGCATAAAAAATGCCATTGATAACGGGATCCCGTGCCTTGCGGAATGCGGCGGGTTTATGTATCTTCATCAATGGGTAAAGGATAGGGACGGAACGCAGTACAATATGGTCGGCGTCATTGAGGGGGAAAGCTTCCCTACACAAAGGCTTACCCGGTTTGGCTATATCACGTTGACCGCCTTGGAGGATAACGTGTTTTGTAAAAAAGGAGCAGAGCTGAAGGGTCATGAATTTCATTACTGGGACAGCACCAATACAGGCTGTGGCTTTCACGCGCAGAAACCACTCCGAAAGGCTAATTGGGATTGCATTATAACAAGGGGAAACCTTTGGGCTGGCTATCCCCATATTCACTTCTATTCCAATATCGAGGCTGCCGCGGAATTCTTCGAGAAAGTTAGAGGGACGGAGAAACAATGAAAGAGAACGAACTGTTTGAACTTATCATGACCATAGAAGATTTGGATCAGAATGCGATGGAACTTGCCAGAAAGAGGGAAGAATCTCTGGCAAAACCACCGGGCAGTCTGGGCCGTCTTGAAGATATTGCCGTGCAGCTTTCCGGCATCAGCGGTAATTTACATAACAATGCCGACAAAGCCTGTATTGCTATCATGTGCTCCGACAATGGTGTGGTGGAAGAGGGTGTAGCCTCAGCACCCCAGTTTGTCACCCTGGCCCAGACCATCAATTTCACCAGAAGGCTGACGGGGGTCGGCACGCTGGCGAAGTATTTCGATACGGATTTGCTGGTCGTGGATTTGGGAATCAACGCGGATCTGCCCAAAGAGCTGCTTGTGAAGGAAGCATTGGAAAAGTCGGATTCCGAAATCAAAGTTACCGACAAAATTGTCGACAGAAAGATTAGAAAAAGCACATATAATTTAGCAAAGGAACCGGCGATGACCCGGGAGGAAGCCCTTCGGGGGATCTGCACCGGTATTGAAATGGCAAGGGAGATAAAAAAAGCCGGATATGCCATTTTTGGAGTCGGAGAAATGGGAATCGGAAATACAACGACAAGCGCTGCGATCCTATCGGCACTGACCGGTCTTCCTGCATCGGAAACCGTAGGCAAAGGCGGAGGAATAACGGATCAGAGCTTTTTCCGCAAGAAGGAAATCATTGACGATGTAGTGGAACAGTATGGATTCCGGGGCCAGAAGGATATTGATGTCATTGACGTTCTGGCAAAGGTTGGGGGATTTGATGTGGCCGCAATGACAGGAGCCTTTCTGGGTGCGGCCATCTATAAGCTTCCGGTTGTGATTGACGGATTTATTTCTGTGGTTGCAGCGTACACGGCAACAAGGATCGCGCCCGTGGCAAAGAGATATATGATTGCTTCCCACGTATCGAAGGAGCAGGGATACGGCCATGCACTCGTTGAGCTGGGGCTGCCTCCGATGCTCAACTTGGAACTGCGTCTTGGGGAAGGAAGCGGTTGCCCCCTTGCGTTCCAGATCATTCGGGGGGCATGTGCGGTCATGAACCATATGGCAACCTTTGCAGAGGCGGAAATAAATGATGATTATTTGGAAGAGATCCGAAAACTAGATTTTTAGTATAAAATAGATTCCGATGAAGGAGAATATCGTTTGGGAAGGAGATTCTAATTATGGGAAAACTATTGAATGGCTACATTCTGCCACATCCGCCGATCATCGTTCCGGGGATAGGCCATGGAAGAGAAAGAGAAGCCACTTCGACCATTGACGCGGTGAAACGTGCGGCAAGTGAAATTGGAAAAGAGAAGCCGACGACAATCATTCTATCGACGCCCCATGGGCCGTGCTTTAAAGACTATGTTTATATCATGGATGCAGAGACTCTGGCGGGAGATTTCACGGCGTTTGGAAGTCCAAATATCCAATTTTCATATCTGAATAACAGAGACCTTGTTTCGTTAATTACTGAAAAAGCAGCGCTTGCCGGATTTGGAGCAGGAGGCCTCGAAGCGTCGCAAAAAAGACAATATGGCATCAATGACCGGATTGACCACGGTACGCTGGTGCCTCTTTGCTTTATTGAAAAGGAATTGGAAGATTTCCGCCTCGTCTGTATTTCAACGCCGTTTCTTTCCTTACAGGAGACTTATGATTTTGGAAAGTGCGTTCAGGCTGCGGTGGCGGAGTCGGAAGAAAGGGTAGTTTACATCGCAAGCGGAGATCTATCCCACAAGTTGACCAGAGATGCTCCGGCAGGGTACAATCCCAAAGGTCTTGCCTATGATGAAGCACTTGTAGAAAAGGTGCGCCAAGGGGATGTGAAGGGGCTTCTGGAAACGGATATGGACTTTCTGGAAAAGGCAGGGGAATGTGGCACACGTTCTATTGTAATGATGCTCGGAGCATTCCATGGTATGAAACTAAATTCCGAGGTTTATTCTTACGAAGGTCCCTTCGGCGTAGGCTATCTGGTTGCTAAGATTGATGGAGAGGATGAAAAGGAAAGTGATTATGTGAAGCTTGCCAGAGAAACACTGGAGACCTATGTGCGCAGCGGCAATAAGTTAAATGTACCGGAGTGGGTGCCGCCGGAATTCAAGACGAAGCGTGCAGGAATCTTCGTGTCCCTGAAAAAAGGTGGCGTGCTCAGAGGCTGTATTGGCACCATTGGGCCGGTAAGAGTCAATATCGCGGAAGAAATCATCAATAATGCCATCAGTGCAGGGATGCAGGATCCACGATTTCCGGCCGTAAAAGAGCAGGAGCTGAAAGATCTCGTTTATTCTGTCGATGTGCTCGGAGCGCCTGAAAAAATAGATTCCGTAGAGGAACTGGATGTAAAACGGTATGGTGTCATTGTTACCTCGGGTTTTCGCCGGGGGCTGCTGCTTCCCGATCTGGAAGGGGTGGACACACCAAAGAAACAGGTAGAAATTGCCCTGGAGAAGGCGGGGATCAGAAGTGCAGACTCATACGAAATGCAGCGATTTGAAGTGATCCGTTACCGCTAATTGCTCCATCGGCGCAATTTTATAATAGGGGGTTAATTATGAAGCGTGAGGCGATGTTTTATGAGAAGCTTGAAAACCAAAAAGTCCACTGCTATTTATGTCCGCACAACTGCATCATTCCTAAGAATGGTCGTGGAATCTGCGGTGTCCGTAAAAATATAGACGGGACCCTTTATTCACTGAACTATGGAGAGGTTACCTCCATCGGAGTCGATCCTATCGAGAAGAAGCCGTTGAATCGCTTTCATCCCGGGACCGATATCCTGTCTATTGGCTCTGTCGGCTGCAATCTCAAGTGCCCGTTCTGTCAAAATCACAGTATTGCTCGTGTAAAACCGGAAGAGATTCATACTTATCATGCAAGTAGTGATGAAATCATTGCAAAGGCGGTGGCTCTCAAGAACGAGGGCAGTATCGGTATCGCCTATACCTACAATGAACCTACCATATGGTATGAGTTTGTTTATGAGACGGCAAAGAAGGCAAAGGAAAAGGGTCTGCTGAATGTTCTCGTTACCAACGGGTATATCAGTCAGGAACCCTTGAAGCAGATACTGCCGCATATTGACGCCATGAACATCGATCTGAAGGCCTATAATGACAAATTTTATAATGAGCTTGTGAAGGGTGGATTGGAGGAAGTGAAGGAGACGATCCAACGATCCGCCGCCCATTGTCATGTGGAGGTGACCACCCTCGTTATACCCGGTTGGAACGATTCCGTTGAAGAAATGGAGGAAATGTCCAAGTGGCTGGCTGCTCTTTCGACCGACATCCCCCTTCATCTGTCCCGGTACTTTCCAAACTACGAGCTGGACGACAAGCCACCGACGTCTTTGGACTCGTTGATGGAGCTGAAACGTATCGCAGAACGTCATCTGAACTATGTCTATTTGGGGAATGTATAAAATTTAGTAGGAGTGATAGATGAATCGATCAAAAGAATATTTTGAAGGTTGGTATTTTAAACATGTTTCGAAAGATGAGAAATCTGCGATAAGCTTTATCCCCGGGGTCAGCTTAACGAAGAAGGAGCCTCATTGTTTCATACAATATATCTATGTAAGCTTGGATGAAAATAATAAGAAAATCATTCAGACGGGATATCATAAATTCCCCCTGGATGATTTTGCATATAGCGACGATCCGTTCTTGATTCAAATAGAAAATAACCGTTTCACAGAATCCGCGCTGTCAGTAACATTGAAAGATCAAAACAATGATATCCATGCAGTATTCCGTTTTGATCCATTTCACTCGATCAAAAAATCAATACTTATGCCGAATATGATGGGGATTTTTTCCTATTTCCCTAAAATGGAATGCTATCATGATGTGATTAGCATGAATCATTTGCTTTACGGAGCATTGTGCGTGAATGGTGTAAAAATTGATTTTAATCGTGGAAAAGGATACATTGAAACAGACAGGGGAACTTCTTTTCCGAAAAAGTACATTTGGATACAATGTAACAATTTTAAGAATAAAAACTGCAGTTTTTTTTGTTCTGTTGCAGAGATTCCTTTTATGAAAAAGAGTTTCCCCGGCTTTATTTGTAATTTGGTAATCGATAATGAGGAGTATCGGTTTGCAACTTACAATTGCAGCAAATATAAGATTGAATGGACCACCGAGGAAACGATGACGGTATCATTTGAAAGCAGCAAAGCAAGACTCAACATAGAAGCAAATCTAGCAAATACGGGAGAACTCATTGCTCCACAGCAAGGCAGAATGGAAAAAGTGATTAAGGAAGGGTTGTCGGGCCATGTTAATATCCAGCTATACAATAAACAAAATGGGTTCACTTACGAAGATACCGGCAATATGGCAGGCATAGAAGTGTTATCCTAAAGGAATCAATGTTTCATTTTGGAACAGTCTATGGAATGGGCTTCTATGCTGCGATATAAGGTGTTTCGAGAGATCCCCAATGCTTTCGCACTGAAAGAGATGTTGCCATGATATTTGGTGAGGGTACGGAGAATATATTGACGCTCCAGCTCACCCAGCGTGATATCCTGATCTTCTGACTCCCGTTCCCATGATGCTGGCTGGCTTTCCCATGGATTCAGACTATGCACAATTTGCTTGCCTTCTTTTGGCATTTCAATCGGAAGGGATTCCGCATTGATAATCAATTCAACAAAATTTTCTAACTCTCGGATATTTCCGGGCCATTCATAATTCATGAGCAGTTCCATTTGTTCTGCCGTCAAAGGATAAGGCTTCTTATTCAGCTTTTTTGAGATTCGATTCATAAAGTAGTCAATCAAAATAGGGATATCATCCTTGCGTTGACTAAGACGAGGGAGGATAAGGGGCAGTACATTAAGACGATAGTAGAGATCTTTACGGAAATTACCTTTTTCTACCTCTTCTCTAAGGTCCTTGTTGGAGGCAGCAATAATTCGTACATCCACCACAAATTCTTTGGTACTGCCAACGCGGCTTACCGTTCCTTCCTCAATGATTCTGAGAAGGCGAGTTTGCATATCGAGAGGCATTTCTCCAATCTCGTCAAGAAACAGCGTCCCACCATCAGCAATTTCAAATTTTCCGGGGTTTCCGGAGGCTTTTGCACCGGTAAAGGCGCCTTCCTCGTATCCAAATAACTCTGCCTCGATTAAGGTCTTTGGGATGGCACCACAGTTTAACGCTACAAAAGGCTCCTCGCGGCGATCGGAATGATTATGAATCGCCTGAGCAAAAAGTTCTTTTCCTGTGCCGCTTTCACCCAAAATCAGGATGCCGGAGCGACTGTCCGCTATTTTTTTTGCAAACTCGATCACCTTGCAAAAGTGTTCGTTTTTTCCGATAATCTTATCGAAGGTATAGACTGCCTTTCGACCCATGATGCGGTTTGCAAGCTTTCTTATTTTCTTCACATCTTTAAAAACAAAGATGATATCGCGTAGTGTATTGCTGCTATCGACAATTGGGTAAGTACTAAGGATCAATTGGCGCTTGTTTTTACGCGAATTAACGAAAACCTCTTCCTCTACATACCCTTGATTTGCGGCAGCAGAAGCCAGAACCGGTTCCCAGCCATCAAACAGCTGCCATGCCTTCATTCCGCGAATTTCTGCAGCCGAATAACCGAACAGCTCAGGAATATGGTGATTTACTGTCTTGATGGTTCCGCATACATCTGCAGTCAGAATCCCTGCGGAGATACTATCGATAATGGTGTCGTTGTAATGCTTCGCTAGGGAAAGCTCTTCGTTATAGTCCTTGACTTGAAGAATGTGCTCGATGGCATTGGCTGCGGCCACCACCATACCCAAGGTGTGGGGATGAACGTTTTTGGAGTAGCCTGTCAGATCCATGGTTCCGATAATTTTACCATTGCTGTCTCGGATGGGTGCTGCCGAGCAGGTCCATTTATGATAGGACTCAATATAATGCTCTTCTCCGGAAATCTGAACAGGCATTTTCTCGACAATGGCTGTACCCATTGCGTTGGTACCGATATTCGGTTCGTCCATAAAGGCGCCGGGGATCATCTTATAGGAAAAAGCCTCTTTTAGTATGTTCTCGTCCCCGATGATGGTCAAAATACAGCCATCCTCGTCTGTCAGCAAAGCAAAGAAATCGGCTCCTTTTACAAAGCGATAAAGCTGATTGATGAAGGGTTCCGCGTTCTCAATCAATTCCCTTTTTTCCGCCAGCCTATTGAAAAGTTCATCTCCGGTTAAAATCAGCTTACTATATACTTGACTCCGTTCAATTCCCATCTGATCACATCGCTGATGGGAATGTTGAACAAAGAGTTTTTTCGGCAGTTCTTTCATCTCTCTCAAAAATCTCCTTTCATGACCGATTTCTTAGTGGCATCCACCTATATGCTGTGGTAGATATTAGAATGAGTATAACAATAATTTTGAAAATAATCAATATTGAAAGGGGTGGCAATACAAGCCAGAAAGAAGGTGACAATATAAGTTTAGCGAGTGAGAGAGGATTTTCACATTGACTTCTTTTGAAGAATATGCTTGACTTAGATTGGCGGGAATAGCCATATAATAAGGGATATACATGTCCCGAATGCAAAGAAATTTATCGCCCGTATAAAATGATATAGCGCGTGATTTGATGTAGACAAGAGGTGAAATAAATGGAGACAGAAATAAAACAAGGCCGTTACAAACATTTTAAGGGAAATGATTACTTGGTTTTACAGATTGCCAAGCATTCTGAAACAATGGAGCCTATGGTGGTTTATCAAGCGCTGTATGGTGATCGCGGAGTATGGGTACGCCCTGCTTCAATGTGGAATGAGCCAGTTACGTTTCATGGGAAAACAGTGAAGCGATTTGAATTTTGCAGTGACGATACGAATCATAAGGAGTAGATAATACCTACTTCATTAAGGTTGGCAGAAGTATGGGAGAAATGAGATTGGGAAAAGAGAAGCTTATGAAACTGGAATTAAAGGATATTAAAAAGAGCTTTGGAGAGAAGCAGGTATTAAAAGGAGCCGGGTTTACATTTGAGCAAGGTAAGATTTATGGACTGCTGGGAAGAAATGGCGCGGGAAAAACCACGCTGTTCAACTGCCTTTCCGGTGATTTGGAAACCGACGGCGGTGAGGCGCTGCTCCTTGAGGAAACGGAGGGAGACGGTATTAATGCGGTGAACAGACTGATGCCGGAAAGCATCGGCTATGTCTTCACAACACCAATTTTGCCGGAATTTCTGACCGGATACGAATTTTTGAAGTTTTTCATCGACATCAACAAAGGAAAAACCAGGATCGAGAAGACCGTCGACGAATACTTTGATCTGATGAAAATAGAGCCTGAGGACAGGCATCGGCTGATTAAGGGATATTCCCACGGAATGAAAAACAAACTGCAGATGCTGTGTTTTATCATCAGCAGACCACCGGTGATTCTGCTGGATGAACCTCTTACCTCTTTTGACGTCATCGTAGCCTTGGAAATGAAGAAGCTTTTAAGGGAGATTAAAAAAGATCATATTATCATATTCTCTACGCACATTCTGCAGCTCGCCACAGATTTATGTGATGAGATTGTTGTGCTGTCCAATGGGGTACTGGAGCAGGTGGATCATGAGATGCTACACAGCAAAGAGTTTGAGGAAAAGGTTATTGAAATGCTCAGCGATGGGAAAAGCATGGGAGCGGAGAGTGGGGAACAGAAATGAGATATCTGGCGACCATGCTTCTTGCGATTTACAATATCAATGCGACAATCAATGCCAACCGGGTTATCTTTTATTTAAAACGGCTGCCTCTGTTGGGGAAGCGGATCCCCGACCGGCTTTACAGCGACAGCGAATTAAAAATGATCGCTACTGTTATTGTTACCATACTGAACGTTTTGCGAAAGTTTATCGGAAAGACCATTTATATCGGCCTGATGATGGTATTACCCCTAATGCTGCTATTTAAGGAGATCCAACGACCCGAGTATCCTGCAGCTTTTCTGCAGTTGTTCTTCTTTCTCAGCCTGATTGCGGGAACCGTTCAGATTTCTGCTTTGCTGGAAGCAAACAGAAACAAGTACATCTGTATCAAGTTGATGCGGTTCAATGCCCGGGACTTTGTAGTTCCGACTCTATTTGCAAGGCATGCCACAAACTTCATTTATTTTTTGCCTTCCGTCATGCTCACCTATGCACTGCTGGGAGGAAAGATTCTCCATGGTTTGCTTCTGCTGATTTTAATGACAGCGTTCCGACTGAGCTTTGAAGCGGTTCAACTTTTGATTTATGATAAGACGAGAATCCTAATCAATAAACGATTTTTGATTCAATGGCTGGTGATTATACCATGTCTTGCTGCCGCATATCTGCCACTTTTCTATCATTCCGTCTGGCCTGTCGGAAGGATTTTGTTCAGCCTGCCCATGATTCTTCTGCTTGCTGCAGGAGCAGCGGTAGGCATTGCCTATATTCTGAAATATCATGAATATAAGAGGACGATCGAAGCGACTCTCAAGCTGGATGATATCATGGTGGATTTCAGCAAGATGAAAGGAGAAGCGATTTTTAGCAGTGTAAAAATGAAGGAGGAGGATTTTTCTGAGGAAAGCCTCCGATCGGGAAAATTCGAAAAGAAGCAAGGTTATGAATATCTCAATGCCCTATTCTTTGAACGTCACAGAAAGCTGCTGGAGAAGCCCATTCTGAATCGGCTGGCCATCATCGGAACCGTCCTGGCAGTAGGTATTATTATATCCCTGTTTTTCCCAGAAGCGGCGGGACAGCTTGAACATAATCTGCCCAGTATTTTACCGTCCTTTGTTTTTGTCATGTATTTCATCTCCTTGGGTGACAGGATCTGCAAGGCGATGTTCTACAACTGTGATATCAGTCTGCTTCGCTACAGCTTTTATAGGAGGAAGGATGTCATTCTCAGGAGTTTTATAGTCAGGCTGAGAAAAGTTGTCGTGTTGAACCTGATTATTGGAATCGCTATTTGTGTAGCGTTGTATATATTCGTTGAAGTCGCAGACATTTCTTTCCGGTGGATGGATTTGATGCTGTTCACAGTATCTATCCTGTGTCTATCTGTGTTTTTTTCGGTGCATCATCTGTTTTTATATTATGTATATCAGCCCTATACCACGGAACTAGGTGTGAAAAATCCATTTTTCAAAATTATAAATTCGGTGGTTTATCTGGCATGCTTTGCTTGTCTGCAGTTAAGAAATGTACCCGGTTATTTCACCTTGGTTGTAATCGGAGCCACTGTGACGTATATCATAATCGGACTCACCCTCGTCTATCGTTTGGCTCCCCGTAACTTCCGTGTAAAATAAGGGGAAGACAAGTCTGAAAGTAAAACATATTGCATATCATGTAATGAGAATTTATCTACAAGGAGATGTGTACTATGTATGATGTGACAGGTAATAAATGGAAGTATAACGCTATAAATTATGGGCAGCTGAATCTGATGAACGAGCTTCGGAAGCTATGGGAACAGCATGTTGTTTGGACAAGGCTGTTTCTCATCAGCTCTTTGGAGGAACTTACAGATTTGGAAGCAACAACAAGCCGGCTGCTTCGGAATCCGTTGGACTTTGCAAAGGTATTGGAAATCTTTTACGGAAAACAAAAGGCAGAGACCTTCCGGAGTTTGTTGGAGGAGCACTTGACCATTGCGGCCTCCATTGTAAGCAACGCAAAACAAGGGAATACCAAGGCGGTGGAACAGTATTCGAAACTATGGTATCGTAATGCAGACCAGATTGCGGCATTCCTGGCCGGTATCAATCCCCGCTGGGCGGAGGATGAGTGGAGAAATCTTATGTACGACCACCTGAGAATGTTGACGGATGCGTTAATGGCCAGATTGTCGGGAGAATATACCAAAGATGTCATTCTATTTGATATGATCGAGGAGCAAGCCCTGGCGATGGCGGATGTTATGGCCGCAGGCATGATCAAACAGTTTGACATTTAGGATAAAAGGAGCAGAACAACAGGATGAATTATAAAAAAACGAAAGAAGCGGTTTTTGTTTCAAGACCGAACCGTTTTATTGCAAATGCGATCATAGACGGGGAGACACAGACAATCCATGTCAAGAATACGGGAAGATGCAAAGAACTCTTATATGATGGGGTGAGGATTTTCCTTGAGGACCATGGAGAGGAACGGAAGACGAGAAAAACCCGGTATTCTCTGGTGACTGTTGAAAAGAAAGTCTCCGGAACAAAACCGGCTGTTCGGCTGGTGAATATAGACTCCCAGGCGCCCAATCGGGCTGTGGGGGAGGCCCTTGCCGACGGCAGCATCCTCCTGCCCGGACTTGCGTATCCGTTGATTCGAATCAAACCTGAAATGACCTACGGTGCATCCAGGTTTGATTTTTTTGTGGAGGATGGAAAGGGACGCAAGGCATTGATTGAAGTGAAGGGTGTTACATTGGAGGAGAATGGTATCGTCCGATTTCCGGATGCTCCAACCGAGCGGGGAGTCAAGCATATCAAAGAGCTGTGCCATGCTCTTGACCGGGGCTTTGGAACCTATGTAATATTTGTGATTCAAATGAAGGGGGTATCCTTTTTTGAGCCAAATGATGAAACTCATGGGGCGTTTGGAGAGGCGCTTCGGGAAGCATATAATAAGGGAGTTGTCCTACTAGCCTACGACTGCAATGTTACAACAGATAGCATGACGATCGGAGAGTCGGTAACAATCAGGCTTTGAAAATAAAAAAAATAGTATCATACTATTGCTCAATAAACAATAGTATGATATTATCTTGACAAAACTACTATTTTACAAACAATAGTTGGGGATAAAGATGAATAATAATTGGAGGGTAGTATGAACAAAATTGAGTTTTTAAATGAGCTGAAAAATGCTTTGGATGGCAGGCTTTCGGAGTCGGATATCAGAGAAATCACTTCAGATTACGGAGATATCTTTGATAACAGTGCTGCGGACGGAAAAACCGAAGAGGAGATAGCGAAAGAGATAGGCTCACCGGCGAAAATCGCTCGAACAATCCTGGAGGATGGAGTTGGAGCCAAGGGTGGGAGAGAGTATACGGATTTTCAAAGGAATATTAACGAGAAGACGAGTAAGATTTTTGACAAGGTAATCGAACCGGATCGTAAAGTAGAAATCGAGAAGCTGGCGCCTATGTCTCGTAGACTGGGTGCTTATATCATTGACAGCCTCCTGCTGGGGGTTGTGGTCATAGGAGGTATGGTTGCTCTGTTTGCTCCCTTTCTTTATATGGTGAGAACTTCCTCCGAGCAGGTCCATTATGTAACTTCAAATATAGGGCACATGGGAAATCAAATGATAACGATGGGGGGGCCTGCATCGAGATTTGCTTTCGCAAATATAATCATCATTGTGATGCTCTTTGGCGCCTTTAACCTGTTTACGACTATTTTCATCTGGGCAACCAACGGTTACACGCCGGGAAAATGGATCCTGAACATGCGCGTGGTAAAAATCAATGGAGGCAAAATAAGATTTCTGGATGCATTTTTAAGGGAATTGGTCATCAAATGCATCGCAAACTCATTGCTTTCGGGCTTCTTGAATCTTGGCTCATTTATTTGGGGCTGTGTAACAGACGACCATAAAACAGCGCATGATCTGGTTGCACAAACCCGTGTAGTAGAATGGGACAGATCGAGAAAGAATTCTGTTAACCCTACCAATCCTTTAGAATCATAAGGAGATTTCGATGGATACACAACTGAAAAAGGGAGTCCTGGAGATGTGCATCCTCATCCAGCTATCCAGGCAGGATATGTACGGCTATGAAATCATGAAGATTATTCAGGATGTCTTTCCGGAGGTATATGATGGATCGATCTATACAATTTTACGCCGGATCAAAGGAGAAGGGTATGCGGAAACCTATATGAAGGATGTCCCCTCCGGAGGCCCATCCAGAAAGTATTACAGAATTACAGCGCTGGGAAGAGAATACTGTGATCGTGTGATCACCGAGTGGGAGAAAATGACCAGGAGCGTTGAAAAATTAATGATGAAATAAAAGCGGGCAGAAGAGAAATCTTCTGCCCAAACTTATCTTACCAGCTGCAGCCGTTTGTGCCGCGAAGCCGGGAAGTGGTTCTCGTCGCATCTCTTACACGTGCACTGACGCCTTGCACCTTTTCGTCGCCGATGCCAAAGGTACCATCGGGACCGTACCCGATTCCTGCCACATCGCCGGTGCTTTCCGCCAGTTCTTCGCTGATCTCATTTAGCAGTCTTTTCAGAAAATCTCTATCGCTGATGCCGAAAACGTCTTCTCGGGCGCCTCGATGAAATCTGTCGCGGGCATGGATGATGCCGGCAACATCGCCTCTGTCGCGGCCGCTGATCCCTGCGACGTCATCTCTGCTATCTCTGCATGGTCTGCAATTATGACCGCGGGTTTCTCCCCATACACAGTCCTCACAAGTTCCGGCGCCGACGGTGACACCGCCGATATCATGGTTTCCTGCGCCGACGATATCAGCAATCGGGCTTCTGGTGTTATTCCCTATCCCGACAGAATTGTTTCTGTGATCGGAAGCTCCTCCAATGGAATCATCTCTGCAATCCGAGCTTCTGCCGCCCCGGCCGCTTCTGCAGACGCAATCTGGACGGTCAATCCCACCGATTTCACAGTCTTCCATATCATCTTCGATCTCTGCAGCAAGGACAGATCCGTCACAAGGCTGCAGGCCCTCACAGGCATTGACACAGAATAAGGTTCTTCGCACGGATTGTACATGCACGACAGGTTCCACCGCAATGGTAGAGTCAAGGAAAACCGCACATGCATTGCCTAAATCTGTACAAGTCACAAATAGTCTTGGGTTGACTAAATTAATTCTTGCGCTGAACTGGAATAAGATATCAGGTGCGATTCCGTTAATGCTGCAGGGCAGGCTTAGATTGCGGACTGCAAAGCTGCTGACACTGCCGGACGGGAGCATCGTATTTGGTGAATTGGGTGCATTGGATATTTCGATACGAAAGCGGCATCGTCTACCGTTGGTATTTACAGTGCCTTCTAATACAAATGTAGCTCTGAAATCCCAGGGACCGGCATTGGTGATCAGGAAAAAGGCCTTTGTTGGTAGCCCGCGATCCAGACAGCGGTCCTTTTGGACTCTTGTGAGTACGTTTTGTGTTCGCGCTGTGTATTGACCATTGTCAAAGCCTACGGAATCAACAGGGAAACCATCCAAAGAAACCTGACCGGCGTTAATAAACCCGGGAGGTCTCGTGTTGAAATATTCAACGGCTACAAAAGAATTATCGATTTCAAATACGGCGTTGGAAGTCAAAACACATGGAAATAAGCGGCCACCTTCAAGGAATAGCTCTGTAATATAAAAGTCCGCAAAATCGCCTCCTGTACAAAGGGGGAAAAGAATAGGACTTGCGGTATCCTGATTAAATGAAAATACCTTATCGGTAAATATTAAATTTGGCTGCTGATTTGTAAATCTGACGCCTTCCGTGTCGATATTCGTCCCGCAGGTGTGACCGAGACAGTCACGGATGGGAAGAAGATCTCCACCGGAACCTTTTTGACGTTTCATAACTGGTAACCTCTCTTTAAGATTGTATCATAGTAAGCTTGATCAATTTGGTTTACTATGTAAAGAGCAATCAGTATGATACATTATATGATAATATTTATCCAGTGCCACTATTTATGTTGAAGACAATCCCCTGAATTCATCGTTATATTTAACAGAAGGGGTAAACAAGGGTATTTTCGGTTTTCGGGAAACGCCCTGTACTTGGGATTGAGAAAGGAGGGTGAGGATGATCCCGGATCGTAAGAATCTATTGTTGGAACAGGCTATTGATCAATATGGGAGACTTATCCTTACTGTCTGCAATTCTATGACAGGAGACTATTATGAGGCTGAAGACCTGGCTCAGGACACTTTCCTCTCGGCTTATAAAAATCTCGACAGCTTTGACGGAGGAAACATGAAGGCCTGGCTGGTAAAAATCGCATCGAACAAATGCCGGGATTATCTAAAAAGTGCCGCAAGAAGAAGTGTGCCGACAGCACAGGAAACCTTTGAAAAGGTTTCAGATGCAGCGCCGATGCCTGAAACTAAGGTCTTGGAGAAGGATACGGCGAAAAGGATTAAGGACTTTTGCATCAGCCTGAAGGAACCATATCGATCCATCGCAATTGCCTATTTTTGTGATCATTTGAGCGCACAGGAAATCTCAAAAGCATCAGGGAAGAATCTTAAGACGACGCAGACTCAGATCTATCGAGCTAAGGCAATGATGCAAAAATTATGGAAGGAGGAATTCGGATGATGAATATGGAACACTTGACACCGGATAGAATGAAAGACCTGAAAGGCGGCATTCTTTCCGGAAATGATGCGATTTCAGCACTGGAGCATATAGGGGAATGCGAACAGTGTGCGGATGCATTTGCCGGCTGCTACTTTGCATCGGAGCTTGTGGAGCTTTCGCAGGGATTTAAATCGGATGTTTTCTCCGCAATTGATAGAGAAAAAAGGAAAGAGATGAAGGAAAAAGGAAAAGTCGCCGACGGAAAACGTGAACTTTTTCGATACAGCTTTCGAGTAAGCATCGCAGCGTGTATCACCCTACTCCTGCTTTTTACAGGTACAATAGACTACGGAATTCATTTCAGCCGGTCAATTCATACCGATCTGCCGGAGGTGAAGGTGATAACGGAAAACCTAAAGGGGTTTTCGGATAAACTGATTGATTTCGAGGTTACTAAATATTTAAAGGAGGACTTGTAAATGATTACGAAACGAAGTAAGTTCTGGACCATCGTATTTGCGTTCCTGCCCGGAGCAGGGCATATGTATAACGGCTTCATGAAACTGGGAGTATCCTTTATGGGATTGTTCTTCGGGGTTTGGATGGTGGCCTCTTTAATTAATATCGGTCCCATTGTATTTCTGGCTCTGATCATCTGGTTTTATGCTTTCTTTGACTGTATCAACAAGATTTTTCAGGAAGATGACGAATTTTATCTGCAGGAGGATCATTACCTGTTCACCAGAGAACAGGTGGAACGAATGAATATGAATTTCCTTAAGGGAAAAAGCCTACTCATCGGCGTAACCCTGATTGTCATTGGAATCTACGCCATTTGGAATAATGTAGTGCTTCATATCACTTCAGCATACGGACTGCTGCCTCCCGCTGTATTTCATGTAATCGTCAGCCTCGGAAATATTATTCCGCAGCTTATCGTAGGAGGCCTGATTATTTGGGCCGGATTCTCATTGATTAAGGGAAAGAAGAAAGAGATTGAAATACGGTCAGAAACCGAAGCTGGGATTAAGCCTGAAGTTAACGAGGCTTCGGGAGATGAGGTGAAGCCAGATGACGACGGGAGGTAGACGCGTCAGCACGTTACCTTGGATGGGAATTGGAACAGAAAGCTAAGAATGAAGAAATATCATAGGACTATAGGTTTGAATCAGCGCCAACATTTTGTTGGCGTTTTTTATTGCCAGCACAACATCTTGTATTTCATCATAAAATTCGATAAGAATTTGGTATAAATTTTTGAAAAATCTCAAGTTTTTATCCGATTTTGCATACGAGTGGTTGAAATGTGGAGTGAAGTGGAGTATAGTGGTGTTAAATAAAAAGTTAAGGTGGAGAATTGTCTCATGTTTATCGGGGAATATCAAAATTCCATAGATCCAAAAAGTAGAATCATTGTCCCCTCAAAATTCAGGGAGCAGCTTGGAAGCAAGTTCATCCTGACAAAAGGACTGGACAACTGTCTCTACATCTATCCAATGGAAGAATGGAGCAAATTCCAGGACAAACTGACCAGTCTCCCTGTAGCGAATAAGGATGCAAGAGCTTTCGTCAGATATTTCTTTTCCAGTGCCGTAGAATGCGAGGTGGACAAGCAGGGAAGACTAACGATTCCGCAAAATTTGAGAGAGCATGCAAAAATAGATAAAGAACTGGTAACAATAGGTGTATTGAGTAAAATTGAAATTTGGAGCAAGCAGGAATGGGACAACTATAATGAAGGAACGAATCTCGGACCTGATGAGATTGCAGAAAAAATGGCCGAGTTTGGTATATAGGGATACCCTCCGTGCAAACCATGTCGTACCTTGTCAAAGGAGGGTAGGATGGAATACAAACATACTTCGGTACTGTTTCTAGAAACAATGAGAAACTTGAACATAAATCCGGGGGGGATTTATGTGGATGGTACACTCGGCGGCGGCGGACATGCTTCCGGAATCTGTGAGAAAATGAATCAAAAGGGGATTTTTATAGGAATTGACAGAGACTGCGATGCCATTCATGCAGCCAGCGAGAGGCTGAATGACTATCCATGCAGCAAAATATTTGTTCAGAACAACTACGCGAATATTAAGGATGTTTTACAGGAACAGGGGCTTGAAAGCATCAACGGCGCGGTTCTGGATCTGGGGGTTTCCTCCTTTCAGTTGGACAATTTTGAAAGAGGATTCTCTTATATGCAGGAAGCAGCATTGGATATGCGTATGAACAAGGATGATCCGCTCACGGCGGAAGTCATCGTAAATGAATACGAAGAAAAGGAACTCACAAGGATCATCCGAACATACGGAGAAGAAAGATGGGCGTCACGGATTAGTGAGTTCATCGTAAAGGAACGGAAGAAACACCGTATTCAGACAACGACGGAGTTGGTTGATGTGATCAAGGCGGCCATACCCGCAGCGGCTAGAAGAGAAGGCCCCCATCCGGCGAAGCGGACCTTTCAGGCAATCCGGATCGAGGTCAATGATGAACTTGCTCAGCTGGAGCGGGCAGTTGATGAATTTATTGATGTCCTTTGCGACGGCGGAAGACTGTGTATCATCACCTTCCACTCTTTGGAGGACAGAATCGTGAAAGATGCATTTAACAGAAGGGTGAACCC
This sequence comes from uncultured Bacillota bacterium, assembly GCA_927441425.1. Lineage (GTDB taxonomy): Bacteria > Bacillota > Clostridia > Peptostreptococcales > Anaerovoracaceae > Anoxybacterium. The sequence goes on along the minus strand of CAKMKG010000005.1, from coordinate 56,300 downwards.
TTGTACCTGTCCGAAGGAGTTTCCGATTTGCTCGTGCGGAAAGATAGTGGATGTAAAAAAAATAAGCGGCAAGCCTATCTTGCCTACTCCCCAGGAACTGGAGATGAACCCCAGAGCGCGAAGCGCAAAATTGAGAGTGATTGAACGAAAGAGGTAAATCCTAATGATGGCAGCAGAAAAATGGTATGAATATCAGGATAGCTATAAACGCTATGGCTTTGATATGAAACCAAAGACAGAAAAAAAAGAGAATACAAAAATAAAGAGTTCAAGCACAATTATGAATGCAAAGGACAAGTTTCGGCTGGTTCTGCTCACTGCATTGATCGGTGTGATTTGTATTGGTTTGATTTTATCTACTGCTTATGCTGCCAGCGTGAAATATCATATCAATGCAATGTTAAAGGAGAATGCTGCCATCCAGGGCGAAATTGAGAACCTGAACGTGAAAATAGAAAGTTCATCCAATATTCAGATCATAGAAGCAAGGGCGACTACTGAATTGGGTATGCTGTATCCTACGTCAGAACAGCTCGTCTTTATCGATGGAACCGGAGAAACCGTAAAGGATTTTGCATTGGTTCTCAAGGAACAGGCATATAATTGATATTCAATATATATAATAAAAAAGACAGTAAAAACAACAAATTATTATCAAAAAAGATGTGTTTGATATATAATCAGGGGCTGTTGGGCAAACCGAGAGTACGCGGTAGGTTTGCTCCTGCCGGATAAAATCCGGCAAAAGCAGAATACTGCTTTTCAGTCCCAAATGATCGGCGTACTGAACCGAAGGTGAAGGAGAAACAAAATTCACCTTCAGTAAGTCCTAATTGCATATTGCGGAGAAAGCCAGATAACTTAATTATAGGGATAAGGATGTAATCTGGCTTTTCCACTATGTCTGGTATTGTTCCGGAATGAAAGAACGAGGAGAAGGCTGCACATGTCACCGACAACAAACAAGAACAAAAGAAGACTGGTATTTGTTTTTATTATTTCCTGTATCCTCTGTATGGGTCTGGCTTTCCGTGTGGGATGGATTCAGGTGGTTGCCAGTGAGCGATATGCAAAGCTTGCAGTGGAGCAACAGACCAGGGACATTCCAATCCCTGCGAAAAGAGGCGTTATTTATGATAGAAATGGAAAAGAGTTGGCTATCAGTGCAGTAACGAACAGCATTTGGGCCAGACCGGGGGTCGTGAAGAATGCATCTACGGAAGATAAAGCTAAGGAAAACCTCGAAAAAACCGCATCAATTCTGGCAGAGATTTTAGGAATGGATAAGAATACAATCCTCGAGACCATCAGCCAGGAACGCAGTCTGGTAAAAGTAGCCAAGTATATTGATAAAGAAAGAGCGGATAAGATCAGGGCGGAAGGACTCAAGGGAATTGAAATCGCTGAAGATGTGAAACGGTATTATCCTATGGGCTCCTTTGCGGCACACCTGCTTGGCAGTACTACAGACGACAACAGAGGCCTCGCGGGAATCGAGCTTAAATATGATAAGTATTTGAGTGGGCTTCCGGGGAGATGGATTAAAAATACAGACAGAGACGGGGACAGTCTTTCCTATGGCGTAGAGAAATATTTTCAGGCAGAGAATGGACTGAATTTGGTGCTCACCGTCGATGAGGTAATTCAGCATTACGTGGAGAAAGCTTTGGATACGGTTCAGGCAAATACCCAGGCGGATCGTGTCATGTCTATCGTCATGGATCCGAAAACCGGTGATATACTGGCTATGGCTGTGACGCCGGATTATGATCCTAACAACTCAAGAGTGCCGTTGACCTCGGGAGGGGCCGCTTATGTCGACAGTTTGTCTGACAAGGATAAGCTCGACTTTTGGAACAAAATGTGGAGAAACCCGCTTGTCAGTGATACGTATGAGCCAGGATCCACATTCAAGCTGCTCACTACTGCGATTGCGCTGGAAGAGGGAGTTACTTCTCTGGATGATAAATTTATGTGCACCGGCTCTATTCAGGTTGCCGGTGAAACACTGAAGTGCTGGCGCCACTACAATCCACATGGAAACCAAAACCTGATCGAAGCGGTAGGGAACTCCTGCAACCCAGTCTTTGTACAGCTTGCGCAAAGAACAGGCTATGAAACATATTTTGATTATATGGAGCTATTCGGGTTACGAGATAAAACAGGGGTTGACTATCCCGGTGAGGGCTTTGCGATTCTGCAGGATGAAGCGACAGCAGGTCCGGTCGGCCTGGCTACCATGTCATACGGCCAGGGCATTGCCGTAACTCCCATTCAACTGATCACTGCGGTTTCTGCACTGGGCAACGAAGGAAAGCTGATGCAGCCGAGAATTGTAAGAGAGCTGAAGGATGATAATGGAAATGTGATTCAGAAGTTCGATACGAAGGTGGTCCGTCAGGTTGTATCGAGAAAAACATCAGAGGAAATGAGTCTGATTATGGAAGCTGTTGTTGGAGAAGGTGGCGGCGGCAATGCAAAGATACCGGGTTACAGAATTGGTGGAAAGACCGGTACTGCAAATAAGGCAAAGGGTGGAGGGTACAGCGAGGAAACCTTTTCCTCCTTCATTGGTATGGCACCGATGGATGATCCTCAGATCGCTATCCTGATGATCGTTGATAATCCGAAAGGGGTTAAGTTCGGAAGTCAGACAGCCGCGCCGGGTGTAAGAATGGTTTTGGAAGAAACGTTACGATATTTAAATATACAGCCTTCCTTCAGTGAAGAAGAAAAGCTGGCAATGGAAAATGATTATACGACGGTTCCGGATGTATCCCAGCAGAATCTCAGCGATGCCATAGGAATTTTGGCAGGCGTTTCACTGAACTATACCGTATCACCTGCAACGGAGGACGGTGAGGATTTTATGATTGTGGATCAGTATCCAAAACCGGGTGAAAAAATGCAAAAAGGAGGAACGGTTTGCCTTTATAAAAATTGAAGGAGGGTGCTAGGTGAAATTTGGGAAACTACTACGCGAAACCGAGATACCTTACCCTGCGGACCTCAGTAATATTGAGGTGACGGGGCTTACATATCATTCAAAACTGGTGAAAAAGGGATATGTATTCTTCTGTATAAAAGGGCTTCACACCGACGGACATATCTATGCAATGGATGCAGCCTTTCGCGGTGCATCCGTTATCGTATGTGAAGAAGAACTTGATATAAAAACAATTCCTGTTTTGAAGGTGAATGACAGCAGGAGGGTACTATCAAAAATGTCGGCCAATTTTTATGAGAATAGGGAGGTTCCGTTTCATCTTTATGGGATCACGGGCACCAACGGAAAGACGACCGTTGCCTATATGCTGAAGAGCATTATTGAAGCCGGCGGCAGTCGGTGTGGAATGATCGGAACCATAAGCCATCAAGTGGGCAACAGAGAGATTGAAGCACAGAACACGACGCCGGAATCCTGTGATCTGCAGAGCATGTTTGCCGAAATGAAGGAGCAAGGGATTCTGCATTGTGTCATGGAGGTTTCCTCTCATGCACTTGCCCTTGGAAAGGTCGATGACATCGTGTTTGAAGCTGCCATATTTACCAATCTGACAGCGGACCATATGGACTTCCACAAGGATGTTGAGGATTACTTAACAGCCAAAAAGAAATTATTTTATCTCACAAAGGGTGCGTCTATCGCTAACCTAGACGACGAATATGGCAAGAGACTCTATGGTGAGCTGAAGCAAGAGGGCAAGGAGGTCTGCGGATACTCCTTGAAGGATAAAAAAGCTGATTATTATGCAGAAATATTGGAAACGACGGAAAAAGGTTCGCTGATCCAAGTGACGGAAAGAGTTGAGCGAATAGAAATTTTAAAATTGAATACACCGGGTATATTTACAATATATAACGGTCTGTCAGCGGTGGCCTGTGCAAGGGCTGCGGGGTATTCATTTTTGGCGGTTCAAAGGGGACTTGAGGCACTTTCGGGTGTCCCGGGTAGATTTGAACTGGTGGAAAACAGCAAAGGAGTCATCGCTATCGTAGATTATGCCCATACGCCGGATGGACTGGAAAAGGTGCTGAAAACTGCCTCTGATTTTAAAAAGGGAAGGCTCATCTGCATCTTTGGCTGCGGTGGCGATCGGGATAGAAACAAGCGATCCCAGATGGGAATCGTTGCTGGGAAATACAGCGATTTCTGTATTATCACCAGCGACAATCCACGGACAGAGAGACAGGAAACCATAACTGCGGATATCGAATCGGGTATCTATGAAACAGGATGTAATTATGAAATCATCGAAAACAGATATGAAGCAATTAAAAAAGCTGTTTCCATCTATAAAAAAGGAGACATAATAATGATAGCCGGCAAGGGTCATGAAACGTACCAGATCATCGGAACCGAAAAAATCCATTTCGATGACAGGGAAGTAGTAAAAAAAATAGTAGAGAATGGTGAATAAAATGAAAAGGTTAACAATAGAACAGGTAACCAAGGCAGTAAAAGGGGAATTGCTGCTGGGAGATCCAAAGGATGAAATGATTGGGGTTTCGACAGACTCAAGAAAGGTCTTGGAAGGAGAAGTATTCTTCCCACTCATCGGGGAACTGCATGATGCTCATGATTTTATTCCCCAGGCTTTAGAGCGCGGATGCAGAACTGTAATCCTCTCTAAAAATCCGGATGAAAAGCTGATGGATCAGGGAAGTTCCTTGAATCTGATCTTGGTTGACGATACCACCAAAGCGTTGCAAGATCTCGCAGCGTATTATTTATCTCTATTTTCCATTCGTAAAATTGGCGTAACGGGCAGTACCGGTAAAACAAGTACAAAGGAAATGCTGTATTGGATTTTCTCTGAAAAATACAGGACAGCCAGGAATTTGGGAAATCTCAACAATCATATCGGTTTGCCCCTAACCGTGCTTTCCTTGCCTGAGAATACGGAGGCAGCCATATTTGAAATGGGCATGAGCGAGTTGGGCGAAATCAATTTGCTGGCAGAGCTGGTCCGGCCCGATATCGGAATTATTACTAACATAGGGATGTCTCATATTGAAAATCTTGGAAGCAGGGAGAATATTCTAAAAGCAAAACTGGAAATCACAAATTTCTTCACCCCGGAGGGGATTCTCATTGTTAACGAGGATCAAGATTTCCTTTCGAGAAAAGATGTTCAAGGGAATTATCAAGTGATTACAACGGGAGAAACGGGAAGAAGCAATTTTATTCTTTCCGGTATTGTAGATTTTGGAGAAGAAGGAATCGAATTTACCATCGAGCATAAACAAGAAATGCAAACCTTTCGTCTGAACGTACCGGGACGTCATAACGCATATAACGGAGCCCTTGCAGTAGCCGCTGCAGTATCCTGCGGGATCACTATGACAGAAGCGGCGAAAGGTCTTCTTAAATTGGAAATCACAGAGAAAAGACTCAATATAAAAGGGAAGAATGGGATGAAAATCATCGATGATACCTATAATGCAAGTCCCGATTCTATGAAGGCTGCTATCGATGTTCTTTCTGCTACAAAGGGTTTTCGAAAGATTGCAATTCTTGCAGATATGTTTGAACTCGGAGAAAATTCTGAGGCCCTTCACGGAGAAGTCGGGAGATACGCCGGAGAAAGCTGCGTTGATATTCTAATCGCGGTGGGTCTGCAGGCGAAACAGATTGCAGAGGGCGCGAAGGAAATACTTGGTGAGAACAAAGTCCATTATTATGAAACAAAGGAGTTGCTGATGAGCGACATTGGTAGTATGATATCATCTGGCGATGTCATCCTACTGAAGGGTTCACGAGGGATGGCAATGGATCAGGTTGTAAAGAGAATAATGGAGAATTAAGTATGGAGTACTTACAAATTGGAATAACGACCGCAATTGCATTTGTAATAACAGTCATAGGAATACCTTTGATGATTCCAGTTTTAAAGAGGATCAAAGCAGGGCAGAGCATTCGAGAAGACGGACCACAATCTCATATGATAAAATCGGGCACCCCGACTATGGGAGGGCTGGTGATCATTGGAGCAGTTCTGATTACCTCTCTAACAGCAGGAAAGACCACGACGGATATGCTGATTATCATCGCTGCATTCGTGGCATTCGGTATTCTGGGTTTTTTGGATGATTTTGTAAAGGTCTCTATGAAACGAAATCTGGGATTGACAGCGATTCAGAAACTTGCGCTGCAAATCCTCATCGCAGTAGGGCTGGCGTTTTATCAATCCAAGGTTTCTATCTATGGGACGACGGTATTTATTCCATTTGTAAATGAATATTGGGATTTCGGAATCTGGTACATTCCTTTTATTGCTTTCGTCGTTGTAGCCATGGTAAACAGCGTCAACCTCACCGACGGGCTAGACGGTCTGGCTTCGGGCGTTACCTTGATCGTTGCCCTATTTCTGGCAATTGTAGGAACAACCTACGGTTTTACAACAGCATCTGTTTTCTGCGCGGCAATGGCCGGCGCCTGTTTTGGATTTTTGATGTTCAACAAACATCCTGCAAAAGTCTTTATGGGAGATACCGGATCTCTGGCGCTGGGCGGTGGTATCGCTGCAGCAGCAATCATGATGAATATCGAGCTTGTGATACCCATCGCAGGTGGTGTATATGTCGCTGAGACGGTGTCTGTAATTTTACAGGTAGCAAGCTATAAATTAAGAAAGAAAAGAATATTTAAGATGGCTCCGCTTCATCATCATTTCGAGCTAAGCGGCTGGAAAGAGACAAAGGTGGTTGCGGTATTTTGGACGACTACTTTTGTCTTATGTGCAATCAGCCTATTGATCGTTTAAACACGAAAGAAAGAAGGGATAACGTGAATCAGTTGGAAACGAAAAGAATTCTCGTTGTAGGCATGGGAAAATCAGGAATTGCTGCAACGCAGGCCCTTTTGAAGCTGGGAGCTGCCGTATCGGTATATGACCGGAAAGAAGAAGATCAAATTGATATGCAATTAATCCAATTCCTGAGAAATAAGAATGTAACCTGTTATTTCGGGGAAGAACCGGATAATACAAATGAATTGGATATGGTCGTCATCAGTCCCGGAGTGCCGTTGGACACCGGGTTTGTACAGAAGGCAAAGGATGCCGGTGCAGAGGTCATCGGTGAGCTTGAAATCGCTTACCGGGTAGGCAAGGGGAAGTATGTTGCCATCACCGGTACCAATGGAAAAACCACGACAACAACCCTTGTGGGAGAAATATTTAAGAATTCAGGAAGAAAGACCTACGTTGTGGGAAATGTGGGCGTTGCTGTTATTTCCAAGGCGCTTTGCACAACAGAGGATGACTGGCTTGTAACGGAAACAAGCAGCTTCCAGCTGGAGACCACACAACAGTTCAAACCCGAGGTGTCCGCGCTGCTGAATATTACGCCGGATCATATGGACCGGCATAAAACCTTAGAGAACTACGCACAGGCAAAGGCGATGATCTTCAAGAACCAGGATGAAAACCAATATTTTGTTGCAAATTACGACGATGAAGAATCCTGGAAGCTTGTTAAGCAGTGTAAGGCACGGGTAGTCCCTTTCAGTAGGAAAGCAGTACTTTCACTTGGGTGTTTCGTACTGGACGGTGATATCGTGATACAGAACGAGAAAGGGCAGTGCATTGATATCTGCGGCATCGATGAGTTGAAAATCCCCGGTGCCCACAATCTGGAAAATGCGCTAGCGGCAGCTGCTGTATCTTACTTTGCAGGAATTTCGCCGGAGGTAATCGCAAAAACCCTGAGAGAATTTGAAGGAGTAGAGCATCGGCTGGAGTTCTCGGGCGAGGTGGATGGTATCCGATTTGTCAATGATTCCAAGGGCACCAATCCTGATGCTTCCATTAAGGCCATCGAAGCGATGAAAGGAAACATCATACTCATCGCAGGAGGGTATGATAAAGGATCTGATTACGAGGAATTCATCAACGCCTTTCCGGGTAAAGTGAAGCAGCTGATTTTGCTTGGCAAAACGGCGCCGAAAATCAAAGAAACTGCCGAGAGCCTCGGCTTTACCAATATTACGATTTGCAAAGATATGGACGAATGCGTAAAAGTGGGTTACAAACTGGCTTCAAGCGGCGATACGGTTCTGCTTTCCCCTGCTTGCGCAAGCTGGGATATGTATACCTGCTTTGAGCAGAGAGGAGAGCACTTCAAAAACTGCGTCAGAGACCTGGAAAAATAAAAAGTTGGGAAGCAAAGAGATTTGGAGAGATAAATGGCTCGTAATAAAAAGACCCGAATAAAATCGGGGGATTTCGTATTAACCATCCTTGTTTTGGCACTTGTAGTCTTTGGAGTGATTATGGTATTCAGCTCCAGCTATTACAGTGCCATCAATGATACGGGAGACCCCTACAGCTATTTAAAAAAGCATGTTATATGGGCCATGCTTGGACTGGGAGCCATGCTGTTCTGCGCCATGTTTGACTACCGGGTGTATGCAAAGGCAGCTCCGACGATTTTGACCATCAGCGTCGTGCTACTGGGACTTTTGTTTACCCCGTTGGGGGTAACAAGAAATTACGCGACCCGCTGGATCGGTGTTGGAGAATTTACCCTGATGCCCGGTGAGGTAGCAAAGATTGCGGCAATCATCTTTGTGGCATGGTATCTGAGCAAGGATCCGAAGCGAATCAGATCGTTTCGCAAGGGAGTCCTACCTCTGCTGGGGCTTTGCGGACTCTTTTTTGGCTTGATCATATTACAGCCGAATCTTTCTACTGCAATAACCATCTGCGGGATCATCATCGGAATGATGTTTGTGGCAGGTTTGAATATCCTCTATCTAGGAGGAATCGTGGGCATCGGTGCAGCGGGAGTCACGTACATGATTCTTACGGACGAGGATGGGTATCGATTAAAAAGACTGACCAGCTTTTTGGATCCGTTTCAGGATCCTTTGGGCGATGGATATCAAGTCATACAATCCTTGCTTGCTTTGGGTTCGGGAGGACTTTTCGGAGTGGGTCTGGGCAGGAGCATACAGAAGACACTTTATCTGCCGGAGCCTCAAAATGACTTTATCTTTGCGATTATCGGAGAAGAGCTGGGTTATATCGGCTGTCTGGTGCTCATCGCCTGCTACATGATTCTTATCTGGCGCGGTACCCATATTTCTCTGAATGCACCGGATATGTTCGGGACTCTGCTTGCGGCGGGAATCACCATTATGCTTGCAATTCAGGTCATTCTGAATATTGCGGTGGTGACCTCATCCATGCCGCCAACCGGAATCACATTGCCCTTTATTAGCTACGGCGGAAATGCGCTAATGCTGTTCATGGGCTCCATGGGAATACTATTGAACATTTCAAGGCACTCCGCAAGGTGAGCTGAATGGAGGTAATAAAATGAAGGTAATCATGACAGGCGGCGGAACCGGAGGACACATCTACCCAGCCATCGCCATCGCAGATAAGATTAAAAGAAAGCATCCGGAGGCAGAAATCTTATTTGTTGGAACAGAAAAAGGCATGGAGAAGGATCTCGTACCGAAAAATGGTTATGAGATTCGTTTTATTACCGTAACCGGGTTCCATCGTAAACAGTTGTGGAAAAATCTAAGGACGGCGGTAGACTTAGCAAAGGGAAACCGGGAGGCAAACAGAATCATGAAGGAATTTCGGCCTGATCTGGTCATTGGTACTGGGGGTTACGTCTGTGGCCCGGTGGTAAGGGCTGCCCATAAGAGAGGGATTAAAACCTATATTCATGAGCAGAACGCGCTCCCGGGAGTAACCAACAAGCTCCTTGAGAAATATGTGGATAAAGTATTCATCAGTTTTCCAGAATCAAATAGGTTTTTCAAGAATCAAAGCAAGCTGGTGGTAACCGGGAATCCCATCCGGAAAAGCTTTCTGCTTTGTGGCATGAATCATAGCAGGGACAAGATGTCGATCAAAGCCAATGAATTTGTGATCCTATGCTTTGGAGGCAGCCTTGGAGCCGGAAAGATCAACAATACCATGATCCATGTCATCGAAGCCGTCAATCCCATGACGGACACCAGACTGGTTTTTATTACAGGGAAAAACTATTACAAGAAGGTCGTAGATACGCTGAAAGAACGAGAAATCAGCCTGAATGATAACATAAATATATTGGAATATGCAGACAATATGCATGAATACCTATCCGCCGCAGACCTGGTGATTAGCAGAGCGGGTGCCCTTACGGTTTCCGAGATTACTGCCTGTGGAAAGGCGGCGATTCTTATTCCTTCTCCCAATGTAACCGGAAACCACCAGTTTTTTAATGCAAAGGTTGTGGCCGACAAAGGCGGAGCAATCATTTTAGAGGAGAAGGATCTCTCCGACGAAAAGCTTCTTGGAACCATTCTTCGGCTGAAAAACAACAAGGAAGCCTTAAACATTATGTCCGCAGCCAGTGCAAAGGTTGGCAGGGTCGATGCAGTCGATGTGATTTATGATCACCTAGACCTTTAAGCGGAGGATGCTTTATTGTCACAGCCCAAGAACGACACCATTTTGTTTCATAGATTAGACGAAATAGTAAATGTAACACCTTTCGCAGAACTTCATATTATAAATTAGAGTGTCATTCTGCGGAGGTGTAATTCTTGTGGAACAATTTCGTATCAACGGTGGTACAAAGCTGACCGGTGAGTATAAGCTTGCGGGAGCAAAAAATGCAGTGCTTCCAATTCTTGCCGCAACCATCGTCACAGGGAACGAAAGCAAAATAGAAAGCTGTCCAGAACTATCTGATGTTCAGACCATGTTTACGATCTTGACTGAGCTTGGATGTAAAATTACGAAGGAAGAGGATGGGGTAATCATTGATTCGGCACCGATTCATTCTTACACCATACCGGAACATCTGATGAGAGAGATGCGCTCCTCGGTTTTTTTGATGGGGCCTATGATTGCCAGATGCGGAAAAGTCACCTTGAGCTATCCAGGCGGCTGTGAAATTGGGCTTCGACCAATCGATATTCATTTATCCGCCCTGAAAAAGTTGGGTGTGACCATCAAGGAAGCCCATGGATTTCTGGAGTGTACGGCTGACCGGCTGGTAGGAAACAGGATCCTTCTTGATTTTCCAAGTGTTGGGGCAACGGAAAATGTGATGCTAGCTGCGACTGCGGCGGAAGGCGAAACGACAATTATTAATCCTGCTAAGGAACCGGAAATCATCGACCTCCAGAATTTTCTAAATGCTTGCGGAGCAGAGATCAGAGGTGCCGGAACCGGTGAAATTTTTATACGTGGCAAAAAATCATACAACCAGGTGGAACATAGGGTAATTCCTGATAGAATTGAGGGAGGCACCGTTTTAACGGCAGTGGCCATCACAGGAGGAAATGTTGTCCTGAGAAATGCCATACCGGAACATATGAGTATGACTTTGTCAAAGCTGAAAGAAGCAGGTTGCAGGATCCGTGAAGGAAAAGACTACGTTGTACTGTTTTCCCCGGCCAGATTGAAGGCGGTTGAAACGATCAAAACCCAACCATATCCAGGGTTCCCTACTGATATGCAATCTCAATTTTTAACCTTAATGACCATGGCGCAGGGTACCAGCATCATAACAGAGACTATTTTCGAAAGCCGATTCAAGCATATTGAGGAACTTCGAAAAATGGGAGCTAGGATCAAGGTGGATGGAAGAACAGCAGTAGTATCCGGTGTGAAGAATCTGGCAGGTGCCAGGGTAATCTCTAGGGATTTAAGGGGAGGAGCATCCCTTGTAATCGCAGGGTTGGGTGCAGAAGGAGAAACGATTGTAGAAAACATTTGCCATATCGATAGAGGATATGATAAATTTGAGTTGGCCTTAAGAAAGATCGGGGCTGATATCAGGAGAGAACCAACAGTAGATATGTACTAAGGAAGTTTCAAATATGAAGGATAAAGAAAAAATTAGAAAAAAGAAGAAGAGGAAAAAGAAACGCTATCTTCTTAAATTCATCATTATGGTGGCTTTAGCAGTGGGGATGTACTTCTTTTTAAACTCTAGCTTGTTCGATATACAAAAAATTACGGTGGAAGAAAACAATTACTACACAGTAGAGCAGGTAATCAGCCTGGCGGGAGCAAAGACGGGAGAAAATCTGTTTGAAACCTCTCTCCCACAGATGAAGGAGAAGCTTCTGGCAGATCCTTATATCAAGAATGTGAAGCTGAAAAGAAAGCTTCCCGACCAGGTTGTAATCATCGTAGAGGAACGAAAAGAAGATGCAGCAGTTCCCTATGGAAATAAATATATTATCATCGATAACGAAGGCATGGTTTTGAGAAAAGCGGATACGGAGCCTTCCTTAACGCTCCTCATGGGGATGACGATTGAGAATATGGAACCCGGGACACCGCTGGCTGTAGAGGAAAATGCCGTATTGACGGACACGCTTAAGCTACTTCATGAAATAAAAAATTATGAATTATTCTTCAAAAAAATAGATATTTCGAATATTATTGTTAAGGCATATATTTACGATCAGCTAGTCTGTGAAGGAACGCCGGAGAATATCATGGGCAATCTGGATTCCCTGCAGGAGGTGCTGTACGATTTGTATACCAAGGGGATCGAACGCGGCGTAATTAAAATGGGCAGTGATAAGTATTTTTCATTCAGCCCATTGGTGGAATAGGATTAGGGGTGAAACAGATGAAAAAAATTGGTGGGATGATCGTGATTGGGATGCTGGCGCTATTTATAGGCCTTGTGATATCCATTCAAATCACAACAACGCAGGGTTCCGATCAAGGAGGGCTTATTCCTTTTGCCAAGGCACAGGGATATATGGAAGAATTGAAAAAGGTCAGGGCGGAGAAGGATGATGCCCTGCAGGAACTGAATGATTTGGAAGACCGTCTGGTTGAAATTGAAAAGGAAAAGTCCGACGAAGACTTTTTCCTGAAAGGCGTTGTATCGGATCTGGAAAAATATAAGATGGCAGCAGGTGTGATTGATGTCATGGGACCTGGTGTTCTCCTCACGGTGGACGACCCGCTGCCGACAGAAGAAATTGCCGACGAATACAGCGTGATTATGCTGCGGTATGAGTTGCTTTTGAGTCTGGTGAACAAGATGAAGGATGCTGGTGCGGAAGCGATTTCCATCAATGGACAAAGGATCATCGTCACTACGGAAATCAGCTTGGCAGGGGACAATGTAAACATCAACACCGTCCCTACCGCCCCTCCATATATCATTAAAGCAATTGGTAACCCGGAAACCATAGAATCAACCTTGACCATCCGCTTTGGTATTATAGAACAGATGAAGAGCTATGGCCTACGAATTACAATCAAACGGATGGATGAACTGGAAATTCCAAGATACAGCGGAATTATTAGATATCGGTATGCCGCACCGGTAGTGGAAGAATAGGCTGGTGGGTAAAATGAAACTGAGAGCGCTCGCCTTTTTCGTGATCTGTCTTTTGATCGGATTTTCGATTATCATGCAAGCAAGGGCAACCAATGGACAGCAGCTTTATGTGTCTGCGAAGGCCATAACAGATTACGAGACAACGATTCTAAGCGAAACCGAAGACATGGAGCGAATCGGCCAGCTGATTACCGAAACTGGTAAGAAGCTGCAGGAGTACGAAGCCCTCGTCGACAGCGAAGACAATGAACTGCAGGACAAGCTGCTAGAGGAGATGAACTATTATAAGCTGATCAGCGGAAACACCGCCGTCCAAGGAGAGGGCGTTGTTGTCTTTATTGATGACGGAACAAGGGATCTTTATGAAGGAGAAGACCCCAATTCGGTGCTTGTTCATGACATGGATATCCTTACGATCATCAACGAGCTGAACCGATCGGGAGCGGAAGTCCTGGCGGTGAACGGGCAGAGGATATTAAACGACACCTCGATTTCCTGCTCAGGATATACCATCCGCATCAACGAACAGTTTTTCGCCAGACCCTTTGAGATTCGTGCGATTGGAGATTCCAGACGAATGGCGGCTTCTCTCATCGGACCGGAAGGTTATGGTACGCTCCTTCAGGATTACGGCGTTATTTTCAAGGTCACCATAAAGGACGATCTTTTCATACCGAAATATTCGGAATCACAATCTTATCGATATATGACCAAGGCCAAAGAGGAGGTATAAAGAATTGTTAATTGCAATGATATTAGGATTAATAGGCGGGATTGTTTTAGGCTTTACATTAAACATTTCATATCCGACGGAATACTCATTCTATATCACCATGGGTCTTCTCGCCGCAATTGACTCGATTTTAGGTGCTGCAAGGTCCCATCTTGAAGAAAAGTATAATAACCTGATCTTTGTTACCGGGTTTATCACCAATGCAATTTTAGCAGGCCTTCTTGCTTATCTGGGAGACCGTCTCGGTGTACCTCTTTATTATGCTGCGATTCTTGTTTTCGGAGGCAGATTGTTCCAGAATTTAGCTGTGATCCGAAGGCTACTAATTGACAAATATATCATAAAAAAAGATAGCAATATCAACAAGAAATAGGTGCAATGGCACCAGGCCTGTGATATAATGAGCGGTAAGGTGGAAACGGTACCTGCCAGATATTTGCCATGCAAAGGTGGTTAGGTTCCCTTATGATAGGATAATTTGGACTCAATTTACGATAGAAAAAATAATATTTAGATAACGGGAGGTTGCGGGACTATGTTACATTTCGAAGTGAATGATCAAAGCACGGCGCAAATCAAGGTAATAGGTGTTGGCGGTGGCGGAAGCAATGCTGTCAATAGAATGATAGATGCGGGGCTCAACGGCGTTAGTTTTATGGCAATCAATACGGACAAGCAGGCCTTATCGGGCTCCAAAGCAGAAACAAAATTGCAGATAGGGGAAAAATTGACGAAGGGACTAGGCGCTGGAGCTAATCCGGAGGTCGGCCAGAAAGCTGCAGAAGAGAACATAGAGGATTTGACCAAGTTTATTGCCGGCGCTGACATGGTATTCATTACGGCAGGAATGGGCGGAGGAACCGGAACAGGTGCGGCTCCGATCATTGCGAAGGCAGCAAAGGACTTGGGTGTGCTTACAGTAGGTGTTGTAACAAAGCCATTCACCTTTGAAGGAAAAAAGAGAAAAGACCACGCAGAACTTGGTATCAAGTTTCTGAAAAAATATGTAGATTCTCTGGTTGTCGTTCCAAATGACAGACTGCTGCAGGTAGCAGAAAAGAACACCTCCATGCTGGAAGCGTTCATTATGGCCGATGAGGTTTTAAAACAGGGCGTTCAGGGAATCTCCGATTTGATTGCTGAAGCAGGATTGATCAATCTTGACTTTGCCGATGTGAAAACCGTAATGAGCGACCGGGGAATTGCGCATATGGGCGTGGGAAGAGGCAGAGGTGAATCCCGGGTTAAGGATGCCGTAACGGCAGCCATCGAAAGCCCGCTGTTGGAAACATCCATCAACGGAGCGAAGGCAATTTTACTTAACATCATGGGAGGCTATGATTTGGGAATGCTGGAAGTTAATGAAGCAGCAGACCAGATCGAAAAAGCGGCAGACAAGGATGCAATCGTAATCTTCGGCGCATCGGTGAAAGAAGATATGCATGATGAAATTGTTATCACTGTTATTGCCACAGGATTTGAAGATAGACCTGCAGACATACTATCGCCAAGTAGAGACAAGGCAGAGGCTCATGCCAAAGGAGAAGATCGCACTGGTGACACAGCAGAAGAGAACACGGAAAATCAACCTCGGGAGGACATTTTCCAATCTAAGGTTACCGGTGCATTTGACATCCCATCTTTTCTTAGCAAAGATAAAATGGGCAGCTTTTAACTAAAAATTCGAAAGGTGAGCCGGGGTAAAAGCCGGCTTTTCTAATGGGGTGTGAGAATGAAGCTGATAACCTCGGCTGAGAACCAGATTTATAAAACTGCATTGCAATTAAAACAGAAAAAATACCGGGATGAACAGGAGCGATATCTCATTGAAGGACCAAACCTGATCTATGAGGCATTGAATCACGGCGGAGAGATTGAGATGATTCTCTGTCGTGAGGACTGTTACACGGAAGGCTTGCACAGCGGAGGAGCAGGTCTTACGCAAGCAGGTGCGGCAGTGACGGTATTGTCGTCGGGGCTGTTTCGTAAGCTATCAGACACAGAGACACCGCAGGGAATCATGGCAATTGTGAAGAAAAGACATTACACAGAAGAAGAGTTCTTTGCACCCGGCGCATCCAACATTATCGTGTTAGATCGACTGCAGGATCCGGGGAATATCGGAACGATCCTGCGTACAGCCGATGCAGCGGGATATATGGGCGCCATCCTCCTGAAGGGAACTGCGGATATTTATTCGCCAAAGATAGTCCGAGCGACAGCAGGCTCTCTATTTCGGCTTCCAGTATTTGTGGCCGATACACCGGAGCTGGTCATCAGGCTGCTGAAGAAACATAAAAAAGATATCATCTGCACGACCCCCAACTGCAGTAGATTATATCATGACGCCGACTTGAAAGAAAATGTTGCTATTATCATCGGGAATGAAGGAAACGGGGTCTGCGATGAATTTCTGAAGGATTCCGATACCCTGATCAGAATTCCCATGGAGGGAAGCATCGAATCTCTCAATGCGGCGGTCTCGGCGGGCATCCTCATGTATGAGTCGGTGCGGCAGAGATATCAAAAATAAATCCAGAATGAAAAGATTTTAAATAGAAATGGAGATCGGTTTATGCAGAATCAATTGATGAAAATCTTGCAGGAAGCAAAGGAACAATTGCTAATCGCTTCCACAATCATTGAAACAGAGGAGATCAGAGTCAAGCTCCTTGGAAAGAAAGGGCAGCTAACGGAAATCCTGCGCTCCATGGGTTCTATGAACCCTGAGGAAAGAAAAGACTTCGGCAAGGAAGCCAACACAGTCAGGGCTGAAATTGAAGCGCTTTTGGAGGAAAAATTTTCAGCCATGAAAACGCTTCAGAAGGCAGATCAGTTCAGCAAGGAAAAAATTGACGTAACAGAACCCGGCACTAAATTTCATCTTGGTGTAAAGCATCCGATTACCATCGCCATTGACGAAATATCTCGTATTTTTGCAAGTATGGGCTTTAGTATCGCGGAAGGCCCGGAGGTTGAAACGGTATTCAACAATTTTGATGCCTTGAATGCTCCACAGAATCATCCTTCCAGAGATATGACGGATACGTTCTATATAACGGATAATACCCTACTAAGAACCCAGACATCACCGGTTCAGGCGAGAGTACTGATGAAGGAGAATCCTCCCATCAAGGTCATTTCGCCGGGACGCTGCTTCCGCGTAGATTCACCGGATGCCACCCATTCCCCCATGTTCCATCAGGTGGAAGGACTTCTGGTAGACGAGGGGGTTACTATGGCTGATCTGAAGGGCACACTGGATTCCTTCGCAAAACAGCTTTTCGGCTCCAAAGTAAAAACAAAATTCAGACCTCATTACTTTCCGTTCACAGAACCGAGCGGAGAAATGGATGTTTCCTGCTTTAAGTGCGGCGGCACGGGTTGCCGATTCTGTAAGGGCAGCGGCTGGATCGAAATTCTAGGCTGCGGTATGGTTCATCCCAACGTATTAAAAGTAGGTCACATCGATACGGAGAAGTATACCGGATTTGCTTTCGGCATGGGTGTGGAGCGAATCGCTCTGCTCAAGTATGAAATAGACGATATCAGACTGCTTTATGAGAACGATATGCGTTTCATTCAGCAGTTTAAATGATACGGTTTGAAATTAGGAGGAAAATTGCATGTTAGTACCTATCGAATGGATAAAAGAATATATTGACATCAATGTAAGCGTGGAAGAATTCTGTGAGAGAATGATCATGTCCGGATCGAATATCGAAACGGTGGAGCATTTCGGAGACGAAATTGAAAATGTTGTTGTAGGGAAAATCGTTGATGTGGAAAAGCACCCTGATGCGGATAAGCTTCTGGTTACACAGATCGATATCGGCGAAGAAGATTTGATTCAGATCGTAACGGGCGCGGACAACATTTTTGAAGGGGCCTATGTTCCGGTGATTTTGCATGGCGGGAAACTCCCGGGAGGCAAAGTGATCAAAAAGGGAAAGCTGAGAGGTGTTGAGTCCAACGGCATGCTCTGCTCCCCAAGCGAGCTGGGCTTTGATGATAAAGTAATTCCTGTACCGTTTCGGGACGGGATCTGGATCCTGAATGGCGACTATGCTTTGGGGCAGGATATCGTAGAAGCGATGGGACTGAAAAATTCGGTGGTGGATTTTGAAATCACACCGAACCGACCGGATTGCCTTTCCATGCTCGGCATGGGAAGAGAAGCGGCAGCGACCTTTGGAGGCAAGCTGAAATATCCGGAAACAGAATGCCTGAAAGAGGAAGGGAAAGCGAAGGACTATATCGAGATCGAAATCAGAAAGCCAGAGCTTTGCAGACGATATGTAGGAAGAATCGTAACAGACGTTACAATCGGACCGTCTCCCCTTTGGATGCAGAAGAGACTGATGTACGCGGGAATGCGGCCCATCAACAATATCGTAGATATCACAAACTATGTCATGCTGGAATACGGTCAGCCCATCCATGCATTCGACATCAGGGATATTGCGGACAATAAGATTATTGTGGATACTGCAACAGAAGGGGAGCGCTTCACGTCACTGGACGGCACTGAGCGGAATCTGAGCAGCAGTATGCTGATGATCAAGGACGGAAAACGCAGCGTTGGCATCGGTGGCGTTATGGGTGGAATGAATTCTGAAATCAAAGAGGATACGGCAACCATACTCATCGAATGTGCAAACTTCAATGGAGATAGCATCCGATACACCTCAAAGAAGCTGGCATTGAGAACAGAGGCTTCCGCTAGATTTGAAAAGGGAATCGATCCGAATCTGTGCGAGGCTGCTGCAGACAGAGTCTGCAAGCTCATAGAGCTTCTGGGAGCAGGTACGGTAACCAAGGGTTCTGTTGATGTTTACCCTGTAAAAACGGAAACCTATCCGATCACAGTCCGGGTTGATCGTGTCAAGCAGGTACTTGGGATTGAACTTTCCGGCAAGGAGATCGAAACAATCCTGGAAAGCCTTGAAATGAGGGTAAGCCGCCTCGGAGACAATATGAAGGTCATTCCTCCAACCATCCGTCAGGATTTGCAGGAAGAGATTGATCTAATCGAAGAAATCGCCAGAATATATGGCTATGATAAAATGCCGATGACATTGCCGAAGGGCAACTCTGAAGCACATAAGTCAAGAGAAAGAGTCCTGAAGGACCTGACAAGAGATATTATGACAGGAATGGGCGCAAATGAGATCCAGACTTATTCCTTTGTCAGCCCGAAAGGTGTTGACAATGTGAGGATCGAGGAAGATTCCTGGGAAAGAAACTTTGTCCGTCTCATCAATCCTCTCGGAGAAGAGAACAGTGTCATGAGAACCATTCTGACTCCTAATATGATGGAGGTCCTTGGACGCAATTTTTCGAGAAATATCAATAAGGTAAGGGCCTTTGAAATCGGAAACACCTTTTTTAAGAGTCTCGAAGAGGAAGATGCCCTGCCTGAGGAAAGAGATTCCATGGCGATCGGTTGCTATGGAGAAGGAGAAAGCTTTTTTACACTGAAGGGCATGCTGGAGGAACTCTTTACATTCCTTGGCATCCAAGGTGCAATCTATGTGCCGGAAAGTGAATACGGCGTCTACCACCCCGGCAGATGTGCAAGGGTTGTGCATCAGGATACAGAGCTGGGCATCCTGGGTGAGGTTCACCCGGACGTGGCGGACAAATACGGGATCGGGACAAGATGCTATTGCTGCGAGCTGGCCTTTGATCAGGTTATGAAGCATGCCAATACAAAGAGGTTTTATAAACCGCTTCCGAAATACCCAGCAATCTCAAGAGATATTGCACTCTTGGTAAAAGAGGAGATCAATGTTGCTGATATAGAAAACATCATCACGGAAATGGGCGGAAAGCTACTGGAAAGCGTTGCACTGTTTGATGTTTACAGGGGAAAGCAGGTACAGCAGGGACAAAAGAGTGTGGCCTTTACCTTGACATATCGTGCAGCGGATAAAACGCTTACCGATGAAGAAGTGGTTAAAGTCCACCAGAAGGTTCTTGATGTATTGAAGGAAAGGCTTGATGCTGTCTTACGTGATATGTAGCAGCTGCCAGGGGCTCTTTTGGATAACTCCGCCAGAAAAAGCATTTTCACGAAAACCACCTCCTTTAAGATGCTGCGCATCAAAGTCGGTAATATGTTTCATGGTTTTCTTAGAAAACACTTTTTTCAGCCGGTTCCAGGGATAACCACATCGCACCACTTTGCATGATCACATCAGACAGGCATCAATCGGATTATAAATAAGGGGGAGAAAAGCATGGAGGATAAAAATAAGGTAACAGTAAAAATCTATGGGCAGGAATATACGATAGCAGGAGATACGCCAAGAGAACACATTATGAAGGTTGCAGACTATGTCAACACGAGGATGCATGAAATTGCAAGGGCTCTACCCGGCGGCGCCGTATCATCCCTGGCAGTGCTATCCGCTGTCAACGTTGCAGATGATTACTTTACCGCAGTGGAAAAGCTGAGCAGCCTCAGACAGCAGAATGAACAGCTTGAAAAGGACTCCAAGCACTATGTCCAGCTCTGGGATGAAGCCAAAAAGAGCTTCCTGCAGTACAAAGAGGATGCACAGGCCAGCATTGAGCAGAAGGAAGAACTTCAGAGATTATTCAACGAGAAGACAGTTGATCTTGACAGAATGACTACCTCCTATCGACAGCTGGAAGAGAAATATACCGCCCTTCTGGCCAAGAATGATGAACTATCAAGCAGAATGAAAGCCCAACAGGAGGACAAGGCATCCGGATCTACCGCATTGAAGGAGCTGGAGGCCAAATGCAAGGACATAGAAAGCAGCTTTTTCGACCTGCAGATGGAGAACATCCGATTGAAGGGCGATTTGGACCGATATAAAAAAATTGTAGAATAAATAATGCTGCGCATTAAGATGGTAATAGGTTTCACGGTTTCCCATGAGAACACCCACGGCACGCCGCCAGAATTATTCCACAAAAAGGGCGTAATAGGAACGTTTATGAATGAAAAGGCATTTAAAGTTTTAGAATACAATAAAATACTTGATCTGTTAGGAATGGAAGCGGCTTCCACTATCACGAAAAAAGCGATCGGAGAATTGAGGCCTGCACTTGATGTGTTCCAAATTAAAGAAATGTTAGCGGAAACCACGGAAGCGGTTTCCGTTATTATGCGTAAAGGAGCCCTTCCGCTCGGAAGCTTTTATGATATCAAGGATAGCATTTATCTGGCAGATAAAGGAAGCACACTGACCATGAAGCAGCTCCTGGCAATTCTGTATAATTTGCAGGTAACAAGGAATGCAGCGGTATTTTTAAAGAGTGACTTACCGGAACTACCCATCATCAAAGGCTTGGCAGAGGTATTAAGTGTACAGAAGCGGCTGGAAGAAGCCATCGACCGCTGCATCATTTCCGAGGATGAAATGGCAGATGCCGCCAGCCCCGAATTGAAGAGCATAAGAAGAAACATCTTGAGACAGAATGAAGCAATCAGGTCAAAGATGAACCAGATTCTTAATTCTTCAGACAATAAAACGATTTTGCAGGATGCCCTTGTGACCATGAGGCAGGGGAGATATGTGGTTCCGGTCAAGCAGGAGCACAAGACAAAATTTCCAGGGATTGTTCATGATCAGTCTTCTACAGGGGCTACACTTTTTATAGAACCTCAGGCAATCGTAAATCTAAATAATGAGCTGAGAGAGATGGAATTGGCGGAAAAGATCGAGATCGAGAGAATCCTTGCAGAACTGTCCGCCGATGTTGCGTCGGTGCGGGATGAACTGCTGAATAATCAGGACATACTACTTCAGTTGGACTTTATTTTTGCAAAGGGAAAGTTTTCAACGAAGCTGAAAGGTACGGAGCCTGAGATCAATGCCCAAGGATATTTGCGCATTCAGGATGGCAGGCACCCATTGATCGACAAGAATAAAGTCGTTCCCATTAGTTTTGCCATTGGAAAAGGCTATCAAACGCTGGTCATCACCGGACCGAATACAGGCGGAAAGACCGTGACACTGAAAACCGTCGGGCTTTTTGTACTGATGACACAGTCAGGGCTCCATATCCCTGCTGGTGACCGTACGGAAATGCCGGTGTTTCAGAGGGTATTTGCCGATATCGGAGACGAACAGAGCATCGAGCAAAGCCTGAGCACCTTCTCCTCCCACATGTCCAACATCGTTAATATCGTAGAGAATTCCGGGAAGGAAACTCTGGTGCTTCTGGATGAGCTGGGAGCGGGTACCGATCCCACCGAAGGAGCAGCCCTGGCTATCTCAATTTTAGAGCACTTATATGATAAAGGTGCAAAGACCATTGCAACCACGCATTATACGGAGCTGAAAAAATACGCCATTTCTACAAAGGGTGTGGAAAATGCCTCCATGGAATTCGATGTGGAAACATTGAGCCCGACCTACCGATTGTCCATCGGCATTCCGGGAAGATCCAACGCCTTTGAAATATCACAAAAGCTGGGACTGAAACCAGTGATTATCAAGCATGCAAAGGGAATGCTGGAACGAGGCGATATTGAATTTGAGGATGTCATCACCACCATTGAGAAGGACAAAAAGGTTGCGGAGGAAGAACGAGACGAAGCCATTTTACTGAATCTGGAAATGAAAAAGCAGAAAGAGCAGTTCGATAAGGAACGGGTCAAGCTGAACGAACAGAAGGAAAAGATCCTTAGCAAGGCGAAGGAAGAAGCCCGTGATATGATCAGGGAGGCAAAGGAATTTGCCGACGAGGTTCAAAAAGAGCTGAAAGAGCTAGAAAAATACCAAAATTCAGGAGACAGAAATAGAAAATACGAGGAGGTCAGGAAAAAGATCCGAGAAACCTCCGATCAATATAAAGATAAGCTTGTAACGACAGAAAATCCAAATCCCGTCAGAGCTGACGAACTGAAGCTCGGCGATCGGGTAAAGGTGCTCAGCTTGGATCAAAAGGGCAATGTGCTGACCCTGCCGGATGACAAGGATGAGCTTCAGATTCAGGTGGGGCTCATGAAAATCAACGTGAACCTGAGTAATATTACAAAGATTCTGGATGGAAACGGAAAAAAGGACAGCAAGACCTCCAAACACAGCACGCTGTATCGGAGCAAGATGCAGAGTATCATGCCCAGCATCAATGTAAGAGGAAGTCTTTTGGACGATGCGGTAATGGACGTGGATAAATATCTGGATGATGCCTATATTGCCGGTCTTAAAGAGGTAACCATCATACATGGCAGAGGCGAAGGTATCCTGCGGGGAGGCCTTCATCAAATGCTGAAAAGCCACAAACACGTTTCTAAGTTCCGAAAGGGAGCTTATAATGAGGGCGGAGACGGAGTAACGGTTGTCCAACTAAGATAAAGGTGGAATACTGGCTGGAAAGGATATATAATATGTATTTAATCAGTGCATGTTTGGCAGGAGTCAACTGCAAATACAACGGCAGTAACAGCGAATGCCAATGGGTGAAGGAATTCATGACAGATAAGGACTATATGCTGGTCTGCCCTGAGCAGCTGGGACAGCTGCCTACCCCAAGGCCGCCGGCGGAGCTGATCAACGGCCGCGCCATCGATCAGAATGGTAGGGATATTACGGAAAATTTTATTGACGGAGCGAAGAAAACGCTGAAGGAAGCCGAGAAAAAAGCAGCAGAGCTGGGGCAGAAGATTGATCTTGCAATCCTGAAAGCCAATAGCCCCTCTTGCGGGTGCGGCAAAATATACGACGGCACCTTTTCGGGCGTACTGGTTGACGGGGACGGAATCTTCGCAGCGATGATGAAGGAAAAAGGAATTCCGGTCATTTCAGAAAAGCAGCCATTCGAGGCAGCACGATATAAATAGAAATAAATAACAGGAGGATTGATTCATGATAAATTTTAAAGAAAAAATAGCCGTAATTCTGGCTGAAACAATAGAAGGTCTTACCGTGGGAGAAATCAGAGATATGATTGAAATCCCCACAGACAGCAAGATGGGAGATTATGCTTTCCCTTGCTTTAAGCTGGCCAAGGTACTGAGAAAGGCACCTCCGATGATTGCACAGGGAATCGCGGAAAAGCTCCAGGAGAATGAACTTTTTGAGAAGGTCGAAAATGTAAACGCTTATGTGAATTTGTTTCTTTCTAGAAAGGTTTTCACTCAGGAGCTGGTGATCTGCGTTGCCGCGGATCAGGATCGGTACGGAAGCAGTACCATGGGACAGAACCGGAAGGTTATCGTTGAGTTTTCCTCTCCGAATATTGCAAAACCGTTCCATATCGGGCATATCAGAAGTACAGTAATCGGGAATTCCATCTATAAGATATACGATTTTCTTGGGTATGATACGGTAAGAATCAATCACCTGGGAGACTACGGTACCCAGTTCGGTAAAATGATCGTTTCCTACAGAAGATGGGGCAACGAAGAAGATGTAACGAAAGAGCCCATCAAAACACTGCTCAGCTACTACGTAAAATTCCATGAAGAAACGGAAAAAGATCCTTCCCTAGAGGATGAAGCGAGAGATGTCTTCACGAAACTGGAAAACGGCGAACCGGAAGAAACCAGACTTTGGCAGTGGTTCCGAGATGAAAGCCTGAAGGAATTCAACCGCGTCTATCAGATGCTTGGGATCGAGTTCGATTCCTTTGCAGGAGAGAGCTTCTACTCCGACAAGATGGAACGTGTCGTCAACATGTTGAAGGATGCTGAGCTACTAAAGGAATCGGAAGGAGCCAATATTGTCGATCTGGAGGAATATGGAATGTCTCCGGCCTTGATCACAAAGAAGGACGGTTCCTCCCTTTACATTACTAGAGATATCGCCGCAGCTGTATACCGAAAAGAGCACTATGATTTTTATAAAAATTTGTATATTGTTGCTTCCCAGCAAAATCTTCACTTCCAGCAATGGATCAAGATCATCGGGTTGCTGGGCTTTGAATGGGCAAAGGACTGTGTGCACATTCCCTTCGGGCTGGTCAGTCTGGAAGAGGGCACTATGTCCACGAGACACGGCAGAGTCGTTTTCCTGGAAGAGGTTCTGACGAGAGCAGTCAACCAGACAAAGGAAATCATACTAGAAAAGAATGTGAATACGGATAATCTTGATGTCACAGCAAAACAGGTAGGAATTGGAGCGGTGATCTTTCAGGAGCTTTCCAACAACAGAATCAAGGATTATGTGTTCTCCTGGGAAAAGGTATTGAATTTTGAAGGAGAAACTGGGCCCTACGTCCAGTATACCCATGCAAGAGCAGCAAGCGTATTAAGAAACGGCGGAGATAGCACAAATCAGGTTATTGCTGCAGCCGATAAAGCAAATGTCGAATATATCCTAGGGGATAGCGCTTATGAACTGGCGAAGCTGATATATCGGTTCCCGGAAGTGATTTTAGAAGCCGGAGAAAAGTATGAACCATCCGTCGTCACAAGACATATCGTGAATATTGCCCAGGGATTCAATAAATTTTATCACGACGAGCATGTTCTCGTTGCCAATGAAGAGGAGAAAAAAGCAAAGCTTCTTCTTGTATATGCAGCGAAGCAGACCATTCAAAACGGCCTTAAGCTGCTTGGAATGGAAGCACCGGAAAGGATGTAGCGAAATGAGATATGAAGGCAGTGTTTATAGACCGCCCAGCGAGGCGTACAGCCTCATCATACAGGTAACAATCGGGTGTGCCCACAATAAATGTACCTTCTGCAGTATGTTTAAAGATAAAAGATTT
Source organism: uncultured Bacillota bacterium (assembly GCA_927441425.1). Classification (GTDB taxonomy): domain Bacteria; phylum Bacillota; class Clostridia; order Peptostreptococcales; family Anaerovoracaceae; genus Anoxybacterium. The sequence continues at coordinate 30,547 of CAKMKG010000005.1, read as the reverse complement.
CGAGTGAGAAAGGTCAATGAGGTTCTAGAAGATCTTGATTCGGCCAGAAAGCACTATAGACGAGTCGACAGAATCTTTCTTGCAGACGGAGATGCTTTGGTTTTACAGAACAAGGATCTGCTGGTGATTCTTGATCGGATTGAAAAGCTATTTCCTGAGTGTGAAAGAGTGGGTATTTACGGTTCCCCTCAGGATGTCTTGAGAAAATCACAGGAAGAACTGGAGGAACTGCGGGAGCACGGTATTGGAATCATCTATATCGGCGCCGAATCCGGCAGCGACAAGGTTTTGCAGGAGGTTAACAAAGGTGCCGTCAGAGCTGAAATCATTGAAGCGGTGAGGCGAATCGAAGCTTCCGACATTCCAGCCTCTGTAACTTTTATTTCCGGTTTGGCCGGAAAAGATGGCTGGGAAGATCACGCCGTTCAATCGGGTACGATGATCAGCGAGATGGAGCCCTCCTATGTAGGGCTTTTGACCTTGATAACAGAGCCGGGCGCAGAGATGCACAAGGAGATCAAGGAAAGGCGTTTTCAGCTTCTAACTCCAATTGAGGTACTGAAGGAGACGGAGCTCCTTTTGGAGAACACCAATGTATCAAAGACCTGTGTCTTCCGCAGCAACCACGCTTCCAATTATGTATCCCTGAAAGGCGATCTGCCCCAGGATAAGGAAAGAATGCTAAGACAGCTGCGAGACGCTATGAACAATGCTGATAAGCTGAAGGATGACAGATTTCGCATGTTATAGGATTTCCAGACATGCTTCGACGCAGCTCGCATGATATAATCTAATTTGGAGATGGGTTATGAAGATTTTACTTACCACACTGAATTCCAAATACGTGCACTCCAATCTGGCATTGAAGTATCTTTACGCAAGTGCGGAAAAGAGTAGGAACTCAATTGATATTCTGGAATTCACCATCAACAACGAAGAGGATTACATCTACACAGAGCTTTTGCGAAAAAGCTATGATGTTATCTGCTTTTCCAGTTATATCTGGAATGTGGAAAAGACGCTTAATCTGGCTGAGAATCTAAAGAAGGCAAAACCGGAGCTGAAAATTTTACTGGGTGGTCCCGAGGTCAGCTATGATGTGATCCCGTTTATGAGCCAGCACAAATTTATCGACTTCATCATTTCGGGGGAAGGGGAAGCTGCCTTCTCCGAACTGGCGGAAACCTTGCTTTCTGGCATGCAGGAATTTGAGAAGATCCGAGGACTGACCTACCGAATGCTCGGGAAGATCTATGTGAACCCGCCCGCACCGCTGTTATCCTTTGAATCGGTTCCATTCCCATACCTGAATCTGGTTTGCGAAGAGGACAAGGTCATGTATTACGAATCCTCCCGAGGCTGTCCGTTCCAATGCAGCTACTGCTTGTCTTCCGTGGACCGCAAAGTGAGAACCCTGTCCATGGAACGTGTGAAATCAGATTTGAGCTACTTTATTTATAAAAGAGTCAAACAGGTTAAATTCATTGACAGGACCTTCAACTGGGATCGCAAAAGATGCTTTGAGATCATGAAGTATCTTATCACCAGTGATAACGGAGTCACGAATTTTCATTTTGAACTCTGCGGTGATCTTATCGATGAGGATCTGCTATATTTGCTCAGCACAGCACGGCCTGGCTTGTTCCAGTTTGAAATCGGAGTCCAGTCTACCAATGAAAGTGCATTGCGGGCGTGCAACCGGAAATCCGACTTCGCAAAACTTGCAGAGAATGTGAAACGTCTGAGAGAGATAAACAATATTCATCTTCATCTCGACTTGATTGCAGGACTTCCCCACGAGGACTATCCATCCTTCCGAATCTCCTTCAATGAAGTATATTCCTTAAAGGGACACCAGCTTCAGTTGGGCTTTCTCAAGCTGATCAAGGGTGCGCCTATTCGGGAACAGGTGGAGGAGCATGAGTATGTATACCGGGGAAGGGCACCCTATGAGATTATTTCCAGCAAGTACCTATCTGCTTTATCCCTCATCCGGCTGAAAAAGATAGAAAAGCTTTTGGATTTGTATTATAACCGGGGCGGTTTTCATAAAACCCTCGACTATGCCATTGAGAGTCTGGCGGAAACACCCTTTGACTTTTACGAGGAACTGGCGGACTATTATTACCTAAAAGGTTTTCAACATAAGTCACACAAAAAAGAGGACTTATATCGTATATTTTTGCTCTATGCCGGTTGGAAAGAACGGTTTACACCGAACATAAAAGATCACATCAAAGAACTGCTCATCCTGGACATGCAAGAGACCTTGAATCCGGAGGCAATCAAAAAATTTGAGAGAAAGGGATGGGAAATCCTGTAGGTGAAAAGATGGTACAATTACTGAAGAAAAGAGAAGAAAAGCTCCAATTACCGGAAAAAAGCCCGGAAGAGTACGATATCAGGGAGCGCGCTGACAGAGTAGGGAAATATTTTAAAAAGTATACAAAGAATTTTGTTTTTGACGAATTCAGTGAGGCCTTTATTAAAAGAACAGGGTTTGAATTCATGAAAGGAGTTCCGATTCCGTTAAGGAAGCAGGATCTTGAGCTTTTCAAAGGTGGAGATGGTTTGAAAATGAACCATATTGCTGAAAATATCGCTTGGATCATGGGAATCGATCCGAAATTCGAATATATCGCTAACTATGTTGAGTTTATGAAAAAGTTTTCCGATAAAAAAATCATCAACGGACTGGTTAAAGAAGGCAGAGATGCAGCGGAAACGAACGATTTTGAGAATGCAGCCATCCATTTCCGAGCAGCCCTTTGCATCGCGCCAACCAACATCCATGCGATGTACAGCTATGCAAGAGCCTGTAGGGAGCTTTATCTTGCCAGCAACAATGAAGAATTTATCGGGCGCTTTAAGGCAGAAGCAATGGAGTTCTTTGAGCTTCTGACAATCTTTCACCCGCGATACGGACTTGGCTATTACTATCTCGGTTACTGTTACTTAAACATGGGCCTATATATCAAAGCAAAATTGACCTGGGAACAGTTCCTGAAGAAGTCCAGCAATTTGAAGGACACCAAAGAGATTAAAAGCAGACTGAACCAGATGGAACAGCCGGTTAAAATTGAAGAGGGCTGCAATGCTGTCCTCTCAGGCAGATACGAACTCGGTCTCGATATCCTGGAGCCCTACATGAATACTAAGTTTAAGGACTGGTGGCCCATGTCCTACTATCTGGGCGTTGCATATCGAAATTTGGGGAATCGTTCTGAGGCTGTCGTCAGCTTCAAGCGGGTACTGGGACTCAATCCTTCCCATGTGGAATCCATGGAAGAGTTGGCCGGACTCTATGCGGAAAGCAAGGATAAAGAAAATGAAATGAAATACAGAAAGAAAGCGGAGCTGATTCGATCAGGCGGACATAAGGTTAAAAAGGGAGAATAGTAAGATGAAACAACTAATGACAGGAAATGAAGCCATAGCCCGCGGCGCCTATGAGGCGGGGCTGATCTTTGCCTCGGCTTATCCAGGGACGCCGAGCACGGAAATTCTTGAGAACATGGTGAATTACAAAAAGGATATCTACTGTGAGTGGGCACCGAATGAAAAGGTGGCGATGGAAGCAGCCATCGGAGCGTCTATCGCGGGAGCACGTTCCATGGCTGCAATGAAACATGTTGGTGTCAATGTGGCGGCGGATCCGCTGTTTACCTTTGCCTACACGGGGGTAACAGGGGGCTTTGTACTCATATCAGCAGATGATCCTGGGATGCACAGCTCACAAAATGAGCAGGACAATCGTAATTATGCTACTGCTGCCCGTGTTTTAATGCTGGAGCCATCAAACAGCCAGGAAGCAAAGGACTTTATGAAGCTTGGGCTGGAACTGAGCGAACGATTCGATACGCCGGTTATGCTGCGCGTGACCACAAGAATCTGCCACAGCAAGAGCTTGGTTGAGCTTTCAGATCGAGTTGAAAAACCTCTGATTCCTTATGAAAAGAAGATTACAAAGTATGTGGCGACTCCAGCCAACGGCAAGGTGCTCAGAAAGCAATTGATCGGCCGTTTGAAAATCATGGAGGAGTATTCCAATACGGCAGCGGTCAATGAAGCGGAGTATAACGATACAAAGATCGGTGTCATCAGCGCCGGTGTTGCTTACCAGTATGCAAGAGAAGTCTTTGGGGAGGAAGCTTCTTATCTGAAACTCGGCATGACCTTCCCGATGCCAATGGAAAAGATCAAGGAATTTGCCTCAAAGGTAGAAAAGCTTTACGTCATCGAAGAGATGGATCCGTATATGGAAAATCATTTGAAGATGGCCGGAATTCCCTGTATCGGCAAAGAAATTATTCCGGAAATGGATGAGTTGAATACCGATATCGTTCGAAACGCAGTATTTGGTATTGCAGCGGAAACGATGAAGTCAGAGAAGGAGGCAGTGGTCAGACCGCCAACACTCTGTGCAGGATGTCCGCACAGAGGCTTCTTCTACGCCCTGAGAAAGAAGAAAAATATTATCATATCCGGAGATATCGGCTGTTATACCCTTGGTTCTGCTGCACCGCTGTCCGCCATGGATACCTGTATCTGCATGGGCGCAAGCATCAGTGCAGGACACGGTGCTGCTATGGCACTGAAAAAGGGTGGCTCTGATTTAAAGGTCGTTTCCGTCATTGGAGACTCGACCTTCTTCCATACCGGAATTAATAGCCTGATGGATGTCGTTTACAACAATGGGAACACCGTTTCTGTCATCCTAGACAATCGTATTACCGGTATGACAGGGCATCAGGAAAATCCCGGAACCGGCTTTACCCTCATGGGAGAACCGACCAACGAGGTCGATATTCCGATGCTCTGCAAGGCCATCGGTGTAAAGGGAGACAATATTTATATCATCAATCCCCTTGATGTGAAGCTGACGGAGGATGTGCTGGCGGATGCCTTATCAAAGGATGAACCTACCGTTATTATTGCAAAATGGCCTTGTATTCTGAAGAAATTCAGCGACAAAGACAAGGAAGACTTCGATCTTAGACCGAAACGCTGTGAAATCGATCAGGAGAAATGCAGAAAGTGCAAGTCTTGTGTCAAGACAGGCTGCCCAGCCATCTCCTCGGGAGATCAGATTACGATAAATCCCGATCCTTGCACCGGTTGTTCCGTCTGCAAGCAGGTTTGTCCGTTTGATGCAATCAAGGAGGTGGAGTAAATGAGTGAAGTAAGAAATATCCTCCTCGTCGGCGTAGGAGGTCAAGGAACAATACTAGCGAGTAAGCTTTTATCAGAGGGACTTGCTCAGGCCGGTTATGATGTCAAGATGTCGGAAATCCACGGGATGTCACAAAGAGGGGGAAATGTAAGCACGCAAATCCGCTTTGGGGAGAAGGTTTATTCCCCAATCGTGGGCAAGGGAGAAGCTGACATCATCGTGGCATTTGAAAAGATGGAGGCACTGCGTTGGATCGAATACCTGAAAAAAGGCGGAAAGATGGTAATCAATGATTTTGAGATCCCTTCCGTGCCGATTCAGCAGGGAGCCGCAAAATATCCCGAGGGAATTCTGGATGAGCTGGTACATAAAGCGAAGGTGTCGGTTTTCAAGGCAGGTGAGATTGCAGCAGAGCTGGGCAACTCCAAGACCATGAACGTCGTCCTTTTGGGTGCGCTTGTGAAAGCAATGGACATTCCGGGCATCGATTGGGAAGAGGTCATCAAGGCCAACGTGAAACAGGGCTTTGAAGAGATCAACATCAAGGCATTCCGTGCAGGAATGGAACAGGTATAAATTGACAGAATCGGATTGACAGGAATTACGATAAATAAATGAGATTCAAACCATAATAACTGTTGACATCACTGTTTGTTTTAAGGTATAATAACTCTTGTCGTCAGTAATGACGGATTGGTATTCCAAGGTAGCTCAATGGTGGAGCACTCGGCTGTTAACCGATAGGTTGTGGGTTCGAGCCCCACCCTTGGAGCCAACTGTGCCGGAGTGGCGGAATTGGCAGACGCACAGGACTTAAAATCCTGCGATCTTTACCGATCGTACCGGTTCGACCCCGGTCTCCGGCACCAAACAATTTCATAAATCGCACTAGAAAAAGTAGCAAACGCTGCTATGGATGACGCGGGGTGGAGCAGCTGGTAGCTCGTTGGGCTCATAACCCAAAGGTCCAAGGTTCAAATCCTTGCCCCGCAACCACAAAAATTAGAGACAGATTAATCATCTGTCTTTTTTTATTTTCTATCTCTAATTTTTGTGGAATCCAGAGGGGTGAGGATTTGAATCTGAGGGGTTGCAGGGGAGAGCATCGCCCCTGCGCAGAGATGCCTTATGAGTTAAATAGGCATCGGACCACTGCTCCGGGGGTGACAGGCAACGGAAACCTTGCGCTCCTAAGAGGTTGCGCATGGCGGCTTGCCGCCAAAAGGGGGCAGACGCCCTATATGGAAGCCGCTTGCGGCTTGGTTCATATCCTTGCCCCGCAACCACAAAAAAATCAAGGCTTTCAGAGTTTTCTGGATGTCTATCGGACCGGGTATTGTATCGTCATGGTGCAATTCCCTGTCTGATTTATATTCCTATTGACAATACCTACCAGCGAAGTTAAAATGACCGTAATGACCAAAAACATAATATCGGTCATGATAGGAGTGATGAAGTGTCACCTAAGCAGTATACCAATCAGGAAAAGGAAGCACAGAAGGAGAAACTCTTAAACAAAGGCAAAGAGCTTTTGTCCATTTATGGCGTTCGTAAAACAAGTGTTGAGGATATTACGAAAGCCGCGCTTATGGCAAAAGGAACGTTTTATCAGTATTTCGAATCAAAGGAATTCTTCTTCTTTGAGCTGATCGTACAGTATCATCGTGAATGGTTCCAAAGGGCCGAAGCAGCGCTGACACAGCTCGGTGGCGTGCCGATCAGGGCGCGTCTCAGGGGCTTTATACGGCATTGCTTTCTATCTCCCGAGTTTCTGGCCGTCTTTAAATACCACGATGAGCTTGTAGAATTGCTGCAGGGGATCCGGCGGCTTGCGTATAATCAGGTGGATGACTTACTTGAAATGGAACATTCGGCCTATGAGCAGCTGCTGGCCTTATGCCGGGTGGATACGCAAAAAGTCAAGCCTGGGGTTGTTCATAACTATCTACATGCTATATATTTCGCTTTAGCCAATAGCAGTATTATGGAGAAAGAATGCATGGATGACACGTTTGACTTATTACTGGATGGTTTAATGACTTACATTTTTGGAGGCGAGGAAGAGGCACACACAAAAAACTGTAACGAATAAGGGGGCTAAATATGAAACCTATATATGAAAATGATGAATTTTGGAAGAACTATATGATCCGCTGGTTTGGAGAAGATCTGATCGACAAATGGTACCGGCATGCCGAGGTGACAACGATTGATTCGGTCAGGGGCCCAATCAGTGTCGAGGTCTACCGAGTCGGCAATCCATCTAGCCCGACCGTGGTTTTCTCCCACGGGATTGCCGGTTATGCAAGGCTCCTGCTGCCCTTTATCATCCCGTTGCTGGAGAGGGGCTATAATGTGGTGGCGCCCGACCTTGAAGGCTTCGGCTATAACACGCGCACAAAGGGCGATTTCTGCTGGGATGAGCACCTAGAGAATCTCCGTGATACTGTGGCCTTTGCCCGAAAATTGTTTGCCGGAAAGGTCTTTCTCGGTGGCGGGAGCATGGGGGGGCCATTGGCATACGCAACGGACGCCAGATATGATTGTGCTGACGGACTTATATGCTGGTGCCTCTGGGATTTTGCCGATCGGGAGTTTATTGAGGATTCAGGCACAATGGGAAAAATGACTTTTTCCCTGATGCCGCTACTGAGAATCGTATCGTTTCTGTTTGGAAAGCTTTCGTTTAAAACGACTAGATTTGTGCCGTACCGTGCGCTGACTGCTGACCCTGATTTCAATTCGCTCATTATGAAAGATCCCCATTCCGGCAATACGATTATCCTGAGAGGCGCGCTGAGTCTTATTATCGACAGCAAGCCTGATGTCGACCATGCCGTGTATGAGAAGCCGGTTCTCATATGCAATCCCGAACTTGACGAGATGACAAAGAGCATTTACACAAAAAGAGTCTATGAGAAGCTGAAGTCAAAAAATAAGAGATATGTCGGTTTCGAAGCGGCGCATTTTCCCATAGATAAGGAATCATATATAAGGTGGGGTGAAAGTGTAGATAAGTTCATAACAGATATGATATTACTTTAAATATACATATGTATAACACTGAGGTGGCAATAACCACCTCAGTTTGTCTAAATAGATATACGAAGACAAGCCGAGAGGCCTGTCTTTTTTTATTACTAACCTGTCATATTCCATCATATTTTTAGAAAACATGAGAAATTATTAATCTTAAACGCATATACACATGGAATTTGTAGGACTGATTTGGTTGAATCATAAGATTTGAGAATGATATGATAAATAAAACTTTTATAAAATAGTTTTTTAAAAGTAATTTAATAAACTGAAGGAGAAAATGGAGGAAAAAAATGTATAAATTATCAAAAAGATTATCTTTTGCTATTCTCGCAGTGCTTTTCCTTGCAATGAACTCAGGCTGCAGTTCACAAGCTATTTCTGCGGACGAAGCAAGTAAGGTGCCTCCTAAGGCGCCGGCGGAAGAGGTGCCGTGTTGTACTCCGATAGAGAAAGCAGGGACATCCCTCAAAACGATAGCTCCAAAGGAGTCCGATACGGTAAAGCAGCAAGGCTACCGGGCAGTATGCGATGCGGGAACTGCTTACATAGCGGTAGGTACGAGCGGCCGGATCGACAGGATTAAGCCGGACAAAACAGTAACCAGATTACCTTCGGTGACACCTGTGTGTTTAAATGACGTAATCTCTGCGAATGATACTGCTGTAGCCGTAGGGGATGGAGGTGTCATACTTATCGCAAAAAATGGAGCTGACTTTAAACCGGTAGAAAGTGGTACCAAAAAGTCTCTTTATGGAGTTACGGCACTCCGGGAAACATTTTGGGCAGCCGGAGAGGATGGGGTTCTTCTTTCCTCTTCTGACGGTGAACATTGGACATCAATGGATTCGGGGATAAGAAACAATATCCTTTCCATATCCGAAAATGGCCAAATGGGTATGGCTGTTACGAGAGAAGGTCAGATATTGATGACGTCTGATGGTACGTTATGGAATGTGATGGACTACAATACGCTATATGAAGGCTATTCAGAGCTATGCTGGTTTCAAAGTATCCGTGCCTCTGGAAATGTATTTATTATCATAGGGGAATATCAAAAGAACCCGGGCGCTCCTGCTATATTGACCAGTGATACGGGAGAGGTCTGGAGAGAGGCTGCTTATAGTCAAATTAATGGAAAGCCCTGCGAAGAATTCTTTCCGCTTACAGTAAATTCAGTGGCTGTGGAATTTGACCAACTGGTTGCGGCGGGCAACGGAGGGAAACTCCTCACTATCACAGATTGCAGCGAATGCAGCACCCTTGACGTTTTGTGCAACCAAAATATCAATGATCTGGTATCAGCAAATGGCTATCTTGTTCTTGTTGGAAACGACTTCTGGTTTGACGTCCGTAAAAGCGATGCGTTCAGGCAGTACAACATCCGTGCCGAGCAGGCCCTGACGGACTACAACAACGGGGCTTACATTGTGGATGTACGAACAGATGATGAATACAATCAGGGGCATATTAAGGGATCCATGCATATACCCGTTGACAATGTAGAAGCAGAACTTGAAATAAGGATTCCAGATAAGACCAGGGAGGTAATCTTCTACTGTGGCACAGGGGCAAGGGCACAAAAGGCGCTTGAAAAAGCGTTACTTATGAGATACGAGACAGTGTACAACCTCGGAGGTATCAGTGATTGGCCTTATGATACCGAAGCCGGCGTTTCTTCCGGCGAACAATAGGATATATATGGGGCTTCAGGTACGCAGCCAGGCTGAAGCTCCTTTTATATAATAAATTTCTATTCAAAAGGGGGAAAAAAATATGATCACAAAGAGTAAAAAAATCCTGTCTCTGGCGCTTATACTGTGTATGTGCATAGGGCTGTTCCCAGCAATACCTGTATATGCTGAAGGCGAAGAGCCTCCTCAGATACCTATCTACATGGATCCAAGTTACTCCTATGCAGAAAGGGCAGCCGATCTGGTTGGCCGATTGACGCCCACCCAGAAGGGCTCGCAGATGCACAGTGAGAACGCACCGGCAATCATCCCGTCCATGCTGGGCGGTGGAGCACTCAATGTTCCCGCTACGGTGGGAGTCAGCAACTACACCTGGTGGCAGGAAGCCCTCCATGGATATGCCCGTGGCAACGTCACAAACTCCAACTCTTATCCGCAGAGCGCCTCGGTAGGAAATACATGGAACCCGGATCTTTACTACACTGAGGCCAGCTATATCGGAGACGAGATCCGAGAGCGAGCCAACAAGATTACGACTGCCGGTGCTCCCAACATCGGCAACGCGGTAAACCTTACAATGTACTCCCCGACAGTGAACTTGCACCGTGACCCGCGCTGGGGGCGCAACGAGGAGTCTTATTCCGAAGATCCCTTCCTCATGAGTAAAATGGGATCCGCTTTTATTCAAGGCATCCAGGGCATGGACAGGGACGGTAACCCACTTGACCCGGAAGGTCGACGCAAGGTCAATGCGACAACCAAGCATTATGTCGCCAACAACAGTGAACGCAACCGTCTCGCTGGCGGCGCCGAAACTTCATTGCGCGCCCTGAGAGAGTATTACGCCGTTCCTTATCGGGATACCATTCAGGAGGCTGATGTCTCTTCCGTCATGGAAGCGTACAGCACCTTAAACGGAGACCCCTGTTCCTGGAGCAGTTACCTGATTGAGACGCTGCTGCGTCAGACCTATGGCTTTACCGGCTATATGACCGGCGACTGCGATTCGGTTTCGACCATCAAGAGACACAATTTTACCAATCCATATACGGGCAAGGTGCTTACCACAGTCGAGCAGCTCTCACAGGCCTTGGCCCATGGAATGGACTTACAGTGCAGCGGCGGCCACAGTAGCGGCACCGGACATTATGGAAGCAATATTTCAAATATGCTTGCTCAGGCTGTTACAACGGACAAGGGCAAGTTTACGGAAAATCAGGTTGACGTTTCCCTTCATCGACTGTATACAGCGCGTATGCAGACCGGCGAATGGGATGCAAATAATCCTTACACATCGGCTGCAGCCGCTCGCATCGCTGAGCAGACCGGCTCGATCGGCTGGCAGACGCCTGAGCGTTTGCAGATGATTGACGACGTAAACGCGGAAGCGGTCATCATGCTAAAGAACGAGATTCCAGCCGGTACCGAAGATAAAATCTTACCACTTGCAATTCCGGATTCCGGCGAGTATAAGGTAGTCATCGTGGGCGCCTGGCAGACCAATGCGTATCTGGGTCTGTATTCTGCCGGCCAGAGCGATAACACCAACCTGATCAATATTCAGCAGCGAATTGTAAGCAATATTAAGGGAGAGAATCCGGAAGCCACCTTTACATATCTTACAAACTACGGCAACTCCTCCTCTGCTAACTCCTATACCCTTTCCGAAGCTGACCAGGCAACCATTGCAGCTGCAGATGCTGTCATCGTGGTTACCGGAACCGATCACGACTACTCCAAGGAAGACGGCGATCGTACCAGCATCGTTTTCTCAAACGGACAGGCGACGCTGATTTCCAATGTCGGAAAATTAAACCCAAAGACCATTGCCGTGATGGAGACCTGTGGACCAATGCAGGTGACGCAGTTTGAAAACGACGTTGCAGCAATCCTCTGGTCCAGTTATCTGGGCAACCGCAAAGTCGGTTTCGGCGATGTCATCACCGGAAAGGTCAACCCCTCCGGCAAGACCACCGACACCTGGTACAAGACAGTAAGCGATACCGGCGCGTCCGATATTCCCAGTATTTATGACTATGACCTCTTGCCGTCCGAAGGCAAGCAGGGACGTACCTATATGTACTATACAGGGACGCCCTCTTATCCATTCGGCTACGGCCTCAGCTATACCACCTTTGAATATTCCAACCTGACCATCAAAAAGGGAGCTTCCGCCTCCACCGCGTTTGATGCCAATGATACCGTTACGGTTTCCTTTGATGTCACGAACACAGGCGATGTGAAAGGCAAGGAAACTACGCAGCTTTACGTTGCGCAGCCTGACGCTCCGGCAGAGCTCGTGAGACCGATCAAACGCCTGCAAGGCTTCGACAAGATCGAGCTGGAACCCAATGAAACCAAGACCGTTACAGTAGACGTCAAGATTCCGGATCTGGCTTTCTATGATGAAGGAACGGATAAATTCATTGTCGACACCGGCGCATATGAGATCCAGGTGGGCGGAAGCAGTGCGGATGTACCTCTAAAGGGTATCATCAACGTTTCCGGATCCATGACAATGGTCCCGGCGGTTGTGACCGCTAAGCCAAGCCAGCCCGGCGATGAGGTCCTAGGCGTGGAAGAGCGCCTGATTTTCGACAAGGATCAGATCGTCGATCCGAAGCTCACGGTTGCCATGAACGATGAGAGCCTCTGGGGATACATCATCAAGCAGCAGAGCAGCCATGTCAAGCAGAAAACCAGCACCCCATTCCCTGAAGGAATGACTTTTAGCTATACCTCTAACCGTCCATCCGTCGTGTCGGTAGCGGATGGCATCATCAAGACTGAGGGCCCCGGAGTCGCGACGATCACGGCGACGGCTACCTATAACGGTGTGTCTGCTTCCGGAGATTTCGTCGTCTATGTCGTATCTACTCCATATATAGACGATATCCAAGTCGACGGCATTTCCATCCCGGGCTTTAAACCGGACAGGATGAATTATTCCATTACAGTGCCCGAGGGTACGACAACGGTCCCCGAGATTGTACCGATTAATACCAATACGGATGTGGAAGTAACCTATGAACAATTGACATCCATTCCCGGTGTCATGAGCATTGCTTGTACCAATACGATTACAGACGCAACCGTAACCTATCGGGTAGGCGTCGGTTACATGCCGGTAACGACCGACTTCAAAGAGGGCGAGGCTGCAGCTCTGGCCAAGGGCTGGTCCTTCCTAAACCAGAGCACAAACGCGGTATTTGATGGGGCTGGTTTAACTATCACGACCACAAGAGGCGCGTTCACAAACGCAGCCTATCAGCCCCAGAACGTGTTTATGCAACCAGGGCTTGGAGACTGGGTCGCTCAGACACGGGTGAGTTTTGCAGCGGCGCCCACTACCAACAACCAGCAGGCGGGGCTCATAATATACGATGACGCAAAGAACTACATCCGGTTTGTGTATGAACGCTCCTCGTCAGGCACCAATGTGCGCGTATACAACGCGGTAAATGGGACTGAGACACGGTCTAATACTGCGACTGTGGCGTCCCAGACCAGTGTGTACTTCCAGATTCTCAAGCAGGCAGATACTTACACCTTTAAGTATTCCTTAAACGGAACCGCCTGGACGACGTTTGGAACTACAAGCATCGCGAGTTACGCATTCCCGCAGCTTGGGTTGTATGCTACCAACGGAGATACGTCTGTGGCGGCTATTTCCGCCACCTACGAGAATCTCACCATTTCTAATGTATCTGATCTGAATCCGAGGCTGGCCTCTCTGAGCGTCGACGGTTCGCAGGTCGCTGGATTTGATCCGAATAAATTTGCCTACAATATAGAAGTGGCGGAAGACGCGACTGTAGTGCCGGTCCTTGAGGCGACTGCGGCCAATCCGACGCATACGGTTACCTTTAACCAATTAAGCACCGCAAAAGGCACGGCCACTGTCACGGTATCCACTCAGGCCGATAGCGCAACCTACAGCGTAAGCTTCAATACAACTCCGGTTTCGGATTACTTCGCGGACGGAACCATCGGTCCGAAATGGACGGTTCTGAATGAAAATACTGCGACTTACTCCGTAGACAAGGGCTTGGGCTTAAGGCTTCCGACCCAGCGCTATGATATCTACAGCAACGGTACGGGGTGGGAAAATGTCTTTGTGCAGCCGGCCATGGGAAACTGGGAGGTAGTTGCAAAGGTATTCTATCCGAACAAACCCACCGTCAACTACCAGCAAGCCATGCTTCTGGTTTGGCAGGACGATAATAACTATATCAGACTTAACTGCCAGACCAGTAGCCTGACCATTGAACCCGGATGGGAGAACAACGGCGCTATGGGAGGCGTCGCAGGAGGCAACGCAGTAGCCAATCCGGACGGTACAGTCACCCTGTACTTCAGGATTGTCAAAGATGGAACCACTTACACCCTGGCTTATTCACAAGACGGCCTGAATTTCACCCAGCTTGGCAACCCGATTACGGGAGTCAACTTTAAGGATCCCAAAATTGGTATGTTCGCAACGCAGAACTCTTCCGGCAATCAGATGAACACCTACTTCGAATATCTTACCATAACCAACCGTAACGGTGTCCAGCAGAAGACGTATCAGCAGATGCTGCAGGATGCGGTTGATCACGTCAGGGACTACGTAGCCGCCGGTATTCCCGCGACGACGTCCTCGGACATCGCGTTTGCTAAGATCCCACACGGCTATACCATGTCCGTGGTTTCCAGCGATCCCAACGTGATTACAAATGACGGCAAGATCAATCGGACCAGCGAAACGGGTGGGACTACGACACTGACGGTTACCATTTCCGATTCTGACGGCAGGACCGCAGTTTCTGAACCGATTACCGTAACCGCGAAGTCCGTAATCCCTCGATTGAGCATGACCGGAAGCGACAGCGTATTGCCCGCATCGAGCTTTACGGTAGGAATCGGACTGAATAATGTAATCCAAGACGTATACGCAGAAGACATGACTTTAAGTTATGACCCCGCAGTATTTGAATATGATACTGCAACAGGTGCTGACTTAAATGTAAGTATCCTCAGAGCAGAGCCTTCCGATACAGGAACATTGAGAATCCTAGCAGCAAATATCGGAGGAATAACTGGGGATAGCGCTCCCATATTGGATGTAAGTTTCAAAGTAAAGGATGGAGTCAACGATGCATCAAGCACCATCTCCGTTACGAAGGCAAAGCTTGGTGTAATGCCTGAGGGAACGGTGGTACAGCCGGTATTGACCAGCAAGACTATTTCTGTTGGAACTACCCCAATCGTTGACAAGAGTGCATTGCAAGAAGCCATTACTGAGGCACAGGCTCTGTACGACAACGCACCGGAAGGAAATGAACCGGGTCAGTATCCTGCCCAGGCAAGAGAAGCTTTCCTAACGGCAATCAATGCGGCAAATGCAGTATATACAAATCAGGATGCGACACAAAATGAAGTCGATGCTGCGGTATCAGCACTGGCTGCGGCCAAAGTCATATTTGAAGCTGCCGTCATTCCTTCACAAGGCGTAGACAAGAGCGAACTGGAAGACGCAATCGAAGCAGCGCAGGTACAGTATACCAACGCACCGGAAGGAAATGATCCGGGTCAGTATCCTGCGGATGCAAGGGCGACGTTCCTGGTAGCAATCAATGCAGCAAATGCAGTGTACACAAATCAGGATGCGACACAGAATGAAGTCAATGCGGCTGTAACCGCACTGGCTACGGCGAAAGGCATCTTTGAAGCCTCCGTCATTTCTATACCTGTAGATAAGAGCGTGCTTGAAGACGCAATCGAAGCAGCTCAGGCTCTGTACGACAGTGCTGTGGTGGGAATCGATAACGGCTGTTACAGACAAGCTGACAAGGCAGCCTTCCAGCTTGCCATCACAACAGCAAATGCAGTGTATACGAATGCAACTGCAAGCCAGACAGAGGTAGACAATGCGACAACCACACTGAACTTAGCCAAAGCAGTATTTGAGGCTTCGGTAATCACTGCAAGTACGGGAGATATCAACAATTCCTCTTCAATTGATGTAGGCGATCTTGCAATCATTGCATACTACTATGGTGCAGTACTCGGCGACGAAAACTGGGAAGCAGCTAAGGTTGCAGATATCAATCACGACGGAAAGGTCGATATTGAAGATTTGGCCTTCATCGCTGCAAGAATTGAAGATTAATTAAATTAGATGGGGACCGGGATGGAGAAACAACATTTCCCATCCCGGGTTATCCCGGTAACGACTGGTTTCCTGAAATAGTTGAAGTTCAGGAGTTTGGCAACAATTTATATTCTAATATTTAAGGAGGATAAGTATATGGCAAGAAGAAAACGGAAGTTAATCATGGTCCTTGTCATCAGTCTATGCCTGAGCCTGCTTGGCGGTCTCTGCTTCCCTGTGAGTGTTTCGGCGTATGACTATAATCTACCGTCCTTGTGGCAAGAGTATGAAGACTACTTCTTCATCGGCAACTTTGGCGGCTGGAATAGTACCCATTCGAGGTATCACTACCGGCATAGCAGTCCCGCCAACGACCTGAAGCTGGTTGGTCAGATTGGTAGCCCCGATAGTGGCAGCAACACACCCTCCCAAAACGCATATAATGCCAGTGTTGCGGCAATCAACGCAGACGCCAGCCTCAGCGATACGGAAAAAGCGCAGTTAATCGAGGAAGCCAACCGAAACGTGGTGCTGCTTGCAAACCCTGGAAGCATCAATTTGCTGAATCAAATCCGGGCCTACAACGAAACCGTTCCCGAGCGGGATAAGAAGAAGATTCGCGCTCACGTGCTGGTTTGGCACGGCGGTCAGCAACCTATGTATTTCTTCTGCAACGGGTTTAACTACAACGGCGATAGGACAACTGCCGACTATGCCAGCCCTGAGACCATGCTGGCTCGTTTGGAGAATTATATCCAGAAGATGATGGAGCGATACGCACCCTACAATGATATCATCTACTCCTGGGACGTGGTCAACGAAGGTCTTGATGACTACACCGGCCAGGTCCGCAACATGGACGATCCTCTTACCCAGAGCGGCCAATGGGGTAAAATCTTTCGCCGTACGGATTTGGACGATCCCGGCGAGGAGGACCAGCGGCTATATGAGGAGTCCGTATTCATCCGAAAGGCCTTTGAGTACGCTCGAAAGTACTCCGATCTGTACAACGCTGACTGGACTCTGTACTACAACGACTTCCAGGACAGCAACAAACCTTACGAGCCCAAGATGAGCCAGACCATCAAGATGCTCGAGCCTATCTACGCGGCCGGCAACATCGACGGCTACGGGATGCAGGGCCGGTTGGCCACGGCTTATCCGTCTATTGATTTAATTCGCCAGCAAATCGAGCTGGGGCTGACCGTAGCCGACGAGTTTTCCTTCACGGAGGCGGATATTCGCAGCGACTTCATGCCGAATCCCGCCTGGGATCCCTCCAGGCCCGCTGAGCCCACCGGTGATACCGCTGAAACCAATACATACGATGTTAGAAATGGCCCGGCGGTAAGAAGAGATGGCTGGGGCCGTATGGGTGTGGATGGATGGACTTCGCAAACGGCCTCTGCAATGGCCATGCGTGAGGATATCCAGCGTGAGCAGGCCGACTACACTGCCGATCTCATGGATCTTCTCATTGAGTATAAGGATAAGTTCGTGATCATGCAGTGGGATGGTTCCAATGACCGTAGCACCTTCAACAGGGACAAGGGCGCCCACCTGTGGGGTGGCGCGACCGGCAATCCGGAGAAGATGTCCTACTTTGCCTTCATCGGCGCGCCGAGCCGCGATAAACTGAAAAATGCCCTCGAGGCCGGCCCCACTGAAGATATGGCGGGAAGCTACACCGCTCAGGGATGGGCCGCCTACCAGGAGGCCAGAGACATTGCAGAGCCACTGGTGACGAAGAGAATTTACGACATTGGCGGTGTCAATGCTGTTAAGGACGCCCTCACCAACCTCAACAACGCCATCAACGAACTCGACAACGCCTGCCGTCTAAGCATGACTGGAGACAGCAGCGTAGAGCCTGAATCTAACTTTACAGTAGGAATTAGTCTGGATAATGTAACCCAAGGTGTATACGCAGAAGATATGACGTTAAGCTATGACCCTGCAGTATTCGAATATAATACTACAACAGGTGCGGGCTTAAATGTAAGTGTCCTCAGAGCAGAGCCATCCGATACAGGAACATTGAGGATCCTTGCCGCAAATATCGGAGGAGTAACCGGGGATAGCACGCCCATACTGGATGTAAGCTTCAAAGTAAAGGATGGAGTCAACGATGCACAAAGTACCATCTCCATTACGAAGGCAAAGCTTGGCATTATGCCGGAGGGAACAGTGGTAGAACCGGTATTGACCAGTAAGACCGTTACTGTAGGAGAAGCCACAACCGTTGACAAGAGTGTATTGGAAGCAGCAATTAATGCAGCGCAGGCGCAGTATAACAACGCACCGGAAGGAAATGAACCGGGTCAGTATCCTGCCACGGCAAGAGAAGCTTTCCTAACGGCAATCAATGCGGCAAACCTAGTGTACGCGAATCCAGACGCCACGCAGGCTGAGGTCAACAGTGAGGTAGATGCACTTGCGGCAGCAAAAGTCATCTTCGATGCTTCCGTCATACCAATGCCAAGCGTAGACAAGAGCTTACTGGAAGATGCAATAGAAGCAGCACAGGTTCTCCACGACAGTGCTGTCGTGGGTTCCGCAAACGGCTATTACAGGCAAGCTGACAAGACAGCCTTCCAGCTAGCAATCGCAGCGGCAAATGAAGTGTTCGGGAATGCAAGTGCAACCCAGGCAGAGGTTGACAATGCGACAACCGCACTGAACTTAGCCAAAGCAGTATTTGAAGCTTCGGTAATCACTGCAAGCACGGGAGATATCAACAATTCCTCTGCAATTGATGTAGGAGACCTTGCAATCGTAGCATACTACTACGGCGCAGTACTCGGCGACGAAAACTGGTCAGCAGCTAAGGTTGCAGATCTCAATCACGATGGCAAAGTCGATATTGAAGATTTAGCCTTCATCGCTTCAAGAATCGAGGACTAATTTATTGAATAGGGGACCGGGATGGAGAAACAGCGTTTCCCATCCCGGGTTTTCCCGGTAAGGAGAAACCAATGAGAAAACAGGGGTTAATGATTACGAGGGTATTGATCATGCTAATGGTATTTACTTGCATATCCGGTCCGGCATGGGCTGAGGCAGGCACCAGTTTCACTCTGGCGCAAAGCCCGGAGCGTGTTTCGGCCGGTCAAACAATAGAAGTTATCGTCAATGGGAATCAGCTAAAGGATCTTTATGCCTATGAAGTTGTTCTGACTTATGATCCGGCAATCGTAGAGCTAAGTAAGGCAGAATCAAAGCTGGACGGCTTCTTTATCCCTCCAAAGGCAGAAAACAACAGAATTACGATCGCATTTAGCAAGGTAGGGAAAAAGGCCGGAGAAAATGGCAGTATTCCACTGTGTACCATTGCCTTCAAGGGAAAATCCGAGGGAAACGCTGCAATAAAAATTGCGTCAGTAAAGGCACTGGATACCAAGCTGGCTGCAGTTGTCTATATTGACGGGTTATATACCTCTAAAACCTTCACCGACCTTGCAGGTTATGGATGGGCCAAAGTGCAGATAGAAGCCCTCGCATCCATGGGTATCATCAACGGAACCTCAGAGACTACCTTCAGTCCGGGAGCGAACATCACAAGGTCGGATTTCATCTGTATGCTTGTAAGGGCTTTGAAACTCAATGGAACAATAGACAGCAATTTCAGTGATATCCCAACTACAGCATACTACTATCAGGAAGTAGGGATTGCTAAAAAGCTGGGAATCGCCATGGGGAAAGGGGACAACCTTTTTATGCCCAAAGAAAGCATATCCAGGCAGGATATGATGGTTATTATTTCAAGGGCTATGAAAATCTCGGGAAAGCAATTAGACGAGTCAGCACCTGATCTTAGCGGATATAAAGACTCTTCTAAGGTGGCCGCCTATGCAGTAAATGCTGCAGCCCAGTTAATCAAGGCAGGGATCGTAATGGGCAGTAATGGAAACATTAATCCTGAGGGGACCGCTTCGAGAGCGGAGACTGCGGTTATCATGTATCGAATATTGAACCAATGATACAAAACCGCGATGATTAGGGGGAATTTAATATGATTCAGCTTGGAAAGAAGCTATCAATTATGCTAAGCATTGTTCTGGTAGTCGTATCCTTATCCGGCCTCAGTGTATTTGCTGAGGGAGATGAAATTTTGGTATACGGAGCCAATGGCAATGCAACACATATCGAAAAGGGAACTTCTATGAAAATGGCTGCATCCGGCGTTTCACAGGGGACATCGGTCAGCTGGTCTGTGACAGATATGGAGGGTTCTGCAACCGGCCTGGCTACTATAATGCAGACAAGTCCATTAACTGCCATTCTGACTGCTTCGTCCAGTGACTATGGAACCTTTAAGGTAGTGGCAACGCAAAGTGCATCAGGTAAAACAGGAGAACAAATCATCCAAATAACCAATGAAAATCTGATCACTGTGGATGATACGGATGCTTCAATAACATATGAGCGTGCAGGCAGTGGGGAAGAATGGGAAACGAACAGTAACGGCAGCTATTATCAAGGAACCGGAAAATGTGTCATCCCTCCGGAGGATGACAGCTATTCGTCTTCCGCGCCGGCTTATGCGGAATTTACATTTACAGGCACCGGGATACAGTGGATCGGTGAAACCAATTACTACTGCGGTGTTGCGGAAGTGTATCTTGACGGAGTCAAGGTATCAACGGTTGATCCTTTTATTGCCCCAAGCATTATAAATCAATTTATTAACTTCAGCAAGGAAGGGTTGCCTTACGGTCAGCATACCATCAAAGTAGTGGCAACGGGATTGAAGAACCCCGCAAGCACTGTTTATCCCGGAACTATGGTTCTCATCGATGCCTTCCGGTATATGCCCGGTTCTCCGGTCCAAGAAGGTCCGGCGGCGGTACTCACAGGCAGTGACAGTGTGCTTCCGGGAGAAACCTTTACACTTGGAATCAGCCTGGACCAAGTGACCCAAAATGTGTATGCTGAGGAAATTGCATTGAGTTATGATGCAAACGTGTTTGAATATGTAAGTGTTGAAGGCGAAAACAACAATATTCAAGTATTGAAGGAAAAATCCGAAGAGTCTGGCTCACTAAAAATCATTGCCGCTAATATCGGGGGTGTTACAGGGCAAAGTACACCCGTATTAAAAGTAACATTCCAGGTAAAGAGCGGGGTTCAGAATACTTCGGGAACGATTGCTGTGACAAAAGCAGACCTCGGTATCGCGCCAGAGGGAACAGTAATACCTGCCAGCGTCAGCAGCAAGACAATCCGTGTAGGAGTTACGGAGATCGTTGATAAATCAGTATTGTCTGCGGCTATCACGAGTGCAGAAGCCATATATGTCGGAGCAGTCGTAGGAGGTCAGCCTGGTCAGTATCCATATGCAGCAAAAGATGCACTCCGAGCAGCGATTGATGAAGCTGAGTTGGTATTGAATGACAGCGACGCTACGCAGGGAGAGGTAAACAGTGCAATTACAGTTCTCAACGCAGCAGTGGATGCCTTCAAGGCAGCGGTCGTAGTGGAAGAAACATCTGCTGACCTCAACGAGGATGCTAATATTGATGTTCTTGACCTGGCGATCGTGGCATACTACTACGGTAAAGATTACACCAGCGAGGACTGGGATCAGGCAAAGGCAGCAGATATGAACCTTGACGGCAAGGTAGATGTTTCCGATCTTGCATATGTAGCAATTAGGATAGTGGACTAGAGAAGCTATTCGTATATTATTTCATGATTAAAATTGGAAGAGCTTATTCAGATGCCTAAAAATTGACATCATGAATAAGCTCTTTCTCACGAAATCAGGGACATAAAATCATCCTGAAAACCTATTTTAAACCCCTTATTAAAACGATTAGTATCTCAGAACAGCTGCGATTTCCGCCCCCTGTGGCATACGATCCGTCTTTACAACAAATACTTTTCCATCGGTTAACAGGGTATGCACTGCAGCAAGTTCAAATAAGTCTTCGCTGATTGGGTTATTCTCTTCGGCTTCCATTGTCTTAGCGTTCATCTCATCATAAATTCCCCAGTGCTGCAGCCCTTCCGGGATAAACAAAGCTTCAACGCGTCCATTCATTGCAGCAGGAATGATATCCTCAAGTTTCACGGAGGTTTTGCCGCCGGCTCGATATGTGCCAAAACGATCCAGCGCCTGTTCTTCCCCCTTTTGAAAATATGGCTTCATATAGTCTGCTGACAAATTCATGATTTCCTTGCTGCTGAGTTCATCCGGATTTCCTTTTATCCCTTCCTTCACATAATTGTCCGAGGAATTTGCATCTATGTATATAGGATGAAGGAAATCGACAGCAAACATAATAAACGGTGTTTTGTCATTTTTAAAATAAATCTGCAACGCATTGTCTATTATTCGGAAATACCGTAATATATTATTTTTATTATCATCGGTACCGCCGCCAATACCATGATAAACGGAATCATTATGACCATTTTTTTGATGACCGTTTGTATGATAGTGCAGATGTTTTTCGGAATCGTCATATTTGAGCGCTTCTTCAAGACTTTGAGGCATTTCATTGACCGAAACCTCTTCAGCACCATCTTCGCTGCACTTGATCAGTCTGACATGATTTTGACTTGTTGCAAGTACGTAATAGATACTCTCAACTCCCAGAAGGGGAACTAAGGGCTTTACATAGAAGTGTCTTTTTACCACAACGAGGGTAGTTAATTTTATTGGTACTCTGAAATGCTGAAATACATTTGCAGAAAGGAAAATTGCCAGCCCGTCTGATTGGTACTGCCAGAACATCGTATCGTCTATGAGTGCTTTGGCAGGTTTTAATATATCATCGGCATCCGGCGAGCGCATACCGGAATGCACCAGCTTTTCGTGTGCCATACCGAGTTGGTTCTTCAGCTCAATTCTGGATTTTTGGACGTCTTGTCCGGCATGTTCCGTCGGAATAAAGATGGAGACACAAGGGGTATCCCTGTTATCTTTTAAAGTTTTCAAATCATTTTTAGTAAAAAGTTTCATTTTATTTCCTCCTTAAGTATAAGCCAATGTTATCGCATTTGAATCATTAAGGTTTAACCTAATCGTACGGCTCCTTGATCTGATATATACTACTAATTTTGATCTTGTATCGAATTAATCACAGTTTTATCGTCTTCGGCAACGATTCGCGTTCCGGTTACCTTATAAGTAATAAAGATAAGCACTTCACGAAAATAAAGTGAAGTGCTTATAAACTAATTACTTTATTTAAAGCTTGTAATCAAACTTTTCTATTGCTTTTTCGGCATCCTCTACTGTCATACCGTAACGTTCTTGCAGTTTTCCAACCATAATTTTCGTATTCCCTTTGATAACATCGAGGTCATCATTTGTGAGTTTACCCCATTTCTTTTGTACTCCACCTTTTACTTGTTCCCATTTGCCTTCAAAAATATCCTTGTTCATATTGTTCCTCCTTCTAAAATTTAGTTAATACATTCAATAGTTTCTGTCAAAATCTTAATTTGTCAGACTCTAGAGACAAAAGATCGTCGACTAAAGTATCTTCTTCCCAGTAATTAAATTTACGACCACAACGATTACAGCAATCACGAGGAGAATATGAATCAATCCGCCCATAGTGAAAGAAGTAATCATACCGAGCAGCCATAAAACTACAAGAATTGCTGCGATTGTGAATAACATATATTGCATCATCCTTTCTTCATTTGTATAATCTATTAATTTATTACTGCATACTAAATAGATTAGTAGTTCTGCAATTTTCTATTTGTATTTACATCATACCCTAACCAGAAGATAAGTAAACATATTATTTAAACAATAAGTGCAATAATATTAATATAATATATATAAATTATAATAGCAATAATTTTTCTGATTAAATTGACAAGCCTGACTGGAAAGTATATAATTTAAACAATGGTTATGATTTCCAATAGAAATAAGTTTTATTGAAAGGAAGTGCTCTTATGCAGATATGGTTTGTGTTCTCGTTGATTTTTGCAGCAATCGTTACGCTCTTTGCAGTATTAAATGCAGAAGTTGTAACAATCAAGTTGTTTTGGGCAAATTACGAGCTCTCCCAGTCATTGGTTATCCTTATGTCAGCAGCTTTAGGCTCTGTTATCACTATATTCCTCGGTGTCTTCAGCAGGATAAAATCTAAAATTAAGATTATGGAGTTGAATAGTCAACTCGGAAATGCACATCATACAATCGACTTGCTAAATAAAAGTTTAGAAAAGTATGAGAAGAAAACAGAGGAACAGGTACCACAAGAAACAGAGAAAGTGGATAAAAGTTAATATTGTGTACAAACTCAAAAAAATTATGGCAGGCATCAAGCCTGTCATTTTCGATTCCGGAACGATTGCAATATCATAAGGGTAAATGGATTTTTTAGTGCCCTCTCACCTGAACGGGTGAGGAGATTTTTTTTGTTAAGTCACCCAATGGGTGATACTTCAAGTTGTTGCAATTTTAAAAGATTTGTGGAAAACATTGAAATATGAGGTAATTGCAATGTAGCAGTTCTTTTTCTTCTTGTCTTGCATAGGGATTGTATAAGGCGCTCTGCGCGTTACGCTTTTAAGGAGGTATCCCCGATGCTAAGTATAGAAGGACTCACCGGGATTGTGGTCCTGCAAGGTTCG
This sequence comes from uncultured Bacillota bacterium, assembly GCA_927441425.1. Classification (GTDB taxonomy): domain Bacteria; phylum Bacillota; class Clostridia; order Peptostreptococcales; family Anaerovoracaceae; genus Anoxybacterium. Next base: position 5,904 of record CAKMKG010000005.1, on the reverse strand, counting down.
CCCGGTTATGAGGAAGCAAGGCAAAATTATAACGGCCGGTTTAACAAATTTCCATTCGTAATCGTTTACTGCGAGGTGACCCAGGATGTCATAAACGCAATCCTATGGGTGCGTAAGTATCGGCTTCCTTTTCGCATCCGTGACGGTGGTCATAGCTACGAAGCCTTTTCTCTCATAGACGGCGGCCTTGTCATTGATGTCAGCAGACTGCTTATGCTACAAATCAACCATGAAAATGGTACGGTGCAGATCGGTGCAGGTTTCCGTTTGCTGCCATTATATGAAGCGCTGTGGAATCAAAGAGTGACCATCCCCGGTGGGACGTGTCCAACAGTGGGCATTTCCGGACTAACGTTGGCAGGAGGATACGGGCTCCTATCCAGACGATTGGGAATGACCTGTGATAACCTCCTCGAGGTGGAAATGGTCACAGCGCGAGGCAAGATTATCCGCGCAAATCACAGTCAACACTCCGATCTGCTTTGGGCTTGCAGTGGCGGGGGTGACGGCAGCTTTGGCGTGATTACATCGTTTACCTTTCGTGTGCATCCCATCGAGAATGTTGCTCGATACAGAATAACATGGGACTTTGCCGATCTCGAAAAGGTGGTGCGGTTTTGGCAGATGTGGGCCCCCCATGCCGATGACCGTCTGACCTCTTTGCTATTGCTTCCAGCGCAGAACCAAGGCGATCTCCGTTCCAGCGGCGTTTACATCGGTTCGGAAGAAGAACTCAGATGGTTCCTAGGGCCTCTGCAAGAGGGAACGCGGCCCAAGACCGTTGCATTCCACTCCACAACTTGGATGGAAACGGTACACCTGTTTGCAGGTCAGCCGGTAAAGCAAGAACGATTTAAAAATTCTTCTGCTTACGCCTACGAACCTCTGTCAGATGAGGCACTGGGGGTATTAATCCATAACTTGAAAACTGCCCCCGGTTCAGCCAATGTGGTCTCCTTTGATGCCTATGGTGGCTTCATTGGCTCAGTACCCACAACTGCAACCGCATTTGTACATCGCAAAGCCTTGTTTGTGATGCAATATCAATCGTATTGGGAGCAAGCTGCAGAAGCAGATGAAAATATCCGATGGATCGAGCAATTCCGCAAATCAATGCTCCCCTATACACGGGGCGCCTATCGCAATTACTGCGACTCCATGATTCCCGATTGGACTAGTGCATACTTCGGAGAAAACTTAGCCAGACTGAAGAAGGTCAAACAAGTGTACGATCCTGAGAATCTATTTCACTTCCAACAAAGCATTCCAATCTATTAATCAATGGAACGAAAGCAAAGGGGAGGTGTTTATAATTGTCGATTTACGAATGGGGAATTGACTCTGCTCAATATGCAACGGAAGATTTATTTCAATGTGTGATGCGTAATTTTGGATACCCGAGATTTTGGGGAAGATATCTGATAAGAGTTCCCGGTATCTCGGAAGGGTTAACAATACAGGAGATCTCTTTTATTCGGAATAAAGGTGTGAAGTTGCTACCTATATATAATTCTTTTCAAGAGGCAAAAGGATACAGACAGGGAAGGATAGCCGCAGCTCATGCGGTATTTCATGCTCGAGAACTTGGAATCCCAAAGGGTATCCCATTATTTGCAAATGTTGAACAATTTTTTCAAATTGATGGAGATTGGATACAAGGCTGGACGGAGGCACTGGTTACAAATGGATATAAAAGCGGCATTTACAATGATCCGGTGACAGGTGATTTTAATCAAGCGTTTTGTAATGCAGTAAAAGGGAATGAAAAGATAAAGATGCTTACTATATTATGGAGTGCGGAGCCGGAGCTGGAATCCAGCGGCCCTCGGAATCCACCAAATTATAATCCGAAGGCCCCTGATTGCGGTGGAAACGTAGGTGTTTGGCAATACAGCAGAAAGGTAACCCAGTGTCCAATTGACACCAATTTAGCGAACAGTAGATTGTTAAGTTTTTTATGGTAGAGTGAGTTGTACAGAAATATTTTTTCAAGTTTTATTGGAAGCGTTTTTAATTAGTATAATAAATTTGCCTCCTGTCAATAAAATAATGATTTTCCTCCTTGACATGGCGAAGAACCCATGTTACTATAATACCGACCGACAGACGGTCGGTGAAAAAGGAGACGGGATCATGAGAGTAGTAAAAGAAGCCGAGGCGCGAAGGAACGAAATTCTCGACGCCGCGGATGAGCTTTTCGGGCAGAAGGGATTTGATGGAACCAGCACAAACGATATTCTCGAAAAGGTGAGCATCGCGCGGGGGACGCTGTATTATCACTTCAAGTCAAAAGAGGATATCATGAACGCGCTGATTGAACGGTATAATACTCGTATCCTAGGCACTGCCAAGGTAATTGCCGCAGACAAGAGCATACCCATCATCGAACGCATTGTCAGAGTTGTACTATCGATGAACGTGAGCGGAGGAAGCGAAAATCAAATTATGGAGCATATTCACAAGCCTCAGAATGCGCTGATGCACCAGAAAATCCAAAAAATCATTATCAACGGTGTGACACCTATCATGACAGAAATCATTCGAGAGGGCATTGCGAAAGGGCTATTCAGCACCCCGTTCCCGTATGAATGTATGGAAATGGTCGTGGCATATACGAATACAGTCTTTGATGATGATATGGTTGAAATGAACAACGAGGAGCGTACTTCCCGGATCCAGGCTTTTGTTTTCAATACGGAACGGCTGCTCGGCGCTGAAAGTGGAAGCCTGACCGATATCATGCAGATGTTTGGCAGCGAAAATGGGGGTAACAATGAATAATTTGGAACACAGAGGTGATTTATGTATAATAGAATAATTCGTAACGACATTTTGAAGAGCAAGGCGATCACGCTTACAATCACGATATTTGTTGCGGCGGCGGCTATGCTTGTCTCACTTGCGGCGATTCTCGTCGTAAATCTTCCGGATGCCATCGATTCGCTGATGACGCGGGCGAAAACTCCACATTTTATGCAGATGCATTCGGGTAACATCGACACTGATCGGCTTGAAGCTTTTGCGGTGCAGAATGTCGCAGTCGATGAATTTCAGGTGCTTGAATTTCTAAATGTCGAAGGAGCACAGTTTTTATTTGGAGACAGATCCCTTGCGGATAATGTTCAGGATAATGGATTTAGCGTACAGAGTGAAAAATTCGACTATCTACTTGATCTTAACGGCGAAATCATAAACGCAGCCGACGGTGAACTATATGTTCCCATCTGCTATATGAGAGACGACACCGCGAAGGTTGGTGACAAGGCAGTAATAGGAGAAAAGGAATTTATCGTTGCGGGATTTCTCCGCGATTCGCAGATGAATTCTACGCTCTCCTCCTCAAAGAGATTTCTTGTCAGTGAAAATGATTATGCGGAAATAAAAAGCCTCGGAAATACAGAGTATCTCATTGAGTTCAGATTAAAGGATTTATCGACTCTTGGCGCTTTTGAAACCGCTTATGACAATGCAGGCCTTGAGGCAAACGGACCGACAATTACCTATTCGCTTTTCAAAACAATTAATGCAATTTCCGACGGAATGATGATTGCCGTGATCCTTCTTGTCAGCATTCTTGTTGTTGCAATCGCATTTCTATGTATTCGTTTTACGCTCCTTGCTAAAATTGAGGATGACTACCGCGAAATCGGCGTTATGAAAGCAATTGGGCTTCGGGTATCTGATATAAAGAAGATTTACCTTGCGAAATATGCAGCGATCGCCGGGGCAGGCTGTGTTTTGGGGTATGCACTTTCCTTTCTCTTTAAAGGCATGCTTCTGGAAAATATACGGCTTTATATGGGTGAAAGTGAAAATGCCTCTTTTGCTCTAATTTTTGCAATCATCGGTGTACTGCTTGTATTCCTTGCTATTCTTGCATATGTAAGAGGCGTGCTGAGGCGCTTTCGGAAAATATCTGCCTCGGAAGCAATTCGATTTGGGACTTCACAGGAAAAATCCGCCGGCACAAAGCATTTTCACCTAAGCAGAAACAAGCTGATTAATACAAATATTTTCCTCGGGATCAAGGATGTTATTTCACGGAAGAAGCTATATACCACAATGCTTGCGGTGCTTGTGCTCTCTGCGTTTATCATGATTGTTCCGCAAAATCTTTACAATACGATTTCCTCAAATAACTTCATTACATATATGGGCATAGGAAGCTGCGATTTGCGCATTGACATTCAGCAAACCGACAATATCTCCAACAAAGCAGCTGAAATTACAAAGAGAATGAACAGTGACAATGCTATTTCAAAGCATGTGGTGCTAACTACAAAAACATTCATAGCAAAGAGTTCGGGCGGAGCGGAGGAAAGGATAAAGGTTGAGCTTGGCGACCATTCCATATTTCCTATAGAATATTCTGATGGTAGAGCACCCGCCACAGAAAACGAAATTGCGCTTTCTGCTATGAATGCCGCTGAGCTGGGCAAAAAAAGCGGAGATGTCCTAACGCTGGTGATTGAGGGGAAGGAGAAAGACCTCGCGATATGCGGAATGTATTCCGACATTACCAACGGCGGCAAAACCGCAAAGGCTGTTTTTGAAGACAATTCCGCGGCCACGATGTGGTGCGTGATCAGTGCGGAGCTTTCAGATCAAGCACTAATTGACGAAACGGTTTTGAAATATGCGGTCGGTTATGATTTTGCAAAGGTTTCAGGAATTGAGGAATACATTACACAGACATTCGGCTCGACTATGAGCTCCGTTGAAAAGGCCTCCTATGCAGCAATTGCTGTAGCGCTGATCATTACGTTATTGATCACACTGTTGTTTATGAAACTCCTTGTCGTGAAGGATAGATATTCCATTGCCGTAATGAAAGCATTCGGTTTTACAAACGCAGATATAAAAGCACAATATGTTTCACGTTCCGTATTTGTTCTGGTGGTCGGAATTGTTCTTGGAACAATTCTGGCGAACACACTGGGAGAAATACTCGCAGGTGGGGTGATTTCCTCGTTTGGAGCATCTTCATTTCAGTTTGAGATCAATCCGCTTTCAGCATATCTGATCAGCCCGCTGCTGATGGTATGCGCGGTACTGATCGCAACTTTGATCGGCACATCGGGTGCAGGCCAATTAAAAATATCTGAAAATATAAAGGAGTAAATTATGAAGAATATCATTACAGGCGAAAATATAGTAAAAGCGTTCGGTGAGGGCGATGAAAAGCGCAATGTACTCGATGGAGTGTCTGTTGAAATTAATGAAGGCGAGTTCGTTTCGGTTATGGGACCCTCGGGTTCGGGCAAATCGACGCTGATGTTTGCACTGAGCGGAATGGATGGCATCGACAGTGGGAAGGTTGCCTTTGAAGGCATGGATATATCAGCACTCCGGGAAAATGAATTTGCTACTATTCGCAGAACAAAAATGGGCTTTGTCTTTCAGCAGCCGACCTTGCTGAAAAATCTTAATATTCTCGACAACATCATTCTTCCGTCGATGAGCAGTGAAAGAAAAAATGCTGCACAGATTACCGAAAGAGCAAGAGTGCTAATGAAAAAGGTAGGCATTGAGGAGTTGGAAAAGCGTGATATTACGCAAGTTTCAGGAGGGCAGCTTCAGCGTGCCGGAATATGCCGTGCACTGATGAGCGATCCTGAAATCATATTCGGTGATGAGCCGACCGGTTCGCTTAACTCAAGTTCGGCGGAGGAGATTATGAATATCTTTTCCGAAATCAACGATGATGGTACTGCAGTTATGCTTGTAACCCACGATGCGACGGAAGAATGATGTTGTCGAGAATATTAAGATTTTTCAGCAAGGTCGGCTGCTGAAAGACAAAGCCCAGCACCCGAGTCTGGGTGAGCACCTTGGCCCCGTGGGCCTGGGCACCTTTGACCAACGCGTGGGTAGCGGCCACGGCGTCCAAGGCGCCCTCTTCAG